>NZ_JBEBMR010000002.1:1113894-1148606 GCF_043196685.1 Halobacteriovorax sp. RZ-2
ATATTCAACAAGCCGGGTTCAAGCCCGGCTTTTATGTTCATGATGTACGGTATGTCAGCGAGAGGCAGGAGCCGAAGCTGACTGTTGTCTCAAGGCCATCCGCGAAATTGAGATAAAGAGAAAGCCTGCATTATGCAGGCTTTTTTTATATCGATATTACTTACTAGTTAATGTGAAAACACCATCCCATTCTGGTGGAGGAGGAAGCTCCTTATAATCTTCACAACGCTTAATATAGATTTCAGATGGATTTGTTTTAACACCTTTTAAATCTGGATAGCGCATATATTCAAGTTCCAACGTTTGCTTAAATAACTCAATGGCCTCATCCCATTTCTGATTCTTATATAAAAGAATCGCCTTAGAGAATTTATCTGCAAGCTCTTTTAAGTAATCAGGAGCTGTCGCCTTTAGTCCTAATAGGTCATAACTTGTTACTGGAATTGATTTTCCCACAACTCGAATTGTATCAAGCTCACGCCATAAGAATTCATCTCCTGCAAGTTCAACTGTTTCCTTGGCCACTTGTGTGAAAATTCCATATTGCTTTGCAGACTCTTCAAGACGAGCTGCTAGGTTTACAGAGTCTCCCATCATTGTATAGTTCATACGAGATGCAGAACCCATATTTCCTGTTACGATGTCTCCTGAGTTGATCCCAATTCTCATTCTCATATCGTGAACGATCTTAGGCCACTTATCTCCTTCTGAAACCCATTTCTTTCGAAGCTCTAAAAGTGACTCCTGCATCTTGTGTGCAACCATGCAGGCACGTTGGGCATGGTCAGGAAGCTCCATTGGTGCCCCAAAGAAGGCGATAATAGCATCACCCTCATACTTATCGAGAGTTCCTTTTTCTTCAAGAAGGATATCTGTCATGGCCGTAAGGTACTCATTTAAAAGTTCAACGAGCTGTGTGGCCGATAACTTTTCTGAGAAGCTTGAAAAGCCCTGAATATCTGTAAAGTAAGCTGTTCGAATTCCTGAAGTACCACCAAGTGTTGGAGCAGAACCAGCTTCGTACATCTCATCAATAAGCTCTGGGGAGATATAACTTCCAAAGGCACTCTTTAGGAAGGCCTTGTCTTGATTGGCCATATAGAAGTTTACGATTGTATTCCATGAATAGCAGAGGACTAGGGCAAAGAAGCACCAGAATAATTTCGTTTCAAAACCCTGTGGAATAAAATAGTAAGTATCAGTGTAATAAAGACTTGAAACTAAGAGAACAAGTGTGAAGAGATCAAAAATAGGATTTTCTTTTAATTGCATTAAGAGAAGTAGAATGACCGATCCAACAAGTAGTGCCCAAGATAGTTTTGCTGAATCAATGAATTCCTTAAAGAAATGGCCGTCAATTAGCATTTGAACGAAGTTCATGTGAAAGAGAACTCCTGGTAGCATCGAATCAATTGGCGTGTTTCTTAAGTCGTGTGCTCCAAAAGCTGTCGCACCAACAAAGACAAGGGAGCCTTCAAATAATTTCTTAAACTCAGGATCATTTGGATCTTTTTCAATAATTTGATAGATAGGTATGCGAGTATAAGCATCGGCGCCACCGATCCAACGAACTTTTGTTTCACCTCTAAGGTTTAATTCAACATCTCCCTTTTTGGATTTTAAGATTGGAACACCACCTTGAGTACTTAGGTCTAGTTCTGTTTTAAAAATATTCTTATTTTCACCTTCCTCATTTTCATCAAACTCACCAATCCAGTGCATATAAGATGATAGCCCATATGAAGGAACATGAACTTCTCGATATGGAAAGGCCAGTGCCTTGTAGTGTCTAATAACTCCGTCGTTGTCTGCACTTGCTTCAATAAAGCCTAAAGATGCTTCAGCATCAATAATACCCTGGATAGGATATACTGAATTTGAAATGATCGTTGGCTCCATATCGTAATTAACCCCACCTGCTTTTGTGTTCAGGGCAAAGAGGTATAAGTCTTCTGGTAAAGTAGGGTAGTGATTGGTTCCATAAACTTCAAGGTTATAAGGCATGATGACACGATTATTTGGTACCTCATGAAAATACTCAATGGCCGAAATTAATTCATCATCAGGATTAACTCCATTACAAGTCATGGATGCTTCAGAAAAGAAAACATCAAAGGCTATGACCTTTGCACCATAACCACGTAACTTCCTAATCATTGTTCCCCAATGGGAGCGAGTGATAGGCCAAGAGCCCAAGTTCTTGATCGAGTCATCATCTATATCGGCCAGAATTAGTTTTGGGTTTGGTGTATTTCTGTCCATTGTTTGCATCATTCTTAAATCATAGAAACGATTTTCAAAAAATGATGCATAAGCCGTGAGGTCCCTAAAATTTTTATCGTATGTTCGTGAATAAAGAGAAAAGAACACACTAGCACATGAAAATAATATGATAAGAAATAGTCCTGTGTATTTGATAATATTTTTCATAGCAATCCATGGTTCTTAGCGCTTAATAGTAATAAGAGAAATCAATGGCCGTTTGATGGGCCGTATAATTACTTGTGTCTTCGTCAGAGCTGTTATTTGTATAAATATACTCAAATCCAAATGAAAAGTTACGATTGATAATACGTGTAAGCTTTGCATTGAGTGATGTCGTCATTTCAAGCCCACGTGTTGCATCTGTTGCTGCGTCTTCATAACTTATGAAGTTTGTCGAAAGACCTGCATTAAAGCTTGTATTTGGAAATAGGCCTGGAACAATATAATCAACACGAAATAGGTGAGATGTCGTGTTTAGGTTTGGAGAGTTTGCATAATCACTACTATCAAATTGGTAGAGTAGAACAAAGATTCCGTAAGTCTTTTTGATTATTTGATCAGCAGATACAACCATCGAAGATCGATCAAGACTTTCTGTATAGTATGAATATGTTTGATACTTAAAAGTTAAAGTTGTATTACCAGCTTCAAAGAAAGGCATTTCACTACCTAATTCAAACTGTTGAGAGCGGTAGTTAAACTGCTTACTTTTTTGTGCGTTCACATCCTTGGCCTGATAGTCATAAACTAGGTTTGTAAATAAGCGAGCAGGCTTCTTGTTAATACGATAAGCAAAGTCGATATCCAACTCAGGTGTAATATTATAGCTATCATTAGAGTAAATTTCCGAATCAACGCGATCTGTATAGATTGTATTCTTAAGCTCTAGCGCAGGAGTAATCGTATATCTTCTCTTAAAATTAAAGGCCTTTTCAATATTGAGACGAGTTTGAGAAAAGAATGAATCCTTATTCGTTCCAGTCGAGCTTGGGAGATCGTCTGAAAGAGTAACGTTATTATCATATGTGATCTTTTCTTCAACACTTAGGCTTAGTCTTTCACTAGGTAGGGGATCACCATTAATTAATTTATTTTCTTCTAAGAAGAATTCCTTTTTTATTTCTTTTATTCGATTATCGATATCATCTGCAGTTGAGCTGTTTGGGTCGATATCAATGGCCTTGTAGTAATCAGGAAGGATATATTTTTCGACAATCTCTCTTGTGCGATTCGTTTCTCTTGCAATCTCTAAATTCATATTAGCAATTTGAAAGTAGGAGATCTGCTTCATCTCTTTTGAAGTCTTTTTGTCTTTTAAGAGCTTTCCAAAATAAACCTTTGCATTCTTCGGTTCTTCCTTAAGCTGATAAATATAGGCTATATAGTAATTTGATTGCTCGACTTTATACTTTGCTCTTTCAGATTTTTTGAAATTTTCAATAGCATCATCTAGGTTGTTGATAGCAAAGTTGGCCTGGCCCAATTCATAATTAAGCTCACTTGCTTTATTTCCCTTCTTTATCGCCGAATTAAAAGCATCAATGGCCTTGTTATATTCTTGAATACGAGAGTAGGAGATCCCAAGAAGATAATCTCTTATTCCTGGGGATTTGGCGCTTTTAAAATTCTTATAATTTGGTGAGTTCAATAACTCGATAACTTTCTCATAATTCGAGTTTTCAAATGCACGGTAAACAGGAGTCATGCTCTGGGCAAGTCCCATTGATGTGATACTAGCGAATGCCAGTGCGATAAAAATCTTTTTCAAAGTCAGTCCTTTAACTTTTTATTAAAATTTAGGTATTTATAAATAATTTTACTGATAAATCGGACAATTGAATAGGGGAAATTTGGCCACAGAACTTTTAAGCTGTGGCCATATCTGAATATTAAACTCGGTTATTTATTGGCGATCAAGAATGACTTTTACTCGCGCTCGATTAGTTGAAGTCGTATTTGTTTGATCAAGCATTTGGTCGCGATCATCCATTGTTTTCTTCATAATATCAGCTCCGTCATCAACAGGTCTTGTATCATCAACAATTACTGGAGGTAGCAATGGATCACCAAGTGGCGCTTCTCCATCAGGATTAAAGATATTCATTGGTTCTTCTGGCATTATATCTGGTACTGTTCCACCTGAAGCCGGAATACGGTTTACACTAATTTGAGGCTTGTCCTTTGGAATCATGTCTCCATTTTCATTTACAACATAGAAGTCATTCTTATACTCACCAGTTTCCTTATCGAAACTACCCATTTGAACCGGTACAATTACTTCATTTGTCATTGGGTCAACTGGAGCATTCTTCGGTGGTGGAATGTAGAGAGCATTACTTGTGTCAACGTAGCCACCTTCTTGCATTGTTCCTTTAGGAGCGGCCGTTGTAATGGTAAGAGTTGGTGCTTGAGCTGTAGGGACTTTAAGATTAGAGTCGGCCTTGGCCATTTGTCCCATAATCTCAGTTCCTCCTGCTCCACTAAATTTTGAGCTATCCATTCCAGGAGGAATGATATTTCGACTCATTTGTTTCTTTTCTGATTTATTCTTATCATCATTTGATGATGTCTTTGAACCATCATTTGCTTCAAGGGCCTTTAGCTGTTGCTTATTAATTTTAACTGGCTCCATTGGCTTTGAGTCAACCTTAGGCATAACCCCTGAAAGTTGTCCTTGGCGAACCATAACTGAAGTAGGTGATGAAACAACCTTTTCAAGCCTGTCTTGTAGAAAGCGACTCTTTTTAAAATTAGAAAGAGAACCCATGGCAACGGCACCCTCGAATGTAATAAGTGTCGTATTATTATTGGCCGGGTTAAAGTTTACTTGGAAGTCTGTCCCACGAACACCCATGGCCGCAGTCTTTGTCTTAATAAAGAGCTTTGATTTCTTCTTATCAATTTGTAGGTAGTTCTTAGAAACTTTAGAGCGAAGTTGACCATTAATTAGATTGATAATTCCTGCTTTCTTTTTCGGGAATTGCTCGACTTCAACTTCTGAATTTGCACCTAGAGTTAGATTTGATTTGTCGATAAAGAGGAGCTTAACAAAGCTTCGGGCCTTCGTTGTGATCTTGGCTCCTTCTGGCACCCAGTCTCCCTTGGACAATGCTTTCTTTGTCTGGGAGTAAAAGACCTTTCCTCTTACTTTCATAACCTTTGCGACACCCTTTTCTGAGTTTGCATTCAAGGCCGAAATATTCGCTAAAATTGCTACAGATAAAATAATAAGTCTTAGTACCTTCATAATGAGTCCCCACAAAATCAATCTCATTTATACTTATCGTAGATCAAAGTAATTTCTTAAGCTGAAACTTGTGTAAATGACTAAAAACAAAGGGAGTTTGAGTTGGGGTAACTTTCTGATATGACAAGAACTTGTGGCAGGGTGAACTGCCACAATACGTAATTTTGGCTAGTTAGAGAATTGTGTCGAAATTCTCTGTTGGCCTACCAATGGCGGCTTTTTTCTCGTCGTTAACGAGAATTGGACGTTCTAGAAGCTTTGGGTTTTCGTGAACGATCTTGGCCCACTCAATATTTGATAACTCTTTTCCTGCAAGCCCTAGATCTTTAAATAGGGCCTCTTTCGTACGAATTAAGCCTTCAAGTGGTGCTAGCCCCGTATACTTCACTAGATCGATAAATTCTTTCTCTTCAATGCCATCTTTCAGATATTCCTTAACTCTAAAGCCAATGCCTTCTTGAATACCTTTTTGTTCTAAATATTCTAGACCTTGGCGGCTCTTAGAGCATCTTGGATTGTGATAATAAAGCATTTATTCTACTCCTGATAATTATCATATCAGTTCTTTTCTGATATATTGGGTTTTTAAAAAATAACTAACTAGGATTTTAGCCATGTCTTACGATATTGAAAATATCAAATCAGAATTTGCCGAACATGTTAAAACTTTACAGAATCAGATTAGTGACGAACTTAAGAGAATTGATACAAAAATTAACTTGAATGAAGATATATGGGAAAGAAAGGATTACGCCGGAAACCCTGGTGGTGGTGGGATCACACGTGCCTTTGAAGGCGAGATCTTTGAGAATGCTGGTGTTAATACATCACTTGTATTTGGAGAAGTTGATCCAAAATTTGCGGCCAATATTGGTGGTGATAATAACCAGATGTGGGCAACAGGAATTTCTCTCATCATTCACCCGACAAACCCAAAAGTTCCAACAACTCATGCGAATTTTCGCATGATTCAGGCCGGATCAAAAATTTGGTTTGGTGGTGGTGCCGACCTTACTCCTTACTTTCCACATGAAGAAGACTTTGAGTACTTTCACAAGGTTTGGAAAGATGCCTGTGAACCATATGGATATTGGGACGACTGGAAAAATCGTTGTGATAAGTACTTTGTTAATAAGCATCGTGCAGATGAAATGCGTGGAGTAGGTGGCTTCTTCTATGATCATTTCTTCTCGGGTGATCCAGTAAAAGACCTGGCCATGTTTAAAGAGATTTCTTTAAACTTTATCAAGTCTTACTTCCCACTAGTTGAGAAGAGAATGAATGAGGCCTTTGATGATGAAGATGTGGACTTCCAACTACATCGCCGCGGGCGCTACGTTGAGTTTAACCTTCTTCACGATAGAGGAACTCACTTTGGACTTAAGTCTAATGGCCGTACCGATTCAATATTAATTTCACTTCCAAAGAGGGTGAAGTTCACTTATCGTTATGAGCCGACAAAGCCAGAACACAAGAAGATGATGGAATATTACTATCCAAAGGACTGGGCCTAGCTATTAGCTGGCCTGTGCCTTAATAAGGTCCTCTAAGATTTCATTGGCATCAATTTCAACTCCATGGGACTGGGCCACTGCTTGAATCTCTTCAAGTTTTTTCTCTAGTTTCGTGATTTCACAAAGTAGACGGTAGCAGTTGTTAATCATCATAAATTACCCCTTTGTTAGAGTTGTTAAATATAAGTTTGACATATCAAACCATCGGTGTCCATAGGAAAATACTTAATGGTCATAGTTTTATTTGATTTGATCAATACAATTTATTTTAATTTTACACAGTTTAGGATTTTATGTAATGTGCCAGAATCCTAATTCGGATGCATTGCAAGATTAGTAAGAGGTAGAAAATGTCTAAGAGACTACAAGAATTATTAGAAGAAATGAAAGAGTACTCACCAAAGCAAATGAGAACTCTAAGAAATAATCTTAATAACAGATTACAAAGTTTTAAGAATGACTTTAAAGAGCCAAAAGAGCTTCAGCCTTCACATAAACTATATGGCCTTGAAGAAGGTGAGTGCCGTGAGCTTCTTGGTGTTGTTAAAAAAGAATTAATCAAAATGAAATTTTCTGATTTATAGAACATGCTCTACAACAAGTGTTGTAGCATTGTAATATAAATGTAAAAGCTTGGGCCTTGGCTTTAATTGAACGCTTATGGAGGGTATGCTTCCTATATGCAAAAAGCCAAGCAAAAGCCCATTCTAAGAGGTTGGTCTCATCAAGTCATGTTCTTCGTCGCACTTGGTGCCTGCACCCTTCTAATCGCAAAAAGTGTCAATTCCACTCAGTATATTTCAACTATTGTGTACTCTCTAGGTCTTCTTATGATGTTAGGAGTTAGTGCCTTTTATCATCGAATTCACTGGGAACCCAGAGTACGTGACCTTCTGGGCAGACTTGATCATAGCGCTATTTACGTCATGATTGCAGGAACTTGTACACCGATTACTCTTCTCGTTTTAAATGGAGAGTCTGGTTCAACATTTCTCATAAGTATTTGGACTGTGGCCGCAATTGGTATTTTGAAATCGATCTTCTTTCCTAATCTGCCAGAGAAGGTAAGTGCAATTATCTATCTTATTCCTGGCTACATGGTTCTTCCCTATGTATCGGAACTTCTTCCAAAACTTGGGATGACAAATATTTCGCTTCTAATTGCAGGTGGTATTCTCTATACAATCGGTGCAGTCTTTTATGGATTAAAGAAGCCTGGTAGGTATGCGAAGTGGTTTGGCTATCATGAGTTATTTCATCTATTCGTTTGTGTGGCAGCGACGTTGCACTTTATGATTATCTATTCGATTGTTGGGTAGATGATTTTTTAAAGGGTGCCATGCACCTTTGGTTTCGCATGTGCACATAGCGACCAATGGCCCTCGTACGATTCGCTAACTTTCCCATTGGCCCAGAGACAACAAAGCCTGCAAAAATGCAGGCTTGTTGAATATAAATTTCATTTCAAAAGTTGGGGGCCTAGCACCGCGAACAATAGTTTGCCTTTGGGCAAACAATTTCGCGGGTGCTTACCAATCAGGGGCGATGTAAACATCAATCTCTGGATTGTACTCCGCTCTTAGAGTTGACTTGATTGCCTCAAGTGTTCCCGTTGTTGATGATGGGCAAGTCCCACAAGCTCCTTGGTAGCGAACAAGAAGAATATTGTCCTCATAAGAAACAGTTTGAATATCTCCACCGTCAGCTTGCAGGTATTGTCTAACCGTACGATCAAGTACAGCTTCAATATCTTTTAGCTCTTGAGGTAGGTTTTCACGACGCTCTTTTTCTGGATCGAATTCTTCATATTCTGGATTATGATTTGGCAAATCATGCTTGATTGTTTCAAGGATCTTTGGCTCAATATCATCCCAGTCTTCATAGTTGAATTTTGTTACCGTAATAACATTTTCAAAAAAGTGTAATTGGTCAATTCCACGAATTGTAAAAAGGTTAACACCTAGGTTCACCTCTCCACATTCCATTGGCGTTCTAAAAGTTGAAGAACCAGATGCTTTTACATTTTGATTTAAAATGAATTTTAAAGCATTTGGATTTGGTGTTGGTTGAATGTCGATTGTTACTTCACTCATATATCTTACCTTTGTTGCCCTAACTTCTTATAGGAAGTTAATGGCCTTATGTAGTGCTTTGATAAAATTATCTATTTCTTCTTTTGTATTATACAACGAGAATGAGGCCCTTGCAGTCGCACTGATTTCGAACCTTTTCATTAAAGGCTGTGTACAGTGGTGGCCAGTTCTAATTGCAACACCTTGGCGATCTAAGAGTGTTCCAAGGTCGTGTGGGTGAGCACCTTCAACAACGAATGATAAAACCGAGGCCTTCTCTTTTGCTGTTCCAATTAAACGAACTTTTTCAACTTCTAAAATTTGCTTAGTAGCATAATCAAGAAGCTCTTTCTCGTAGCTTTTAATTACATCAAGATCACAATTTACAATGAAGTCAATTGCTGGCTTAAGGCCAATCCCACCTGCGATATGAGGAGTACCTGCTTCAAACTTATGTGGAAGATCGTTATATGTTGTCTTTTCAATTGTGACAACATCGATCATATCTCCACCACCTTGATAAGGAGGCATTGATTCAAGAAGCTTCTCTTTACCATAAAGAGCTCCGATTCCTGTTGGCCCAAACATCTTGTGTGAAGAAAAGGCAAGGAAGTCGCAGTTTAGGTCTTGAACATCAATTTTCTCATGAGCAATTGATTGGGCAGCATCAACGCAGAAGTAAGCTCCATTGTCGTGTGCTAACTTAATATATTTTTTGATATTGTTAACTGTTCCAAGGCTGTTTGAAATATGGGCCATGGAAACAAGTTTTACATTACCTTCTTCTAGAAGCTTCACATAAGCTTCTTCATTGATGTCACCTTCATCCGTAATAGGGATCTCTCTTACTTTTGCACCAATCTTTTCGGCCTGAATTTGCCAAGGAACAATATTTGAGTGGTGCTCCATTGTCGAGATTAGGATGACATCATCCTTTTTCAAGTAGTGAGGAACGAAAGAGCTTGCAACTAAGTTTAAGCTGTCTGTTGTTCCTTTTGTGAAGATGATCTCACATCTCGAATTTGCATTAATTAGAGATTGTATCGCGTCGCGAGTTTCTTCATACTTAATTGTTCCAAATTCGCTTAGGTAGTGAACACCTCTGTGAATATTGGCAACATCATGTGTGTAGTGCTCATTTAGAGCATTGATCACATTGATATGCTTAAGAGTTGATGCAGCATTATCTAAGTAGATAAGTGGCTTATCATGTACTCTTCTTTCTAATTGTGGAAATTGCGCTCTAATAGCGTTAATTTCAAAGGCCATTAAGATTCCTTTTCCATTTCATCAAATGCATTTTTTTCAAATGATTCAAATAGAATATCACTTAAGAATTTTTCAATTTTCTCATCTTCAATCTTTGTAATCGCATCTGAACAGAATGCGTGAATTAGTAGCTTTTGCACGCGCTCTTTTGAAAGTCCACGAGACTGAAGATAGAAAGCTTCTTCGTCACTCATTTGTCCTACAGTTGCACCGTGGGCACATTTAACATCGTCAGCATAAACTTCAAGTTGTGGACGAGTATCGACGTGGGCCCCTTTAGATAGAAGTAGGTTCTTATTTAACTGCTCTGAGTTTACAAGTTGAGCATCACGACAAACAAGAACTTTACCAGTGAAAACACCACGGGCCTTATTGTCTAGAACTCCCTTGAAAAGCTGCGAGCTATCAGTTCTTTCTTTAATATGTGAAATTAGTGAGAAGTTGTCAGTGTGCTGATCTCCTCTAAGAGCATATAGGCCATCAACACTTGCTGTTGCTCCGATTCCATTTAGACGAACTCTCATCTCGTTACGAGATTTCTTAGCACCTGTTGTGAAAGTAAATGACTTAAAGTGTGCGTCTTTTGCAATGTCAGCATTTACACTACTTACGTGGAATGCATTAGCACCATCAGTTTGAACTTTTACGTGACTTACATTTGCACCATCTGCAATTTTGAAATTTGAGACAGCGTTAATATTGTATGCCTTATCACTTCCAGTAAAGATCTCAACAAAGCTCACCTTAGAGAATTGTTCAACGTTTACGTGAATACGAGGAAGAGCAAATTCTCCATCAAAGTCTGAAATGTGAACAATTGAGATAATATCATCAACGCTTACATTCTTAGGTACATTGATTTCAATGATATTTTCAACCGCAGATGCATTGAGCATCGCAAAGATATCTGTTTGATCACAATTTGCTTCATTTGCGATAAGTGCTTTTTGTTCTACTGTTACTTCTTCTGGAAAGAAAGAGTCAGCTTTTGAATATTGACCGTTAAGAAGTACAACTTGATACTTGCCAGCAACTTTAACATTCTTAAGCATTGCTTTTTCAGCTGTTACTGCAAACTTCTCTGGTAGTACATCTGTAAGCTTAGTGTAAATCCAGTCTTCCATTTTTGTATGTGGAAGTCCGCGGGCCTTAAAATTCCCTAGGGCCTCTTTATTTGAATCTGACTTTGCGTATCCCGCTAGGTCATTTAAATATTGGTCTGTTAATTCTTGGATATTCATTATTAATCCTAGTCCTTATTTTGTTAACCAGTCGTAACCTTTTTCTTCAAGCTCAAGAGCTAGCTCTTTTCCACCTGATTTAATAATTTTTCCGCCACTTAGTACGTGAACATAATCAGGAACGATATAGTCTAGAAGTCTTTGGTAGTGAGTTACAAGAACGATTCCATTGTACTTAGACTTAATTGCGTTAACACCTTTTGCAACAATTTTAAGAGCGTCGATATCAAGACCTGAGTCTGTTTCATCTAGTAGGGCGATCTTTGGATTAAGAACGGCCATTTGAAGAATTTCATTCTTCTTCTTTTCTCCACCAGAAAAACCTGTGTTCACTGGACGGTCTAAGAATTCTTCTCTCATCTCTAATAGCTCTAGTTTTGGCTTTAGGAATTCTCTGAATTCTTCTTTCTTCATTTCTGCAGCACCTTGAGATTTCGATACTTCGTTAAATGACTCAAGAAGAAAGTCAATATTTGATACACCTGGAACTTCAATAGGGTATTGAAAGCCTAGGAAGATACCATTTTTTGCTCTTTCATCTGGCTCAAGCTCTAGAAGGTCTGTTTGCTTTCCATTGATATTGTAATCAATTGATCCGCTTGTTACTTCAAATGATGGGTGACCAGCGATTACTTTTGATAGTGTACTCTTTCCTGAACCATTAGGTCCCATGATTGCGTGAACTTCACCTGGTTTAACTTCAATAGAAATCCCTTTTAGAATTTCTTTTTCTTCAACTCTTGCGTGAACATCTTTAACTGTAAGTAAGCTCATTTTTTTCCCTTTATATAAATCTAAATTTTATCCGATTGAATTTTCTAATTTCATCTCAATTAACTTTACGGCCTCAACTGAGAACTCTAGTGGAAGCTCTTTGAAAACTTCACTACAGAAACCATTTACGATCATTGAGATACATTTTTCCATATCCATTCCACGTTGCTGTAGGTAGAAAAGCTGATCTTCAGAAATCTTTGAAGTCGAAGCCTCGTGCTCTACAGTTGCCGTATTATTCTTAACGTCAATATATGGGAATGTGTTTGCAGAACACTTAGAACCAACAAGCATTGAATCACATTGAGAGTAGTTCTTTGCACCAATAGCTGATGGCATAACCTTAACAAGTCCACGATAATTATTTTCAGAAGCTTCTGCTGAGATACCTTTTGAAATAATTGTCGACTTAGTATTCTTTCCGATGTGAACCATTTTAGTTCCTGTATCGGCCTGCATTTTATTATTCGTTAGTGCTACTGAGTAGAAAGCACCCTGTGAGTTTTCACCAATTAAGTTACATGAAGGATACTTCCAAGTGATAGCAGATCCTGCTTCAACTTGTGTCCATGAAATCTTAGAATTCTTTCCAAGGCAGTTACCACGCTTTGTTACGAAGTTGTAAATACCACCCTTTCCTTGCTCATCTCCGGCGTACCAGTTTTGAACAGTTGAATACTTAATTTCTGCATCATCAAGAGCAATAAGCTCAACGATAGCAGCGTGAAGTTGATTTTCATCTCGTTGAGGAGCTGTACAACCCTCAAGGTAATTTACGTAACTTCCTTTATCGGCAACAACAAGTGTTCTTTCAAACTGACCCGTCTCTTTTGCATTGATTCTAAAGTATGTTGAAAGATCCATTGGACAAGTTACACCTTCAGGGATGTAAACGAATGATCCATCAGAGAATACTGCCGCATTTAGTGCTGCATAGAAATTGTCTGCAGGAGGAACAACTGTTCCTAGGTACTTCTTAACTAGTTCTGGGTGCTCTTGTACTGCTTCTGAAATTGAGCAGAAAATAACTCCAACTTTTTCTAGTTCTTCCTTATATGTTGTTCCAACTGAAACCGAGTCAAATACAGCGTCAACGGCAACACCTGAGATTCTCTTTTGCTCAGAAAGTGGAATTCCTAGCTTTTCAAATGTTGCTAAAAGTTCCGGGTCCAAGTCATCCAAGCTCTTTGGTGCGCTTTCTGTCGATTTGGGGGCCGCATAGTAGTATAGGTCTTCAAAATCAATTTTTGGGATTTCTAGTTTGGCCCAATTTGGCATTGGCATTTGTTTCCAAAGACGAAATGCCTTTAGACGATATTCAAGTAACCATTCAGGCTCATTCTTCTTTGCTGAAATCATCCTTACGATGTCTTCATTTAAACCCTTTGGGAACTCTTGAGTTTCAATGTCTGTAAAGAAGCCATACTTATATTCTGACTTTGTTAATTGTGTATCACTCATGTGTGAATCCTGCCTTATTTATTAATAACTCTTCAAGCGACAAGTTAATCAGCTGGTGATTAACGTGAGAGTTAAGCTTTTCTATTGGTGTAATTAATTCGCAATT
This sequence comes from Halobacteriovorax sp. RZ-2, assembly GCF_043196685.1. Taxonomy (NCBI): domain Bacteria; kingdom Pseudomonadati; phylum Bdellovibrionota; class Bacteriovoracia; order Bacteriovoracales; family Halobacteriovoraceae; genus Halobacteriovorax; species Halobacteriovorax sp. RZ-2. The sequence continues at coordinate 1,127,844 of NZ_JBEBMR010000002.1, forward strand.
TAAATATTTCGTACATTTGCCCTTAAGAGCATCACAATCAGATTCTGTAATCTTTCCTTCAATTGAATTACTTACTTCAAAGAGATTGATTTCAGATAGGGGACGGCTAAGATAGTAGCCTCCTTTTATACCTTTGATTGATGAGAGCACTCCGTATCCATTTAGCTTTTGCATAACTTTAGATACTGGATCAAAAGGCATCTTGTGTATGTCACAGATCTCTCTGGCCGAAGTGAGATTTTCGGCACATGTGTGTCCGTGCTCTTGCATATGCTTTAGAGCTGTCAGGGCATATTCTGTTTTTTTACTAACCTTAAACATGCTTAACACACCTATATTGTGACGAGTTAAATACCTTAGGTATCGCCTTTTATTAATAATTTACGTTATGACTTTTAAATAACGTAAAATAAGTCAAAAAACAACTTATTTAACTCCATCTTAGCAAATATATAGGTCGAATCACACCTTAAATCCATAATATTTATGTAAGATCGACTTTTATCAAGCTTTGTAGGAAAATGGTCTTATGAGTGAACATGATTCGGAAATTAACTTAAAACGCCTCAAGTATATTGGTTCTTTACGTGATGAGTCGATTGTTGCCCAAATTGAAGCGCAACTAATTCGACAAGGTATCCATATTACAAAAGAATATGAGAACGACTTCTATCATTTATTTGTTGTGGACCTAAATCAATTACAACAGGCCCGTGATGTTTACCGCATCTATATTGGAGGGGCCAAACCAACTAAGGTTGATAAAAATTGGCAATATGTTCAATCTTTAAGTATGGGACCTGCGACAATTATAATCTTGGCCTTGTGTGTAATCGTCTTCATCTTTGGCTGGATTCTAAAGAATGAAAACCTCTATTATCTTTTTCTTTTTTCAACTTCTAAAGTAGATGCCTTTGCAGACATTAATAATGGTGAGTACTGGAGGCTTCTTTCTCCTGCCTTTATCCACTTTGGCTACATTCATATCTTCTTTAATATGTTGTGGTGGAAAGAGTTAGGTAAGCTCATTGAGGTGACTAAGGGAAGTGTATTTTTAATACTGCTTCTTTTATTTACGGCAATTTCTTCAAATATCCTACAAGCGATTATGTCCCCGGGGATGTTTGGAGGGCTTTCTGGTGTGGTTTACGGCCTACTTGGTTTTCTATGGCCATACTCAAGGCTAAATCCAAACTTTAAGTTTAAGCTTCCAACTTCTGATATTGTTCTCATGGTTGGATGGCTCTTCTTAGGTTTCTTTGATGTCTTTAATTTTAAGATGGCCAATTGGGCCCACGGAGGTGGACTTGTCAGTGGTGCCGTCTTAGGTGTTATTTTTGCTTTGATTGATCGCTCGGATCAAAAGTCGAATACTCACCAATCTTAAGATCACCTAATTTCACATCGCCAATAGCGACTCGAATTAGCCTAAGGGTTGGGAAGTTTACCGCCGCACACATTCTACGAATCTGGCGATTTCGTCCTTCTGATATTCGGACTTCAATCCAAGAGGTAGGGATTGTTTTGCGTACTCGCACTGGTGGGACGCGATCTTCAATTTTAAAGTTTGTTAGCTTTTTAACTTTCGCTGGCTTTGTCTTGTAATTACCTTTAATGACAACACCACGCTTTAGCTCTTCAATTGCTTCTGGTGTGATATCGCCGTCGACTTGAACAAGATAAGTTTTTTCAACCTTACTATCAGCATTGGCCATTTGGTTCTTATACTTCCCATCATTAGTGAGAATCAGTAGGCCTTCACTGTCTTTATCTAAGCGGCCAACAGGGTAAACTTCCTTTGGTAGCTTGTAATCAATAAGGCTTAGCTGGTCTCTGTGGTCTTTTCCAAATTGGCACAGGACATCGTATGGCTTATTAAAGATGATATATTGATGTTCTCCATTACTTGCTACTTCTTTGAAGTTTTCAAGCTTAAATGGAGGAGTAATTTCTAAGTTTATTTCTTTTTGTAAAAACTTATCAAAGAAGCTGATTTTGTAAGCACAAAGTCTTTGTCCACTCTGATCCTTTGAATTTGAATAGATTGGATCACCGTAAATTGGATGACCAATCTCTTTTGCATGGGCCCTAATCTGATGCTTTCTACCAGTTAGGATCGTAAACTCAACTAATGAGTACTGCTTATCAGTATCGATAACTTTGTAGTCTGTTATGGCCTTTTTACCACCAGAGTTAACGACAACCATCTTCTCAATACGCCCAACTCGGTTTGCCTTAAGGAAGTTTTCAATCCTTGCTTCTTGTTGTGTAAAGACACCGCTACAGATAGCTAAATAACTCTTTCTTATCTTTTGCGGATCATGAGAGCTAAAGAGTTCTTGAAGATATTTATTGGCCTCTTTGTTTTTAGCAAATAAAAGAATTCCAGACGTTTCCACATCAAGTCTATGTGCTAGGACGAGATACTGATCCTTTCCATCACTTCGATTTTTCAGAAAACTAGAAAGAGCATCAGTGCAATTATCTCGAAAACGATCGAGAGTTTTATGCACTGGCCAGCCCGCCTTTTTGTTTAGGGCAATATAGTTATCGTCTTCAAAGACGATATCATTGGCAGATAATCGGATTTTAATTCTTTTTTTCACTGAAAGTATTGTATCATGTTTACTATGAACGATTTACCAAATTCTGAAGCATGTGAAAGAAATAAAGGCCCTATCCTTGAGGTGATCACACCTTATTTAAGCAGTAGTGATAATGGAGAGTTTCTCGAGATTGGCTCTCTGACTTGTCAGCATAGTGCACATTTTGCTAAGGCCTTTGCTCAAGTTGATTTTATTACATCTGAGATTAGAGATAACCAAAATGTCTTAAAGACTTGCTTATCACATTACCAAAAGAGTTTACCAAATCTTAAAGGCCCCCTTGTTTATGAAGCAGGTTTCAATAAACTTGAGGCCGGGAAAAAGTTCTACTACACAGCAAATACACTTCATATCATGCCTTGGAAGGCCGCAAAGACTTTTATTAAGGACTTGGCCACAGCAATGGATGAAAATAGCACTCTATTTATTTACGGGCCATTTAAGTATCATGGAAATTTCACGAGTGCGTCTAATGAACAATTTGATGGATTTTTAAAAGAGCGTGATGCTCAAAGTGGAATTCGAAATTTTGAAGATATTTGCAATAACTTCTTAAAGAAAGGTGTCTTTCTAAAAGAAGATATTGCAATGCCAGCTAATAATCAGCTTTTAATATTTACGAAATAATGGACTACATTCTTTCTGGTACTTGAATTCCTAGAATCCCAAGGCCAGTTTTAATGATTTCACTTGTTGCATACGCAAGCTCAAGGCGAGCTTTCTTAAGTGACTCTTCACTTGAAGCAATTGGGCAAGCTGCATAGAAGCTATTAAATAACTTTCCAAGTTCAAATAGGTAAGTAGTCAGAAGACTTGTTTTATTTTGCTCATGCGCCTTAATTGCAACATCATTAAATAGTGATAGCTTCTGCATTAGTTCAAATTCTTTTGTTTCAACAAGTGAGCTTGCATTTGAAAGCTCGAGGGCCTGAGCTTTATCAAAGCCTTGCTTCTTAAGTAGTGAATTAATACGTGCATAAACATATTGAAGATATGGGCCAGTGTCTCCATCAAGTTTTAACCATTCGTTCATATCAAAAACGATCTTACGGTTATTATCAATTTTGATCATCCCATATTTAATTGCACCATTGGCAATCTTCGTTGCTGTCTCATCGATCTCTGACTGATCCCATTCCCCAGCATACTTATTAAGGTAATCATCCTTAATTTTACTTTCCATATTATTGATAAGATCAGTAAGGGCAACGATATTTCCCTTACGAGAACTCATGGCACCATCTGTAAGCTCAACCATTTCATATGGTAGGTGATAGCAGTCTTTAGCTTGTTCAAAACCAATATGTTCTAGAACTTTGAAAACTTGCTTGAAGTGGAAGGCCTGGCGAGAGTCAACAATGTAGATATTATTTTTCACACCGTATTCTTCAAATTTCTTAATTGCTAGAGCAACGTCCTTTGTTGAATAAAGACCAGTACCGTCTGATTTAATTAGAATACAGAAGCCAAGCTTATCATCACTTAGATCCATTCCAATCGCACCATCATCTTTTACGAATAAACCTTTCTCATAATATTCATTACAGATTTTTAGTGATGGAGCATCCATTTCAGATTCAAAGAACCAACGATCAAATTCAACATCTGCCCAAGCATATGTTTTCTTCATGAGATCAATTGACCACTGACGAGTCTCTTGCCATAGATCAAAGAATTCTCCCTCTTCAGCGTGAAGCTGTTTTAGGATCTCTGTCAGCTTAGCGCGGTTATCATCTTCTTTATCGCTTCCAAGTTCATCTTCAAGCTTTGTATTAGCTAGTGTGTAAATACGTCCTAGCCATTCACCCTTATTTGTTTCAGGAATTGTGTCTTGATTGTGATACTTCAAATACCAAAGACATTTTGCAACGTGAGTACCAGAGTCACCAGGATAAGTTACTGGGTGTACATCAACACTACAATACTGTTTAATTCTAACAAGAGCATTACCAAGACATAGATTTCTCATATGCCCCACGTGAAGCTCTTTGTGAGTATTCGGTTGCGAATACTCAATCATTGTTTTCCCTTCACCCTTTGTTAGTTCTTTCTTGAAAAAATCACCTGTGCGAATTTCTCCAATTAAGCTTTCAAAATATGCATCAGCAGTAAGGGTAAAATTAAGGTATGGACCTTGTGCTTTAAGGTCTTTGATTATTGAAGCATTTGCTTCGAGATCAACTTTTTCTAGAATTGCTGCTGCGATTTGTGGTGGGCCTTGTCTAAGGGCCTTGGCAAAACGAAATACAGGAAAAGCATAGTGGGCCATTTCAATATTCGGGGCCTGTCCAATTGATGAGTAAATATCTTCTCTCTTAAACTCTGCATCTGGATAAGCAGATGAGAATGCATTTTCTAGGATATCAGTAAGTTTTGCTAAAATCGTATTCGTTTCCATTAAGTAATCACCGTATTTTGCTGCGCTGCAGTTTAGTATATCTATGTTATCATCATATTATAATAAATAATTTACTAATTGTTTAGGAAAAGTAATTTCATATGTTCATTTCTACTAGACTTCTAATGATTATATTTAGCTCAATATGCCTTGCTATAGGGACGAGTCAGTCTGTGCTAGCAGATGATGCTATGACGCCGATTGAGGAGTTTCAAAAAAAGCAACAAAGAGAGCGACAAGAAGCGGAGGAATTTCGAAAGTACAATACTGAATCAAGTATTGGGGATGGCCTTTTCAAAGGTCCAAACCTTATCTACTTATGCTCTAAAAGACGAAAGCACTTTGCCTGTGTTAATGATCTCTCCCTTAGAGATTGTGACACTCGAGAAGATATGAATTGTATGGTGATTCAAAAGTATAGTGGTCAAAAAGAATGCTTTAAGGGCCAGTCTAAACTGATGCTTAAGTCGAGGATAGATTCTTATTGCAAGGATTAATTGATCTCACGAAACATTAAAACATGACGTCCGATCCCTTCGACTTCAAACTCATCTCCAAACACTTCAAAACCAAGTTTTTCATAAAATGCCCTCGCTTCGATACGAGCATTACACCATACTAAATTACAGAAGTTTTGCTTAATAATAGGGAAGGCAACATTTAGCAGCTCTCTTGAAAAGCCTTGTTTACGGTGATTTTCAAGGGTCGCCATACCTTGTAGTTGATATTGATTATCAATATTAAAGTTAGGATTTGGATTAAAGTAAAAAGAAGCAACTGATACAAGATTATTGTCGACAAATGCACCTAAGTGAAATGTGTCTGACTCATTATCTCCAGTAAAATTATAACTAGAGTCGATGCCTTCAATGCCTAATACTGAGCGACGAATTTTAAATGTATCTTTCAAATGGATTCTTTTAACGATCATAGAGGGACTTTATACCAAATAAATGAAATTTTGTCACAATAAAGAGGCATTGAAGACGCTTGCCCCGTATTACCCGAGTATCTAAGTTTATTTTTTAGTTTTTTTTACTATTGCGACAATAATAATTATGGGAAAAAGATCAGTTAACTTTATAATAGATTCATGAAATTTAGTATTATAAAAATTCAAAAGGCCGTGGCCGATGCTTTTCACTTTTTAAATCAAGAACTCGCTGGTCTCATAACAACCATCGATGACTTTATCCTTGCTTGGCCTATACGTTCATTCTTTTTATTTCTTGCTGTTATTATTGTCGTTCGAATCATCTTTTTCTTGATTAGAACCATGATGTTAAGACGTGGGGAGAATAAAGTTGATGCGCGAAAATATGTTTTCAGATTCTTCGACTTCAACTTGTATTACTTATTTGCTTTTAGTGCTCTAGATATTTTTAATCTCTACTTACTAAAATTTGAAAGAGAAGACTTTCAACTTTTTTTGCATGTCTTTAGAAATATCTTGGCCCTCTATGTTCTCTATATAAATATCGGCTACTTTCATAGCTTCCTTCGTTATAACTTTCAGGTCTACTTTAAAAAAGTGAATAGAGACTTCGTTAAGGATAGCAAGAAGCTTCGCTACATTATTACCATTACAACTTTCTTTTTCATTTTACTCTATAATTTATTTTCAGGATTTCTTGGCCATAATATTATATCGATTCTCTTCTTTGTTATTTATACAATTATCTTACTTAGATATGACAATTACGCTGAGTTAATCCTTCCAAAGATTGTTCCGCCTTCAATGCTGTTAACAAAGAAGCATATTTCTAAACATGTTATACGCTATATCCTTCCAGTATTTCTCTATCTCTATACTCTGCTTTACTCATTCTACTTAATGTTCTTTCTTGCTAATAATGACAAGGAATGGGCGAAGAATCTATTGTCTGGAATTTTAGAACAACACCTGGAAAGCCTTAGAGATGAAGTCTTTACTGATTATGAAGTACCGAGTGATTATATTGAAATCTTTAAAAGAGAAAATGGTACAGAGATAACAAGAAAGCCTGATCCTGCTGTTATGGCCTATGAGCGTATTGATAGCTGGCTTAATGGAACGAGTAGCTCTTATCATTTGGCATTCTCTGGAGAGTCTGGAAGTGGAAAGAACCATGTTCTTGATAAGATTCTTAAACGCTATTCTTCAGTAACATCTTTTAAATTAGATATTAGTGAGAAGATTGTTGAAGAATCAGTACTTTTAAAAAGGTTAGAAAATTTTGTTGGTAAAGGTAGTGAAGAAGAGAAGAAGTTTGTCATTATTAAAAATGCACATAATCTCTTCTTATCAAAATTTCACGGTTTTAAGGCCTTCGATGCTTTCTTTAATGTTATCAATAATTCCTCTAAAAATGTCTTTTGGTTTACAGTATGGAATAGTAATTCGTTAAATCTTATTAAGCATATTTACAATAAATATGAACTGTCTTCAGATACGATCTATATCAGGCCATGGAATAAAGAAGAGCTAAAAGAACTAATCTTAAAAAGACATGAACCAACAGGTTTAGAGATTCGCTTCAACGAAGAGCTTTTTGAAATTATGTCCCATTTTGGTGCAGAAAGATCTATCGAAAATGCTCAGGATATCTATTTTAGAATTTTGGCCAAGCAAACAGGTGGAAACCCTCAGGCCGCAGTGAATACATGGCTAAAGTCCATCTCACATGTAAATGATAAAACAATTGAATTACACCTGCCACAACGTCGACCTATTCATGAAGTTGAAGTGTTATCAGATGAATCATTATTTGTTTTTTCCAGTATACTTTCACACGAATATTTAAGCTTTTCTGAAATCATAGAAACGACAGATCTAAGTGAGAAAGTTGTGACCTATGCACTTAAAGCTGGTTTTGGAAAAGGGATTCTAAGCAGAGATGGAGACTACTTTCACATAAGAAAGGATTGGTTAGTGGATATTAAAAATATCTTACGAAAGAGGAATTTTATCTATGAATGATGTTGTAACAGATACAATCGTAAAAACACAAAAAATGGCAAGTATCTTCGATTCAGTTAACTCTGAAATGATTTTTGGTTTATTCGTGGGCTTTTTTACTCTCTTTATTATTGTTAGAATCGTCTCTTGGTCCTTGCAGTATCTTGCCATTAAAATTCCATACTATCGCTTATCAATACTTCAACTAAATACAATCATAACCCATATGATTTATATCTTTGGTACCTTTTGGTTATTGTATGTAACGCTAAATCCTAGTCAGGAGATGATCTATGCATTTCTTGGTTCTGGTGCTGTGGCCATTGGGTTTTCTCTTAAAGATCTTATTTCATCAATTATTGCAGGTATCATTTTAATTTTTGATAAACCATTTCAAGTAGGGGATCGAATCCTATTTCGAGATAACTATGGTGATATTATCCAAATTGGCCTTCGCTCTGTTCGTATTCAAACACTAGATGATTCCACTGTCACGATACCGAATAATTTATTTCTAAGTGAAAATGTCGCTTCCGCTAACTCTGGGCAACGAGATATGATGGTTTGTAGCTATTTTTATTTTAAGAATAACTGCGATATTGCACGCATGATTTCATTACTCGAAGAAGTGACTTCAACTTCTCGCTATGCCTACCTAAAAAAACCATTAAAGGTAGTTGTTTCAACAGAGAAGTTTGAGCATGGCATAGGCATTAAGGCGACAGTTAAAGCATATGTCCTTGAAACAATTTATGAAAAGGCCTTTGTGACAGATATTACGAAGAGATTCTATGAAGCTTTAAAAGAAGAGGAACTTGCCGATCAACTACTTTCTGAGTCATAATTTCTTATTCTTAAGAAAAGTAGGGAGTTGATATGGAAATGGAAATCTTTTTTCGCTATTGCGGTGTACTTGGATTACTTTATGTCGTTGTTACACTAAATGTTATTCGTAATCGTTGGAAACATCGTGTGGGCCTAGGGCACGGAAAAGTGTCAGACATGAATAAGGCCATCAGAATTCATGGGAACTTCTCAGAGTATATTCCCTTTATTTTGCTTTTAACTTATTTTGCAATTGAGAAAGAGGCGATCTCACTAATGGGAATTCATATTCTTCTTGCTGCACTCATTATTTCGAGAGTATCTCACTTTATTGGACTTACAAAAAGTGCTGGTACTTCAGTTTATCGTTTTTTCGGTACCAGCATTATTCTTGTTTCTTTAATTGGAATCAGTATTACTTTATTACGTTAATACAAATATCAAGGTTGCCTAGGGTGTTTCGTACATCCTGGGCAGTCATTGAGAAGAAGAGATCCTTAAGTCTCTTATGAATAGAACCACTTGTTTCAAATCTCTCATCATCAGTTGAATCAAATTTAAAGGCTTCTTTAAATGATTGCCAAAACTTTTCCTCAACACATGCCATGACAACAAATTCATAGTCACTTGTTTGATAGATATTGTAACAAGGGTAGAGACCGTTGTGTAAGAACTTGTGATCAGTTTCTCTAATTGATTTTGGCCAAAAAGCATCGAATACTTCTTGAGTCGACTCATAAAGAAATGACTCAATAACTTGAACATCTTTTGTTTCCTGTGCCTTAAACATTGCCCCAAGAAGATCGAAGGCCATTTTCTGACCAAAGTTAATACCTGCAAGAGGTAGAAATGGAGGTGCCACATCTTCAATAGATTTAATATTTCTAAGGTGTAGGCTTAGAAGTCCAGTCATTGCAAGAGCATTAAGATCGTGCATATGATTCATATGCTCTTTTGATGCCTTTGGAATGACAATTCCATATGAGTGCTTAACTGTATTCTCAATTGTCTCTATGGAGATCCCAAGCTTGTCTTGAATTTTTCCTGGAATTCCCATAATGATTCCATCTGCTTCAAAAACTAATTTTTGTATCTCTTTAATATCTTCTTCGCTTTTAAAGTCGAAGCGTCTTACAGTTTTACATGCATTTAATTCTTCGTACCATTTAGGAAATGAGTTATCCATTTCAGCAAAGAGGCCATAAATAAATGGATCTTTAAATTTAGCATCTTCGATCTTAATGACATTTGCGCCTAGGCCTGCAAGAAGTTTTCCTGCAAGAGGCCCTGGTAGGCGATGTGAAAAATCAATGATTGTTTTGCCAGATAGTGGCCTTCCTTGAGTGTTACTCATTCGCTTGGCCTTGTGCTTGATTAGGCTTTAGAGTTTCGATGAAGTTATCTAAACCTTCTCCAGTCATCTCACATTCATTTGTTCCACAAATTTCCCATCTCTGTCCTTTGTCTTCATGGAAGTCAAAAACAAATCTTGGTAGGAAGTAGCAAATAAAACCTGCGAATTCTTGGTTTTGAAGCCATTCTTTTGGACATTTAATTACCTTGTATGCATTTGCTGGGTAACTAAGTGCTCTAAGACCTTCTCCAGAACCAGCTGGGTTCTTTAGGACATCTTGAGTCGTATTTTCCATCAGAGGCTTAATTTCTTCAAGCATATCAATGTCGCTAAATAGAACACTTGCACGTCTAATTAATTTAATAAGAGTCGAAACAGGAGACTTAAATGACTGATCAAAACTTGTAAAATTTTGATTTGGATATAGCTCCATATCATTATCTCTTAGGGCACGAGTTTTAAGACGGCCATCGACTAAGAACTCTTTTAAGATAAAGCCTAGTGTGTCTTTTAGATTTGCCTTAAAGACAGGATTACCACTTAGTTCATAAATTCTAAGTTGGGCCTCTGCAAAGAGAACGTAGTCTTCTAATAGAGAAGCACCAACTGGACGAGTTGTCGTGTGACGTAGACGCATACCGTTTGGCGTTGTCTCTAAGAATTTCTTATATGTACCTTCCACAACACGGTTAAATAACATGCTGGCCGCATTTCTAATTGCTGGCACTTGAGTGTATTGCATAACATCTGAGAGTGCTGTGATCATATGGAAGTTCCAACTAGCAATCCCTTTATTATCAGTCATTGGAGGAATGCGAAGCTTTCTCTCATTAAGAAGTGCTTTCTTTGCATTTCTAATTAGATCCCAAGATTCACTTGTGAAGATCTCTTGTGATTTTTCATGATTAATTGTCAGTACGTTAAGTCCTGAATCAAAATTACCTTTTTGAGTAATTCCAAACCAGTCCTTAAGTTTATCAAGATTTTTTGTTAGTGACTCATCTTCTGTATCAAATCTTCCTAAGGCATCTTCAAACTCTTGTTCTGTGTAAGTGAAGTAAAGTCCTTCAACGCCTTCACTGTCAGCATCTTGTGCTGAGAAGAAGAAATTTTCTTCTTCATTAAGCATTTCACTTTTTAGATACTCAAGTGTGTTAAAGATTCCATCAAAAACAAGTGGTGAAGGGTAGAGCATACTTGCTTTTGCAAGAAGCTTTAGAAGACCAGCTTGATCATAAAGCATCTTCTCAAAATGTGGTACAGTCCACTTATTGTCAGTGCTGTAGCGATGTAGACCACCACGTACTTGATCGTAAACACCACCCATTAGCATTCTTTCTAATGACTTTACAATGTGCTCACCATGCTCTTTCTTTACAACACCCTCAAGCATTTGCTCGATGGCCCACTCGTAGAAAGCAAGTTGTGGAAACTTTGGAGCTTCTCCAAAACCACCATTTTCCTCGTCTTTAAATTTCTCAAGAACATCAAGAACTGAGTTTGGATGTGGAAAGTGACCTTGAAAGTCAACATTCTCTGGTGAAATGAAGCCTTTTTCAATTGCATCAAATGCTTTATCAGCATTTTCTGTTACTGTAGCATTATCGTCTTTATATGCTCTAACTAGCTCAGATAAAACTTCCATAAATGGAGTTGCCTTGCCCTTAGCTTCTTTAGGAAAATATGTTCCTACAAAGAATGGCCTAAGGTTAGGAAGTAGGAAGGCACTTAGAGGCCATCCGCCTCCATTTGTAAATAATTGGCACGCTTGCTGGTAGTAGTTATCAATATCTGGGTGTTCTTCTCTATCAACTTTAATGTTGATAAAGTTCTCATTTAGGTATTTTGCCGTTTCTTCATCACAGAAGGACTCTTCGGCCATGACGTGGCACCAGTGACAAGAGCTGTATCCAATTGAAAGGAAGATAGGTTTGTTTTCCTCTGTAGCACGGGCAAGTGCCTCTGGTCCCCAAGGATACCAGTGAACTGGATTGTCTTTGTGTTGCTTTAGGTATGTTGATGATTCATCTTTTAATCGGTTAAATCCAATATCTGTCATTCTTACTCCTCAAATTTATATATCTATTATGCGTGAAATATTTAAAAATTAAAGGATAACCTCCCAAAATCCTGTAATTAAATGAATGTTTTTGAAATTATTTCCGATGCTTTGCATTATAATTTTCTTTTAACTAGACGAGCAGGTTCAATAGCGGTAAAAGACCATCATATGAAAGCACCGAGTGAGCGATATAGCTCGCATCTTGAACATTTTAGTACTTTTTGTACGAATACAAAATCATTGCTCACGTTAGGACTTTGTGCCTTTGCGGCCGTGCTTTCTTTTGATTTCTTTTGGACTCCTACAAGCACAAACTTCCGTGATTTGGGTATCCTTTCTTCAATAAATTCAAATAATCACGTTTATACACCTTACAATAGCTATAATTTTAAAGAGACTAATCCTTTCTTCAAAAGCCTTCACCTAGGATTCCTTTCATCGATTGATAAAAAGACTCTTGAGGACACATTAATTGCTCACATGGAGCATCCTATTAATGTTAGGGCAAAGAAATATATTTCTTCACTGCTTCACTTTGCGCAGGAGAGACAGCTTGACCCATTATGGGTTATTTCAATCGCTTGGACAGAAAGTCACTTTAATCCAACAGCACAAAGCTATGTAAAGGCCCAAGGGCTAATGCAAATTATGCCAAAAACAGGTGTCTTCCTTCATAAGCTTCTAAAGAGATCACTTAATAAAGATGATATTATTGAGATTCTTCGTGTTCCTCACGTAAATATGGAACTTGGAGTTTATTACCTTAGTCGTCTTTATAAGAGGTTTGGTCTTTATCGTTATGCAACAGTTGCCTATAATATGGGGCCGGGCTTTGTGAGACAGAGTCTACGTTTTAATCGCCCTGTTGGAATTAAGAACGTATATTACGATAAGGTAAAAAAGAATTATAAGAAGCTGCTAGCAGCAGTTGAAACACTAAATAAGCGTTCACGTTCACTGGGCGTTGAGTCAATACTTCACAAGAATAATCACAAATTTGATCTTGATTACTACCTGGGAATGGATATCGTTCCTAATCTTGACGAAAAGATTGCTAAGAAAGAGCTTTCTAAGTCACGCTTTGCAAAAAACTCGTAATTCAGCGAGTCATCTTTTCAACTTCAAATAGCTATTAAAAATTGCTATATTCATTCCTTATAAATTACACGAATAAGGAAGTTGTATGACATATTCATCAGTTATTGCAATTGATGGCCCAAGTGGGAGCGGAAAATCAACTGTAGCTAAGCTGTTGGCCAAGGAACTAGGTATCCTTTATATCGACACTGGTGCAATGTTTCGCGCCTTAGCCTTTGCTGCAAATGAGAAGGGGATTGACCTTCAAAACCACGCGGCAGTTGAATCATTTTTAAAAGAGATTAAGCTTGAATACGGGCAAGTAGATGCCCTTGTGAAAGTTGACGGCGTGGATCTATCTCAAAAAATTAGAGAACACCACGTATCTAAGCTTGCTTCGATCATTTCACAAATTCCTGTTGTCAGAACAATGCTTCTAGATTTTCAAAGATCAATTGCAAATGAAAAGGTTTGCGTGATGGAAGGCCGTGATATTGGAACGATAGTCTTTCCTAATGCCTTTACAAAATTCTTTGTGACGGCATCGATCGATATTCGTGCGCAAAGAAGATATGATCAGCTAATGGAGAAAGGTCAACACGATATCGACCTTGAGCAACTCAAGCGTGATGTAAAAAAGCGCGATGAAAAAGATATGGGCCGTGAAGTGGCCCCTCTTGTCAAAGCCGATGATGCAACACTCGTTGATACAAGTGAAATGGATATCGACAAGGTTATTTCAACACTTAAAGAAAATGTAAAAATTCGCGCAAAAGAGGTTGGAATAGAGTTGTGAAATACTTAATCAGTCGCACAGACGCCATTGGCCAGAATATTCTAACAATGCCAATGGCCCAGGCCATAAAAGAAATGGATCCAAATGCGACTGTAGCAATTATCACATCGCCAACTTCGGTTATTCTCTATAAAGATCATCCCTATATCGATAAAGTCTATGTTCTGGATAAGAAGAGATCTTATCCATTCAAGGTAAAGCGTGCGCTTCAGGTCTTTAATGACTTTAAGCCTGATGTTTATCTCTACGCAGGTGGATCACAAACTCCAAACTTTGTTGCTTGGCTTAAAAAAGTTCCATTTCGAGGCGGACATCTGGCGAAATGGCAGGCCAATTTCACCCTAAATCGTGGGGTTCGACAAATACGCTCAGAAGTTGAAGGACATGAAACCTTCTATAATATTGAGCTACTTCGTGATCTCGATAATTTTATTACAATTGAAGACAAGGAATATATTCCTGAGTTTAATTTCAATGTAAATGAGAACGACTTCAATTCTTTTAAAGAACTAATAAAGGGAGAGGGCCTTGATCCTGAAAAGGAGATGGTCTTTGTTCACCCTGGTGTATCAAATAATAATCTTCCATGGCCGGCAAAGAATATTGCAACGTTTATTAAGCGCATAAATGGTATTTATCCTAACCGTTTTAATTTCATCATTTCTCATATCCCTTCTGATTTACGCTACGTAAATCCAGTTAGAGAAGAGCTTAGAGATTATAGTGATCAGAATATCTACTACTTCAATGGTAAAAAACGAGGCATTGTTAACTTTCTAAATATTTTAAAACACGCTACACTTTTTATAGGTCCAAACTCTGGTGCCACACACATGGCCGCGGCGCTGGGAGTGTCTTTAATTGGGATATACTCGCCGATCAAAAGTCATTCTTCATTAAGGTGGAAGCCGAAAGGGGAGACTGAAATTAAAACAGTCACACCAAATGTTGTTTGTGGAGAGTCTGATAAGTGTGCAGGAATGGATTGCCCTTATTATGACTGCATGGCCAAAATTGAAGAAGATAGAGTTATTGAAATCGCAAAATCAATTTTAAATAAATAATGGAAATACTATGACAAAATTAATTTCATCTGAACGTTTTAATACAATTATTGCTAACCTTGCCAACATTAAGCCAATTCTTGTTGTTGGAGATGTTGGGATTGATAAATATACATCTGGCGTTGTTAACCGTATCTCTCCAGAGGCTCCAGTACCTCTTGTTGAAGTTCAAAAAGAATGGCACAAGCTTGGACTTTCGGCCAACGTATCTGAAAACCTAAAAACTCTTGGAGTTAACTCAACTCTATGTGGTGTTATGGGTGACGATGCAAACGCTAATGTTTTAGAAGACCTTTTAGAAGAAGCAGGGCTTTCAACTTGGGGAGTTGTCCGTTGTGATGAGCGACCTACTGTTTTCAAAGAAAGAATCGTTACAGATCATCAACAAATTTGTCGTATCGATTATGAATCAAAGAAGCCTATTAATGCTGACGTCGAAAAAAGACTTATTGCTCGCATTAATGAACTTAAAGAAAACCACGGTGCGCTTATTTTAGAAGACTACTCAAAAGGTGTTCTAACAGAGTCTCTAATTTCTCGCCTTGTAAGTGAGTTTAAGGAGACTAAAAGCCTTGTGGCCGTAGACCCTAGTCGTACAACGCCTCCGCTTTTCTATAAAGGTGTCTCGCTTCTTAAGCCTAATCATCTCGAAGCAAAGCTTATGGCAAATCTCTTAGGTTATGCACAAGAACTTCAAGTTGAAGAAATTGCAGAGATCCTTGTTGATAAGCTAGAGCTTGAAAAAATCATTATCACGCTTGGTGCACGAGGAATGGCAATGCTTGATACTTTAGGTGATGGCAAGCTTCATATGATCCCAACTGTTGCCAACGAAGTCTACGATGTTTCAGGTGCAGGGGATACAACAATCTCACTTCTCGTTGCATGTTTAGAAGCAGGTGCGAGCCTTGAAGAGGCCGCGTGGATTGCAAACTGTGGCGCAGGTGTTGTTGTTGGTAAGGTTGGAACAGCAACTGTTAATATCGAAGAGCTAAATAACTACTATAATGTTTTAAAAGAGAAAATGAAGTAGAGTGAGTGACTTAAAACCTGCCACTCAGGCACTCGTTTTCTTTAGTGTTCTCTATCAAGAGGATAAAATTGGCCCAGGTGAAATCGTTAGTCTACTTGGGCCAAGATACTCTCATCCTATCATCTTCACCCATAACTTCTTTCCAATGAAAGACTATTACAGCAAAGAAATGGGCAGTGGCCTTAAGCGATGCTTCTTTTTCTATCCTGATGCAGTTGAGCGTACCGAGCTCGTTGATATCAAGAAAGAGTGTGATGCTTTGGAGAAAGCACACCTTCAGGATCAAGGTAGGACTTTTAATATCGACCCAGGCCTAATCTGCTTGGATCAAGTGCTGCTTTCAAGTGGAAAGCCATACTCTCATCGCATCTATTTAGGTGAGGGGGTTTTTGCTGAGTTAACCTATCAATTTCAAGGAAAGTCTTACGAGACTCTATCTTGGACATACCCTGACTATCAGCACCCAGAGATCATCGCTAAGTTCAATTGGATGCGCTCATTTTTATTGATCTAATTAACTAATTACTGACCCTCCAAGTCTTGCTTTTTCGCACACCGCATGAAAAACTCCCAAGGTTATTATTGAATGTTTATAAATCGTCGAATAGGTGGGATTATGATTGATAAGCTAAATGAAGCTTATGGAAAGTTTCAAACAGAACTTGAAACAGTAAATGCGCAACCAGAAGTGCTTTCACTTAAGTCTAGTTACTTAGGCAAGAAGGGAGCAGTATCTGAAATTTTAAAGTCGCTTAAGGATGCTACTCCTGAGCAAAGAAAAGAAATTGGGCCAGTTGCTAATGAAATTAAGCAAAATATTGAAAAGCTTGTCGCAAAGAAGCTTTCTGAAATTGAGCTAGCTCAGATTAATGAAAAGCTAAGTAAGAATAAAATCGATATTACTTTTACTGATGCTGTAAAATCTAAGAATAATAATCACGGTGGACTTCATCCAAGAACTCTTGTGCAACAAGAAGTTGAAGATATTTTCTTATCAATGGGCTTTGAAGTATTAGATGGTCCACATATTGAAACAGAGTTTTATAATTTTGAGGCCCTAAATATTCCAGGTGATCACCCAGCACGTGATATGCAAGATACTTTCTGGTTTAAAGACGAAAAGTCTCCAGAAGGGAATAAGCACTTACTACGTACACACACTTCTACAATTCAAGTACGTGGTATGCAGTCTCGTAAGCCTCCTTTCCGTTTTATTGCCCCAGGGACAGTTTTCCGTTGTGAAAGAACAGATGCTTCTCACGAGATGGTATTCCAACAACTAGAAGGGATGATGGTTGGAAAAGATATTTCTGTATCTAATCTAATTTACTTCATGAAAGAAATCCTAACAGAAATCTTTAAGAAAGATGTTGAGGTTAGACTTCGTCCTGGTTACTTCCCATTTGTTGAACCAGGTTTTGAGCTTGATATCAAATGCCAAGTTTGTAATGCAAAAGGATGTTCTGTTTGTAAGCAAGTTGGTTGGGTAGAGCTTCTTCCATGTGGAATGGTTCATCCAAATGTTCTTAGAGCAGGAGGAATTGATCCTGAAGAATACAATGGCTTTGCTTTTGGTCTAGGGCTAGATCGTCTTGTTATGATGAAGTACGGAATTGATGATATCCGCCACCTTCAATCTGGTGATCTTAGATTTAACTCACAATTTAAAGAATATTAGAAAATAGTTTTAAGGAATATATATGTTAATTAGTATTGATTGGATTAAAGATTTCGTTAAGGTTCCAGACTTAGACGCAAATGAAATTGGTTCAAAGTTCACTCTAGCAACAGCTGAGGTTGAAGATGTTCTTTCTGTAGGAGATCACTTAGAGGCCATTACTGTTGTTGAAGTTCTAGAAAAGGAAAAGCACCCTGAAGCAGATAAGTTAAATCTTGTGACTTTTACAAATGGTAAGGACCAGTTCCAAGTTGTTTGTGGTGCCGCAAACGTTCGCATTGGTATGCGTACTGCTTA
Source organism: Halobacteriovorax sp. RZ-2 (assembly GCF_043196685.1). Taxonomy (NCBI): domain Bacteria; kingdom Pseudomonadati; phylum Bdellovibrionota; class Bacteriovoracia; order Bacteriovoracales; family Halobacteriovoraceae; genus Halobacteriovorax; species Halobacteriovorax sp. RZ-2. Next base: position 1,145,972 of record NZ_JBEBMR010000002.1, read on the forward strand.
CGCTCCTTTAGGGATTACTCTACCAAATGGCCTAACTCTTGAGCCTAAAAAGATCCGTGGCGTTCTTTCTGAAGGTATGCTTTGTTCTGAGGAAGAACTTGGTTTTGCTGAAGAGTCTCCAGGTATTATTGAATTAGATAAGATGTTTGATAACCCGGAACTTGGGACAAATATGCTAACGCTATTTGGTCAAACAAAAGACGTTCTATTAGACGTTGATAATAAGTCTCTAACTCATAGACCTGATCTTTGGGGACACTTTGGTATTGCTCGTGAGTTTGCAACAATTTTTGATAATGAATTAAAAAATCCATTCTCAGATTCGTGGGCAGCTGATTTAAAAGCAAAATTTTCAAGTGATGCAGCTCCAATCAAAATTAAAGTTGAAGAAGACACAAGTTGCCTTGGTTACTTTGGTCTTAGCTTAGATAACGTAAAAGTAGGAGAGTCTCCTGCATGGATGAAAAGACGCCTGCAAGCAGTAGGTCTTCGTCCAATTAATAATATCGTTGATATTTCAAATTACGTGATGCTTGAACTTGGAATTCCTCTTCACATCTTTGATCGTGAAAAGATTAAAGGTGACACAGTTGTGATTAGTTCTCTAAAAGCTGAAACTGTATTTACAACTCTTGATGAAGAAAAAAGAAAACTAGTAGCAGGTGATACTGTTATTGGTGACTCAGAAAAGCCTTTGGTTCTAGCTGGAATCATGGGGGGACTAAATAGTGGTGTTGATGAAAGTACAACGAAGATCTTTATCGAAGTTGCAAACTGGAAAGCTGCTGAAGTTAGAAAAACTTCAACTCGCTTAGGGCTTCGTACAGATTCTTCTTCAAGATATGAAAAGACTCTTGATTCACTAATGCTTGAAAGAACACTTTTAAGAACTCTTGAGTATGTATTAAAAGAAAATCCAGATGCTAAAGTCGTTGGTGACATTCAATACGATGGCCCGAATCTTTTAGAGATTAAGCCGGTATCAATTCCATCAAGTGCTGCTAAAATTAATAAGGCACTAGGGAAAGAAGTTTCTTTTGATGAAATGAAAAGAATTTTTAATGCTCTTGATTTTAATATTGAGGGAACACAAGAAAGCTTTGTTGCTCATATTCCAAGTTACCGTGCAACTAAAGATATTGAAACAGGCTCATGCCTAGTGGAAGAGATTGGCCGTATTATTGGTTTCGATAATATTGATCCAGTGTCACCAAAACTAGATATTTCACCTGTTAAGTTAAGCCCTGCACAGAAGCTTCACCGTCGTATGAAAAACTTCATGGTTAACCATGCAAGTGCATTTGAAGTTATGACTTATCCAATGATTGGGCCATCACTTCTTAAGAAAGCAATGTACGAGCACAAGGGTGGGCTAGAGCTTATTAATGCTTTATCAAAAGATGCATCTCTTATGCGTGAGTCACTTGCTCCTTCTTTCCTAGAAGCTGCTTCTCAAAACGCAAAGAACTCTTCTTCTTTCAAGTTCTTTGAAATCGGCCGTACATATCACGCAAACGATAAAGACTTCGTAAAAGAAGAAAGTGTATTTGGTGCTTTATACTTTGATAAAGAAGCAACTCCTTTTATGGATCTTTTAAACGATACAACTCGCTTACTTGATAGTGCTAATATCAACTATCAGTTAAATGAACGTAATCCAAAGTTTAAGAGTAATGCAATCAATGAAGAATGGGCCGGTATTCATCCTTTCGAATTTTACAACTTAAGAATTCAAGGAAAGATGGATGGTGTAATCTTCTCTGTACACCCACTTGTTCTTAAGCAATTTAAAATTAAAGGAAACGTTTCAATTGCTCTTGTTAACATGAGTGCGTTTGAATCACGTGAACAAAAAGATAAAACAAAGTATAGTCCACTAGCTAAATTCCCTGGTTCAACTTTCGATTGTACTGTTGAAGTAGATAATAGTGTTGCTGTTGGGTCTATCTTAAATAGTCTTTCTAAACTTAAGATTAAAGAACTTGTTTCTACTTCTATTGCGGATATCTTTGTTCAAGAAGATAAGAAGTCTGTAACAGTAAGAAGTGAATTCTTAGATCCTAATAATACTTTATCAGGTGAATTCATTACTGAAGCATCTAATAAGATTGTAGAGACGTTAGAAAAAAACGGATTTCCTCTAAAAAAGTAGTTAAATTTTTTACATAGTTACCGATGATAGAAGGCCACTCAGAGAGTGGCCTTTTTTATTCTAATAACTTTTCGAGATTTCGGTGGTTTATAGATTTGGTAGAAGTTCAACCTACTGCTAAAATTAAGTATCGTTAATAATCTATAAGTATTTAATATTGTTATTAAAATTTATGAAAAAAAAGTTAAAAAAAAGTAAAAAAACTATTGACGAAGTTATTGGGGTTTCATAATATGCCCCTCGTTCCAAACAACAAACGAAACAAAAACAACGTTGCTAATAACGACATTGAATTTTTTTCCTTAATTGTTAAAAAAAGACTTTACATGTTGAACATGAACATATAGTCTCGGACAGCTCTTTAGACATTCAAATAAAGTAATAAAGATTTGCTGCTTAGGCAGTGAACAAGATGAGAAGAAATCCAAAATAAGTTTTAAACGGTTTTTGAAAGATCTGACGTAACTGAATCATTGAAGTTAC
>NZ_JBEBMR010000003.1:0-566639 GCF_043196685.1 Halobacteriovorax sp. RZ-2
GCCCGCTTGCGCCGAAGGTAGTGCCAGGGTAACTTGGTGTGAGACTAGGAAGATGCACCTTCTATATAAAAAGCCAGGTCAATGATCTGGCTTTTTTTTTGCCTTTTTTTAAGATTAAATTTCATACGACATTACTGATCCTTGCTAAAAGGATTAATCATTTCTTTATATTCTGTATGAGTTATAGGATAGAAGTAATTTTTTCGAATACTTCTTCTACACTTATTAAGTTCATCATATCATCTTCTTTTACTCGAAAACGCCATGGAACTTCATTTGGAGACTTATGGAAGTACTTCTCTAGAGCTCTAGGATAAGCATTAACACAATTATCTATCTGTCCGAATGGTCCAGTGTACTCTGGAGGAACGGCCGTATAGAGACCTATTACTGGCCTACTTAGAGCTGCCGCCATATGGGCGGGACCTGAGTCCGGTGCGATAACTAGCTTTGATTTTAGAAATACATTCTTTAAACCATTTAAAGATGTTTTTCCGCAAAGATTAATTATGTTAGCTTTTGATTCTTTTTCAATGGAGTCACAAATATCCTTATCGCTTGGAATACCTGTCAGTACGACAGGAAGCTTTAATTTCTCTTCAATTTGATTTGTTAGCTCGATATAGCTTTTTGTTGGCCATGTTCTTTGTAGTGAAGATGCCTTCGGATGGATAACGATAAAGTTACTTGAAGGAAGTTGTGCAACCTCTTCTTTGGTATAAGGAAGGTTAAACTCAATTTCCTTTGAATCGATACCTAAGTAATCACTGAAACCAAGAAAAGCGTTAACAGAGTGTTCTTTTTTGAAAGGAATTGTTTCAGAGGTGAAGATCTTTTGGAGATCACGTCCTCTTTTTAAGTCAAAGCCAATCTTTCTTTTTGCTTTTATAAAAGGATAGATAAAGTTAATTCTTAAGTTTGCCTGTGTGCAAAGAAGTACATCAAAATTATAAGGAGCAAATACTCTTTTTAATTTGAAGTAATCCTTTAGCTTCTTTGGCTTATCTATTTTTATAAGCTCAATACCCTCAATACCTTCTATTAGAGGAGCAAAGGTATTGCTTGTAATATAATAGATCTTAGCATTTGGGTAAGCTTTACGAATGCGATTGAGCATTGGCAGAGTCCAAATAATGTCCCCAAGGGCCGAAGTTCGCATGATGGCAATTGAATTAATTTGATCAGATTTCATTTGGCTATTATAGTGATATTTTTTGAAAAAGAAAGGCCCACTTTTTAGTGGGCCTTAAAGTATTTAGCTAGTTTGAAAAATTAGAATTTTAGCTGAACACCAGCTGCTGCCATTGATGCATCATTTTGAGTTGCACCAGCATCAACTTCATATGTTAGGTAAGTAATATTGAAGTCAATATTCTTATTAAACATATATCTGTAGTGAGCTGCAATTTGAGTGTAGTCATTATTAAGATCTTTCTCGTCACGGTTTTGGTATGTCACTGTGAAAACATTTTTGTTTAGCATATAAGTGATACCAGCAAGGATACGATCGATTTCGTTATCAGCTGCAGTTGTATCATTATTTTCGATACTGTAACCAAGGTTGATTTTGAAGCTACCCATTCCAAGGTTTACACCTGCAAGAGTGTAGTTACTGTCTTCAGTTGCAGCACTTGCCCATTGGTCATAACCAGCGTAAAGGTCTAGATCAACCTTATCCATTTTTCTTTGGTATCTAACAAGACCTGAGTAGTGAGTGTCACCGTAGTTAGCTGTAGGGTCGTTGTCGTTACCATTTCCACGATCAGTTGAAAGAGCAATTGTAAGTCCACCCATGCTTGGTGTTTCATATGAGAACATATCTGTTCTTGCACGGTATCTGAAACCTAGTCCACCAGATGCAGCACCGTCAATTCTTGCACTTGTGTCAGAACCTGCCATTGAGGCTACAGTTGAGCTTAGTGGATCAGACTTAAGCATTACATAGTCAAGTGGAGTATATGTTTGACCCATTTTGAATGTACCAAATGATGTCTTTGCTCCAATTGCTGCTTGTCTCATTCTGATTCTGTAGTCATTACCAGCATTTCCTTTAGTTGAGTTAAGACCCATTTCTAGTACGTAAGTACCTTCAATTCCTTCAACTCCCCATTTTCCTTTTGCTCCAAGTCTAGACTCAGAAGAATCAACGTCAACAAAACCTGAAAAAGAAGTTCTGTTTGAGTTTTCGTTGTCAGTGTAAAGTGCAACTCTGTTTAATTTTCCATAAATTGTTGGCGCATCAATTGTTGCAGTCGCCGCGATTGTTGGAATTGCAACTAGAGAAGCTGCAACTGTCATTAGTTTTTTCATAATTCTCTCCATGAATAAATAATCTAATATAAATATTAAAACGATAGCTAATAAAAATGGCAAGTTAAATACCTGAAAAATATAATGATGATTTAATGAAGAGGTCATGGTATAAGGCAACATGAAGAAAAATTTAGAAAATATGGTTTTACTTGGTACAGCAACTAGGCCCCATGGAATTAAGGGAGCGTTTGTATTTAACCTTGAAAATAAGGTTAATAGCGTTCTTGGAAATGGCTCGACGTTTATGGCCATGCCTCTAAGTGGAAGTAAAATTAGTAAAGATGGTGAAGAAAAAGAAATTAAGACAATTTCTTTTGGTAATAAAGTCATCGCATACTTGAGTGGTGTTGATAATCGCAATATTACTGAAGAGATGCTTCCTTTTGAAATCTATGTTAGCCGCGATATTTTTCCAGACATTGAAGATGAAGACGAGTTTTATATGTCCGATATTGTGGGTTTAGATGTCTATGACCTAGAGAAGGAAGATATTGTGGGCAAGGTTGTGAAGTACTTTGATAATGGTGCTCATATTGTTCTTGTTACGAAAGTGAATGGAAAGCATGTGGATATCCCATTTGTTGATCATTTTGTTAAATTAGTTAATTTAGAAGAGAATCGTGTGGAGTGCTACATTCCACATCTAATGTAATGAAAAAAGTTTGGGTTTTAACATTATTTCCACAGTTCTTCGCCGCCTTCAAAGATAGTGGTGTAATTGGTAAGTTTCTGGGAAATGAAGTTGAGTTTAATACGCTTTATCTAGGTGACTTTTCACCAAAAAGTTTTAAAGGCGTTGATGGTGCTCCATATGGTGGAGGCCCAGGTATGGTGATTCGCGCTGATGTGTTAGAGCGTGGAATTAATCATATTCTAGAGACTCAGTCCCTTGATAAGTCTCAGTTAGAGATTATTTATACTTCTCCTCGTGGGGATGTTTTTGATAATGAAGAAGCAAAAGAATTGGCCAAAGGCTTTCAACAGAATAATAAGCAATATGTTTTTATCTGTGGCCGCTATGAGGGGATTGATGAGCGCTTCATCTCTCAATATGTAACAAAAGTGATCTCGCTAGGGGACTATGTTCTATCTGGTGGAGAGTTGGCCGTTATGACTATCGTTGACGCCATGATGAGGTTCTTACCAAAAGCGCTTGGTAATGAAGATAGTGCGATTCTTGATTCTTTTGAGGATGGGCTTATTGAAGGACCGGTTTATACGAGACCGGCCGAGTTTAATGACGAAAGAGTCCCTGACGTTTTATTAGAGGGAAATCATAAGTTGATTGATGAGTTTAATCACAGTAAAAAGTTAGAATATACAAAGAAGTATAGGCCTGATTTATACAAGGCCTATATGAGAAATAAAGATTAAGGATATACTAAAGATGAAAGATAATATTTATCTGGGCCTAGTACACCACCCAATTAAAAATAAGAGAGATGATATTGTTACGACTTCTGTAACAAATCTTGATATTCACGATATTGCTAGAAGCTGTCGTACATTTGGAATTAAGAATTACTTTATTGTGACGCCTCTTGAGGCCCAACATAAGTTAGTTAATCGAATCCTTGGTCACTGGGAAGAGGATGATGCTGGTGTTTATAATCCTGATCGTCAGGATGCACTCGCTATTGCACGTCTCGTAATTTCAGTAGAAGAAGGGATTAATAAAATCAAGGAGATAGAAGGCGTTGAGCCTTTAGTTTGTGTTACTGGAGCGAATTTTGATTCAAATAACGGTGTAGAAACTGACCTGATCAATAATGCGCGCCTTGACAAAAAGCCTATCTTCCTGTTATTTGGTACAGGATGGGGTCTTCACGCACAAGTACTCGAACGGGCACATTTCGCGCTTGAGCCAATTTTTGGTGGAAGTGCAGATGGATATAATCACTTGTCTGTTCGCTCGGCAGTTGCCATCTATTTAGATCGACTGAATAGTGCCTCTGAGACTTTGAAATAGAATTTGCTTAAGAACAACACTGTGTTGGTCCTCTGAGAAGTTCAAAACGTTATTGTAGGAGTTCGTAATGAATTTAGTAGACGTTGTAAATGAAAATTACAAGAACGCAAATGTAGAGTCTTTCCCAACTTTTAAAACTGGGGATACTGTTGCTGTTCACGCAAGAATCACTGAAGGTCAAAAATCTCGTATTCAGATTTTCCAAGGTGTAGTTATTGCAATGAAAGAAGAAGGTAAACTATCTGGTCACTTCAGAGTTAGAAAAGTTTCTTCTGGAATTGGTGTTGAAAGGGTATTCCCATTTCACTCACCAAACGTAGAAAAGATTGAGATCGTTCAAAGAGGTAAATCTAGAAGATCTAAGCTTTACTACCTTAGAGATCGTTCAGGTAAATCTGCACGTATCGCAATTGACTACGATAGAAAGTAATTTAAAAAACTATTTAAGTCATAAAGAGGCCCGCTTTATAGTGGGCCTTCTTTTTTAAGCTATGTTTGAAAATCAATTTATTACAGATCACGAATTTATCTTAGCAACTGATGAAGTTGGTAGAGGTCCTCTTGCTGGACCTGTTGTTACTTGTGCAATAAAAGTACAGGTCACAAAATTAGACACTCTAATTGAAGCTCTTAATTCATTAGGAGTAACAGACTCTAAGAAATTAACACTTAAGAAAATGGAAAGTATTCTTGATCAATTAGGTATTCAAAAATTTTTGAAAAATAATGAGCATGATCTATTTGAATACAGTGTTGAGAAAGTTACGCCCAAGAAAATTGATGAGCTTAATATTTTTCAGGCAAGCTTACTAGGGATGAAAAAAAGTTGTCACAATCTTCTTTGCGATTCAAAGTCTGTTGTTCTAGTAGATGGAAAGTTTCCATTCTCTTCTAAGAAAATTAAAGATATTCATCCAATCATTAAAGGTGACTCAAAGTCGTCACTTATAGGCCTGGCCTCAATCATTGCAAAAGTATGTCGTGATCATATTATGATTAAAGAAGCTAAGAAGTATCCTCATTACGGATTTGAAAAAAATGCTGGATATCCTACGGCCGTTCATCGCAATGCCATCGCAGAATATGGTATTACCCCGATTCATCGTAAATCATTTAAAGGGGTAAAAGAATTTGTCACACCAGAAAATTGCTAAGGGGATATCGCTCGAAATTGAGAAGTCTCGTATTGTACACCGCGAATCAGTTCCTCTTTTAATTTGTCCGACGATGTTGCGCCGTCTTGGGTGTGGCCAAGTCGATATTGCTGGAATCTACAAGTATAATGGAGAGTACTTAATTAGAGTTTTTGAAGTGAAATCCAGTGGCTTTATGTCCCATTCTCAGAAGCAAAGATTGTTAAATAGTGCTCACTTTATTTCTTCTTATTTTGAAATATCGTGCACAGTGTCGCTAGTTTGAACAACATTTACCTTGCATCGAACGAGGCCTTCTTTTACAATTTTCATATGGTTAAAAAATTATTCTTAATTACTCTTTTTATTTCAACAACTTTTACAAGCTTTCAAGCTAAAGCAGACATGGATCCTCGTGTGAAAATTGTCGCTTTAAATGCAGGATATGGAACTGTTGGTGGGGCACTACTTGGAACTGCCGCAATGGCATTCGGTTCTTCTGGTCGCTCTGTTGCCATTGGTGCATCTCTTGGACTTTATGCTGGTTTAATCTTTGGCGGCTATATTGTTGGAAGTCATGAGTATAGAAAGAATAATCGTATGCAACCAAGTCAGGAAAATTACTATTATCCTGATACAAACGATAGTCCTTATCAGGATTCGCGCTTTCAAGGCGGTGGGTACAATTATCAAGGATCAATTAATCAGGATGGCTTTTCTTTAGAAGGCCCGGCCGAAATTGGTTTTAAACAAGAACGCCCAGGCCAAGATTTTTATGTGAATCTTTTAAATTATCAGTTCTGAAAAGTACGTTTCTTCTGACCATAGAATTGTGAAAGTTCTGTATCGTCAGTTTCGAATTCGTTAATTAGAATTTCCATTGCATCAAAATTGTAGATCTTAAATACTTTTAAAAACTCTGGCGCAACATTGGAAAGTCTAACCTGATCACGTCTTTTGTTTAGGGCCTTAATTGTATCAACAAATACACCAATTCCAGACGAGCCAACAAAGTTAAGGGCCGTTAGGTCAAGAGTGATTAATGAAGTAGGGTGAGTGTTAGTGATTGACGCTAACTCCTGCTTAAGAGGGATGATATTTTCATAATCCATTCCACCTTCGATATGAACAGTGATATTTCCTGTTGAATCTGTACGTACTCTTGCTTGCATTGTCATTTAAACTCCTTCTTCTACAAAATAACAGCATCTGATATTTATTGTAACGCATGGCGCATTAAGATTTTAGATGGAAGTTATTTCTTATGTAAGTTATAAATAAAGGGAATCATTAAAAATTAGGATTAAGCTTGAGACTAACACTTGTAACAACACCAATAGGAAACCTTGGGGATATAACTGAGAATATGCGTCAGGCATTTTGTAGTTGTGATCTTGTTCTTGCTGAAGATACTCGTGTTTTTCGCTCTCTCTTATCAAAATTAGAAATTGAGCGTTCAGACTTGAAAGTTGTTTCATTCAACGATCACTCTCAAGATAGTCTTCCTTATTTTCTTGGGCTGATTAAGTCAGCACAAATGCCAATTCTTGTTTCAGATGCAGGTAGTCCGATCATCTCTGATCCGGGACATATTTTAGTAAAAGAGCTTATTAAAGAAGGTGGAGAAGTAACATCTGTTGCAGGGCCAAGTGCTGTTACTGTAGCCCTTGAGTTAAGTGGGATGGCGCCAAATCCATTCTGCTTTTATGGCTTCCTACCACGAAAGAAAGGTGAGATTTCATCAAAGTTTCAGCAAGCTTATCAAGCAAATGTAACGTCTCTCTTTTTTGAATCTCCTCATCGTGTTCATGGAACTCTCGAGCAATTATCGCAAGAATTTCCTGAAGCTCAGGTCAGTGTTTGTCGTGAACTAACAAAGAAGTTTGAGGAGTGTGTTCGTTTTTATGCCAAGGACTTTAAACAAGAGATGGTCAATGCAAAAGGAGAGTTTGTTCTTGTTATCTCATGGCCTAAGTTAGAAGGGGCCAATACTGCTTCAAATGAAGAGTTTGAGAAGTTGGCACAGAACTATCTTGGCAAGCAGACCCCAAAAAACCTTGCAAAATTACTGGCAAAAATTACTAATCGAAAGACGCAAGATATTTATCAAGAGCTTACTTCTAAATAATCCTTTTTTTCCAGTGTCTTATTACTAGTAAAAATTTCTAATCCAAGTTAAAATTAAATAAATTGGAGTTAGAATGATCGTTAAAGTCATTGGAGGCCACGGTGGGGTCTCTCCACAGTGTCGAGCAACATCGTACTTAGTGGATGATAAATTATTAATTGATGCAGGATCTGTTGCAACAGGTATAAGTGTAAAAGAACAAACAGAGATAGATAATATTCTTATTTCACATTCTCACCTAGATCATATTTCTGACTTGGCCTTTCTGGCCGATAATTGTTTTGGTTTAAAAGATAATCCTTTCTATATTTGGACTTCGAAAGAGGTACAATCAAATATTCAAATGCACCTACTTAATGATGAGATTTGGCCGGACTTTACAAAACTTCCAACCGAAAGTGATCCTACTTTAAAGTTTTCAAATATTGAAAGTGGAGAAACAAAGAAGGTTGGAGAATATACTGTCCATGCAGTCAAAGTAAATCACTTTGCTGGATCACTTGGTTTTATTATTGAAAAAGGTGACAGTGCAATTATCTTTACACAGGATACTGGTCCAACAGATGCGATCTGGGAAAAGGCCAAGACAATTAATAATATTAAAGCGATCTTTTCGGAAGTGAGCTTTCCTAATTCATACCTTCAACTAGCGACAGATAGTCGTCATCATACTGCTGAGACAATGGGCCTTGAAATAAAAAAGATGCCTAAGGATATTCCTATTTACTTGGGGCATCTAAAGCCAAATTACTTAGATCAGCTAACGAAAGAAATTGATGCTATTAATGGAGATGGCCGAATTAATATTCTGGCCTCGGAAAGTAAGGCCTATAAGTTTTAAGAGATTTTTATAGTCAAAAATTTCTTTTCGTGAGATATCTCTTGCCGTGAAAAATACAGATACTTCCAATTGTCAAAAACTAGAAGGCGCGTTTTTAGCACGTCTAACACAACTATGTGGTAAGGAGAGTTTTAGACCAAAGCTTGATCACATCAGAGACTTTCTTATTCATGATAGACGTGTCATTGAGTCGCGATCTAAGGTTATTATAGTTGGTGGGACAAATGGCAAGGGTGAGACTTGCCATGGCTTAAGCCACCTTTATCAAAGAGCTGGTTTTACGAGCTGTTTGTGGACTTCTCCTCATGTTCTTTCAATCACTGAACGATTTAAATTAAATGAAAGTAATATTTCAATAGAAGATTTAACTGAATTACTTAATGAGCACGAAGAAGTTATTAGAGATCTTAAACTCTCTTTTTACGAGGCCTTATTTGTTCTCTTTATAAAATTTGCTCTTAAGCATAAAACTGATTTTGTCATTCTCGAAGTTGGCCTCGGTGGCCGCTTTGATGCAACAAATATTTTTACAAGGCCCATTGCTGCGATAACCTCTATCGGCCTAGATCATACAGAGATCTTAGGTAGTACTTTAAAAGAAATTTTATTTGAGAAATATGGTATTACACGCATGGGTGGAAAGTTGTTTGAAAATGTAGAGCAAACTTTCCTAAAAGATACTCTATCTCAATGGTGTGGACGTGATGATATTGCTTTAAATTCTGTCACACAAAATAAGGACTTACCTTATTTTGAGAAGAATAGACAAATGGCAATAGCTCTTTATCAGGAGTCGACAGGGCAAAAGCTTGATGAAGAAATTATCTCTACTATTCAATGGCCACTTACTCCTGGTCGCTGGGATCGTATGAGTGTTGATGGCAGAGACTTTGTTTTTGTTGGAGCTCATAATCAACTAGGACATAAAGAGTTATTAAAAAGTATTTCAGATTGCCAAGGACAAGAGACATATGATGTTCTCATGAGTTTTTCTTCAGGAAGAGAAGCTCAGATAAAATCAACTTTGAAGCTATACGAAACTTATCCTTGTGTTATTAAGTCCATTAATATTTTGAGCTATGAGCACGAAAGGGCCCTTAGTAAAGAAACACTTCAACAAAACTTAAAGACAGGCACAAAAGTGTATGAATTGCACAATTTTCTCGATACAATATTAAGTACTAATGAGGAAATTGACGCAAAAAAACAATCAAATATCGAATCACTTAGATCTGGTTCCAACAAAATACTTGTTGTGGGCTCTTATTACTTTATCGCTTGTATGCAAAAGTATCTTCGTTCTAAGTATTCAAACTAATACCTATGCAGATACTCCAAAGGTTTTGGCCTTTGGTGAAAATGATGAAGTCCAAATTCTTTCAGATAAAGCTTATCGTAAAAGTAGTGATAACTCATATGAGGCACATGGTAATGTTATTATCAAACTTGGAAATGATACGATCTACGGTGAAAAGGCCAGTATCTCTCTAGCGACAAAAATTGGAAAGATCTGGGGGAATGTTCGTTATGCCGGCCCTAAGTTCAATCTCTATGGAACACAAATTTCATACTCTCTACAAAAGGCAGAGTTCTCTGTTAAAAATGCCAAACTAGTTGATGAAAACTTTGTTTTAAGAGGTAAGGAAATTGTTCGCCATGATAGTGGTGTTTTTAAGGCCATTGAAGCTGAGTTTACAACTTGTAAGGACTGTCCTGAGTCATGGAGTATTCAAGGTCAAGAGGTAACAGTTGTCCCGGATGACTATATTAGCCTGAAACATGCTTTTGTAAAAATTAATGGTGTAATCATTGTTTATATTCCATATGTTTCTCTACCAATCAGAAAGGTCAGAGAGTCAGGACTTTTATTTCCAACGATCGGCCTTGACTTTGATGAAGGCTTTTATTTCAAGCAACCAATCTTTTGGGCCATCAATGATAATAGTGATGCTACTTTTTCTCCTACTGTCTTTGGAAAGCGTGGAAATGGATTAGCTGTTGAGTATCGAAATACTCTTGGAAAATATTCTAATATTGAGTTTGATGGAAAAACTGTAAATGATAAAATATGGCAACCTGGAAAGCTAGACCTTGAGCCTAGTGGAGAGGATGAGATCAGAGGCGCTTATAAGCTTAATTACTTCTACCATCCAAATAATAAGTTATCTTTCTGGGCCAACTCAACATACCTAACAGATCTTGATATTCAAAGTGACTATGAAGAGTATTTTGAAAAAAATATTTATATGGGAAGTGAGAAGGGTTCACGTCTTTCTACTGACTATATGGGTGATTCTGTTATTGCAAACTTATACTCAAGCTTTATGAGCAATAGTATCTTTAGTGATCCTGAAGGCTTTGATACTGATTATGTTCAAAATACTGCAAGGCTTGGTGTTGGTCATAGGCCATTTAATATCTTCAATTCGAAAGGCATTCTTTCTAAAATTAACTTTTATCAAAATTTGAAGTTTGACTATTTCAAACAAGATGTTGTGAATGAAAACTTATATTATAGAAATATTCAGCGCTTTGATTATAATCCATCTTTAGAGTTTGTCCTTAGGCCTATCTCACACATTAATATAAAAATGGAATCAGGCCTTGATGCTCAATACTATGTTCTGCCAACTGAAAATACTGAAAAACAGAATGGATACAAATACGGAAATTACGTTAATACATCAATGTGGGTGGATATTGAGAAAGTTTATGGCCGAGCTTATATCCAAGAAGAGATTGTTAAACCAGTTCTTATTGAAGATACAGAGAGAAACTTAATCGCTAAAATCCCTCGCTCAGAAAGTGAAGAGTTAGATGTTAGAAAATTATATCGTTCTTCTTATAAGCATAGTCTTAAGTTTGGCCTTAATCACTTTTATTATAATGCTCAAAAGTATCGTGGTAATGAAAAGCTAGGTGACCAATTCGCTCTACTTGAGGATAATGGACGTTTTGATGAAAGGGATATTATTAGAGGTCGAAATAATACACTTCAAGATGTATCAACACGTACTGACTTACCAGAGTCTAATACGATTGAATTAGTATTTAATAATAATATATTGAAAAAAACACCTAAGCCTAATTATCAGATGTTTAAGAATTTCAATTATCAACTTGATAATTATGAATATTCAAAAATTGCATACTTTAATATTTCACAAGGTTTAATCCTTGAAGATAATGATGATTCTACGACAGATACAAGTGAGCGATTAACAAGACTTGCAATCTTAAGTGGACTAAACCTTAATAACTTTTCATTAAATCTTTCTGAGTATTACTTCCACACGGAGAGTAAGCATATCACTTCATTAAGTATGAGACACGATCTAAGAAGATTTCAGTATGAACTAGGGTTTAATTACGACTCATTCTCTGAAGATCGTCGCTACTTTACGATTGATGTGGACTTTGAATTGAATGATATCTTTTCATTTAGAACAGGTTACTATTACGACTTTGAACTTGAAAGAGTTTATGAGTCCTACCTTGGTACTCGATATAATCCTTTAAATAATTGTTGGGTATTTGATATTGAGTATAGGCAAAAAGATGAGTTTGTTAATAATAAGCTAAATCTCGATCAGTCGATTTCGTTAAAGATTCTTATTAACTATAATGCTAAGAATTTTGACTCTGTCTTTGGGGTAACTCTGTGAAGCTAGTCTTTATCGACTTTGAAGATAGTTTTACAAATAATATACTCTCTTACTTTAATGATTTTGACTTTGATATCGAAGTTATTAATTTTCGTAAGCTTTCGCTTTCAAATATCACTCATTCTCTAAAAAATAATCTAGTTGTTCTTGGCCCAGGCCCAGGCCATCCTGATGAGTATTTAAAACTATTTAGTGATGCTGAGATTGATTTTAAAGCTGAGCTTGAAAAAGCAAGACGTCTTGTCGGCATATGCCTTGGGCATCAAATAATTCTTCATTTGTTTGATGAGTTAAAAGTTGTGAGAAGTTCTAAACCGATGCATGGACAAGCAGTCGAGATGGAGTTAGGAGTGGACTCAATCTTATTTGATTGCTTTAGTGAAGTTGATAGGGAAGTTCTCATGAGGGCCAAGCTTCAGCGATACAACTCTTTAACATTGCAGGTTAGTAGTGGAGAGTATAAGTCTTGTAAATGGGAAAGTGAAACTCAGCTGGTTTTTGATAAAAATCATGAATTATTAATGGCATATAGGCCTAATCATTTTCTAACAATGCAGTTTCATCCAGAATCTGTAGGGACTTCATGCAATAATATCCTCTTTCAAGCAATGAATAAGTTTTTCATGTAGAATTATTAAGATGAGATTTGTACTTGAAGGTATATACGACAAAAGAGGATTTAAATTTGCCAATGAAATGGCAAAGGGAGCCTATGGTTTTGACTTTAGGCCAAGAAGTTTTAACTTCATCCAAGGTTATGTCGTTGAAGAGCTTTTAAGAGAGTCTCTACTTAAGCTTGAAGATATTGTTGAGCTTCATTTTGAAAACGATTCTCCTATCGTTATTGATTCAGTCATTGAACAAGTCTCAAAAATACATCCTAATATTAGAGTAAACTATGGCCAAAGTGGACTGCACACTAAAGAAGAATTAGAGAGGGCAGGTAGGCCATTTTCTATTATTTTTGATATTGCAGATTCCCAAGTTTATGAAAAGATTCAATCTCACTTATGCCAAAGTGTTGTTTTCTCATATGAAGATATTCATCGTATGTCAGATCAAGGCCAGCTTAATGCCTTTATCGTGAATTTCTATACAAAAGTAATGGCCTCTAAGAATGAGAAGTTTGAGTTAGGTGTTAAGTTAAATTGGAACTCAAATCTTTTAATTGGAATTATTGAGCAACTTGATCCTGACTATCTTAAGTATGAGATCTCGTCACAAGTTGAACGATGTTACCGTAATATCGATGTCCCTAAGCTATCAGAATACTTTGGTGCTACGATAAAGGCCCTTGCTATTTAATAGCTTTTGATGAATAAATAATCTATGAATATTTTACTCTCAAACGATGATGGATACTCTGCTGAAGGAATTCAGTGTCTTTACGAAAGCCTAAAAGATATTGCCAATGTTGCTATTGTTGCTCCAGATAAAGAGCGTTCAGCAACATCTCAGGCCCTTACACTTCACGATCCAATTAGAGTCGAAAAAATAAATGACTATACATTTAGTTGTAATGGTTACCCTGCAGATAGCGTTTTAATTGGAATTAATTCTGTTTTAGATTTTAGGCCAGACCTTGTTATTTCAGGAATTAACCATGGTGCTAACCTAGGACAAGATATCTATTATTCTGGAACTGTTGGTGCTGCAAGGCAGGCCGTATTTCAAGGAATTAGGGCCATTGCTGTTTCAACAGTAATGAGATCAAGTGATGAGGTTAGACACTTTCAAACGGCCGCTGAGATCGTTAGAAACCTAGTAAAAGATAAGTCCGATACTCTTTTAGAGATGCCAGAGTGCTCGCTGTTAAATATTAATGTACCAAATGTGTCGGCCAATGAGGTCGGTGAAATCGTTTGGACAACTCCTCAAATGAGAAGATACAGTGAGGAAGTGTATGAAAGGGTAGATCAAATGGGGCGCCAGTATTTTTGGATTGGTGGATCGCCTTTAGAGATTGATCCTGACACGACTTCAGATCACCACGCCATCATGAACGGAAATATTTCGTTTTCTTTCCTAAACCTTTTGAATTTTTCGTCCGATGTATTCCATGAATGGGCGGCAAAAATTTCCAAATGACTTTAATTAGTTGATTGAATTTGTCCTCATTTGCGATTTAAACGAATGAGGACAAATGAAGAAGTCATTGCTATTTCTTGCGACATTACTGACGATACTTAGTTGTACGACCCTTAAAAATGGCCGCTATATTAAGCTAACGGATAATTATAATGCTGAGAAACTGGCAGATATTTTTAATATTCCACAATGGCAAATTGAAGAGTTCAATAAGGGTGCCGCATTTAAGAAGGGTGATACAATCTTTCTACCGTATAAGAATGGAATTCTTTATAATCGAGTTGAAGGTAGAACAATCTCTTCAATAAATTATCAAAAACTTCGCAAGAGCTCTCGTTTTCTTTGGCCGGTACCTTCATCTAATCGTGTCACATCTGGCTATGGACATCGCTGGGGAAGACCTCATGAGGGCATTGATATTGCCGCCCGCAAGGGAACCTATATTGTTTCAGCAGATGCAGGTGTTGTTGTCTTCAGTGGACGAAAGTCTGGTTACGGGAATATTACTGTTGTTTCACATGTTGGTGGTTTTTTTACGATCTATGCCCATAACCATAAAAATTACACAAGAAAAGGTCAAAAAGTTGCTCGTGGCCAGGTGATTGCAGCAGTAGGTAATACTGGGAAATCAACAGGTGACCACTTACATTTCGAAATTAGACACGACTCTAAGGCCTTTGACCCATTAGAGTTTTTTCACAAGCACTAGATCTAATAACTTAAAGTACATAAGTGCTGTGTTAACTGCATCTTCGAGTGCTGTATGGGCAACATCTCCCATATTTAAAAATTTCATAAGCTTAGAACCCGATTCGCATTCAGCAGGAATTAATTCCATATCAATTAGGCCGTAAGCAATACATGAGAGATCGAGTTGACGGTGTTCGAAGTATTTTCTCATAAAATCCCAACCAAGATCTCGAGTCATGAATGGAAGGTCTATTGCACTCATGGACTTACCAAATAATGTAATTTTCTTATTTCCAAAGTACTCTTTAACTTCTTCAGACTCAAAGTAGTTAATAAGTTCTTGTTTGAAGCTTTCAAGGGAAAGGCCTTCTGCATGAGCTTTTTCGATCAATTCTTTATTGTGATCAATGACCCATTGATTTAAGTTAGGCTTGAGCTCTTCAAAGCTAGGGCACTTTATATAGAAGTGTTTTTTGAGTTCTTTATTTATTGTTTTTGTTTTTGCACAAAAGGGAACCATTGCAAACTCGATGATTAAGTCTTTTTCTTCTAATCCAGTTGCTTCAATATCAAATGATAAATAACGCATAGTTTTTCCCTTTTTAAAGTTTATAAATATGAAATAGTAATAATTGAATTATACTTTTGAATGATATCTTTGACTAGTAGGCCACAAGCTAATAAGTCATCATTAATAATACAAAGCCTACAGATTTCCTCTCCGTCACAACTTGAGGCCACCGGTATTTCTTTGCTTCTTAAGAACTCAAGAATTGTTAAGTTCATGTCAGTTTCATCAACTGATAATGTCCAAGACTTTTGTGAGGCCTTACCGATTAGTGTTACTTGCACGTAAGTTGACCATTTCTAGGATCTTTGTAAGTACTTAATCCATTATTAAGCTCAAGTATCGTAAGGTTTCCAAGTGCTGGTGTATAGTATTGAGCAGTGCCTTGCTCATTTTGTGTCACTCCATAGATTTCCGAGATTGTTCTTTTAGGATTTTGAAGGACAAGTGACCTTTTTGTATTCATATAGTCTTGAGCATTTGCAACCTGTGGGAAGTTATTAATAAGCTCAGTTAAGACTTGAGCATTATAAGTAATACCATTCATTAAAAGAAGGTACCTTCTTCCTTGGTAGTACTCACTGATACATAGGGCAGTGTAATTATCATTTTCAAAATTAGATAAAAGAACATCACCAATCGAACTACCAATTTCAGGAAGGGAGCTTGTCACACCAATAACGTAGTTATTCTTATCTTTGTAATGAGAGAATGTATTATAGTATGACTTCTTAGGTCTTTTTAGAATCGCCATTTTTGAGTCGTGTAATTTAGAGTCAAATGAGCAGCTATAATTTCCTCTTCTAAAGAGATAATTGGAATTGTAACTACTGATACTATTATGATCTTTTGCATACTTTGTTAATTTGTTAAGTCTTTTTAAGTAGCTAAGTCTTGCAAATAGCTCGTTTTCTCGAACTCCTTGGGCCCCGCGAAAATATAATCTCTTAAGGTCTTTGTTTTTGAAAAGTTCTGCCTGATTATCCTTAATATATTGCTCTAGTGATTTTGAGGCATAGACATATTCACTCAAGTTTCTCTCAATTAGTCCAAGTCTTGATCTAATCGATAATGGTTTTTTATAAAACTTGGCCATTTGAGAAACAGCATTCATGAAGGCAAAGTCATTTTGCTTCTGTGGAATGCTATTGATAAAAAACTCTTTTCCTGCAACCTTTGCAATGAGTAGGGTATGAGAGTTTAATGTCGTCGCATGTGGTGCGAAGTAAAGTTGCGATAGAGTAAAGTTTAATATTTGATTACGATAACTAGAGTTACTAGATTTTGAACTAATGAGCTTGGTTACTTCTTGTTCATTTTTTTCATTATCTAATAGAATATTATTTTTCTTTTCAACAATTGGGCAAGTGTGGTTGATACTTTGTGAAGTATTCAGTTTCTTTTCAACTTCAGAGCAACTAGCAAGTGCAGTCATTGCTAGTAGTAGCAATATCAAATTTTTAAATTTATTCATTTTAAGCTTTGTAATTATCATCTTTATGAAACTCTTCATTCTCTTCGTAATAAATTTCAAGTTCTGAATCATTACTTCCAATATTATTTGAATTAAATGAATCATTAAGCTCTTGTATTACTTTCGTTACAGCTTTTTGTTTTCCAAGGATCTCGACAATGATCCAAAGACCTTTCTCATTAACTGCTGTGTGGGTGATATTATACGCCATTTCTTTTGAGTTTAAGAATTGAGTTACCTGATCAAATGCTTTTTCTTGATATGGTGTCGTTCTGGCCGGTGGAGAAGGAATAAAATACGTAAAAGTTTGTTTGTTATTTGGCGCTTTATTCCTGTTGAAAATACTCATCTATTCCCCGTAAGTTTTTGTGATTACGTTTAATTATAAACGTCCTTATTGTTAAATGGAAATGTTTACCCATTTATTTTTTTTCTGCTTTTTTCATTATTGTGCGTTATAATTTAATTGATCGACAGGATGTCGTAGCAAGAGATAGGCATGAAGCCGAAAAAATGGAGGGCCAGTTGCAGGGCCCTCTTTTTTTTACTCAAAAATCTCGTTATCAAAATTCTTATTCAAATCTTTAATCGTCATTCCATCTGCTAAATTTAAAACTTTAAACTTTCCGTTTTTAACTTTAAAACTTCCGCATTCAGTTACAACATAATCAACAACACTTTTTCCCGTAAGGGGTAGGCTACACTGTGGTAAAAGTTTTGGTTCACCAGTTTTGCTGAAGTGTCTCATCATAACAATGATATTCTTTGCACCGTTAACTAGATCCATGGCACCACCCATACCTGTTATTTTCTTGCCAGGGATCTTCCAATTGGCAAGAGAGCCTTGTGTATCAACTTCCATTCCCCCAAGGACACAGAAGTCGATATGGCCTCCTCTGATCATTCCAAAGCTCATGGAGCTATCAAAGAAGCTGGCACCTTTTTCAACTGTAATAGTTTCCTTACCTGCATTAATTAATGTTGCCGATACTTCTGATTCTGTTGGATTATCTCCAACCCCAAGAACGCCATTTTCACTATGAATGATATAGCTATGATTCTTTGGAAGTTGTGATGGAATTATTGTCGGTAGACCAATTCCTAAGTTTATTGTTGAATTCTCTTTGAAGAGAGTCGTTACTTCTTTTGCCATTTGTTCTTTTGTCCACATGATTAAGACTCCCTCGTTTTTAAGAACTCAATAGCATTCTCATAATTAGTACCTTGATAAACACGTTGAACAAAGACTCCTGGAATATGGACGTCTTCTGGCCTTATATCACCGAGTTCGACGATCTCTTCAACTTCGACAATTGTTGTCTTTGCGGCCATCGCCATAAGAGGAGAGAAGTTACGTGCAGTTTCTTTAAACCAAAGATTTCCATATGGATCAGCTTTTTGTGCCTTGATAATTGCAAAGTCTGCATGAAGTGCTTCTTCTAGGATACAAGGGCGATCAAACTCCTTTACTTCTTTTCCTTCTGCAACTTCGGTTCCATAACCTGTCGGTGTGTAGAAAGCACGAATTCCCATTCCTGCAGCTCTAATTCTTTCACTCAGAGTTCCTTGTGGTACTAGCTCAATTTCAATCTCGTTAGCAAACATGGCCGCCTCAAGATCGGGATTACCTCCCACATAAGAACAGAATCCTTTTGAAATCATTTTCTTTTTTAAAAGTTTTACAAGCCCTCGACCAGAGTTCCCAATATTATTTGAGATGACCTTTAAGTCATTTAGGTCCATCTGAGCTAATTGGTTAATTGAATTTTCTGGTATTCCACAAAGGCCAAAGCCTCCGCTCATAATTGTTGAGCCGCTTGCTACATCCTTAAGGGCCTCTTGGGCACTTGGAAATATCTTACTGTACATGTGAGTCCTCGATTATTTTTAATAATTTGTTTAAACATTTTTCTAACTCAAGAGGAGAGTAGTTTAAGTATGGACAAAGAATAAGGGATCGCTTCGTCATATTAATAAAGATGCCATTATCCATTAGCTTATTCCATAATTGGTTACTTTCAATAATATTATCATCAAGGTCGATGGCCATAAGAAGGCCAATATGCCTGACTCCAGAGAACGACTTTGAATTATCTATCTTCTGTTTAAATGTATTTAATAACTGAAAGTTCTCTTCCCTTATTTTAATAAATTTTTCATCTTCAATTAAAGTTAGAACTTCATCAAGTATACGTAGTCCAATTGGATGGCCCGCATTTGTTAGTCCACAACTTAGTGTGTTTTCATCAAAGAATGATGCATTGTCCTCACTGACAAAGACTGCTCCAAATGGAAAAAATCCCCCTGAGATATTCTTTGCAAGTGTAATAAAGTCAGGCCTTAGATTTTTAAAGTTTTGGAAGCCAAAGTTAGTCATTGTACGTCCAAAACCACAGACAACTTCGTCTAGGATTAGTTTTATACCTGTTTCCTGACAAAGCTTGGAAAGTTCATCATAATAACTTTGCGGTGGGATAAAAACACCGTTTCCACCTGTTATAACTTCAAGGCAGATTGCTGCAATATTAGCGCTTCCAATTTCCTTTATTACTTCTCTTGTTTCATTTAAGTCCGGGTCATTAAAGAAATTAGGAATGAATGCATGAAAGTTTGAAGGAATACCGGCACCATCGCGGCGCCAATCACCTGTAAGGGCTAAGGCCCCTAGAGTTGCACCATGGTATGATGTTTCACATGAGAGAATGAATTGTCTCCCTGTAATTTGTCTTGCCATTTTTATGGCATTCTCATTTGATTCTGCTCCCGAAGTTGTATAAAAAATTCGCCCGTCAATTCCAATAGAATTTAGAAGTTTTTGAGATACTGAGCTTTTTAAACTGTATTGGCACTTAGGGATGGCCATTGGCATCGCTTGGATTTGATCGATCATAGCACATTCTATTTGCTTATTTCGAGTACCAAATGATTGGTGGTAACTACCAGAGGAAAGGTCATAAATCTTCTTTCCTTCAGTCGTGAGGTAGCCCCATTCAAAAGTTTTGTGGATGTCGATTTTCTTGGCCTGATTTTGTTTTGTCCATGTGTGAAAAAAAGGTAGATGGGCCATAAACTCTCACTTTAAAATCTAATTTTTCATAAAATTAGGGGTAGATGAATTTCTACATATTCAAAATTTTTGTCATATTTTTTGCAGCCTCTCCAGGCCTTAAATACTTGAGTCTGATAATTAAATAATGCCCCTCCGCATGTCTGAGATGGATCCTTTGCTCCTTCTGGTGCAAAGTGAGAACAAATTGATAGGGGATGGCCGTCGTGGGACATTAGTAGCTTCATAACTGAAGCTTCATCACTTATCTCATTCTTGTATTTACTAACCAGATCAAACCTTGCATGAGTGGTTTTACTAATATTATTTTGGTCTTCGACTGTTTTTACCTTTTCACCAAGACAATGGTTTGTATGAAAGATTAAACCTTTTGGATTAGAATTTAATATTTCTTTTTGGCCTGGAGTAATTTCATAATTATAGGCAGACTTACCATCACTAATTAAATAATTATGTCCTGAAGTGATAGGTGCTTCCATAAGAAGTTTACCAATTTCTTCTAATTTGCTCTGTTGGGCCACTTTTCTAATAAGTGCAGGCCAGATGATTCCATTTACACCATCAACGACATTAATATTATTAACGCCAATGAATTGTCCGTGATTATTTACTGCCATTAACCCTAGGCATCCACAAACAGTATAAATTAGCTGACGTGTGCCTTTGTTCTCATCAACGATATCAATAAGCATGAGATAGTTTTTCGCACTTTGATGCATATCCCATGTCTGAGCAGCAATACTATTTGTCTCATCAATATAAGAGACTGATGTACAACCCTCATCTTGATTCTCATAATCTAACTGAATGTCTCTAAAGTCTGTATAATTATTGAGAATGATAATATCTCTAACTGATGTTTCACTCCCTTTAGCTATACCTTCGATTTCTTGTGCGAGGGCCGCATCAAACTTCATTGTTTCTTCAAATTGAATTTGTGCAAACTCATCGAGCTTATCTTTTAAGTGAGGAGATCTTTTTAATAAAAGGTTTGTGCGAATTTCGACTAATTCTTTAATTGCCTCTTTAAAAGTTTCACCATGCTTCAGCCCATTTTCATATGGGCCACTAGCATCGTACTTAAATATTGGTAGATTTAAATCTGTCATTAACATGTAAAATACCACTTCTTACTTGTTTGGTTACCAAAAATATTTGGCGCTTTTAAAGCGAAACTGTAAGAAGAGTCATTGATAATTTTAAACTCTTTGCTTGTCTGTGCCGGTGACTTTAGGTAGACCACTGCTTGAGAAAGAGCGTAAGCATCACCATCCCATGTTGAGATCATCATCAATGGCCTTGATTCATAGACTTCTTCTTGAAGCATACAGATACCAATCTGTCCCGCAATATGGATATAGCTAGCATCAGGAATAATTCCATGTTCTTTTGAAAACAGCTTCTTTTTACTGTGGAAGTATACACTTTCATTAAAGACAACTTTAGTTCCATTGTCGTGTGCAATTTTTATAACTTCCTTAAGTTCGTCGTGAGAGAAATTAACGAGAAGATCACCAATGAACACCGCTAAGTACTCTTTTGAGGAAAGTTTTTCTTTTAGTTGTCCAAGAGTATCAACCTTTGAATTTGGGTAGAAGTCTAAGACACCAGAAAGAGTAGCTGACATAAAGCTTTGCTTACCAAAGTAGTCATGATTAAAAGAGATTACCTTTGTTCTTTGTTTTTGATTCTTAATTAAGATTGATTTGAAGATTTTTTCAACGCATTCACTATGCCCACTTGCTGTAAAGAAGTGCTGTAACTCTTTTGGCACAACTCCTTTAAATTCTTTTAGATTTGCCATAAAGCTTTCATCAATAAAGTTTGATAGACATACCTTGTTTACAAGTGTTGGCATGCTCTCGAAAGAGGCCGTATTTAAAATAGGAGAAGTTGAATATTTCAAATCTTCATTTTTCCATTTTAGATTTTGACGGTAAATGATGACGTCACGATGTTCTTCATCATCAAGATAATTTTCTTTAAGTCTCATCTCAATAATTGCACCAAGAGAGCAGTTAATAGCAAGCATTGCTCCTGCATGGATGTCACGATTTCTTCCGTAGATATAGTCATTCCCATACGCACTTGCTAGGAGAGTAAGTGCATACTTTAAGTATTTCCCCATCCCTTGAGATTGCTCCATATTTACGATTGTCGTATCTAACATGTAGAGAGTATTTGAGTTGTCAAAATACTTAACAAGGCGAAGTCCACTTTCGTGAGGGAAGTGCGATATTTTACCTGCAAAAGAGATTCCTACTAATTGCTTTGTTTCACTTAATAGAGCAATTGCAATTGAGTCCTTACAGTGAGCGATCTTTTTAAACTTTTCAATGCTTGTTTGTCTCGTCGGTTCGTAAGTATGACGTTGAATTTCTTCGATTTTATGTTTGTAATAATCGAAGTTTTCACCGTCAATTTTAATGAGTTCTAAATTGAATTCTTTACTAAAGAACTCTTGAGCGAAGTTAAATGCATCTTTGTCTTGTACGTCTCCTTTGAAGGCTTCAACAAGTTTACTATGCCAAAGGTATTCATTTGGAGAATTAACTTTTGTTTTAGGGGTATACTTAAGATCAGTTGATTCACCTTTATAGACTCGATTAGCAATTTCATTGATTGCATCAAAAAGATAGTCAATATCTTCATTTGTCCAGGCAGTGTTAAGTCTGAAACGTAACGTATTATCTCCCGCCTGATAATAGAGTAGACCCAGATCAAAGCGGTTTGAAATAAACGGAGCAATGTCTTTTGAATCTGATAAGTCAAAAGCAAAGGCCACTCCAAAACATCTAGGAGAAGAAAGTTGATCCCACTTGCTTACAAGTTCTGAGAGCTTATTTCTAGTGTACTCTTCAATTGCTGCGATTTTATAACGTAATTGATCAATAGCAATCGCTTGATAGTAACCTCTGATAACTGAGGATGTTTGAAATTCATTATTTTCCCAACATGGATCTTCTGTCAGAACAATTCCACTTTGGGCCTTCTTAGCACAAGTAATATATTCTGGATTTATCTGGTTCCCTTGTGAATCTTTTAGGTCAAATGTTCTGTGCCAAAAGAAATCACGCCCAAGGCCAAAGCCTGTTTGAACTTCGTCATAGATAACTGACACTTTGTATGATTTCACAAGTAAGTTAAGCGCCACGTGAAAGCGATTTGTTGAATAGCGATCACCACCTTCACATTGCATTGGCTCTACTAGAATTGCAAAGTGTGTATTTTCTTTAAGAACTTCATGTAGCTGTCTTAAAGATGCAATTTCTGATCTCAATAGTTCATCTGCATTTTTTTCAAAATCAGCAAGCTTTGCTTCAAAGTTTTGTGCAAAAGGATTTTCCCATAGTTTTGTCCATTCTGAATCGATTTCAATCAAGAATTGATCACTTTTGGTTTCTGGGTATTTTATAAATGTTGTTTCGTGTCCTTCAATTTGATACGGCTCACGCTTACTTGGGTTCCAAGTTGAAAAAAGAGTTGAAAGAAAGCGTCCGTGGAAGCTACCTTCAAATGCAATGATTTGGTTTGCAGCTGTGTGGGCCCTCTTTTTATAGGCCATAATCAGGGCAACTTCATTTGCTTCTGCTCCTGAGTTAACAAAGACAGGTGTTAGCCTATTATTTGACGCCTTTTCTCTAAGGAGTTCTTTAAATGAGTCTGCAATTTCAATAAATGTTGAATCAAGATAATTACCGGTCCACGCACTTTCATGCATCGTCGTGCCAAAGAGTGCCGTCGCATTGAATCCAAGTCCTAGTGTTGCAATTTGTGAGGCAGCATCCAAAAGGAACTCGGGAGAGTTCTCGTCGCTTGTCTCCATCGCAAGGTATGGACCTTGAGAGAATTTGTGATGTGGAATATATTCTTTCTTCTCAGCTGAAGTAAAGTTATCCTTATACATTGTCGCAAGTTTCTCTTTTGCATGTTCGTGGCTATTTTTTGTGATTAAGTTGATTTCCATATCTGTAACCCTTGAATGTTTTTAATTATCTAACTTCTTTAAGTATCTTCTCTTTTAAAAAATCGCTAAATTTTAGTCCAGTGTTTTCTAGCATCTTCGGAAACATCGAAATACTAGTCATACCTGGGAATGTGTTGATTTCATTTAAATAGATATTGCCTTCACTTAAGAAGAAATCGATACGTGAAAGATGTCTTAGTTTGAGACACTTGAATGCAGTCTTTGCAATGATTTGCATTTGAGAGACTTGCTCATTTGTTAAGTTCGGCGCTTCAACAAATGTCTTGGCCTTTGATTGTTCGCTATATTTTTGATCGTAGTCATAGAACTCGTCACCTGCATTGACGATCTCACCTGGCCTAGAAGCATGGAGGTTTCCATCTTGCTCGAATACGGCAATCTCTAACTCACGTCCTATAAGTGTCCTTTCAATAAGTATGTCGTCACTATATTCTAAGGCCTTATTGATAGCATCAGTTAAGTCCTCTCTATTTGTAACATGATAACAACCAACTGAAGAACCTTGACTTGCGGCCTTTATAAAAACGTCGTTATTTGATTTTTCGAAAAAGTCCACAACTTCACTTCGATCATAAGGTAGCTCTTTATGAATTGACATCCACTGCGTGTTTGGAATTCCTAAATGATCAAACCATAGCTTGGTTGTTACTTTGTTAAAGCAAATACTGCTCCCTTCATGACGAGGTCCAAAGTAGGGAAGTTTATGCATTTCTAAAAAGCATTGTATCTCTCCCGTTTCTCCAGGAGGGCCATGAATTACAGGAATGACATAATTGATATATGGCCTTTCGGTTGCTGTTTCTAAGATTTGTCCGTTTAGGCTTACTTTGTGACCGTTTAGAGTGAGGTCACCTGACTTTGTCATTTCAACGACAATAGGATTGAGTTCTTGGATGAGGGCCACTTGCTCTTTTACGAAAGCGGCCGAGCGAAGAGAAACCTCATGCTCAGTAGAGCCACCACCACATATGATTAAGATATTTTTCCTTTCCATGGAAACCTTCTTTTAAAAGTGAATATAAAAAACCCTAAAGCTTATGCTTTAGGGTATTTTAAACTATCTAGTGCTGCTAGTTTCTCAAGCATTTCTGCATTCGTCCAATTGAACGAACCTTTCGAACCATGCTTACGAACAGCTACTGCATTGTTTTCAATTTCGCGGTCACCGATAACGAACATGAATGGAATTTTAGACTTTTGAATTTGGCGTGTCTTATATCCCATTGTTTCATTACGATCATCGACTTTTACACGGTAACCTTGTGCAAATAACTGATCTTTAATCTTGTGGGCCGCTTCACCATGAGCATCATTATTAACTGGAACAATAACGATTTGTTCTGGAGCTAGCCAGAATGGGAAAACACCTGCAACGTGCTCAGTATAAACACCAAAGAATCGCTCTAGTGATCCTAGTAGGGCACGGTGTACAACAACTGGTCTTTCTTCTCCACCATCCGCTGTTGTAAACTTAAGATCAAAACGATCTGGTAGTTGGAAGTCTAGTTGAATTGTTCCTAGCTGCCACTTACGTCCAATAGCATCTGCAACTTCGATATCAATTTTTGGCCCATAGAATGCACCGTCACCTTCTTTTATTACATAGTCGTGACCTGAAGCCTTTAGTGCTTCTTCAAGTGCGTTTTCTGCAATATCCCAAGTCTTATCGTCACCAGCTTTCTTTTCCGGGCGAGTTGATAGATTAACTGTAATATTATCAAATCCAAATAGCTCGTAAGCAGTGAAGATCATCTTCATTGTTCTTTGAATTTCTTCTTGAACTTGATCAAGCGCTAAGAAGATATGGGCATCATCTTGGCAGAATGAGCGGACACGAGTTAGACCCGCAAGGGCCCCGGCCTTTTCATTTCTATGAAGACGTCCAAAATCTGCATAACGAAGAGGAAGATCACGGTAACTATACTTATAGTGCTTGAACATAAGCATGTGACATGGGCAGTTCATTGGCTTTACTGCATATTCACGATCATCAATCTTTGAAAAGAACATATCGTCTTTATAGTGCTCGTAGTGACCAGATGTGTGCCAAAGAGAGCTATCTAAGATCTGTGGAGTGATTACTTCGTCGTATTCGTAGATACGGTATAGTCTTCTAATATAGTTAACAAGTTCGTTAATAACGATTGTTCCTTTAGGCATAAAGAAAGGTGCACCAGGAGCAACAGGTTCAAAGTGGAATAGCTCCAGCTCTTTACCTAGCTTTCTGTGGTCACGCTTTTTTGCTTCTTCAAGCATCATCAGGTGTTGTTTAAGAAGTTTCTTATCTTGGAATGAAGCCGCGTAAATTCTTTGCATTACTTCACGCTTCTCATCTCCACGCCAGTAAGCGCCGGCGATGCTTAGTAATTTAAACCCTTGTGGAAGGTCATTTGTATTCTCAACGTGTGGCCCACGACAAAGGTCGATAAACTCACCTTGAGAGTAGCAGCTAACTTCTTCATCTTCAGGAATCGCTTCAATAAGCTCTACCTTAAGTTCCTGACCTTGTGACTTGAAGAATTCAACTGCTTCAGGTCTTGTCATAACTTTTCTTTCAATAGGTAGCTTTTCTTTGATGATTGTTTTCATCATGTCTTCTATTTTTGGAAGATCTTCCTCGCCCAGGGTTCGATCCATCAGAATATCGTAGTAGAAGCCATTCTCAATAACCGGTCCAACGCCAAATTGAACGTTCTCATTCGGGTAAAGTCTTGAAATTGCTTGCGCCATTAAGTGGGCGCTCGAGTGTCTGATTGTGTCTAAATCGTACTTGGGCATGTAATCTCCATAAAATTTTGGAATAAATCCTACTTTAAAGGCCCATAATATCAAATGATTAAAGGGTTCATCAATATTTTGAATGTAATTATTTTAGTTATTGTAAAGAGTTTTGACGGGCAGCGTGATGACATGTTATGAACATGTTGTGGTAAGATTCCACAAAATTCTCACAGCGGAATAGGAAATAGGGAGTTGATATGCAGATTGTCGGGGGACAAGAATCTGGAAATAAAGTAAATGACGGCTTTAAGACTGAAGTTTTAGGCTTTCTTGGTCATGGTGAAGGGCTTATTCCTTCGCAAGATATTTTGACTAAGTTAGAAGTTGGTAAGGCATATTATCAACTAGGGAAGCTTCATTATGATAAGGCCGATCTTAATAAGGCCGAAGTAAATTTCTTAAAGGCCATCGACTGTGCTGAGTGTCCTCAGGATAATTATCGCGTTTTAAAAATTCTAAGTTTTCTTATTAGGATTGCAGCTGAGAAGTTAGAAGATGAAAAAGCTGCTAAGTATGTAAATCAAAGTGAAAATATCATTAATGATCTACAGATGAACTTAGGAAGTCTTTCAGCTGAATACTTCTATTACGCTGGTTTAATTAAATCATATAGAAATGACTTTGCAGGTGCATTTAGCGACTTAGAGCTTTCTTATAATAAGTCCAAAGAAGAAAACGATCCAGATCTTCACTCGAAGTGTTTATTGGCCCTTGCTAATAACGCTTATAATAGAGGAGAGTTTGATCTATCTCTTGATTATATGGCCCAACTAGATAACTTATTAAAAATCATTAATAAGGAATATCTTGGTGGATCAATGCATATGACTTACGGAAAAATCCTGATTGCTAAGGGTGACGTCGAGGCTTCATTAAAGCACTTTAATCTTGCAAATATCACTCTTCAGAATAAGAAGTGTTGGAACCTTTATGGTTATATCCTTTTAGGGATTGGACAAGTTGAAAAGGTTAAAGGTGATTATGATAGAGCGACGCTTTATTACAACCTTGCAAAGCAAGCTGTTGATTCAACAACTTTTAAGCGTCTAACTAATGTACTTGATGCTGAAATTCATGAAGTAAATGATTCTAGTGTTGATATCTATCTTGATCGTAATAATAGAAAAGTAAAAGAGAAGAATATTGGTGTGATTGACTTTAAACACCGCTTTGTTCTTCTTGAGATCCTTTTCTTGCTTGCTAAAAATCGTGGTTCATTTTACGACAAAGAAGATTTAGCACGTGAGATTTGGAAAGATGAATACAATCCTCTTATTCACGATAAGCTTATCTACACGTCCATCTCTCGTCTAAGAAAGCTTATTGAGCCTAAGGATAATAGTAATACGAAAAGAAAGTACATTATTCGTGGAAAAGACGGATATACTTTCAATCCTGATGTTAAGATTCGTTATCAAATGGAAACAAAGCTTACAGCTGGTAAAGCTGTTGCAAACGTTGACATTAGTTCTCCAGTTTAATTAGCATTATACTTAATGCGATTTATTCTTATTTCAATATTTATGATGAATATATGGGCCCTTAAAGATAGGGCCCTTTTCTCTGTTAATGGGCAGATTTATTTTGGCCATAATATCAATGAACTTTTAAAAGCATATCATCAGAGTCTTTGTTTAATAGGCAAGGATAATTATATCCAAAGGCTGTCTGGATTGAGTTCAAGGCTTGAACAAGTAGAGATCGGGCCACGCAATTTAGTTGCTAGTGAAAAAGACTTGGTTTTAAGAGCATTGGTTTTATCAAAGTCACTAAACCTTGAAAACGAGTACATGGATAATCCTAAGCTTGGAAAATGTAAGGTTTCAAAAGATCTAGTTGGTAAAATCTATGAAATCTATAACACCAATAAAGAGCTTAAGAAGAGGTATGATAGCTTTGTGGAATCTAATAAGTTAGATGCATCTTCTTCACAACTTACTGAATACAAAGATTTTGTTTTTAAGAATATTAATTCGAGACTATTTCTGTAACCATGGGTGATTTTAAGCAAAGTCTACTTTCTCATATTAAAGGGCCGAAGCTCGAGGAACTGGCGAAGTTTGAGTCAAGTTTCTTTAATTGGCCTTGGACAAAAGAAAGTTGGTTGGGCCTGGCTTCAAGTGGACGAGAGATCTCATGCATTTGGGCCGAAGAAGGTGAGATTCAAGGAATTTGTGTTTTTGAAGTCAACGCTCCGGATTTTTGCCATTTATATAAAATAATTGTTCATCCAGACTTCAGAAGACGTTCTATAGCTAAGGAGCTATTTGAAGACATGTTGAGTCATTGTCAGAGGACTTTTGATGGCCAAACATTTCAAGTTTACCTTGAGGTGGAAGCTTCAAACGAAGGTGCTATCAGGTTTTATGAAACTTTGGGTCTTGAGAAAATTCATTTAAAGAAGAATTTCTATGCAGATGGAAGTAGTGCTGTTATAATGCAGAAAGTCGTAAATTGAAGTTGTTTTCATAAGTTATCAATGACAAACCTTGACAAGATTTCAAAATCTTTGATAATTAATAAGTACTTAGAAATTAGAAAAGTTTTTTCAATTTTTGAGTAAATAACGATTAGTTAAATATTTAACAAGATATAATCGGGTAGACTTTTGGGGCTACCCTTTTTTTTTATTTTTATAGGCTTTTTTGTAAAAGCATATGGGATGCGTTTAATGGATTTAGATATCTCTTATTCAGGTATGGAACAAAAGTTTTATGAACTTACTCAAGAAGTAGTAAGTGGAGAAGGATATCTTCTATACGATATGGAATATATAAAAGGCTCTAAAACTTTACGTGTCTATATAATGAATAAAGAAACTAAGACGGCCGTTATCGAGGATTGTGTAAATGTTGACCGCGCTTTTAGTGAGCCAATGGAAGCACTTGAATGGATTCCTGATGACATTGTTTTAGAAGTATCTTCTCCAGGGATGTTTAGAAAAATAAAAACGAGAGAGCATCTAGAATTAAGCATCGGTGAGCGTATTTTAGTTCAACTGAATAAGAAATTTGGTGAACTTTTTCCAGGTGAAAAGTTTGATAAGAAGACAGCTAGTGCCAAAAAGATTATTTGTGTTCTGAATAGCTTTGGCGATGACTTCATCGATGTGACTCTCGATAGTGATTTTGATTTAAAATTAAACTTAAATGATATTAATAAGATCGCACTTGAACCAGAAGTGTAATTGTTTGAGGTGAAAAATGAGTTTCTCAGAATTAAGTAAGATTATTGATGTTTTAGGAAAAGACCGTGGGATCGATAAGTCAATTATCGTAAACGCTATTGAACAAGCTTTCTTAGTAACAGCAAGAAAGAAGTTTGGTATCCAGGGTGAGTACGAAACTCGTTATAATGAAGATGATGACGATGTCGAGATCTTCCAATATAAGAACGTTGTTGATGAAGTAAGAGATTCAATTATCGAAATCAATCTAGGTGATGCTAGAGAACTTGATGAAGATGTTGAAATTGGTGATCAATTAGGTATTAAAATTGAAAACCCTAACTTTACTCGTGTTGACGTACAAACTGCTCGTCAGATTATCATGCAAAAAGTACGTGATGCTGAAAGAGAAATCCTATTCTCTGAGTTTAAGCACAGACAAGGTGACCTTGTAACAGGTATTGTAAGAAGATATGAGCGTGGAAATGTTATCGTTGACCTTGGAAAGGCAGATGCTGTTCTTTCAAGAAGAGAGTTGATTCCTGGTGAGCAATTCAATCCAGGTGATAGAGTTCAGGCATTCTTAACAGAAGTAGTAATGACTAACCGTGGGCCAGAAATTAGACTATCAAGAACTTCTCCTATGTTCCTTGTGAAGCTATTTGAAATTGAAGTACCTGAAATTCAAGACGGTACTATTGAAATCAAGTCTGCTGCTAGAGAGCCAGGTCAAAGAGCTAAAATTGCTGTTCAATCAGTAGATAAAGATATCGATCCTGTAGGTGCTTGTGTTGGTATGAAAGGATCACGTGTTCAAAATATTGTAAATGAACTTCAAGGTGAAAAAATTGATATCGTAAGATGGAATGATGATTTAGCAACATTTGCAGTTGCAGCTCTTGCACCATCTGAAATTGAAAATATCTCGATCGATCACGATTCAAAATCAATGGACGTAATCGTAGAAGAAGATCAGTTATCACTTGCTATTGGACGTCGTGGACAAAACGTACGTTTGGCAGCAATGCTATCTGGTTATAATATTAACATCATCTCGAAGTCTAAACTTCAAGAGAAAGTTAATAAAGCAGTTGAAAACCTACTTCAAATCCCATCTGTTACAGATGCAATGGCACAAGTTCTTGTTCAAAATAGCATCATGGCAATTGGTGACTTCATGGCAACTCCTGCTGAAGAAATTGCTTCAATGGCCGGTATTGATGCTGCTGCAGCTCAAACTGCAATTGATGAAGCAGCAAAGCTAGTTGAAGAAGGAACAATTGAACTTCAACCTGAAGGTGAAGAAGAATTAGTATCTGCTTCTGCTGTTCCTAAGTACCTAGGTATTATTAATAAAGAAGGTGCTGATCAGGACGAAGAAGGTGTTGATAAATTTAATGAAGCAGAAAGAAGATTAAGAGAAGAATTAGCTGCATTTAAAATTAAGTAATTTTAAAATAGAAAAGTGTAGTCATACTACGGAGAAAAAATGCCTAAGAAAATATTTGAATTGGCCAATGAACTCGGAAAGAAGCCATTAGACCTCGTAGAAGAGCTGAAGTCTCACGGATTCTCAGTAAGAAACCACATGTCTGTACTATCTGATGAAGATATTACTAAGTGGCAAGAACTTGCTGGATCAAGTGCTGAAGGTGCTTCTGCTGAGAAGGCAACTAAGAAGAAGACGGTCAAAAAGAAAGCTGCGAAAAAGGCGACAGTTAGAAAGAAGTCTGCAGCAAAAGCTGACGATGAGAGCGAGGAAGATAAGCCTGCTAAGAAAACGGTTACTCGTAAAAAGAAAACTGTTGTACGTCGTAAAGCTTCATCAAAATCTTCGGAGGCTACTTCTGATGATGAAAACACTGAAGCTGTAATCGAATCTTCTGAAGCTGTTGAAGTAAAAACTGAAGAGTCTGTAAGCACTCCTGTGATGGAAGAGGCGGAGACTGCTGAAGCAAAAGAAGAAACGACTGAAGTTGAAGCTAAGGAAGTAAAAGAAGAAACTGCTCCTGAAGCTAAGACTGAAGAAGCTCCTAAGGAAAAAGAAGAAAAGAAAGAGTCGACGACTTTAGATGGTAAGCCATTTGGTCTTAGAATTGTTTCTGCTCCGACTAAGGAAGATAAAGAGAAGGCCGCTGCTCGCAAAGCGAAGAAAGCTGCTGGAAAAGATGAGAAGGCCGAAGATGATATTAACTCTAAAGCTGGCCCTGTTGGAACTGACGAAGATCGTACAGCGAAGAAGGATAAGAATCGTCTAAGTGGTCTTGCTTCTATGCTAAGTGCTAAGAAAACAGTTAATCGTTCACAAGCCTTAAATGAAGAACGTGCAACGACTGAGCTTAAATCATACTCTTCTCTACAGGGAACTGGTCGCCCAATGTATACTCAAGTTAAGAGAAAGCGTCAGTATTCAGGTCCTTCGAAATCAACAGAGATTACAGAAGTAAAAGAAGCAAAAAGAGTTGTTAAGTTACACGGTGGTGCTTACGCTGAGCAATTAGCTAAGAAACTTTCTGTGAAGCTTAAAGACATGATCGATAAGTGTCTTGATCTAAATCTACTTGTTAGAAATGGTGACTATATTGGCCTTAAACTAGCTAGTCAGATTGCTGCCCTTTACGATTATAGAGTAGAAGATCAGTCATTTGATGAGGATGCAGCACTTGGGAAGGAAGAGCTTTCTGAAGAGCAAATTAATAAGCTTCCTCTACGTGCACCTGTAATTACAATCATGGGACACGTTGATCACGGTAAGACAACTTTACTTGATTATATTAGAAATGAATCGATTGCTGCTGGCGAAGCTGGTGGGATCACTCAGCACATTGGAGCTTACTCGGTAGATGTTAAAGACTCTAAGCTGACTTTCCTAGATACTCCAGGTCACGCGGCCTTTGGTGCTATGAGACAGCGTGGTGCTGATATTACAGATATCGTAATTCTTATTGTTGCAGCAGATGATGGTGTAATGCCTCAAACTGTTGAATCAATTAAGTATATTCAATCTGCAGGTAAGCCATTAATTGTAGCGGTTAACAAAATGGACCGTGAAGGTGCTAACCCAGATCGTATTAAACAAGCTCTAACTGAGTTTAGCATCACTCCTGAAGAATGGGGTGGGGAAACTCAATTCTGTCACATTTCAGCTCTTAAGGGAGACGGTGTTGACGAGCTTCTAGAAGCAATTGCTCTACAAGCTGAAATTATGGAGCTTAGAGCAGAGCCGAAAGGTCCTGCTGAAGGTGTTGTTATTGAATCAAGAGTTGAGCATGGACGTGGTCCAGTTGCAACTGTTCTTGTTCAAACTGGAACACTTAAGAAAGGTGACTCTATCGTTGTAGGTGAAACTTACGGACGTGCAAGAAGCCTAACTGATCACAAAGGTAAGCAACATTCGAAAGTTGGTCCTTCAATGCCAGTTCAGATTATTGGTCTAGGTGAAGCTCCTTCTCCTGGTGATGCTCTTAACGTTGTTAAGAACGAAAGAGAAGCTAAGAAAATTGCTCAAAACCGTATTGATGAAAGAATTAGAATCGAAACAGCTGCACAAACTCAAGGGCCAAAAGTTTCTCTTGAAGACTTCTTTGCTACAGCTGCTACTGAAGAAGGTCAAAAGAAAGATCTTAACCTTATCATTCGTTCAGATGTACAAGGTTCTTTTGAAGCAATTAAATCTGCTATTGAAACAATCTCAAATCCAGAAGTTGAGGTAAAAGTTATCCGTGGTGGTGTAGGTCAAATTAGTGACTCAGACATTGAACTTGCGAATACTTCAGGTGCCTTTGTTCTTGGATTTAATATGAGACCATCTACATCTGCTCGTAAGTTATCTGAGCAGTATGGAATTGATGTAAAGACTTACTCAATTATCTATGAACTAATCAATGATGTGAAACTTGCAGTTGAAGGTCTTCTTGATCCTGAGTTTACTGAAGAGTATATCGGGCGCGCAGAAGTACGTGATACATTCTCTGTTCCTAAAGTTGGAACAATTGCAGGTTCTATTGTTGTTGATGGATCTATTCAAGTTGGTTGTAACGTACGTCTTCTTAGAGAAGGTAAGATCATGTTTGATGGTAAGATGTCTTCTCTTAAGAGATTTAAAGACGACGTTAAAGAAGTTAAAAATGGTTACGAATGTGGTGTTGGCCTAGAGAACTACAACGATGTTAAAGTTGGCGACCTATTCGAAGCATATAAACTGAAAGAAAAGAAACGTAAGCTTGAGGATGTTTTAACAGCAGACTCACCAATTCTTTAATTCGGTTGGAGATGTCATGAGTGGCAATAAGAAAAAGCTTCAGTATGAAGAACAAATTAAAAACGAAGTAAACCAATTGCTTCGTCGTGGATTAGACAATTCAGCGTTTACTTTTTGTTCGATTACAAAAGTTGAAATAAGCCCAGACTTTTCTACGGCAAAGTTATTTTGGGATACATTTGATCCGTCCAAAAGAGGTGATATTGCTAAGGCAATGGACGCTTCTTTAGGTAAGATCAGAAGTCACCTTGCTAAGACTTTACAAGTAAGGCATACGCCTTCTTTAACTGCAGAATATGATTCTCAGTTTGAAGATGAGCAGGAAATTGAAAAACTTCTGCAATCTGAAAAAGATAAAGGAAAGTCTTTCTAATGGCTTCAAGAAATAAGAAATTTAAAGGCCCAATCTTTGGGCCTTTCTTTTTTAAAGTTGATAAACCAAAAGGGATGACATCATTTGATGTGATTAGACGCTTTAAAAGAAACCTTCCAAAAAATATTGGAAAGATCGGGCACTTCGGAACTCTTGATCCATTTGCAACAGGTCTTTTAGTTATTGGTATTGGGCCTGCGACAAGACTCAACCAATACACTCAAATTGATTCTAAAGAATATATCGCTACAGGAATCCTTGGTATTAATTCTCCAACTGGGGACTTTGATACGCAAGAAGGAACGTTAGAAGAATTAGACTTCTCTGAAGTAAGCTTTGATGAAGTAAATAAAGAACTTCAATCATTTGTCGGTTCATATATGCAAAGCCCTCCGGCCTTCTCTGCAACTAAGCATGAAGGTAAGGCATTACATGAGTGGGCCCGTGAAGGTGTCTTCATTGAAAAGCCACCGGTAGAAAGAAGAATTCATGAAGTTGAGTTACTAGAAGTTCAAGGGCGTAAAGTTACTTTCCGAGTTTGTGTTTCTTCTGGAACTTATATACGTGTTCTTTTTGATGATCTTGCTAAGAAGCTTGGAACAAGAGGAGCATTAGAAGATTTACGTCGAACGAATTCAGCAGGGATTGACCTCAGTAACAGTATTGACCTCTGCGTTTTTGACGATGATAACTTCGACGCTAATGAGTTTTTATTGAATTATACAAATCCTATTACTGAGCTAATTGGGTTTGAAAAATTAGAACTAGACGAGGCCACAGCGCTTCGATTTATAAATGGCCAAACATTAAAAATGGAAGTGGCCGATGGTCACTATTGGATAAGATCGCAAAATCAAACACTTGGACTTGCTGCTGCCAGTAGTGGACTTGTTAAAAGCTGTGTGGGATTTAGTCCTGCCGCGTTAGATAAAATCGATTTAACTATGTGTAATTCCTTAGACGAATAATTTTAATTCGTGCTATACTCTAGGAAATTACAAGTGAAATTTAAGGAGATAAAGTGAATACTACTTTAATTGCATTAGCTATTGCATTATTAGTTGTAACAGGGATGGTTGTCCAACTAGGTGTTTTAAGCCTTCTTTCAGGTTCATTCTTCTTCCTATTTGGGAAGTCGAAGTTTGAAGTTCTAAAATCTTCAGACGATGAAAGTTTTGCTTTTGGTTACCGTTGGAATAATTCGAGAGAGCCTGCAAAATTCAATCATGTTATTGTTAGGCTATTCAACCCATTTGGTAAGAAAACACAAGTTACTGTTTCAAGTGACTTTGCTGTTCAAGATTCAGACTTTGGTATCGAAGTTAAGATGGGTCCTGCTTTTAAAGAAATTCTAGAGCTTGAGAATCTTGATTCTTCAACTGTAGAAATTGAACTTAAGTCAAAAGATGGCCTTACACAATCTCGCACAATGAAGGGACGCAAGTTTATTGAAGCTTTCCGAGGTGCTGAGAATACTGTTGAAACATTCAATGAGAAATATGGTTATGTAAAACCAAAAATGTTTTACCACCAAACAACTCGTTCATTTATTGCAGACTCAATTCCTCAAGGAGATATTCCTGTAGGTCTTAGAATTTCTGCTAACCCACAATTTGCTGGTGAATTCGCTGGTGCTGCTGGTGCAGGAGCTCCTGCTCAAGAGAACTTCGCAGTTTCTAAGGTGTGGATTGAAGAAGGTTGTATTGTTTGTAACGCTTGTGAAGGTATCTACCCAGAGGTTTTCGAAGTTACAGATACTAACTGTGTAATTCGTCCAGATGCACCTCTTGATAACGGACTTCTTATTCTTGAAGCAGCTGAAGCTTGTCCAACTGAAGTTATCAAATTCGATAAAGCATAATTCAAACTTATATTTTGTTTTATATAGGGCCCTCGAAAGAGGGCCTTTTTGTTTCTATTTCTCTGGTATAATCACCTTATGGAAATAGATAAATATTCAACTCTTTTGTCTCCAGTTGATAATGAGCATTTTAAACGCCGTTTTTTCTTAACTGAAGAATCAATTAATGAATCTCTTATAACCAATATCTTCTTTGTTCCGAGGGCCGGTGACAAGTGGCTATACCTTGTTAAAGACAGTGGTAAGCTCGATTATCCAGGAGGAGAATTAAAAGAGGGAGAGAGCGTTATTTTTGGTTTAGAGCGAATGTTAGGTCTTGAACTCGGCATTAGTATGAAAAGTATTAATAAGCTTGGGCATTGGATCTTAGAAGATAAGTACGAGACGCCTTTACGAGAACATTTTCCACATCCTGCCTCAGCTGCCGTCATTTTCACTGGGGATGTTAATTTCGTTAACTCTAACACTTTGAGAACTGCTACTATTGAAGAGGTTTGTCGAATTTTAAAGTCAGAAGGCCGCCACTTACAAGCAGATATTTACTTAGCGTGTGCTGAGCTTCTAAAGATGAAGGAGATACATGAATAAAATTACTCTTAGATATTTAACTCATGAGGATAAGGATGAATTCTTTGCTGCTTTTGACGAGCATTGGGAAAACAATTTTGACTTTGTCCATTACTGGGAAACTCTAGCTAATGGAGAGTTTGAAAAATATGTTTCGATAGCTCCGGAGTTTGCAAAGGGGACTCATATTCCAAAAGAGCATGTGCCGGCGGCCTTACTCTTCGCCTTTAATGATGAGGGTAAAATTGTAGGTCGTACTTCAATTCGCTTTGAATTAAATGATCATCTTTTAAAGGTTGGTGGCCATATTGGTTACGGAGTATGCCCTAGTTTCCGCCGTAAAGGTTATGCGACTCAAATCCTTGCTGAGTCCTTAAACTACGTTAGGGACAATATTAAGGGCCTTAAAAAGGTTCTTGTAACTTGTGATGAGGGGAATATTGGATCTGAGAAGACAATTCGTAAAAATGGTGGCCAGCTTGAGAATATTATTGAAGTTGATGATGTGAAGAAGATGAGGTTTTGGATCGAGTTGTAGTGAGTTTTGCGAAGTTGGTTACCCGAAAGCTCCCATTATGTTCAGGAAGAACTGTATGCCTGCGAGAGGCTGGAGCCGAAGCAGGCCGTGGTCGCCTCTGGGTTGTTCGGCGTTATTTCCATCGTGGTTTCAAATTATAACAATCTTTAATTCAATGAATAGTAGTGAGATTTGTGAAGTTGGTTACCCGAAGGCTCCCATCGTGGTCGCCTCTGGGTTGTTCGGCATCATTTTGCCATCGTGGCAAATGACGCCTCCAAAAAAAGAAACCCGCCTGGACAGGGCGGGTTTCAAATTTAAGAACAATTTATCGGTAGATGGTTTGGATTATTTTCCTTCCATCGGGTTAATCATTCTGAAGTATAGTCCAAGAAGTTTTACGTTTCTTTTCATATCTCCATAGAAGCTATCAACGTCTTTAGTAACTTTCATTTTCGTCATAGCTTCACCAACAAGCTGATCCATTTGTTGAATCTGTGCGAAGCTGTTTTCTTGGATATCTCTTAAGAAAACATCTCCTAGCTTGATTTGTTCGTTATTATTAAGACCTTGGATGACCTTAGTAATAACTGGTGCGAATAACTCAACTTGACCTTGCTCATTAACTGAAGGCATTGAGAAGTTATTCAGAAGGTTAGTGATCTTATTATCTAAGTATCTATCCTTATTTCCAGTCTTCGCCATTTGAATCATATCAACTGTTGAACAGTACTGCTCTGAAAGGCGACATGCTTCTGCTTCAAAAGTGATTGGTACGATGGCCTGACTTAGTACTTGATTAATATAGTCTAGTGTTACACCTTCAAGACCAATGTCATTCATCATCGCTGTAAATTGTGCTGATACAAAGTATGAACCAGCTTGTTTAACAAGTGCTCTTTGAGCAAGGAACCCAGCAATCATCTCTTTTTGATCTTGTGAAGCAAGAAGAGCATTGATTTGAGCGAAGTATTTCTGCATCTCAGATTTAATTGCTGCTGCATCTCCAAGAGCTGCTGCCATTTCAAGCTCTGTCTTTTGAGCTTTCATTGTATCTTCAGTTGCATCTTGTGCCGCTGGAGTTTGTGCAAGTTGAAGTCCTTCAATTTGCGCCTTTTCCCATTCACCAAAGAATGTTGACCAACGCTCATCGTGAGAAATTAACTGCATCATACTTGCTTTTTGGATTACATTACCAGCTACATATGAATCTTGTGCGTAAGGTACATATGCTTTTCTGATATCTGTTTTCTCAGCTACATAATCCTCAGGGATTTGGTAAGTTTGCCCTTCGTGCTCAAAAGTTTCAGTAAGTAGATCTCTTTGAGAGATGTGGTTTACCCAAAATGCACGTGCAGGGTTAGCTGTTTGTTCAAATGTATCAATATTACCGTAAACTAGACCACCAATCGCAGCATAGTTTGTTTCAACTTCACCAACTTCAACACTGAAAGCTCCGTTAGTTAGTGGGATATTACGTCCTGTTGCTGGGTCATATACTAGTGGAGTAACTTGACCAGAAAGAACTTCTCCAATTGTTGATTGTACAATTGAATCTTTAATATCAATTCCAAATAGATACTGCTCTAGTAACTGGTATGGAATTCTTAGAGAGTTTGAACGGTACTTGTATGAGTATGACTCAGACTCTGTAAGCGCTACAAGAGCTGCTGCTTTGTCATATTCAATACCACGGTTCTTCGCTCTATATGAATCACTATCAAGTGAGATTGCTTCGTTCCACTTTGTTTCTACAACCATTGGCTTTTGAGTCGCTACTTGTAGAACTGTTCCATCTTCAGCTGTAACTTCAGTCTGTGTTGGTACTAGAGTTGAAACAAATCTCTTATTTCTTTGTGCTTCAGTATCAAGTCCAGCTCCTGGAGTGATATCTGGAGTCGCAACTACTGACTGTAGGAAGAATAGTGACTTGATTACACCATTTACTAGGTCGTTAGTTGTAGCATCATGAGTTGCTTGATCTGCTTGAGAGTACAACTCAGGAGTGTAAATTAGGTGATAGAATACTTCTTCGTTCATCATTCTTAGCTTATAGAATTTATCCATTAGCCAACCAAATGCTGCTCCACCGTAGAATTCCTTACGCTTACCTGGGAAGTAGATATATTCGTACATCTGACGGTAGTCTGAAATTTGGTAGTCTACGATTTCTTCAAAAGATGAACCAAAGTCGTGTCTGTTACACTGAGGAGAGTTTCCTGCGTCCTCATCTGAACAGAATCTGATTCTCTTAAGGCCTGCTTCTGCCATAAGTCTATGCTTAGAGATATTTGCAGGGTTACCATTTTCACCAACAAGTGCATCAACTACATCTTGAATTCTTACTAGGTGGTAGTATAGACCTGGTTCAAATTCAGATTCAACAGAAGATACCTTAACGTCAACACCATTGATCTCAATCGATTTCTTTCTTGAGTTAGTGTATCCTTCAAGCTCAACCATTCCTGTATAAGCTGCACGTAGTGCGTATACATCGTATGGAGCTAGGCCATCGTAAGTTGCGTGGTCATCAATTGTATAGTCCATAACTGAAGATGAAGTTCTCTTCGTTTCTTTTTCACCAGCAAATAGCCAGTTTTTCTTATCAAATGAACCAACGAAGTTGTGACGTAGACCAAGGTTGTGTCCAATTTCGTGAGCAAGAGTAGGCATCCAAATATCAATTAGGATATCGTTCTTACCTTCATCTGTTTCTGCCATTTTTAGAACATCATAGTTCTTAGCAAGGTTGCTTAGAGCAAACTCAGCTGTTTCATGGTTACAGATTGGGTTCTTCTTACCATTTCTATCGTACTCCATAGCATGCTTGATCTTCGCTTGAAGAGTCTCTAGTGAGTTCTCTCCGTGGATTGCAGCCTGTAGTGCAACATCATCTTTATTAGCAATTGCTTGCCAAGCAGCACTTACTGCTTTTGCTTGCTTGTTATTAGCACTTGAGAAGTTAAGTAGAACTTCTTCTTTATCAATTGAGCTAGCTCTAAAGTCATTCTTCATTAGACGGTGAGCATCTTTGATTTTCCCCATCTGTGAAGCGATATTTGGACGCTTAATTGTCTTAAGTAGGTTGCTCTTTAAGTTAGTGTGAGCAACACCGTGACGGTGAGATTTCATCTCTGCTTTCTTCGTGCTTTGAGTTACTGTTTCACCTTCGATTTCAACTTCTACTTCACCTGAGTCTGCAACTTGAGTATCTTGACCAGCTGCTTGAGTCTTTGCCTTGTGCTCAGCTAAAGCATCTTCGATTGCTTTCTTGTTAAGCTCATCTGCAAGGTTTTGAAGCTCTTTAGTAGGAGTAATATTCTTAACAAAATTCTTTTCAGAAATTGCCTTGTCAACCATCCAATCGATTGATGACTTCATGTTACCACCGTATAGGTAAACAGAAGCAGATTCAACAACACCATTTCTTGGGTTAAATGATGGACCACCAAGACCAATAATTGAACTTGAAGTCGCTTTTTCTACCCAGTAGATGTGGTTACGTTGTAGGTCACCTAAGTGAGTTTTTTCCACAACTTCAATATCTACTGTCTGTGCTACACCATCTAGGTTGTAAGTAAGGTTAAGATTCTTCGTTCCTGCTGGAATAGAGTCATCTTTTTCAATCTTAAGAGTGATAACATCACCACGTCCTTCGTATTGAGTTCCTTTGAATGCGCGCTTGAAACCTAGGTTGATATCATCAACAACTTTTTGAGAAGAAACGATGATTTTATTTCTTAGGTCAAGTTCTGTCTTAGTAAGCTTTCTAACAATGTTTCCAGCTTTATCATATTTATTCGATGGAATTCCTGTCAGTACGTACTCGATATTCTTACCATTTCTGATATCAAATACCATCGGTAGGCCAACTGTTGTATCGAAGTTACGAGTCTGCTCAGAGTGTCCCTTTGGAACTAGCTTAGAACCAGTGAATAGTCCAAAGTTAAACTTCTTTTGAACTTCGTAAGTAAGGTTTTGCTCTGGCTCTTCATATTCGTGGTTGTACTTCATGAAAGTCGTTCTTTCTGTGAACGTCATTGTTTCATTCTGTGGTCCCCAGTAATCTCCACCAAAGTCTGAACAGTTAAATAGGTTACCTTTCTTA
This sequence comes from Halobacteriovorax sp. RZ-2, assembly GCF_043196685.1. Lineage (NCBI taxonomy): Bacteria > Pseudomonadati > Bdellovibrionota > Bacteriovoracia > Bacteriovoracales > Halobacteriovoraceae > Halobacteriovorax > Halobacteriovorax sp. RZ-2. The sequence goes on from NZ_JBEBMR010000003.1 coordinate 41,559, forward strand.
TAAGTTGATTGAGTTGAAAAGTTTAAGTAGTCATCCTTTCCATCAACAACTTGTACAATATTATTAGTTTCAGTTAGACCGTGGGCCTTTCCACCACCACAAACACTCATTAGGTATGGATCAAGTGAAGTAAGAACATCACCAATTAGATCATTACCTAGGTTTACAACTGCAAATGCTCTTTCGTCATTGTGGCTTGCTGGAACGTAAACGATTCCACCTTTGTCATTCTTACTTTCACGGAAATATTCCGCTTCGAAAGATAGTAATGGCTCAGTATCGTTTTTAGATGAACCAGTTCTTTGAAGAAGCGGTCTTGATCTCTTTACATGTACACGATCTGATTCGAAGTGAAACTTAACAATCTCAACATGGAAGCTTGCTTTAGAACCTGCAAAGCTATAGTTGAAAATATTTGGAGAGTCTTCTAAAACTCTTCTAAAAGTAAATTCTTGGTTCTTAAATTTTTCAAGTTTTAGCCAAGCAGTTGATAGTTCACTTCTGATCTCTGCTGGGTAGATCTCTTCTGGTTTAGAGTCTTTTTCTAGTTGAATAAATTTTGCATCTTCAGAGTTTGTGCTCGTTGAAATGATTGTTTCAGCTAGAATTTCTTCTTTGTCATCAAGGTTATACTTGAATTTAACGTACTTAATTTTTTCAGAAATTTCTGAACGTAGAAAACAGTTCTCAAGAGCGATTTTTGCTCTCTTTGCTGTATCAGCATCACATCTTGAAAATAGTAGGTTGAATCTTTCTGCACGAACTAGTTGTTCTTCATTATCAGTAAGCTCTTCTTTCTTAATAACACGAGCAAAATATGCTGTATTATCATTGTCATCTAAAATAACCTTAATAAGATCTTTGTTTTCAAAAACGTGGCCATCATGCTTTGAAGTAGTGAAGGCATTGTCATTATTAAAAATACGTTCTTCAAGTTGACCTACTGTGAATAGGTTACTTTCAACTTTGTCACGACGATAGATTGTCGCGATCTCTTTCTGGTTCATCCCGAAGACACCAGTGTATGTTCTGTTTTCGATTAGGTAGTCAACTTTGTAGTGAGTTGATTCAGAACGATCTTTTTCAACATATCTGATTCGTCTTGTCTTCTCATCAAGATCGTTTTTAACATTTTCTCTTTGGAAGAAGTCAACACCGTATTGAAATAATGGAATACGATCAAGCTTTGAAGCTTTGACAGGAAGAATATCGCGGATAATCTTATTCGACTGGCTTAGTGCTTTAATACTCGAGTTTACAGGAGCAATATAAGCTACTAGGAAGTTTGTTGTAAGATCAAATGTAATCTCGAACTGTTGCCCTGCTTGTTCAGCTGGAATAAGAAGGTCTTTTACAAGTACATTGTAAGTCTTATCGTTAGAGCTAACAATATTAATAGAGTAGAGAGTCTTTGCTTCACTACCAACACTTGTATCGATAAGATCTGTCGAAATATCATTTATCGAAAGTTCTTCTTGAGTCGCTACTGCTTTTGATTCAATAACTAACTTTGCTGAAGTAACAGAGTTCTTTGTTCGGTAAGTTTCTTGGGCAAAATCAGGCTCTTTGTCAGGAAGAGTTTTTGCACAACTTGAAAGAATAGCTGCCAATGCGAAAGCATGTGTAAGGCCTCTAAGCATTCCAAATTTGTTTTCATTTTTGATTTTCATTTTCTCATCTACCTTTGTTCTTTTTGTCATTTGTTCTTCTTTCTCTTTGTCTTCGTTATGTGTGTTCTAAATTTTTATTGTTAGTGATGCATAAACTGATGAATCTCTTTCATCAAATAGGTCGATCTCAACCTTTTTTCCATCTGGTGATAGGGGAGTTCCTCCAAATTCATGTCCTATTTCTAGGTTGTACTTAGGGCCAAAGCTGTAACCAACAGCTTGTGAGAACGAATAAGCATCTTTTGTGTTATTCTGATATGTCCAACCCTTCATATATGTTCCTCCAAGTGATAGGTATAGCTGATCCGACATGCTGTATGTCAGATATGCAACTGAAGAAAGACTATATGAAGTATTTGAGCTTCCAGTCATTGATGTTTCATACTCATGGAAGTTCTTGGATGCACCAAGAATAACTAATGCAGATAGGTCCTTAATCCCAATAACACTATCGGCTATTGATAGGCCTTCACTTAAGCTAATTCCTGCTTGAAGGTTAGAATATTTTCTCGATACCTTACTTGTTGGTAGTTTTATTGATGCTGTACCAAAAGAAACAACCCCATCAAATGGCTGAGAAGCCTTTCTAGTAAAGGATACAGACGTATCACTGATTCTACTTTTTCGCTCATCAACAAAGTCTTTTGATATTGTTGTTTTAGCTGCGAAGCTACCTTTATCTGTAATAATATTGAAACGAAATGAGTTATACATTCCACTATAATGGTCTGCTTCAGAAGTCTTTAATAAGTCTCTTGAAACTGTCGTATCGATTCTAGCTGACCAATTTCTAGTCGCACCCGGTGCTTTTTTGACACCTTGGATATTACTAGTGCTACTTTGGGCAACAACAGATGTTGTTGTAAGTGCTAGTAAAATTAATGAGATACACTTAAATGGTGTCACTCTGTCTCCTTTTTTCGTTCCTGAAAATGATATTCGTTCAATACTTGATGCAAACAGTATGCCATTTGTTCAGTTTCGGACGAGTTCGCATTTGAAGTAAATATATAACAATAGGAGGTGTAAGACGCCGACTTTGGAAAATCTACAGGGTTGTTTAGGGAGTTGACGAAATTATGGAGAATATAAAGGGAGGCCGTGGGACGGCCTCCGATTACACCTAGGCCCAAAAAGAGAGAGGGATTATGAGGGATATTGGGGCCTAAATGATATTTATACCAAATTTAAAACATGGGCGCCGCAGTGCAGCACTCTCATTTTGAATATGCCTTATTAACGGATTGGACGCTAGCTAAGATAAGTTAATTTTGTTTAAGAAGAGTAAATTAACTTTTAGAGGAATCGTTTCAAAATTCCAGACGTGATCATTTCTTTGAAGCCGACTTCATTTTCTTGCCAAACTTCTTCGACAGTAATCCCTGTGTCGACAGTTGGACATTCAAAAGTGAGCACTGGCGCACCAAGATCGACACTTCCATATGTTCCAAGTGAGCCTGGAGTTGGGTAGCCGATATCATCTGCAATAGGATACTTATTGTGCTTGGCCAAAAGCTCTGCCACATCCTTACAGTCACCATTGTAATTCACAATAGGCTTCCATGAGTGGATCGATAAAATAAAGGCCGGTGGATACTCTTTAAAGAGTTTATCTAAATATTGGTTTTCAGGTTCACTTAAAGGTGCTGTTCCCGGGTTGTACTTGGCCTCTTCAAATTCACCCTCCCAACTCTGAGTAGGAAGGTTACGATTTAAGTCAACACCATTGGCATTAATACGTGTGCCAGCATGAACCCCGTCCTTATTAACAATTGGAATGATAACTAAAGGTAGATCAGTCTCTACTTCATTTTTGAGCCACGAAAAGATTTCTTTTAGGCAGTGAACTCCCTCGATTTCATCTCCGTGAACTCCTGCCATGAGGTAGATATAGCGAGATGATTCAACTTTATTTTTAAAAGCTTCGATTTCAAGATTGTTAACTGTTTTACCTGACTCTAATTTTATAAATTCCATAAAGAAATTGTGGTGGAAGTTTCCTTTTTTGTAAATGAAGATTTATACTTATGACTTTAAAAAGGAATCCTTAAGTAATGAAAAAGAAAAGCATACTAAAAACTTTAGAATATTTAGAAAGCGTTCTCGATACGCAAGACGATCATGATGCAATTGCACAACTTCGAGAAAGTGTTGAGCTTCTTGAAGATGTCGACAATGGTGTTGCAAGTGGTAATGGTCATTTTAGTATCCCGATGGAAGCAATGGGTGCATACACCGTTTATAGCGATGGCGGTTGTCGTGGAAACCCTGGGCCTGGTGCATGGGGTGCAATGGGACAAAACCCAGAGGGTGTGGTCTTCTTTGAGAGCTCTGGCTTTGAGTTTCAAACCACTAATAACCGTATGGAGCTTACTGGAGCAATTGAATCACTGAAATCATTAGAAAATGAATTAGAGGAGATGGGCCTTGATAATAGTCATGCGGCCTTTCTTTATAGTGACTCTAAGTATGTTGTTGACGGTATCACAAAGTGGGTTCCAGGGTGGAAGTCACGTGGCTGGAAAAAAGCCGACAAGAAAACTCCAGAAAATATTGAGTTATGGCAGAGCTTTGATGAAGTCGCAGGAAGATTTTCAAACCTACAGTTTCGTTGGGTAAAGGGACACAGTGGCCACCCGCAAAATGAGCATTGCGATATGTTGGCCAACAAGGCAATGGACGAAAATATTTAAGGCTTGAAAAGCGGACTAAAGCACTTTAATCTATTAAGATAAATATTAATTAGTAACTAGACTTCAATAAATTTAGACAAAGGATGTTAAATGAAGAAACTACTAGCAACAGTGGCAATTGCGCCATTACTATTTGTTTCATGTGGTAAGAAAGCTGAAGTAAAGCCAGAGACTGAAAATGATAAGATCTTTTATTCAGTTGGGCATGTTTACGGAAAGAGATTTAAAGATTTTAAACTTACTGAAAGAGAAATGAATAACCTTGTTCAAGGTGTTCGTGATGGTATGACTAAGGATGCAACTGATATTGATACAAGACAATTTGCATTCAAATTTAGAGATATCGTAAATCAGAGAATGAGTGAAGTATCTAAGACTGAAAAAGATGCTGGTGCAAAATTTCTTGCTGAATTCGTAGCGAAAGAAGGTGCTAAGAAGACTGAATCTGGTCTAGCTTATAAAATCATTGAAGCTGGTTCTGCAAAGAAGCCTGTTGCAACAGATACTGTAAAAGTTCACTACAAAGGTACTCTAAGAGATGGTACTGAATTTGACTCATCTTACAAGAGAAATAAGCCAATCGAATTCCCACTTAACAGAGTTATCAAAGGTTGGACTGAAGGGATGCAACTTATTGGTGAAGGTGGAAAGATTAAGTTAGTAATTCCATCTGAGCTTGCTTATGGTGACCAAGGTGCTCCTCCATCAATTCCAGGTGGTGCAACACTTACTTTTGAAGTTGAACTAATCGAAGTTCTTCCAGCTGCAAAGAAATAATTCCTAAACGAATTTATCAAATAATTGATAGGCCTTCTTAAGATTACTTAATGAAGGCCTATTTTTTTATCTCATCAAGTGACATTCAATTTTCAGTATGTTTTCCTTTTACTATTGTTTCTAATTAGGGAGGAAAGATGAAAGTAATTCTACTGATTGCCTTATTGTTACAACCTGTTTCTGAAGCTTCTTTCTTTAAGCATAAAAGAGAGAAAGAATCGTTCTTTGCCTATATCATTAGGATATTGATTAAGCCTTCAATCCCTCACGATGGAGAAGGTGATACTTAGAAAGCGTAACCAACAGATAGCCCAAACATTGTTTGATCTGTGGATTGCTGAAAGCCATCTGCAAATTCTTCATCTGCTTGGATAGCATCAAAATTTGCTTTAAAAATAAGTGACTGGGAAGTTGAAACTTTGTACTCAAGTCCTAAACTCACGGATGGAAGAAGCATTGCACTTCCAACTCTTACAGTGTCTTGGATACTTGTTTCAGAACGCCCAAAACCAACTCCAAGTGAAACAAAGTAGCTGAAACGATAGCTCCAGTTATTATCGAATGATATTTTTAGCGCCGCTGTTCCCATCATTCTCTTCGTTTCTTGTTCAACGTTTGGGTTGAGGAGAGTGAGTAGGTCAAGGTCGTAGCGAAAGCCAACAATTGTTTGGAATGTCTGGTTTATAGGGATGGCATAATTGAATTGGAATGTATCCCCAGTTCTTGTGCCATCATTATTTGTACTAGAGCTTGTTGATTCACTTAGGCCCTGATTCTTCCCATAGAAGAATTCAAATCGATTATCATAGCGCTGAAATTGTTTTTCTCTAAGAGACATCTCTTCTTCAGCAAGCATCTTTCTATAATTTTCATCTCCAAGTATCTTTGGGATCTCTAACCAAACTCTTTCAGGAGAATAGTTAACTGTGACAATTTGTCCTTTCTCAAACGGGACTCTGATATTATTGTCTGTTACAATCCACTGTGAGTATTCTTTCGTTATAGAGATGGCACGAGCAGTAAAAGAGATTTCTTTCGAAGAGAATAGGGATACTTGGCCTTTAACGATATTATCTGCTCTTCCTTTACGAATAACAAAAGACATTCCGTCATTGGCAATATTTTGAATGACAATCAAGTTTGTATTGAGGTCGTATTTTTCAGCAAGAGCGTGATTGGCCAATGTTAGAAATGTCATAGTGACTAGTAGAGTTTGCAAAAATCTTTGAAAGCTATTCATGCAAGTATTTTATAACCAATGACAAGTTAAAGAAATCATTGGCAAATACTCCTTATTTGCTCTTGTTAACCAAGTGCTTTGGTATAGTAATATTAATAGTTTAACTTTATTTATTAATCTCCGATATGAATTAGGGATTTATGGATATGAAACTTAATAATACTTTTTACATTCTCTTAGTTGTACTTTTTATTGCGTGTAAACCTGTTAGCAATACAGGCCGTGATAATACTAACTCATCGGATACATCTGATCTTACGAAAAGACATCAGATTACACTTATTGAAGTTTCTTCAAATCAGCTAATTCTTAATGGAACAAATCTTTCAACGATTAGTGCGGTTAAAACAAAGAATGGCCCACAGGTTATCAACTTAAATATTTTATCAAAGTCTTCAAATATGGTGAGGTTAGGGGTTCCTAATGGTTTAAAAATCGTTGGTGGCTTTATCTATGATCTAATTGTAACAGATGCCTTTGGACAAACTGTAACTTCTGTTAGCTTTGATGTTCAAAATAGTTCGATTTCTACAAGTAAAATTCAAGACGGTGCAATCACCAACTCTAAGTTAAGCTCTCTCGGTGCTTCAAGCGCTGGCCAAGTTCTACAGTATAATGGTGCTTCATGGGTTGCGGTTGATTATCTAGGTGGTTCTAATTATTTAGGACGTCTCATTCTTGATACAGGTGGGGGAGTCACAGCTCCTTCTGTTGCTGGAGTTAATAATGGTGACTTCTATGTTGTAAACGACGCTGCACCTGTTGCAGGTGATTTAAATGGTGATGGTAATGTCGAAACCTTTACAGCAGGTGATATTATTCGTTTTAATGAATCAACAAATAAATGGGATCTACAACTAAGTAATGGTAGTTATGCAGGTCCATGGGATATTAATGGCTCACATATCAGACGCACAGGTTCTGGTGGAAAAGTTACAATCTCAGATGACCCATATGAAGGGCCATCAAAGTTAACAGTAAGTGGAAATATTGCAGGTCCTACAACTGCAGAGGAAAGTATTCTTCTTCATGTTGGAGGTAATGTTAGTTCCGGACTTGGTTCAAGTTGGGCAAGAGCTCTCTCTTTTGGATTACGACAAGAACATAACGCTACGATGGGTGTTTACGGTAATAACACAAATGTTGGTGGAATGAACTTCTTCTTTATCGATGTTGATGGAGATGGAGATAGCTTAGCATCAAACTTCTGGAACTCTGCAGAGTTCTTCATCGATTCAGCAGGACGTACATCTATTGGTGGTGTTCCTGATCCTCTCTACCTTTTCTACGTTTACGGAAACTCTGGAATCAACGGCAATTTAAATGTTTCTTCAACGATAACTGCGGCCAACTTTGTTGGAGATGGCTCAGGGATAACAAATATTAATGCTGTTAACATGACAAATAGTGGAACAACGACAATTACAGCTGGTAGCTCTGGCCCAGGTGATATTGCTTTCCAATCAGAGTCTTCTGACTTTGCTCTTTACGATGCAAATGGAAATTTATCTTTTGGACACACATCAAATCTAGGAACATTTAATGCTACTGCACAAATTGATGTGCGTAGTGATTCTGGAGATGCGAGTGGACAGTTTTATTCTTATGGTGGCAATCAGTCATCAATCAATCTTGCAAGCTCTCAAGGGCTAATAACTGCACCGTCAATGACGACAGCGAGTGATGTTCTTGGCCTATTAAACTTTGGTGGAGACACGGGAAGTGGAATTGTAAATACGGCAAGTATTCGTTCAACTGCGACTGAGAACTTTAGTGCAACAAATCTTGGTACGGAGTTAAATTTTTATACGACAGCAAATACGACAAATACTCAACAAGAGAATATGAGGCTTACTCATAATGGAAGACTACTTGTTGGAAGTACTGCTGTTTCTGATACTTCTGGTTATCAAATGGTTGTTGGTGGTAGTACTCAATTGGCCGGCAACTTAAATGTTACAGGGATTTCACAACTTAGTAATACAATTGTTTCAGGGACTCTTTCACACTCTGGAAACCTTTCAACGACAAATCTAACGGCGAGTGGGACCATTCAAGGAAATGGGATTACTTCGACAGGTGGACTTACAAATACTGGCGCATTTAATACAACAGGTGCGGCCGTAGTTAATGGGACTCTTCAGGTAACAGGTAATGCAACTTTTGATAGTGACATTACTGTAACTGGTGACGTTGATTTTGGTAATATCTCTGTTAACACTATTGCTGGGGATGCAACCACAAGTTCTGCATTTTTTGGCCAGGTGACTTCTGCACAGAAAATTATTTCACAGGGTGGAATTGATAATGTCGTGTTTAAAGGTGGTACGTTAAATAATTTTGAAGTTTTAGTTGATAATGGCTCAGGTATTAAGCTTGGAAACTTAAATACGGCAGGAGCTGTAGGCTCAAATTTACCTGTGACAATTTCTACTGCAAACACTGATCGTATGACTGTTACGGCCGCTGGACGTGTTGGGGTAGGAACGACAACACCTTCGGAACAATTTCATGTGGTAGGGAATCTAAGAGTTCAAGGCTCGACAGATTGTACACTTGGAGCTGGGGCCGGAGCAACAAATTGTACTTCAGATAAAAGACTAAAAGATAATGTGACGGAGATTGATCATGCCCTTGATAAGATCAAGGCCCTTAAAGGTGTTGAATTTGATTGGAATGATAAATCACTCTCTCCTGGAATGCACTCAATAGGTGTCATCGCTCAAGATGTTCAGGCGCAATTTCCAACGGCCGTAATTGAAAATGCAGATGGTTGGCTATCTGTTGATTATGCTGTTCTTGTTTCGCCACTTATTGAAGCGGTTAAAGAGCTAGATGAGAATATGGCCATGTATAAGGTTATGAGTGAAGGTGTTGAGGCCCAAGTTTCAACAAATACTCGTGAGATTGCTTCTTTGAAAGAAGAGAATAATAAGCTTAAAGAAGAGAATGAAGAAATGAGAGAAGCACTTTGCTCACTTAATCAAAACTTTAAGTTCTGTCAGTAGGTGATCGCGCTTGTCAGTTATTTTAGGCGCTTTGTCTACTTGTTCCATTTCTAAGTATTCAATATCACATCATTCTAGAGGCAAGATTAGCTATCTTCTATAATATTGAAATAACGTAAGTGTTTATTTGTCTTTGTTTAAAGTTAAGAAATATTTTGGCGATAAGTTATTGGGATACTTGGGAAAGATAATGAATCGTATACTTTTAATTTCAATATTTTTAAGTGCTTTCATCGGCTGTACACCGCAGATGAATTCTTTAAAGCAGGCAAGCTGTGATGATGGGCACTACTTTGATGAAATCACAAGAAGTTGTATTCTTGACGTTTCTCCAAAGGCACCGGTTATTACAACAACTTCAGTTTCATTGATTGAAGATGCGGCCAAGACAAGTTTTCCAATTTCTTTCACAGATCAAAATGGGGGAATACCTACTTCATGTACTATTGTTAATAGCGCAACAGGTTTAAATCAATCGATAACAATTGGTTCAATGACATTTGAAAGAGTAAATACTTGGCAGAATGCAATGAATCACTCAGAACTTTATCTTGAACTTGTTGATAACCCATCTGTTTCGGCCGGTTCTGAAGTCGTTTCAATTGCAACAAATACAATTACGGTTCAAATTGATGCAGGCTTTTCAACTTCGCTGCAAATTATTAATGCAATTAACTCAAGTGTAACAATTAATCCAATCATTGTTGCAACGATAACTGGTCCAAATACAACGGAGAGTCCAACACCTGGAATTAAAATGTTAGGTGCAACTTGTGAGTGTATTAGTGGTACTTGTTCGATGAATATTGAGCCTTCTCGCCATACAAATGGATCTTCATATATTGACTTCTACATCAGTGATGATGATGGAGATAGTGCTGTTTCAAGGTTATATGTCGATGTGACAAATGTTGATCAAGCACCAAGTGTTGCTGCAACAAGAAGTGCGACTGTCGCTGAAGATTCTCTCATTACTTTTGAATTTGATAGTGAAGTTAATGAAATACCTGTCTCAGGTTACTTTGATTATGATGGTGACTTTGCAACTTACTGTATTGCAAGCTCGGTTCATGCAAGTGTACAAAACTCAAATATTTCATGTAATTGTTCACTCGGTAAGTGTACATTAGCGTTTACTACTAGTGCCGATTATTTCAATGCGGCCGCAGAAGATATGGTCGAGTACCAAATCTATGCAAATGGCCAGTATTCAAATACTGGAGTTGCTTCAGTTCGAATCACTGAAGTTGATGATGAGCCAGTTGCTGCAAATATTATTACAGTTACTGTTGATGAGGATAGTACTGGAACTCCTGGTGCTCAAACGGCAGTCGGTCTCTATTTCCCAACTGCATCTGATGATTCTTACATGGGATTTCCAAGCTCTGATCTACGTTATAAATTTAAAAATTTAACAAGTTACCCTGATATTCAAGGTTCTTGTACAGGAGCTCCAGGAGATACTTTCCATGCTAATAGTGTGGACGACGCTACTTTTTGTAATCTCTTCTTTGATGGAAATGCAAATGGTGTCTTTACTGTCGAGTATCAAATTTCGGATTCTCCACTTCCTTTAACGAGTATGGCAGACTTCCATACGACAGGTTATATCAATGTTGTCATCAATGCTAAAAATGATCCGCCTGTTGTGGCAGGTGGCCCTTTTACGCACACGATGAATGAGTCTTCAGATTGGAATAAAGTAAGTGAAACAATTTCACTAGGAAGTGTTTCTGATGTCGACAATACAACATCAACTCTTACAGTTTACTTCATTGATGGAAGTGGAAATCGTATCAACACGATGGCAGGGCAAGGATCTCTTGCTGGTACTGAAGGAACAATTAAAGATTGTGCCATCTCTTCAGGTGGTGCCATCACATGTTTATATGAAACATTAAATGGTAATAGTGCTAACACAATGGGAACTCCTGATGACTTCCAATTTGTTGTTAGGGATTCAAGCAATGCAGAATCAGTTGTACAAAGTCTTGATGTTATAGTTCAAGAAACTTCTGATGCTCCTGTCATTTGTAATTATTCAGTTTATGATCGCCGCGCAGGACGTACTGAATGTGGTGTTAATAATTGTATTGGTCATGGAGCTCCTAGCTTCAATCCTACTTCTCACGTAAGTGATAATCCTGTTGTCTATTTCGATCGTACTAATGGACTATGTTATGAATCAGTTGATACTGATGACTGGGCCGTTGCTTCAAATAATGGCGTTCAGAATGCAAGCTTTATGAGTGATGTTATCGTAGGTGAAAAAGAAGATATTATTATTGATAATGTTATTATCAGTGAAGGTGGAAGCATTAATGAAGCTTCTCAAACGGTAACGATTGAAAATGTTGTTTCAACTAATAATGTTCTTATTCAGCCAATGAATATTCAATTCTTAAAAGATACTGACCTTGATGGTGAATATAGTGAAGCAGGGGATCTTGCTGCTATAAATGGGGCCATGGCCAGCGGAGTAATCGATAATGGAATTTCAATCAATGAAATTCTTAGAATCAAAATGATCCCAACGGCATCGCAATTTGGTGAAACGACAATTTCATTTGACCTTGTTGATAATGGTACTGGTGCACCAAGAACATCTGTTTCTTTCAAAGTTAGAGTTGAGCCTCAAACAGTTGCTCATCACGGTTGGGCCGATGTAAAAGCACTTGGTACAAAAGTTAACCACTTTGGTATTCGAGTGGAGTCTAGTTTTACTTGTTCTCACTCTCTTACAAAATGTGATGGTGGAAATGAGTGTTACGGAACAGTTTCACCAGCTACTAATAATATTGTCCCGGATGCGCCTGGAGCAATTTATCGTACGGCATCTAATCAGTGTTATTACTCAACAGGGACAACTTCAAATGATTGGGTATTAGTTAATAAATCTGTTGCTTGTAATATTTCAGAAGTTAATCGTGATTATACAACTAATGGACTTCTAGAAGATACAACGACGACTTGTGATGATCTTGGTAGTGCAAGTTGTATTGGTGATGTTACATATGACTCAGGTGATGCATCATCTGTTAGTGTTGTCTTCAACTCTCAAACTGAAACATTATTAGCAAGTGATAATGATGGAAAATTCCTATTTAATACAGGTTACCGTGCAACAACGGGTGAAGATTGTTTCTACTCTGATGGGACAAATTGGATTCCATATCATGGAACTTCAAGTGTGAATCTTGAATGGGAGAACTTCACTGTAGGTACATCTGGAGCAATTCTAGGTTATAATGTCTATCGTAAGAAGGCAGGGCCTCTTCATACTTTTAATTACAGTAACCCTCTAAACCGAAGCCTTATTACTTCATCAAATACATATGTTGATAATGGGGAGAACTCACGTTTAGCTCCTGTTCCAAATCACACTTATGTCTATGAAGTAAGACCTGTTCTAAGTTTTACGAATCAACTAGGTGATAATGAATCTTTAGAGATTACAACAAATAATAATGTAGCGAAGCTAACAGTCGTTGCTCCTCAAGAGAACTTTGCCTTTGTTCACCGCTGGATGGTTAACAAGAAGGCATGTGAGATGATGCATTCAGACTCTTTCATTGATAGCAATTATGTATGCGAGTACAAAGGCTTTGGTGATACTGCTTCTGCTCTTGGGACTATTGGCTCAATTTATGACTTTGGCAAAGACTTACTTGTTCCTCGTTTTGAAATGGGATGTCCGTATTCTAAAACAAGTTGTGATACAACAGATGGACAATGTGTCGCTCAAAACCTAGGTGCTTATGATGGGCCAGATGGATCTGTTTTCTATGAGAGATCAACAGGCTCTTGTTATGTGAAAAATGGGGTATGGCAGAGTTTCTCTAATCAGACTCTTGATTCAGCAGTGGCATTTCAATCTTTCTTGCCACCGCTAACAAATATTACAAATGCTAATGCTGTAAATGCATGTACGACTCTTACAGGATCTCCGACTATTGTTGGATATGGAGCGGCGACATCTTATAAGCTTCCAACACGTGACGAGCAGATCGCTTATAGTGCTTGGGATGTAAGAGCAACTTCTGATGCAAATATCGAAGTCGTGGAAAGGGGACTAGCACTAAACTCTTCTAGTAAATGTAATGCATCAGGGGCAAGTGGCCTTGAGTCTTCGTACATGGATATCGATAATTTAAGTTCATCTGATATTCACACTATCCCTGGAACAAACTCTTCAGGTATTCGCTCACTTCATACAGGGTCTGTATTTACTCAGGACTGTACTTCGGCCTTTGGTGTACAAGATGCTGTCGGAAATGTTGCAGAGATTTCAGATACTGCATATGGCTTCAACGCTAATATCTACTCTTTTGCTTCAATCGTTTCGACTAAGGCCGATATTTATGGTGGAACAGGTGATTACCTAATGGATTCATTTATTGGGCCATGTAATGACTCGGATGGGGACAATGATTGTGATCTTGAGCTTGATAGCCACTTATTCGAAAATGTTTCAGATTATAGTGCAAGATACTTTAACTATGTTTTTGGTATTCCTATTTCTAATGCCGCTAAGGCCACTGAAGATGCCATGCCTGGAAGTGTCATTAATGATTATACTCTAAGAATTGGTTCAACTGCTGGAATCACGAACTCTCAACTTCATGATGATGAGATTTTTAGAATCTTTAACAACACTAATGGAGTTAACGGAAGTATGGTTAGTGGTGGTGATTATGCAAGTCTTTCTGGTGCAGGTGTCTACGCATTTGAATTTCTTCCTGATGCTGAGGCGAGTAGTAGAATTGGTCTGCGTTGTGTTATCGAACTTGACCCAAATCAGTATGACTAATTGGTGCCAACACTTAAAATTATGATATAATCTCTGAGTATCATGACAATGAATGATTCTTGGGAGAAGGTTATGTTCTTTGGTCGCAATCGTGCTGAAAAATCACAAGACTTAGGAAAAGGAAAAATCATTTCTTTTCTTAACCAAAAAGGTGGAGTTGGTAAAACAACGATGTGTTTTAATACGGCACATGCCTTGGCCCAGAAAGGACATAAGGTTCTTGTTATTGATATGGATCCTCAGGCCAATATGAGCTATCTCTTTGGCCACGAAGAAAGCCGCGATAGCATTAGTATTTTCAACCTGCTACTTAACTCTGTAAAAGAGCTTAAGCATATGCACACTTCAACTATTTTTGAAAAAGTCGTATTTAAAACAGATGTAGGTGTGGATCTTCTTCCATCTGCCCAAGAACTATCTGGATTTGAATTATGTGTGGCGGGAATAAGTTCTCCACGACAAATGATTTTAAAAAAATATGTTGAGCAAGCTGGAATTAGAAAACGCTACGACTATATTCTTATTGATTGCCCTCCAACACTTGGACTTCTCGTTGTTAATAGTATTTGTGTGAGTGATGGAGTCATTGTTCCTTTTAGGCCTGATGACTTTTCAATGAAGGGACTAGAGCATTTCTATGGAATGCTCTCTGATATTGAGGATATGGAAATTGTTAAGCTTCCTGGGATAATCACGCATATTCCAAATCTAATGGACACTAGACGTAAGCAAGAGGAAAGTGATCTTGACGAGATTAAGGAACTTATTCGAAAGGTAACTGGAGATGACCGCTTTATTGCTCCATTCTTTAATAAGGCCCAGATTGTGAAATCTCAGGCCGCTAAAAAGTCAATCTATGCCTATAATTCCAAGGAATATCGCCCGCTACATGAACAATTTAATAAAATCGCAAATTTAATTGATTCGTGGAATGATTCGACTTTATAACTATAATTAAGAGACAAAAAAGGAGCTTTCGTGGCCACAATTAAGAACCCATTATATGTTGTAACTAACGAAGGACGTGACGTGGAAGGTGTCGCTACTTATCTTGAATTATTGGTAAAGAAATTTGGTTTGCAACCATACCTTGATATTTTAGACTCAATGATTGCGATGCTAACGAATCAAGTTGGAAATTACGGATTTTTCATTGCCCTTCAAAACTTTATTGACCACATTGCCGCTCAAATAGAAAAAGTAGTGGAGTTTGCTTCACGCATTATCTAAAAAATGCTAGACTCCGATACATATTGACTTAAGGAGTTCATTTTGCAAATACAAGAAAGAGTTGACGCACTTATTTCAGAATTCAACGGCTTTGGCGATTGGGAAGATCGCTATATGCACATCATCTCTCGTGGAAAAGAGATGGAATCCCTACCTGAAGATTTACAAAAAGAAGAATATAAAGTGAAAGGATGCCAGTCCCAAGTATGGCTAATTCCAGAGCTTAAAGATGGCAAGCTTTACTTTCGTGCCGACAGTGATGCGGCCATCGTAAAGGGAATTGTTTCAATTCTTGTTGGTGTTTATTCGAATGCCACACCAGATGAAATTCTTGCAACGAAGCCTGATTTCTTAGATACAATTGGCCTTCGCCAACACTTATCAATGTCTCGTGCCAACGGACTTTCGAGCATGATTAAGCAAATCTCAATGTATGCTCTTGCATTTAAAACTAAAATTCAAATGGGATTATAAAAGGGACTATAGAGATGTATTTAAATAATATTCGACCAAGAAGAAATAGAAAGAATCATGCGATGAGATCTCTTATGCGTGAGACGACTCTGACTGTAGATGATCTAATTATGCCTCTGTTCGTTATCGACGGACAAAATCAAACAGTACCAGTGACATCTATGCCTGGGATTAATCGTTACTCTCGTGATCTTATCGTTAGGGAAGTAAAAGAGCTTTGGAACTTAGGTATTAAGTGTGTTTCACTATTTCCTGCCCTTGATGATTCAATTAAGGATCGCTTTGCTACTGAATCAAAGAATCCAAATGGCCTTCTTCAACAGACAATTAAAGATATTAAGAATGCTTGTCCTGATATGCTTATCATGACAGATGTTGCAATGGATCCTTACTCAAGTGATGGCCATGATGGGCTTGTTTGTGAAAAGACTGGTGAGATTTTAAATGATGAAACACTAGATATTCTTGCGGCCATGGCACTTGCACAGGCCCAAGCGGGAAGTGATATCATTGGCCCATCAGATATGATGGATGGCCGTATTGCGGTTATTCGTGAGGCCCTTGATAGTGATTCATTCACTAACACGCAAATTATGTCTTATACGGCCAAGTATGCTTCAGCATTCTATGGGCCTTTTAGAGATGCTCTTGATAGTGCACCTAAAGCAGGTGATAAGAAGACTTATCAAATGGATCCGGCCAATACAATTGAGGCCTTACGTGAAATTGAACTTGATGAAGCTGAGGGAGCAGATATCTTAATGGTTAAGCCAGGAATCAGCTACCTTGATATCATCGCTAAGATGAAAGAGCGTACAAATCTTCCAGTTGCTGCATATAATGTGTCAGGTGAGTATGCAATGGTAAAAGCCGCTGCCCAAAATGGTTGGGTTGATGGCGATGCTGTAGCAATGGAGATGTTAACGAGCTTTAAGCGCGCTGGATGCGATATGATTTTAACGTATTTCGCTAAAGAAGTGGCCGTTCAATTTGCCAAAAACTAATTCTATTTAATCTTTGACCTTAATAGGGATGTAGGCCTTAGCTCTTTTTTCGCGGGCCTGCTTCTCTTTCACTGAAGCAATTCCAACTAAAATACCGACGATGATAACAGGAATCCACATAATCACTCCTTGGTTCCTTTCCTAAGGATATTATAGCATCGTTATCGGATAATATTTGATAAATCTAAGTCAATTTTTTGTGAACTTCACCTAAATACTTGAATCTACGTAGTCTTTTAAGACTTGAGCAGACTCTTTGGTGCCGTCTTTAAACCACTTTGCCTCAGGATAACTGACAATATGGATACCTTCGCGGCATTTTCCGAGGCAGTCGCTTGATGTAACCCTGACAACACCCTTTCCATATTTTTCATTGAAATAAGACTTCAATTCGCTCTTTAGGGCCATGGCATCTTCAAGCATAGGGCACTCATTCTTCTTACAGCTCTTGCAAATAAAGATGTGTTTTTTAAAGAGATTCGTGTCGTGTTCTTTTGCCATATAGAGTCCTAAGCTGTTATTATAACTAAAAAAATTTAAGGAATTTATACTATGGATTTTTGCCAAATTCTATCAGCAAAACAAAAAGCATTACAAATTAATTTAGATAATAAAGTTTACGGCAGTTTCGCAGAAATTGGCGCAGGACAAGAAGTTGCACGCGAGTTCTTTAGAGCTGGTGGGGCGGCTGGTACTGTTGCTAAGACGATGTCTGCTTATGATATGCAAATCTCTGATGCGATCTACGGTGTGGAAGCGTCGGGACGTTATGTTTCACAAGGTCGTCTGCATACGATGCTAGAGACTGAGTTTACAAAGATGTACAAGCGTCTCAAGGATCAAAGAGAAGAAGGAACGAAATTCTTCTGCTTTGCCGATACTGTTGCTGCAAAAAGTTACTCGGGACGCGGTGAGTGTCACGGTTGGCTTGGTGTTCGCTTTCAACATGAAGCAGGAGCTGCACCATCTGATCTTATTCTTCACGTAAATATGCTTGATCAAGAAAATCTTCAGCAACAAGAGGCCATTGGTTTTCTTGGTGTAAATATGATTCACAGCTGTTTCTACAATACGAGTGATTCTTCTCATTTAGTTTCATCTCTAATGGATAACCTTTCAGCAAGTCGTTTAAGAATTGATATGATTGACGTTAGAGGCCCTGCCTTTGATGGTATTGATCCACGTATTCTTTCTTTAGAACTTGTTAAGAGAAAGTTTACTTCGGCCGTGATGTTTGATGAGAATGGTAAAGTTGTTCAAATCAAGGATTACTTATATCGCAAGCCACTTGTTGTTCTTAGAGGTTCTTTTAGGCCACCAACAAAGGGTAATGTTGATGCTCTTAAAGTTGGGCGTGAGCTATTATGTACAAGTGAGAAATGTGAGAATGTTGTGACTCTTTCAGAGATTTCAATGTCAAAACTTCTTTCTCGTTCATCATCAATTGATAATGCTGACTTCTTAGCTCGTGTTGATTTACTTGCAAAGATTAAGCAAAAAGTTTTGATCACAAACTTTGCTTCTTATTTCGAATTAAATCAATTCTTACAACCAATTGCTAAGAATCAAATTGCTTTTATTACAAACACATACAACTTAAATGAAATTTTAAATATCAAGCATTATGAGAATACATCTTTTGGAATTCTTGGTGGCCTTGGAGAGTTATTTGGACTTAACACGAAGTTATACCTCTACCCATGTGCCGATGATCATGACTCAAAGAAACGCTTAAGCTTTGCGGATGTAACTTATGATAGCTCGCTAGAGTTTCTTGTTAAGTACCTTCGTGAAAATAAGCTAATCGTTGATCTTGAAGGTTATGATCAAGAAGCATCAGGAATCTGGTCTCGAACAGTTATTGAAATGATCGAAAAAGATGAGAGTGGTTGGGAAAAAATGCTTCCAGAGGAAGTCGTTGAATTAGTTAAAAGTAACAATCTATTTAAGAATTAAGAGATCATCATGAGAAAGATTCTAGGTATTGCTATCGGCCTTTTTGTTTTAATAATCGCTTCTGTTTATTTTATGCTCTTAGGCTCTTTCCCGGTAATGCATGGAAGTCTTAAAATCGATGGCCTAAATGGTTTAACAAAGATTTATCGTGACCACGAAGGTGTTGTTCACATCGAAGCGGACTCTCGCCACGATATGAATTATGCTCTTGGTTTTTCAATGGCCAGTGACCGTAACTTTCAATATGAACTTATAAGTCGTGCTGGACAGGGAAGACTTGCCGAAATCCTTGGCCCTGATCTTATTGCTGTCGATAAACTTTTTCGCACTTTAAATTCTAAGTATATTCGTGAAGGTATTTTGGCCTCTCTTGATCCGGTTGTTAAAAGAGACCTTGAATCATTTATGGCCGGCTATAATTACTATCTTGAAAATAATGTAAGGCCAATTGAGTTTTTCTTATTAGGAATTAGGCCAAAGAAAATTGATATTGAGGATATCTATGGTGTCTTCGTCTATCTAAACTATAGCTTCTCTCCATTTATGAGAAATGAAGTTGCTTATCAAAGTATTATGGCCAAGGTTAAGCATCGTGACTTCAAGTATCTATTTGCTAATAACGAAGTTGATTTTTCGAAGCGTTTAAGACGTGTCGTTGATGCAAGCTTTATCGACTATGAATCACTTTTAAAAGGTATCGGGACATTTACAGGCTCAAATGCTTGGGCAATCTCTGGCAAAAAGACAAAGTCTGGAAGCCCAATCCTTGCAAGTGATCCACATATTAATTTCTCAGCTCCAAATATTTGGTATGAAGCAAATATAAAGAATAAAGAAGAAGGCTTTCATATGTATGGCCACTTTCTACCACTGATTCCATTTCCGGCCATGGGACATAATCGTAAGCTCGGTTGGGGATTAACTATCAGTTATACAGATGATGTTGATCTCTATCAGTTAGAAGATGATTTTGAAGTTGTTCGCATTGAGGATTCACTAATTAAAGTTAAAGGTGAAGACTCAATTGATTTTCAAATTAAGTGGAGTGAAAAAGGGCCTGTTGTTAATGAGATCGTTCAGGCCGTAAATAAAGATGCGAAGAATATCGCCGCTCATTTTAGCTTTTTTCAAGAAGGTAATAAACCGATTGAAGGTTTTTTTGGGCTAGGCCGTGCAAAGAACTTAGAAGAGATTAAGAAGGCCACAAGTATTGTAAAGTCCCCTGGCCTAAATATTGTCTATGCTGATGCTGATGGTAATGTTGCTAGACTTATCATGGGTGATAGCTATAAGAGGTCTCATCCTTTTGAGTCAGATCTTGTACAAACTCCAGATCGTAAGATTTTAGGCGTCTATTCATTTGATGAGAAGCCACATGAAATTAACCCTGAAAATGGTTTTATTGTTTCTGCTAATGATGCACCTAAGACAATGAAGGAAGGAATCTATCATCGTGGAGGTTGGCACTCAGATAATCGCTACAATACAATCCTAAAGTCACTCGAACTTCGTGATAACTGGGATATGGATTCTCAAAAGATGGTACAAACTGCAAGCTTTAGTACGAATAATCGCAAGATGCAGAAGATCATTCATAATGCAGTTAAGAAATATCCGATGAGCTCTCTTGAAGAAGAGGCCCTTGAAGTTTTTATGGATTGGAAAGGACACTCTCGTAAGGAGCAAGTTGCACCTACAATATTTCATGAAACTAATATGCGTATCCGTAAACTTCTAATGGATGAGATGGGCGAGGACTACACTAAGTATTGTAAGGCCATCAATTCTTGGATTTTCTACTATCGTCTACTTGATACACCATTTGATAATTGGTGGGATATTGAAAAAACTGCACCTGTGGAAGATCGTGATACTGTTGTTGCTATGGCATTTAAAGAAGCTGTGGCGTACTTAAAGGACGAACTTGGTGAAGACATAAGTACTTGGCGTTGGGGACGTGTTCACCAACTTACGATGCCTCACCCTTTTGCAAAGAATAAGTACCTTGCAAAGCTATTTAACCATGGTCCTTATGAGGCAAATGGCTCGATCAATAGCATTAATCATATTCGACGTGTCTCTTGTGACAGTGGGCATACGCCGGTAACTGGGCCTAGTACTCGTCGTCTTATCGATTTTGCTAATGTTGATATTTCTTATGGAATTCTACCTTTAGGAAACTCTGGACATATGCTTTCTCCTTATTATGATAATCAGAGAGAGCGTTTTATGAATGATGAGTATCGTCCTCAAATTTTTAGCTTTGATCTTATGAAGAAGTCAGGCCCTAAAGTTTTAACTCTAAGGCCTTTGTAGATTTTATTTTAATCGAAGTTCAGACGAGCGGTTAGGTGCATTCCACCTGTCGCTCGCAAGCTCATCTGCAATCTGCTGTGAGCGGCCAAAATCCACGTCTTCTTGCGTATAAGTGACACCAGGGTCCTGTTGAACATGAAGAGTTTGGGTAGGGAAAGCAAAGTTAATTCCGTGCTTCTTAGCGGCCCTTAGGATATCGAGTAAGAATTTATGCTTCTCATTTAATTCATCATCCCAGCTTGGCACTTCCCAAAACATATACACGAGAATATTGAGTGAGCTTGCACCCATGCTATTAAAATAAACTTGAAAATTATCTTTTCTCGTCATCGGGTGTGCAACGATAATTTGGCGAATACTTTCACAAAAATTTTCAATCTTCTCTGGTGGAGTCGCATAATCGATTCCTAAAGTTGTGTTAAAACGACGAAAGCGTCTGCGCCCAAGGTTGTCTATATTGGCGTTGATAAGATTTCCATTTGGAACGGATAGGAGCGAGTTGTGAAATGTTCTGATCCTTGTGGATCTCATTCCCACTTCTTCAATGATTCCTTCGATATCATTATTAATCTTTACCCAGTCTCCAATTGTAAAAGGGTTATCAAAAAGAACTGTAAATGAACCAAAGAGGTTAGAAATTGTATCCTTGGCCGCAAGTGCAAAGGCGATCCCCCCAATTCCCATACCGGCAAGGATTGATTTCATATCCAGTTCGAGGGCATCACCAATAAAAATGATACCGACTGCATAGATAAAGAATCTTGCTGTCTTTCTAATAAGTGGAACAACAATATCATCAAATTTATTCTCTGTTTCACGTGCCTTGTCCTCAAGGTAGAGGCAGATAACAGTTAGTAGTTGATTAAGAATAAAGACGACTGAAATGGCCATGACGATATCGCATGCCTTAACGACTAAGACGAGAGCATCGGCAGGCAGATCAATCCACGTAGCAAGTGTTTGGAAAATATAGGCAAAGGCAAGGCTACCAAATGGTGAAGTTAGCCTATTTTGTTGTTTTTCAGTAAAGGTAATATTTCTTTTCTTAAGAATTGATATTGTTTTGGCCGCAATATAATGGCGCACAATTCGGTCAATAATAAAACTAAAGAGAGTAATGACAAGTAAGAGTATCCAGTGAATATTTAAAAGAAGGAAGCGCTGATGAAAAGTCCATGCAGGTAGATATTCTTTTAAACGCTCTTTTGGAGACTGACTATAGACGACATCCTTTGCAACTTTCTTACCCTTTAGTGAGAGGTCATAAAAACGTAGCGACGACATTGTTTCTTTCGTAAAAAGCCACACCATTTTATCCCCACGCTGTACTTGGCGAATAGAAATTTCAACATTGTGATCTTTATTTTCTACTTGTACGACTTCTTTTCGGTAGTACCAGATTCCATCATCAACTTTACGAGGAATTCTCTTTACATCAATATATTCGATACGATCAAAAACAGTAATAAGAGTTCTTGAGAAATCTTTTAATTTAAATTCCTTAACTGTATCCGGAATATGGCGTCCGTCTAGTGCCAGTACCGCTTGTTCAAGTCCTTGGTCATTTCCAAGTTTATAGGCCTTCATGGACTTAAGGAAATAATTCATGGTTGCACGAGGAGAGCTTAAGTCGAGGGGAGGTAGCTTCTGGGCAAAGGCCTGGGACTTAAGGATTAAAACAAAGATAAGGAAAAGCTGAAGAAAAAATTTATTCATAATAATCTCATTTATTTCGAAAAAATATTTTGGTTACCTTGACAATTATAAAACACGTCCCATCTTATTAGTAGAAGGGGAAAAATACCTCATGATTTTAGGTGTTTATACCCAAGAATTTGCGTGGAGGAATTTTTATGAATAAGTACGATTCAATCGTTGCAGGCAGTCTCGATATTGCCCAATCTCTTCTAATGGAAAAGAAGAATACTCAACTATCTGAGTGGCACCTTGCTTATGGGCTGGTGAAGAATCCTTCTTCTTTCTCATCAAGAGCATTAAAGAATAAATTAAAAGATATAAAATCAGAAATCGAGCGCTTACCTCAAGCTTCTCAGGAAGTCTCACTTGATAATGTCAGACCTACTGCAGGACTTAGTAAGTGGCTCACATTGGCATCTTCCAATGCTATTCAATCAGGCCGTCAGGAAGTAACAGAAACTGACCTTCTAAAGCATATTGTGACAACCCTCTCCAGTCTCAATATTGACCCGAATGTCTTTAACTCTGCTATGAATGGAGACGATGAAGAGGAGGTTCCTGCCTTCCTGACGAACCTGAATGAAATGGCCGCTGAAGGTAAGCTTGATCCTGTCATTGGACGCTCGAAAGAAATTCGTGCGGTAATGGAAATTCTAGGACGTCGTGGGAAGAATAACCCTGTCTTAGTTGGGCCTGCCGGAGTAGGTAAAACTGCTATTGTTGAAGGCCTTGCGGAAATGATTGTTAAGGGAACTGTTGCTGATGTCTTAGAAGGAAAGACTGTCTATGCACTTGATATGGGTGCTCTGATGGCCGGAACTAAGTTTCGCGGTGAATTTGAAGAGCGTCTACAAAAGCTTTTAAAATATATTAAACAAAATGCAGCAACTTCGATTCTCTTTATCGATGAAATTCACCAGTTAGTTGGTGCTGGTAAAACAGATGGCGCTATGGATGCGGCCAATCTCTTGAAGCCTGCTCTTGCAAGAGGAGAGCTCAATTGTATTGGAGCAACGACTGATGAAGAATATCAAAAATATATTCTAGGAGATAGTGCACTTGAAAGACGCTTTCGAGCAGTACCGGTAAATGAGCCATCAAAAGAAGATGCTATTGAAATTTTAATGGGGATTCGCGAGAAGCTAGAGATTCATCATGGAATTAAGATTTCTGATGATGCAATTTTTAACTCCGTTATTTTATCTGATCAATATATTACAGATAAGAATTTACCAGATAAGGCCATCGACCTTGTGGATGAAGCGGCAAGTGCACTTAAACTATCTGCGGAAGCGATGCCTGCAAAACTCGTAGAGTTAGAAGCTGAAATTCGCTCAAAGAAAGTGAATATGCAAATTGATAAGGACAATGAAAAGTTGGCCAAGGAAGTTGAAGAGCTTGAAGAAAAATTCAATGAGCAAAAAAGCACTTGGGAAGAAGAGGTTCTTTCACTTAAGAGAGTCTCTGAATTAAAGAATCAAAGAGATCGCCTAAACTTCGAGTTAGAAGCTGCTGAAAGAAGTCAAGACTATGAGAAGGCATCAATGATTAAATACTCTCAGCTTCCAGAAGTTGAAAAAGAGCTTGAATCTTGTCATCACGATTGGGTTCTTGCGACTAAAGATATTGCTCTTGTGATTTCAAGACAAAAGGGAATTCCTGTCGAGAAAATCCTTAAGTCAAAACAAGCGCAGATTTTACAACTTGAAGGCTTTTTAAAGTCACGTGTTTACGGACAAGAAGAAGCATTAACAGAAATTGCTGATACAATTATTTCGGCCCACGCAGGTCTGACAGACCCTTCTCGACCACTAGGTTCGTTCCTCCTAAAAGGTCCTAGTGGTGTGGGGAAGACTGAGACAGCAAAGGCACTATGTGAGTTCTTATTTGATACACAGGATAACTTAATACGTTTTGATTTATCTGAATTTAGTGAAAAGCACTCAGTGAGTAAACTCATTGGTGCCGCCCCTGGTTATGTTGGTTATGAAGAGGGTGGTGTTCTAACTGAAGCGGTAAGACGTCACCCTTATTCAGTAATTCTCTTTGATGAAATTGAAAAGGCCCATCATGACTTTGGTGATATTCTGTTACAAATTTTAGATGACGGTAGGCTAACTGATAATAAAGGACGTACAATTGATTTTAAAAATACGATTATCCTTTTAACGACAAATGCAAAAGTTGTTGAAACAGCATTTAAGCCAGAAGTTTTAGGTAGACTTGATTCAGTGCTAACTTACAATGCACTTGATCGCTCAATCATGAACTCGCTAATTGATAAGCAAGTACGCTTACTTAACTCGAGACTACTTGGCCGTAAGCTTAAGGTAGATTTATCAGAAAGTGTGCGCGCTAGACTTAATGAGCAAGGTTACAGCGAGGCCTATGGTGCAAGACCACTTGCTTCAATCTTTAACCGATTAGTAACAAGACCTTTATCAAAAGAGATCATGGCACATGATCTGGAAGAAAAAGACTTAAAGGTCGATTATAAAGATTCTCACATTACAATTAACTAATAATACCGGCCCCTTAACAGGGGCCTTGTTGTTCGGTACGTCGATACTTTTGGCAATTACTACTACTTAGCGCACTTCTAATGCTCTTTGCTTTCAATATTTGTGCTTTTGTATATGAAATCCAGCATTTTGATGCTTTATTTTCGTAAAATGAGCATACTCCTACGTCAATATTGACTTTAACTAAGAATAAATGAAGTTAGAAGAATGTAAGTTATTGAAGTTGCCAAAAGTATCGACGTACCGACCTACTTAAAAGGAAGTAGCTCTTTTAAATCTTCATGATATTGTTTTACGCTCAAGTTTTGATTCTTAACGTGATTAGCGATAGCTTCGTGTAATTGTGTGTTTTTTAAGTGATGCCATGACTCAATTTCAACTGGCCTAAATCCACGGTAGAGCTTTTGTTCTCCTTGGGCACCAGCTTCGAAAATCTCTAGCTTATTATCGATGCAATACTCCATTGCCATATAGTAGCACATTTCAAAATGAAGAAACTCATACTTATTTTGATGAAGAGGGTGAACTCCCCAGTAGCGTCCATAGAGTTTTGTTGTGGATTCAAAAAATAGCGCCATGGCAATAATTGAATCTTCTTTATAGGCCAGGTGAAAAAAACAATTCTCTAGGGTGTTTAACCCAAGAAAGAAATCGAGAGTAAGGTAGGCATAAGCTGACTTCTTATCAATCGTTGTTAAATATAGGCCATATATCTGTTTAAGTTCATCTGTTGTAAGCTCACTTGCACATACTTTTTTAATCTCAATATCATATGAGTGGCATGCCTTTCGTTCCTTCTTTATGCTTTTTCTCTTATTCTTTTTAAGCTTTGAAAGATAGTCTTCAAATGAAGCGTACTCATTAATAAAATGATACTGAGTCGTAATTTGTTTAAAGAAGCCTAAGTCTTTCAGGCAATAATAGCTATTATCTGTAAAATAGTAGTGCTCACTAGATAGGTTTAACTCCTGATACATATTAAAAGACTTTGTTAGAAGCGTCCCATCAAATTCTTGAGTGAATTTACTATTATTTACTGGTGTGAAAGGAATGGCGTGAATAAGCTTTGGGTAATACTCTTGGTCCATTCGGTGATAGAGATCGGCCCAGGCCCAGTCAAAAATATACTCACCGTAGCTGTGTGATTTGATATATGAAATGAGCTGATTATTGTTGGTCGCAAGGTGAGTGGGTTCCCAACCTCTTTCTGGGCATGCACTCCCACTATCTTCAATTAATTTTAGAAAGTGGGAGTTGGCAAAGGTATGCATTCTACTTATTTTTCTAGTTCTTCACGAATCTGTAGTTCTAGTTGTTGATAGCTAAAACGCTCTAATGGTTTTCCATTGATAAAGAAAGTCGGTGTTCCACGAACTCCAAGTGTCTTTCCATCTTCTGCGTCTTGCTTAATCCATTCCATGAATTTCGGATCATGCATATCTTTTTTGATTTGATCAATATCTAGATCTAGTGTTGTTAAGTAATTCCAGATTAGGTCTGGGCGTGGGTTGTGGTGATTTCCCCATGCTGGTTGACTCTTAAAAAGTAGGTCAAGAGTTTGCCAGTATTGACCTTGCTTTCTTGCTGCCTCTAGAATTGAGATTGCATAGGCCGAGTTCTTGTGAAAGGCCGCATAGCGAACAACTAGCTTTATCTTACCTTCGTATTTTTCTACGATTTCTTTTACATATGGTGCAAAGGCACGGCAAGACTCACACTCAGGGTCTAAGAATTCGACTAAGACAACTTTTGCATCATCTGGTCCGATAGAAGGAGAGTAATCTCTGACAAATAATTTGTGATTTTCATTGGCCATAAAACCGAGCTTGGCCGCTTGTTGTTTTTTGTAAAATGTTGCACTAATGGCAAAGACTGCAATAACAGTAACGATTGCAGCTATAATTTTATGACTTTTTTGCATTTAAGAAATCCTTGTTGCTATAAACTTCTAATAAGAATAGTGAAAATAAAATTGTAAAGGCGAAGAATGCCAACATTGGAATTGAGATAAACCCGAACCAGTTAATCCATTTCTCTGAACATGGGACACCACTTACACAGGGACTCGCACTTTCCGGAATGACCTTAAGCTGAACGAGGTTGTGATAAATTGAAATGGCCCATCCTGAAATAATAAAAGGGGCACCATAGAGAATGCTTCTTTTATCATCTTGATAAAAGCCTATCAGTAAGATCGCTGCAAGTGGATACATGGTAATTCTCTGCCACCAACAAAGTGTGCACGGAACAAATTCCATGATGACACTAAAGAATAGTGAGCCAGCTGCTGCAAGTATGGCAACAATCCACATAATAAAAAGGGTGTTCTCTTTGACTAGTTTCATGACGAATATCATAACGAAACTTTAAACAGATGACCAAGTAATTCGTCATCTGCCTAAAGCGTTATATTGTCAATTTTTTGTAAAGTGGTTTGGGTTTAGAGAGAGTACTCTGGATTGAACTCTTGTTGATCTTCATCAAGTACAATCGTAGGCTCAGAAATAACTTCCTGTGTTTCAGTTGAATCAGAAGTTACATGATTAGAAGTTGTTCCCATGTTGAAGAAGCGCTCAAGATTCTCTTGCATCTTTCTTAGTTCTTTCATGATTGAAGCAGACTCCTTACCTTCGTAAGTAAGCTCTTCTAAAAGAATACGAGTAAGGTTCTTATTCATTCTCTTTGAAAGGTTTCTAAGGTGAGCATATTCTGCTGGCAATGGCTCCATCGTTTCAATTTCTTGTTCGGCTTCCTGAACACCACCACGCTTTGCTGCTGCAACAATTTGTTTTACTTCTTTTACTGTTTTATCTGAGATCATTGGAAGAACGCTGTCTTGAACTTCTTTGTCTAGCTTGATGATCTCGTTAGTAACACTTGCATTGATATGACCAAGTTGGCGTGCTTTCTTTACATGTTCTGATGCAAGGGCATCTCTTTTAATTGCACCTTTGATCACACTCTTTGAAAGACCTGTCTTTTGTGCCGTAATGGCAGCAAATGAATCCTGGTCTTGCTCTTCTTTTGCCTTCTCAAGCTTCTTTTCTTCTGTTGTTGTTGCAATAACATCAACTTCAATCTTAGTGGCCGTTGGGTTTAGCTCTTCAAAGATTTCGCGCCCACGGTTAAGACACTTTTCAAATTCAAGTTTATCGAGTGCTCTTCTCACAAGGTTTTCATCAATTGAAATTAACTCTTGCTCTAGTGACTTGCGGTCAACAACATGAACAGGAACTTCTTCAATTCCAAGCTCTTTTAGGGCCTGATATCTTCTAGCACCAGCTAGTAGTTCGTTTTCTTTATTGATTGTTAGAGGATTGATTAGACCAATATTTTCGATACTGATTTTTAATGTCTCAACATCAGTATTAGTTCTTAGGTATTCACTATTTAATTTAATATCATTGATATTAACAGTTGTTGTTTGCATGGTGTCCTCTTAATTTACAATTAATTTGTGTGTTGTGTGGGCGCCATTTTAATGGGTAATTATATATCTGACTAGAGGTGTAAGGTATTTTTAGTAACCACGCCCTGTGTTGACTCGCTCGATGATTCGTAGCGTAAGTGTATGAGGAATTGTCGTTAGTAGTGTTTTGAAGATTTTGTTTAGAAAACCTGGAACAATATAGAATTTATTTTTACTTAGTGCGTCCATTGTCTCTTTAACGACTTGTTCAGATGAGATTCCACTAAAGTGTTGCTTTTCGGCCTTTCCTTGATTGATACGAAATTGAGTATAGACAAGTCCAGGGCAGACAGAGATGACCTGTTTATTGGTTCCATTTAGATCTCGTCCTAGGGCCAGGCTAAAAGAGTGAAGCATGCTTTTTGAAGCAGCGTAAACACTTTGTCTTGGTACTGGGAAGAAGGCATAAAGAGAGGCGATATTGATAACTTTAAGTTGCTCACTTTGTTGAAGAAAGTGATGAGTAAGGCGCATTGGTACTTCGACGTGCACTCTTTGCATTCTTACTTGTTTTTCAATATCTGTTTCTGGGTACTTTCCTGCGACTCCAAATCCAGCGTTATTCACAAGGTATGTAAGTGGCGCTTTTATTTTTGAAATCACAAATTCACAAGCATCCTCATCTGCGAGATCCTTGATTATAATTTCACAATTAACTTGATACTTATCTTGATATTCTTTTGCATTTTGCTCGAGCAGGGCAAGGTTTCGTCCATGCAGATAGAGATCAAATCCTAGAGTCGCAAAGTGGTCAGCGAAGGCCTTACCCATGCCTGTCGTTGCGCCAGTAATTAAAATACTTTTATGATTTTGATTCTGCTTCATGATACCAAATTCCAATATTTCGAGGGGATTCAACTTCGTTAAAGAAGGCCATTAGCTTGGCCTCTTTTCCTCGCTCTTGTAGCATGATAGCACGATCATAGAGAAGGTAAAGCTCTAGGGCACGTCCAAATTGCCAACGAACAACATTTGCTAGAAATAATTTCTCTAGAGTATCTTGATGATCTTCAAAGAACTGATCAAGTTCTTTTGGACTTAAGTTAATTGGAATATTATTTTCAGTTAGCTTTGCAATTGCATATTCACTAAATGAAAGGGCGTAGAGTCTCTTGTGAGCATCACCAATAGGGATGATGTCGATTTCTTTTCCATAAACAGTATCGATATAGAATTGAAGACAGTAGCGATAAAACTTCACTCGCTTTTTTTGATTGAAGTCTTCAAGTTCCATACTTTGATGACCTCGAGTTGCGAGTGTTAAGCAATTACTTTCAATTTGTAGTGGGTTATTTTCTTTTGCAAATTGAGAGAGGTTAGTATGCTCTTTTGGGTCTAATTTATTATAGCAGCAGCCAAAATTCAGAAGCCCTCTTGTTTGATTGCCACTTGCCACTTGCATATGCTTTACGGCCAAAGGGCCACATGTGTGAAGACCTAGTGAAAAGGAGTCTTTACTGAATATACGAGCATTTTCTTTTCCCTCTAAATCGATGCTAAAGTCATGGTTAATAAACTTTACGTCTTTAGCACCTTCTGGTGTAGGGTATTTCTTTAGGCGACTGCGGCCAATTTCTTGAAATTCAGTATTAATATCAAGACTAATCATCTCCATGCCAAAGTAATGAGCAAGAGTGCGTGATAGGTGACCAACGCCTCCTCCAATATCAACAGTGTGCTTGAAGTCGCCTTCTTTATCTCTAAGCTTCGTTAGGAAGTTTGCAATCGCTAGGATCTCATCCTGCTTCTTTCCCTTAACTTTAAAAAACGCCCAACTTGGAAGTTCGTCGACTCCACGAATTAAGGACTCTTCAACCGTCTCATAAACTTCATTTTCTTTTAGTGAATTTAAGAGTGACTTAAGTGGACCTTCTTCAAGCTTTGAATAATCTCTCAAGCAGTCAAGCTCGTAGAGTTCTTCATGACTAAGTTTTCTTAAGGGAGCAATGAGATCTTCTGGAATGATTTCATCAATCTCACCAGCACGCCAAGCCTGGAGAACTTCTTTTTGCCATAGCTGACTATATGGCCTTAAAATAGAGGCAAGGTTTAAAAATAATTGCTGGTAATTCATGCACAGCAATGTAGCACTTTTATCCATGATTTGGAAGGTAATAGTCATATGATCATTAATGAATCGCTAAATAAGTATAATAAAATCGCAGTTGTTGGCCTTGGGCTTTCTGGCCTTTCAGCTCTACGCCTACTGACTTTTCTAGGTAAGGATATTTATTTAGTTAATCAGGGGGCCGTTGAAACGTGGCCTGCCCTTGAGGACTCTTCGTGCATCAAGGGCAAGATTGCTCAGGATGAGGCCTGCGATATTCTAGGAGAGATGGACCTAATTATTCTGACTCCTGGTATGTCTAAGGAGCTTCCATTATTTTCAAAAGCGACTTGCCCGATTTGGTGCGAGATTGAGTTGGCCTATAAATTTGCTGATGCCCCAATTTTAGGTGTCACAGGGACGAATGGTAAAACCACTGTTGTTTCCTTTCTAGAGGAGTGTGGCAAGCAGGACCCAACAGGGGATTACTTTGTTGGTGGAAATATTGGTACACCTTTTTGTGATTATATTTATGAGCGCATGAGCGGAGAGCGTGAACCAGCTCAAGGTATTATCTTAGAACTTTCAAGCTTCCAGCTCAACCTGATTGATGAGTTTCAATGTGATGTTGCTGGGCTTTTAAATCTAACTTTTAGTCACGGTGAACGCTACGATGACTTAAAGACATATGGACAAGATAAATTCGAAATCTTCAAAAATATGGCCAATGAAGGAATTGCCTTTCTTCCTAATGATTTAGAAGTTAAGAATGAGTATGCAATTCGCAATGAGCATCAACTGGACCTTTCAATTGAAAAGGTTAAGGAAGAACTATCTGAAGTTATTGATCCTAGTAAACTAAAGATCTACGGTGAACATAATCTTGTGAATACGTACTTTGTCTATCTTATGTGGGATGCGTTTACAGGTAATATTAAGGCCTTTCAAAGGGCCTGTGAGGTCTTTAATGGTGTTGAATATCGCTTGCAAATGATTAAGCAAGATAAAGGGCACTACTTCTTTAATGATGCAAAATCGACAAATTGGGAAGCAACACTAACTGCATTAAATGGAGTTAAGGATCTAGGGGATGTAGAACTCATTATTGGTGGCCAGCTTCGAGGACACGGTGATAATCAGCTAGAAAAGCTCTTGCCATTTAAAGATCAGATTAAAAAGATTCTCTTTTTTGGAGAGTCTGGAAAAGTCTTAAGTGAATTAAATTTTGAGATTGAATCTGAATATTTTGAAAATTTAGATGAGATATTTAAAGCAGGGTTTAGTGCAGATGTTATTTTATTTTCACCGGCATTTCCTTCTTTTGACCAATACGCAAATTACGTCAAAAGAGGTGAACACTTTACAAAATTAGCTCTTACTTAAGAACTGAGATTGTTACTTTCTGTGATTTGGAGTCTCTCATATTATCTGCAACAGTAATCTTGAATAAGAAAATAATGAGAATTCCAATAATAAATTTACCTGACTTTGATTCCATAATGTGATTATCGGTACTTACTGACAATACTTTAGTAAAATATTGTCTTTTGTTAATAAATTTTTGCTTGTGCAAATTTCTTAGATGTAACTAAGACCAATAATAACATGCCCAGACCTGCGATCAAGGCGGCGGAATCCTTTGCTGATGGGCGTTCAGAATATTGCGTACTTATCTTTTTTTCAATTTCCTCATTAATATGACCACCGAGATTGGCACTATCCTTAACCGGTGCAATTGAGCCACACATTGGGATTTGCTCTTTTGGGTATAGGTATGTGGCCCCGTCCCAGTCATCTTGCCCAATTGTTTCTCGGCCAGTGAGGTTTCTAAAGTACATTAGAGAACTTTCTTTTGAAGAGTGCCCAAGGCCAAAAGCGTGGCCGATTTCATGTGCAAAAAGAGCAATCTTTTGTGCTCTTGTTTGATCGTTGTAGCGAGTACCTGCGATATCATTGAGTCCAATAACAGAGCCCTGGATTTCAGTACCACTTAGATTATTTGGGAGAGTAACAGCTAAAATTCCAGTTGAAGTAAAAACTGTATTATTGCTATTACAGACGATTAGAATTTGCGTATTCGTACTTGGGACCTGACTGACGCAGCCAGCTTCACCTGCGGCGCAGATTTGTTCAGTAGTATAATCTGCATCAACCGTTAAAATATTACCGCCCTTAAGATGAAGGCTACTTGTTGCAATTTTATTCCAGTACTCACTTGCTGCAATCTCTACCATATCCATGATTTCATCTGCTGAGTCCGTAATATTTGCACAGGCGTTGTCTGCAACATCAACACGTATTTCTGGATTTGAAAAACGGATTGGAATATTTGCATTGATTGTAAATGCGAATGAATACGTCGAAAAAAGTAAGCAGAGAATAAGCTTCATTATTTATTTCCAAATGTATAGTTTAGCGATAAAGCATAGCTGAATGCTCGCTCGTCACCATCTTCAATATTGAAGACACTTAATTGTCCATTAACAAAGTACGTCTTATTAAATAAGTAGTCCCCGCCGAGGATGACAATATTATTAACAGCAGTTTGGTAATCTTCTGGAGTATAGAATTGCTGCGTCGACATTCCATTTCCTAATGTTTGAATCTCACCATCCATGGCCGTATAGGTAAAGAAAACACCAAGGCCTGCATGCATTCTAAAGCTTTGAGTAAATGTATGTTCAAGAAGGGCATGAATCCAGAAATTCGTTACTGTAACAGCGCTATCCTCACTTGATTTAGGGATCGTTAGTCCCGCTTCAAGATTAAGGGCCTTTTGCCACGGAATATCTGTTCGATAATTTGCTCTAATGAAAGGATTGAATGTGAAGTAATTTCTACCACCATCAATATCGGTTTGAATCTTACCGACATACTTCGTCAAGTTCCCAATTCCAAGTGAGAATTCGCCAGGAATACTAAGATCCTTAGCAGCTATAGAAAATGGAAGTATGCATATAATGCATAGAAGTAAGGAACGAGATATTTTCATGTCATAATTGTTAAGAAGTTTTCAAGGTTTGACAACTTCTTATTTGTTTTCAAATACTAGCATTTTCATTAAAATACCCCTAACCACTTAAAAAGGATTTTAAATATGTTCGAAAATTATAAGGTACCTAGTGAATTAATTCCAAGTGATCCAAGATTTGGTGTAGGTCCATCTTTAATACCAACTGAGTTTTCAGTACGTCTTGCTGAAACAAAAGCAAATCTTTTGGGAACATCTCATCGTAAGCCGGCCGTGAAAAATCTTGTGAAAGAGATTCAAGAAGGCCTAGCAAAGTTTTACAACTTACCAGAGGGTTATGAAGTTGTTATGGGTAACGGTGGTGCTACTTTTCTTTTTGATATGATTGGACTTGGTCTTGTTCGTAATAAAAGTGTTCACTATACATGTGGAGAGTTTTCAAATAAGTGGTTTAAGTCACATAATGGAATCCCATGGATTGAAGCACAAGAAGTTGTAAGTGAGTACGGTCAAGGTTGTGAACCACAAGGCTCTGATGTGCATGCTGATGCAGATATGATCTGTTTCACTCTTAATGAAACATCAACTGGTGTTCAGACAACGACTATTCCAAATGTAAATGACGATACTCTCGTTGC
The DNA here is from genome assembly GCF_043196685.1 of Halobacteriovorax sp. RZ-2. Lineage (NCBI taxonomy): Bacteria > Pseudomonadati > Bdellovibrionota > Bacteriovoracia > Bacteriovoracales > Halobacteriovoraceae > Halobacteriovorax > Halobacteriovorax sp. RZ-2. The sequence goes on from NZ_JBEBMR010000003.1 coordinate 76,082, forward strand.
TGTTGATGCAACAAGTGGTGCGGGACAGATTCCTTTAGATATTTCAAAAATTGACTGCTATTTCTTTTCTCCGCAGAAAGTATTTGCTTCTGAGGGCGGGCTGTTTGTTGCTATCATGTCACCAAAAGCACTAAAGAGAGCACAAGAAATTAATGGAACTGATCGCTATATCCCAGGAATTATGAATTGGCAGACAGCTATTGATAACTCAGTAAAGAATCAAACATATAATACGCCAAGTATCTCAACTCTTTTCTTCCTTAATGAGCAAGTAAAACTTATGAACTCACAAGGTGGACAAAAGAATGCCGTTGATCTTGCACGCAAGAAAGCTGATATGATCTATGGTTGGGCCCAGGAAGAAAGTTTCTTAGAGGCGTATGTTGCAGATGAAAAATATCGCTCAACTTCTGTTGCGACAATCAACGTGGATGATAAGTATGAAGCGGCAGCGCTAATTAAAGTACTTGAAGCACAAGGTGTTGTGAACGGAATCGATTCTTATCGAAAGCTTGGTAAGAACCAATTTAGAATTTCTCTTTTCCATAATGTGAAATTTGAAGACCTTCAAAAGCTGACAAAAATTATTTCAAGCGCAATTAATCAAGCATAAGAAAGAAGGAGCACGTGGTGCTCCTTTTTTATTTCAATTGAATTGTTTTTAAATCAATCGACATGGAAGAATTTGTATAGAAATCCAAATAGTCTGTTCCGATATTATCCCAAATCTCACTTGTGGATAGGGGATTATTCTTATCTTGATCGGCCACTCCAAAAAAGAGCCCGATGATATCTCCTGTGTCACTGTTCATGATCGCACTACCTGAGTCTCCTGATTGTGCGTCACAGGCCGTAAAGAATACGTCTCTTACTTTTTCTTTGTTAAAAATCAAATCGATATTTCCTGCTAGGTAGACACAATCCTTATCTTGAATAATGCTTGCATCATATCTTCTAAGGTCGGCCTTGCCAGCACCAAAACCAACAGATACTAATTGGTCTCCTGCTTTAGGAGTGGGGAAGTTTAAGTTGATATCACTTAGGTTTTCTAGAAATGAAATACGGTTGGTTTTTTTAACTTTAAAGTAGGTATAGTCTGATCCGGATTTGATGCTACCAGAGTCGAGAATCTTTTCACACTTTGCACGGAACTTTTTAAACTCTTCGTTGATAATAAGAATTTTTGAATCACGACATTCTCTGTGAGTTGAGATAACATGGAAATTAGTTAAGAAGGTATATGTTGTTTCATCTTGCTTATAAAGAAAGGCCGTTCCAACTTTCTTTTGTCTTTCATTGACGACTTTTACTGTTCTTAGAATTAATTCTTTCGTTGTCGCTTTTTGAACGTGGAAAGTTTCCTTCGTTATTTTCTGTCTATTCCACTCATCACCACCAATATAGCGTTTGGCCATGGTTAGCTTTGTCGTGGTAATAAATGTGATTAGTAAAACTAAGTAGAACTTCCTCATACGAGGTTTTAGCTTAGAATGTAAAATGGGTCTATATATCTGAAAAGTTTATAAGAAAAAGGGACACATGTGTGTCCCTTATATTGAATACTTAATTAGTTTTTTGCACCGTCATCTTTATTGTAACTTTTTAGGAAGTCAGCTTTCCACTCATTGTAGCGATCGTTTAAGATGGCCTCACGAGCTTCTTCGGCCATATTCTTATAGAACTCAATATTGTGCATAGTCGCTAGAACTTGTCCTAGAATCTCATTTGAGTCAAATAAGTGCTTCACATAGGCACGTGTGAAGTTCTCACAACAGTAGCACTTACAATTTGGTTCAATTGGAAAGAAGTCACGACGATAGTTCTTGTGACGAATTCTGATTTTCCCACGTTTTGTAAATAGTGTTCCACCACGAGCAAACTTCGTTGGAATGATACAGTCACTCATATCGATTCCATATTCCCAAATCATGCAAAGGTCTTCTGGATTCCCAACGCCCATTACGTAGCGTGGTTTATCCTTTGGCATCTTAGGTCCTGTGTACTTAACGATCTTTTCCATCAGCTCAGGCCCTTCACCAACAGAGACACCACCAATGGCATAACCTGGAAGGTCGCGCTTAACAAGTTCATCAAGACACTCATCTCTGTAGTCATCATAAGTTGAACCTTGGATGATTCCAAATAGCGCTTGCTTTGGATTTGTCCAAGCGTCGATACAACGATCTAGCCAACGGTGAGTACGATCAATTGAGTTCTTTGTGTACTCACGAGTTGCAGGATATGGAATACATTCATCAAATGCCATCATGATATCTGATCCAAGCTCTTGTTGAATTTGGATTGATGTCTCAGGCGAAAGCATAATTGCCTTACCTTTGTGATCTTTAAACTCTGCTCCTTCTTCCTTGATACTCTTTCTTTGAAGAGAGAATACCTGGAATCCACCAGAGTCAGTAAGAATTGGTCTATCCCAATTCATAAATTTATGAAGTCCACCTGCTTTTTGAACCAGTTTTGAACCTGGTGATAGGTGAAGGTGGTATGTATTTGAAAGAATAATTTTAGTGTCCAGATCCTTTAAGAAATTTGGTGGAAGTGCTTTAATTGCACCGTGAGTACCAACTGGCATAAAAACTGGTGTTGGGATTTCTCCGTGAGGAGTTGTGATAACACCTGCTCTTGCTCCTGAGTTCTTATCTTCGTGGACAACTTTGAACTTGAAGTGTTCTTTGACTTGATCTTGAATACGCATAGATCACCCTTTGTCGTAACTCGACTGTTGAAATATTTCTACTAACTTTAATTATTTAAAGTACTTAGCTTTAATATTTCTTTTGCCGCTTCTTGTCCAACAGTATTTGTACTACCTTGTAAAAATTTGGCCAGATCCTTGGCAAATTTTACGAATGAGGCGCGATTTTCACCGTTGTCCTTAAGAGAGACAAGTTGGTTGATCTCTGCAATTTGGCTCATTAAAATTGATTTATTTGTCCCTTGAAAGGCCTTCTCAACACTGTCGATATATTCAATTTTAACCTTTGGCCTTGCTAGGAAAGTAAAGCCTTCAAGCTCACTTGATTTCATATTGCCGCCAACCTTAGCAAATTGCATAACTTGATCTTGTGCGATGTAGAGATAAATCTCATCACTACTTCCTCGATAGAATGAAGTGAATTTATTCAAGTTTCGATACTGCTTATAATCCATTTTAAATTCTGAAAATGCTTTCTTTGATTGGCCAATAGCGAGTAGATCAACATGGACAAGGTCTTTAGTCGATCGGCCCTTAATGATCTCACCGGCCCAGAATAATTTTCCAAAGTCTTCTCTTGTTAAATAGCTCGACTTTTCATCCTTATAAAATGAACTTAGGTAAGGGTAGCGGTACTTAAAGAACGGAATTGAGCTAAAGCTATTTTCAAATCTTTCAAATGGCATCGAATCCGTCATTTTAACGACATATGTGTTGGCCGAGTCTTTGTTAATGATAAAGTAGCTTGGCCTAGACCCACCAACTCTAAGAATAATATGCTCTTGTGAGAATTTCTTTGAGATAAGAAGCTCTTTGATCTTTAATGGCCTTTTTCCAAGTTCTTTAGAAACATTGATTTGTGTTGGTGCTGCGGTATCTGAAAAGCCTTCCTGGATAATTGGATAACCAATTACTAGGAGAGTAAAAATAGCTAAGTTAATAAGTGAAATAAACTTGAAACCTTTTACTCGATAAGTAATACGTCCTCGAGTGATTAACTCTTTTAGTGAGGGAGTATCAAAAATCACAGGCATCTCAAAAAGAGGAATAAGGTGCGCAATTAAATCTAGTGGTGTTCTAAGTACGGCCTTGGCCCTCTTTGATAGGAATGAGCCAGAAGTAGTCGCTCCACTAATAAAGAGAGTTGGCGACACACTAAATACTAAGTTGGAAACAAATAAGATTCCAAAAAGAACGATAAAGATTTTTGCAATATCTGGACTTAGTGAAAACTCAACATATTTTGCAAGTTCTGTATTGGCCAAGTCGGCCAGTTTTACACTTAATGACTCGACGGCCTCAACTTCTACTTGTGTTGAAATAATCGTGGTTGCAAAGACTAGTGATAGGGCACTCACAAAGCGAGTAAAAGGCCCCACTAACTTATTTTCATTCTGCTTTGCTTTTTTCTTCTTCTGTTGTGCCTTTCTTATTTTTGCACCTTCATAGTCGCGGGCAGTTCCTAGCTTAAGGCCTGAGGCTTCTTTTGATTTTGTCGATTTCTTCTTCGTATTTTTGTTTGTTTTTTTCTTCTTGTTTCCACCTAGAGGGCGGCTGATATGCTCAGTTTGTTTTGCAACCTTCTTTTCTTGTTCGGCTTCTGCATTTTGCAGGCGAGCGACGTTTAGAACTTGAGTGATACTAAGAGAGTCAGTATCTTCATCTACTTTTTGCTGTGCTGGTTGATCTTCATTAGTATCGATAATAAATGAAATATCTTCTTCGTCACTGTCGGAGTCATCATCAGATTCATCTCTTGTAAGCATATCACTACTTGTCATTTCAAATGAAGGAGAGCTGTCTTGAGTCGCTTTTTTGATCTCTTCAAGTGATTCTTGGTCTTCTAGGTGATGGAAGCTTTGTACTTCATCAAGACCTAGGTCATCTTCATCTTTTTCAGATGTGACTTCAAACTCGTCAGGTAACTGTTGAGCATGAGAGAGAGTTTTTAATTTGAATTCACTTCTTTTGTAGCTAAGTCTTTCTCCAACTTCCATGAAGTAAGTCGAGCCTTCTTGAAGAGGTGTTTCTTGAAGTTTTGCATCCTGAATTTTTTGAATTAACTTTAGGACTAAGCAGTCATCATCAACCTGAACCTTGATGCTTCCACCGTTTTCAGAAATAATTAATTCGTTATTTTCTTCCTTAAAGAAGAACTCTTTAACTGAGATAATGATTTCTTTATTTTCATTAGAAGTGCTGTGGATAAAACCAACCTGCATAGTCAACCTTTGTTAATTTTCAATTAATTTCCTTTCTATTTTAAAGGGATTATATAAATTTTCCTACTAATTTTTAGAATTCATTCCGTGTTAATATTGGTTAAGACAATTAAGAAGATTTAACCACGGAAGGGGACAAATAAATGAAAAAATCTTTTTTAGTAAGAGCGACGTTTGCTACGCTCTTAGCAGGACAAATGACTTTTGCGGCCGATGCTAATTATGATGTACAGGATCGTTTTCGCTTAATGGAAGACAAATTTCAAACTCAAGAATTCCTAAGAGAGCCTGGGCATGACTTTCTCGTTGATATGTCAGTTTATGCTAATACAGACCTTATGGAACTAGTAGGTGATGTATCTGATGCTTCAGATGCAGCTGATCCTGATCAAGCGGCAGCGGATGTACTTTCTGCTTATGCTGATACGGAACAAAACCTTAGATTAAATGTTGAAGTAGGAGTTCCTCTTCCATCATTTAATGCTTTCAAAGGGCTAATCAGTCCAAGCGTTAGACTTGGTGTGAATGTTGGTTCACTAATTGGAATTGGTGAAGAAGAGATTGAAACTGATACTCTTATTAACGCAATCCCAGTAGATGCTGAAACGAAGACTATTCTTCAAGATAAGCTTACACAAACAGTTTTAAATAAAGTACTTGCTGGAACAACTTCTACTGTTTCTGAACTAGCTGATGACCTTGGGTTAACAGGTGCTGAAAAAACTCAATTTGAAGCTGAGCTAACAGATGCTCTTGGTGGAACAGCGATTCCATTTTCAGGGTCTGGTTCAATGGCACCTATTATCGATGCTTATGTAAAAGCAGACGTTACAGCTGGTCTTAATTTTGATTATAAGAATGAGAGACACTTTGGTTCATTTTCTCTTTATGGTTTATATCGAGCTGACGTAAGACGTGTTCTTGATCAAGATGCAATTGCTGGTGACGGTGATGTTATCGATACTGAAAACCTTGATCAAAATATGACTCTTTATGCGATGGCCGACATCACTTATGGTTTTCACTGGCTATCAAATTTCAGAACAATGTTTAAGATCCAAGATATCGCTCTTGCGACAGTGATTGAAAATGATGAAGGTTATCTTCCATTATATGAGCCAGAAATTGGTTACCGTATGCATACTGATTATAGCTTCAATCTTTCAAATATGAGAGTTCGTCCATTCGTAGGTTTCCACATGAGAGATGGTTATGATTTTGCTGATGGAGTTTATGCTGGTACAGACGTAATGTTCCATGTTTGGAAAGAAAGACTAGCTGTTACTGTAAGAGGGATGGTTGACTCTGAACACCTAACTCTAACTCCAAGACTTAAGCTAGGATTCATGGATTTCATGTATTCTCTTAAGCAGCCAATCACTTCAGAAGTACAAGGTGTGAAAATTTCAACAATTCACTCTGTAAACTTCAGACTACACTTCTAATTTAAGAAACATTGTGTTAAATATCGGGGGATCAAAAGATCCCCCCATTTATTTCTGCGTAGACCAATTCTGGTCGCGAGCGGAGTTGTCTATTTAGGAGAGTACAAAATGGCAAAAAACACAAGAGAATTTGTTGAAATCGTTGATATGGACCTGTTTGCAGGTTTCTTAAAAGAAAATAAGCTATCTAAGCCGACAGAAGTTCAGTCAGAAGCAATTCCAGAGTTTCTAGATGGCCACAATCTTCAGGTACAGGCCCAAACAGGTAGCGGAAAAACCCTGAGTTATCTTCTTCCTCTATTTCAAAAGCTAAAAGAAACAGAATCTGACTTAAAGAACCAAAAAGCTGGTTCTCCTCGTGCCATCATCTTACTTCCTATCAAAGAACTTGCGATGCAGGTTTCTGATGAATGTAAGAAGATCTCTCACCATGCAAAGTTACGTGTTCGTCTTGCTCTTGGTGGTGAAAAAGGAAAGAAAGTAAGCACTCTTAAAAAGCAAACTTTTGATATTCTTATTGGTGGACCTGGTCGTATCAAGTCGATGCTTGAAAAGAAAGAGATCCGTCTAGATGACCTTGAGTATCTTGTGATTGATGAAGCTGATCAGCTACTTGATATGGGCTTTATGCGTGAGCTTAAGGCCATTCGTCGCCACCTTACTTCGCCGTATCAAGCATGTCTTGTGTCTGCAACGATGGCAGATGATTTTGATATGCTTAAGGCCGAGTTCTTCTCTGGAATGGAGTTTAAGTCGGTAAGCTTAATTGGCTCTCATGGACTTTCTCAAACAATTGAAACATTTAATATCGCTCTGGACTATACAGAGAAGAATGCCATGCTTGATGTTTTCATTAAAAAAGAAGCAAAGGGTAGTGGGATTATCTTTGTTAACCAAAAAGAGAAGGCCGTTGAAGTATATAATTATATGAAGCAGGCCAATCTTGTAAAAAATCTCTATGTTTCTCATGGTGATATCACAGCAAAAGAAAGAAGTGAGAACTTTAAAAAGTTTAAAGCGACAGGTGGTATTCTTATCACAACAGATATGGCCGCTCGTGGGATTGATATTAAGACTCTTCAATGGGTGCTTAACTATGACCTTCCATTTGAAGCTGTTTACTATATCCACCGTTCTGGCCGTGTGGGACGTGCCGGAAGAGCTGGAAGTGTTTACAACTTTGTGACAAAAAAGGATCAGAAATTAATTGGTCAAATTAACGAGGCCATTAAGAATCAGGATACTCTAAAGATTGATCCGATCTTCTTAAAGTCTATGACAAAGAAATCTGGTGCTAAGAAGGCGACAAAGAAAGTTGCTCGTAGAGGGCAGCTTCCTCAAAAGAAGACTACTTCACGAACAAGCACTCGTACACCATCTCGTACATCAAAAAATTCTCGCGGCAGACGCCGTTAAATGATAAAATGCTAATATGTTTAAACGTATTAGCATTTTCTTTTTTCTTTCATCATTCTTTGTTATGTCATCATGTTCAGAAAAGGATATTTATACTCCTTTAGAAATGTTTGATATGGCCTATAAGTTTGACAATACAATTGAAGAAGTTCGTATTGGATTAAAAGAAGAGGGGCGACATTTAGACTGTAAGGATTATCCTGCTGGCTGCATTGTGGGCTCACCAAAGCGCTTTAAAGTTAGATTAGTTGAAATGATTGTCGTGCAATACTTAACGTCTCAGGAAGCTTGTTTGGCAGCATACAAGCTTAATCAATACTATGCTCGCAACTGGCTATTTGATGATGTTGCTAGTGAGCCCGTTCTTGTGGACTTTGTTAAACAAGTCTACAAGGCCAAAAACCCACAAACAAAAGAAGAGTGTGATTAGTCCATTAGCCACTGATTAATTTCTTCGTGATACTCTTCTAACTTCTTATTTGTTCCTATGATATCACTACTGGTAATAAGAAAGCATTTGTCGCTTTTTAAATGTATTTGAATGGCGTGATTTGATGCCGTAGCACCTCTGGTTCTTAAGAGTTCGACTCTTTTAATTTCATCAAGCCCAAATTGAGTGATCTGCTTCCTTAGTAGTGAGCGGGCAACAAGCCTTGCTGTATTTCTGGGTTTACTCATCTCAAGATGACGATATTTAAGAAGTGATAATACGATTGTTGGAGTAAAGAGAAAGAGCAGAAGATCCTTTTGACCAAGTTTATTATTGAAGCTCAGGTAGCTACCAAGTCCGACAACAAGTAAGAGAATACATAGAAGTGCTAGCTTCGATGGAAAAGAGTTGAGTGTTAAGTTTTGAAAATTCTTTTCAAGTTTTAACATATCGATCTCCTGTTGCGCCTATCCCTTTTTATTCTTTAAAGAAGTACTTCTTAAATCCTGTTTGGAAAGCATCGATCTTAACTTCCCATGCATTAATAAACTCAGGATTTTCTTCTCTATACTCTTCTAATGTTTCCTTAAACAGCATTACCCATCGTCCAAGTTCGCCCATGCGGATATTTAAGTATTCATGGGCCTCAAGTAGGTGGGCCGCAGGACGTGGAAATTTTATTCCTAATAACTGTGCCTGCCAAAAGGCGTTGATAACCTCTAAGTGTTCATTGAAGTCATCAATATTTGCTAGAGGGCCATTGTTGGCCGTTATTTTTCTAAAGTGATAGCCAATAAAAACATCATTAATGGCCTTGGTGTAAAATGTCCGAGTGATATTCTCAATTAGTTTGATCTCGTAATCATTGCCTGTCATAAGTTAAGTCTACACTAAATTTTGTGCTTTAAATACCGATGAAAGTTTATGAACAAAATAATTATCTCTTTACTTTCATTACTCCTAGGTAAATTTATCTATGCAGGTCCGTTAATTTCGGTAAATAACGATACATGTTGGTATAAAGAAGACCAAGGACGTACGAAAATTGCATCCTTTAATGATCAAGTAAGTCTTAATACAAATCGTGATGAAGTTCTAGGCCAAGTCGTTCAATACTTACATGAACAAAAATTTAAGGCCGAAAAAATAGATATGATTCACTCTTATGGACTGTGTGGCCCAAGGCTTTCAATGGCCTTTCGTATTTCTTATGAGAAGGTCGACTACTGTCTAAGGGCAAATATTGAAAAAGATCATGGCCTTAAGTTTTCAGGCATTGGCCTGGCCCAAGATAGTAAGGGTGCCTGTCAAAGTATAGCAAGTGATAAGCTTATCGTTTCTGTTGATCAGGCCAATATTGTCGATCTACAAAAGTTCTTAAGCGAGCAGGGGCTTAGAGCTAAGAAAGTTGATAAGCTTTCTTCAAAAGTCTACGTTCTGTACTTTGATGCTCAAAGAGATGAGATTAAAGATATAAGAAAGAGTGTCATTGATAGCGGAATCGCTAATTCAGCGGAATTCTCAACGGGGCAATATCATATTGCAGATGAGTTTGAATTATTAAGCATTAGTTACTTTAGAAAATAAGCACAAATAAAAAAGGCCTCTAATGAGGCCTTATTTTTTATCTTTTTCCTATTTCAGCAATTGTCTTTCCAAGAGATTTAGAACGCTTTAAGTAAACATTCGATTTCTCTTCATGCTCAGCTTCTTCCTTACATGCAATGCAAAGCTCAGCAGTATTTCTCGCCATCAGGCGATCAAAACCAATTTCAATATCACACTCATCGCAAAGGCCGTATTCACCTTTTTCGATTTTTGTCAGTGCTTTGTTGATTTTCTTTACGTAGAAGTTTTCACGATTTCTGAAACGAATTTCCTGCGATGTTTGAACGTTTGCTACTGCCTCATCTAGAGGGTCAAGTAGTTCGTTCTTGTCCATGCAATACTGCTCTTTCTCACTGTTTTTGTTAAGAATTCTTTCTTTGTCAGCAAGTAGCGCATCTTTAAGTGCAGCTATTTGCTTGTCCGATAGATACGAGTTAGCTCTGTTCATTTCGACTCCCTTGTGCCGTGTTTCTTCCAGTGAAACAAGTTGTTTGTAACCTTAGTTTTGCGCTTAGGCAAAACAATTACGCACAACAAATATTGTGTTCGTGTGTTGTAGAAAGAATTTACTGGTCGGGGAGGTGTTAGTAAAAGGTATTTTTCTTACAAAGGATTACTTTGTCATGGAATATCAATAGTTTAGAGCTAGTTTTTTGGAAACGATGCTTCACAGTGAGGACAAAACTTCCAAAACTGCTTATCAACCTCTGTTTTACAGCCTGAACAGGTGATTATCGCACTCAGTTCTTCAAATGCTTCGTCATACATATTAGCAAAGAGATCACTTCTCATGGCCGCAATTGTTGTAGGGTGGGCCCTGAAAGTACCAGGCATTGTTGTGTTTGGAATAAATTTTGCGGGTGTTACACTCTTGTCTGGAAAGATTTGAACTTGAACCTCTTGTGAAGGCTGCATTTGGTACATTTGCCTATTAGCAATATTGCGTTCGTTCTTTAGTAATTCAAAATTGTCGTTGGCGCTAAACTTTCTATCCATGAATCCAATTGTAACACACTATTGCCAGCGGTGTTCAAGCAGTTCAATTATTTCCACACAGGCCTTCTTGTGTTGATTAAAGCGTGCAAAGAAGCCTGGTTTTGCCTCTAAGACGGCCTTTTTAAAATAGATCGACTGTGAACCGAGTGACTCAATCAGGCGTAGTGTCCATTCAAAGACTTCTGGGTTCTGGTGACCGACAAGTTTTTCTAGGGCCTCAAGAAAATCAAAAGGCAGCCTTTCGCCTCTTTTATGAAATTCATCGATAATTTGTTTTCTGGCCACTCCAAGGCATAGAGTTAGGACTTCTGGGTCATGGCATAGTGCCAAGCAATCCATGATTTCAGGGTAGATAATATGATCGAGAGTAATTGTATTATCGAGTAAGCATAGAAGAGGAATGAGCGCCTCCCAATTTTCTTCGCGATTTAGCTCCTCAAAGCGGGCCTTAAAGACACTGAAGTCTTCTTTGGTATAAGTGCAATTTGGTCTTTTGCCGGCCTGTAAATCAGCGATGACTGCGCGAAATTGTTCATCTATATCAATCATATTTCTTCCTTTGGGCCATTTTTCATGTAGCAATTACTCGATTTACTTTTAAATATATGACATTTTAAGGCCTTATGCTATATAAATACCCTTTAAGAAGGTTTTTCAATGCAACAGTATCTTATTAACGACATTTACCGCGCTACAGAAGGAGAGGGAGTCTTTGTTGGACGCTCACAGGTCTTCGTGCGTTTTCAAGGTTGTGCTGTTGGTTGTATTAATTGTGACTCAATGGATACTTGGAGTTTTGAAATTGAACCAACATCAATTGAATCGATCTTTGAAAAGGTTTTAGAAGAGTCTTATCAGGGAAAAATTAATTGGATTTCAATTACTGGTGGAGATCCTCTTCATCCTAAGCATGTTCCAAGTGTTGTGGCCCTTTCAAAATTTCTAAAAGAGAAAGGCTTTAAGCTAAATATTGAAGCAGCTGGAACACGTGTTGTTGATGAGGTTTTTGAAAATCTCGACTATATTTCATTTGATCTTAAAACTCCTTCTACTGGAGTTCAAACTCGCTTATCTCTAATTGAAAAGCTTGCCCAAAACTATGTTGGAAAATTTCAGCTTAAAGCAGTTATCGCTGATCGTAAGGACTTTGATTATACTCTAGGTGCTTACAGAAAGCTTGAGGAGAGTTTAGGTTCAATTGAATTTCCTTGGGTTTTAACTCCATGCTTTGAACCAAGTGAAGAATTTCCAATGCAGAGATTCATCGATATTCAAGAGTGGAATCAATTAGAAGGTGGGCCTTTTAGAGTGATTGGTCAGCAGCACAAGTGGATTTACGGCGCAGATAAAAAGAGTGTCTAAATAACTAAGCAGCTCTTCGAGTTTTTGCCAAAGTTTCTCGTTGCTTGGCCTCTAGTAAATCAATACCATATTTCTTAATCGTACCTAAGTCAGTAATCGTGTATGAGTTAGACTCTGCCTTTGTGCGATCCTCTGGAGAGAAGTTGTCACAGATAACGACAAGCTTAGTATCTTCAGGAAGTTTCTTAAGAGCAATCTTGATAATTCCTTGTACTTTTTCAAGTGAGTTTGTGCAGTAGACGACGTATTTCTTGTCATCTTTAGAGACGCTAAAGTGCCAAAGGTTGGACTTATTCTTAGACTCAACAACATGGTACTCATATGATTTAAAAACCATCGTACATTGAGTGATAAATCCTTTAATTATTTTTTTGGAATTTGCTATCTTCGCCATTAGATCTCCGCTTTACCTGTATCATATCGGTAATTCAGGCAAAATATTAAGAGATTTTGCGAAGAAAGATGTCTAACTAGATTTTAGTTACTTAGAAGTTTCGTCCCTGATTTTTGGCCAATACCTTTACCCATTTTAAATTGTTTTCCTGCCTTAGCGCCAAGATTCCATGCATTTGCATCAAAGCTTGTTGCTTGACTTGTTTGTGATGAGACACGAGGGTAGACGCGATTTCTGTGGGCCTCTGCTAGGCCTTTTATATGAATGAGCTCACGGGAGCTGATTTGTTTACTTTGGTGGCCTTTTAACTCATTTAGAAACGACTTGGTAAAGCTCTTATAGTAGGAGTTACGTGCTCGAACACCTTTTAAATTTGATGTCTTCTTTGCCTGCTTCCATAGGCCTTCTATTGCATTAGCTGTATAGTCATAGATAAAGTGAGCGGCCTCAACATTCTCTTTGGCCCCGATAATTTCAAGATAACCACCACCGCGGCCTGAGCTAAAAACTGGTGAGACAGCATATTCCTTTAGAATATCGTAGAGGCAGTCGTGAAGAATATTTCGTCTTTTGAAAGAGGCAACACGTCTGACATAGGTGTCTTCAAATTCCTTCATATCAAAATCTGATCGCGTTAAATGATTAAGCTTAAGCTTATTCAGGTTATGCTTTTGGATGAGGTCGTTGGCCTTCTTTGCTGCAAGCTTGGCCTCAAATTCATTTTCCGACTTGGCAAGTTCAAGAAGCTTTTGAATCTTTGCCGTAATATTATCATTTGTTTTAACGAAGGCCGTAAGGTTGACTTGAGACTTTGAAAAGCTCTCGTCCCAACCAAAGCGTTTAAATATATTTCTAAACTCCACTCCGTGGGCCTGTTCGTGGATGCCACATTCAATATGGACTAGGAAATGGGCCAGCTCATGCTTTAAAACATTTTCTAAGAGCTTGTCGTCGTTAATTGTAAGAAAGCATTTATTGATACCAACCTGATAAATCAGTGGATCGTAGAAGCCTAGGATCTTATCAGAGTCATTGACGACAAATGTAAGTGGGTACATGACGCCTTTATAATGGAGGCGTGAGCGTTTAAAAGATAGCCCAATACTTGCGAAGATATCACATGCCATGAGTCTGATCTTTTTAACAAATAATTGGGTATTTTCGTTATAAATAAACATTAGTACTTAACACTACATCCATACGGTTTCGTTCGTGCTGGACTTACTTTCTTATTCTCTTTTAGTTGTTCTAATGCGTTTTTAACATAGTTTCGAGCGTTTTGAATATCACTTTTGTCGGCCGAAGGGATGCTGTCAATGGCACCCATATATTCGATAATTCCATTTTTGTTGATGATAAAAATCTCAGGAGTCGTCTTGGCATTATAAAGCTTGCCAACTGTTCCGTCCGTATCAATGAGAAAGTGAGCCGCTTGAGATTTTTCAACTTGAAGACGATTCTTCGCAGCTTGTGCGTCCTTGATATATCCCTGTTTACCAACATTAGATGAGTTGATGGAAAGCCAGTGATAACCACTTTCTTTTGCAAGGGCCTGTGTTTGTTGCATATTCATTGAATCATAGTGCTTTCTCACAAAGGGGCAGCCGTCGTTATACCACTCTAGAATGACTTTCTTTCCTTTGAAAGCAGAGAGCTTAATTATTTCGTTATTTTGATTCTTAAGAGTGAATTGCGGCGCTTTGTCACCCGGTGATAATGCGAGTGTAAGTGTTGTCATTAAGAGAGAAATTAATACTTTCATAAATGCTCCTTTCACTTATTCTACGCTGTGAAGTTGGAGCTTACAATAAATAAAGGCCTACATTTGTAGGCCCTTATTTTATCTGAATTTAATTAACTTAATTAAACAGTTGGTGTCGTCTTAGAAGTAACAGCTGCTTTTAGTAGCTCTCTGTTCATACGAGCAATATTTGTGATCTCAATTCCTTTCGGGCATGAAGCTTCACATTCTGCTTCGTTAGTACAGTTACCAAATCCAAGATCATCCATCTTCTTAACCATGTTTTGAACACGTTGAGAAGCTTCAGCTTGTCCTTGTGGAAGAAGTGCCATTTGAGAAACTTTAGCCGATACGAAAAGCATAGCAGAAGCGTTCTTACATGAAGCAACACAAGCTCCACAACCAATACATGCAGCAGCATCCATTGCTAGGTCAGCTTGTTCTTTTGGAACTAGGATTGCGTTAGCATCTTGTGCGTTACCAGTGTTAACTGAAACGAAACCACCAGCTGCGATGATTTCATCAAATGCACTACGATCAACCATAAGGTCTTTTTCTACTGGGAAAGCTCTTGCTCTAAATGGCTCGATTACAATCGTGTCACCATCTGAGAATTTTCTCATGTGAAGCTGACAAGTTGTTGTTTCAGCTTCTGGCCCGTGTGCTTGACCGTTGATCATTAGAGAACACATACCACAGATACCTTCACGACAGTCGTGATCGAAAGCTACTGGCTCAACACCTTGTGGGATAAGTTCTTCGTTTAACTGATCTAGCATTTCAAGAAATGAAGCATCCGGAGAAACGTTTTCTAAAGTATAGTCGGCCATTTGACCTTTATCTTCACGATTCTTTTGACGCCAGATTTTTAGATGAAGTGTCATATTATTATTGTTACTCATATCATATACCTCTTATTTGTAACTTCTTTGTGTTAGTGGAACGTTAGGGAAGTCTAGTTCTTCCACGTTTCTAATTGGCTCACTACCTTCACCCATGTATTCCCATACAGCTGCGTGACAGAAGTCATTGTCATTTCTTAGGGCCTCATTCTCTTCAGTCTGAGACTCTTCTCTGAAGTGACCACCACATGATTCTGGTCTTTCAAGAGCGTCGCGTGCCATTAACTCACCAAGCTCTAGGAAGTCTGCAAGACGGTTAGCTTTTTCAAGCTCGATATTGATCCCATCTGCTGTTCCTGTAACTTTAACGTCTTTCCAGAATACTTCACGAAGTTTCTTAATCTTTTCAATTCCGGCCTTAAGAGTTTTTTCATCTCTTGCCATACCAACATGGTTCCACATGATTTGACCAAGTTCTTTGTGAATTGATTCAACTGATCTTGTCCCATTGATTGAAAGTAGCTTAGAGAATCTATCTTTTGATTCTGTTAGGGCCTTATCAAATTCTGGGTGATCAGTTCCAACTTTATTACCCATAAGTTTTTCAGATGCTAAATAATTAGGAACTGTAAATGGTGCAACAAAGTAACCATCTGCTAGACCTTGCATAAGTGCAGAAGCACCTAGGCGGTTTGCACCGTGGTCAGAGAAGTTAGCTTCACCAAGAGCAAATAGTCCTGGAACAGTTGTTTGAAGGTTATAGTCAACCCATAGTCCACCCATTGTGTAGTGTACAGCAGGGTAAATTCTCATTGGAACTTTATATGGGTTTTCATCAGTAATTCTTTCGTACATATCAAAAAGGTTACCGTAACGCTCTTTAATAGCATCTTCACCATCACGTGCGATTGCTGTAGCGAAGTCTAGGTAAACTGCTTCTTCTCCAGCACGTACTGACTTACCTTGGTCGATTTGTTCTTTTGCGTTTCTAGAAGCAACGTCACGAGGAACAAGGTTACCAAATGAAGGATACTTTCTTTCTAGGTAGTAATCTCTTTCTTCTTCTGGAATATCATTTGGTGCTCTGTGGTCTCCAGCTACTTTTGGAACCCAAACACGTCCGTCATTTCTTAGAGACTCTGACATAAGAGTTAGTTTCGATTGGTTTTCACCGTGTCTTGGAATACAAGTTGGGTGAATTTGAGTGAAACATGGGTTAGCAAACATTGCACCTTTCTTATAGGCCTTCCATGCTGCTGAACCATTTGAAGTCATTGCGTTTGTTGATAGGTAGTAAACGTTTCCGTATCCACCTGTACACATAAGAACTGCATCTGCTGCGTGCTTTTCGAATTCACCAGTGATTACGTTTCTTGTGATAATACCACGTGCGCGACCGTCAACCATAACTAGGTCAACCATCTCACGACGAGTTAGCATTTGAACTTTACCACGACCTACTTCTTTCATTAGAGAAGAGTAAGCACCTAGAAGAAGCTGTTGACCAGTTTGTCCTCTAGCGTAGAAAGTACGTGATACCTGAGCTCCACCAAATGAACGGTTAGAAAGAGTCCCACCGTATTCACGAGCAAAAGGAACACCTTGTGCCGCACATTGGTCGATAATATTATTTGCAACTTCCGCTAGACGGTAAACGTTAGCTTCACGTGCACGGTAATCTCCACCTTTTACAGTGTCATAGAATAGACGCCAGATTGAGTCACCATCATTTGGGTAGTTCTTAGCAGCGTTAACACCACCTTGAGCTGCAATCGAGTGAGCACGTCTTGCAGAGTCTTGAAGGCAGAAACACTTAACATTATAACCTTGCTCACCTAGAGTTGCTGCAGCAGATGCACCAGCAAGTCCTGAACCAACAACGATTACTTCAAACTTACGTCTGTTGGCAGGGTTAACAAGTTTCATATTAAACTTATGTTGAGTCCATACTTTAGTGATATCGTCACCAGCAGGAACTTTTCCATCCATTTTTTTGATATTCATATTAGTCATTACATTCCTCCCTTAACGTGACACCAAATTGCGATTGTTGAGTATCCAACAGTTAAGACAACAGCGTATAGTTTTGAAAGAAACTTGATCGCTGGCATATACTTAGGGTGGTTAAATCCAATTGATTGGAATGCTGACCAGAACCCGTGAGATACGTGAATTCCAATAACAATCATGAAAACTACATACATTCCCACATTAAGAGGAGAAGCAAAGTACTCAATTACAGTCTTGTAAAGGTCACGAACTTCCATTCCATTTAATGTTGTCATATATACAGCACCATACTTAAAGTTAATTAAGTGCATGATGATGAAGAAAAGAATTAGCATACCAGTGTATGGCATAGTTGAAGATGCGAAAGTTGCTCCACGTCCTGTTGGTTGCTTCATGTAGTAATTAACTGGACGAGCTGCTTTATTTTCCATCGTAAGTTTCAGGGCCATAAAGAGGTGAGTTAAAAAGATTACAAGAAGACCAGCTTCTGCAACGTAGATTAGTGGGTTTGAAGTAAGCGTGTAAGCGTACTTGTTAAAAGCGTCTGCTCCAACCATTAGTAAAAAGTTACCAAGCATGTGTGATAGTAGAAAACCACACAGAAGTAGTCCCGTAACTCCCATTACTTGCTTTTTAGCAACGGAGTTAGTCAAATAAAAGCGTAATGCTGACATTGATACATTTCCTTTGTCTAATTTAATAAAAATTTTAAAATGTTATTTGATTGGATTATAATCCTTTAATCACCAAAACTTAAGTGAATTTTTAAGTGAATTTCATTTTGTGATGCGCGGTGCAAATATACCCTCAAGGATTAGGAGAATTTTAAATGTTGATCCACTCTTTTTTTGATAAAGACACAAATACTCTGACTTATATCATTTACTCTTTGGAAACAAGGAAGGCCATTGTTGTTGATCCTGTTTTAAACTTTGACTACGCAAGTGGATCAGTGTCAACAAAAGAAGTTTTACTCATTCATGAGTTCTTAAAAGAGAAGGATCTAGAGCTTTCATATATTTTTGAAACCCATGTTCACGCGGATCATCTTTCTGGTGCGTCGAGCCTAAAGAAATATTACCCTAGTGCTAAGATCGTCATTCATGAAAATATTAAAAAGGTACAAAACGTTTTTAATGGGGCCTTCCGTTCTCAGGTAAAAGAAGACGGCTCTCAATTTGATTTATTAACTCGTGAAGGTGAGGTCTTTAAAGTCGCAGAAGATCTCGAAGTCGAAATTATTGAGACTCCGGGGCATACTCCTGCTTGTATGAGTTTATACATTAACAAGGAAGCAATCTTTGTAGGAGATGCTATTTTTATGCCTGATATGGGAACTGGCCGTTGCGATTTTCCAAAGGGGAGTGCTGACGACCTTTATGAGTCGATTCAAAAAATTTACTCTCTCGATGATAATTGTAGTATATACGTCGGCCATGATTACGGCCCAGGTGGACGTGAGATTATGTTTAAGACAACTGTGGGCAAGCAAAAGCGCAATAATATACAGTGTAAGGCAAGTACTACTAAAGAAGAGTTCTTGGACTTTAGAACATCTCGTGATGCTGTTTTAAGTGCTCCTCGACTTTTAATCCCTAGTATTCAATACAATATGAATGGGGGAGAGTTCATTTTTAATGAAGAAGATGGTGCGCCGTTTTTGAAAGTGCCAGTAAAGATGTGATGTCAAAATCTAACTAGCTAATTTTATTAAAGTTTGTACTTAAAACGTCGATTAGTATTTTGTGGGAGCAAAATAAATGACAAACGAAACTCATCCAGAAATTGAGAACACAATGCAATTTACCAAAATTGGTATTGCCCTAAAAGATTGGCCTTCTCTTTCTGAGTCCGAGCGTCTGTCGACCTTCAATAGTATGTCAGAAGAAGAGGCCCAGGACTTCTTTGACTCCCTTGATTCAAATTACCAAGCTGATCTTTTTGAACAATTTGACCGCGACCTTAAAAGACGTTGGGCAAATGATTTGGCCTATGATGACTTGGCCGATATTTTACAACTTCTGAATTATGAGCAAGTAGAAGAGACTCTTTCTCTCTTAGCTAAACATGCTCGCGTTGAAGTTATGGCCCTTATGGCCTATGCCGAAGACGTTGCCGGTGGTCTTATGAATTCCAATTATATTCGCCTGCGTGCAAATATGATGGTGGAAGAGGCCATTCGCTACATTCGTACTCAAACACTAAGTAACGTTGAAACGATTTACTATACCTACGTTATCGACACAGCTCAAAAGCTAGTAGGGGTGGTATCTCTACGTGAGCTCTTTGGTGCTCGCGACGGCCAAAAGATTTCAGAGCTAATGACAACGGGTGATGACCTTATTGCCATTCCAGATAATATGGATCAGGAAGAAATTGGTCGTGTCTTCAGTCGTTTTGAGCAAGTTGTTCTACCGGTTGTTGATGAAGAATTCCGTATGAAAGGGATCATTACAATTGATGATATTATCAAGGCCGTCGAGGAAGAGACGACAGAAGATATGCAAAAAATCGCGGCCGTTGAATCTCTTGATGCTCCTTATCTTGAAGTTGGCTTCTTTGAGATGACAAGGAAACGTCTTGGTTGGCTTGTTATTCTCTTCATTGGGCAAATGCTTACGGCCACTGCCATGACTCACTTTGAAGCTGCTATTGCACATACAGTTGCACTTGTAACTTTCATTCCTCTTATTATTTCATCAGGTGGAAACTCTGGGGCGCAGGCATCAACGCTTGTTATTCGCGCCCTTGCTCTTGGTGAAGTTAAAAATAGTGACTCTCTTCGTGTCTTTTTAAGAGAGTTAGGTTCTGGCCTATTTATGGGATTTATTCTCGGAATCTTTGGTTTCATGAGAATTTATTTCTGGCCGCATGCAAACGAAGTTTACGGCGTAAACTTTGCAAGTATCTCTCTCATTGTAGGGTGCAGTATTATTTGTATCGTGATGTGGGGAACTCTCGTTGGATCAATGCTTCCTTTTCTACTTAAGAAGCTTCGCTTTGACCCGGCCACTGCCTCAACTCCCTTTGTTGCAACAATTTGCGATGTGACGGGAATCATTATCTATTTCTCTATTGCCCACGCGCTTCTTTAGCTTATTGTAAATACTTCAGGGGAGTATTTATGTCTCATTGGTCATGCTAAATATGGAAAAAATATTTAGGAGAGTTTATGAAATTAGCTTTGGTAATTTTAGTAGGTGCATTTAATTTTTATGCAGTAGCGGGCCTACAAACTTTAAGAATTGTTGATTTAGCAACAGTTTCTTCAACGAGTTGTTATACGGCCGAACAAGAAGAGTCAGGAAGTATTTCTACAGTAAGCGTTTATCTTGGTAAGTATAGCGGTGAAGGTGAGGATAGAACATTTAATTATTATGAAACTTCAGATACTTATTATGCATCATCTGTCGTTTGTAAGAATATCAAGTTATTTAATAAAACATTTGATAGCTCACTTCCTCAGGAAGAGAAGGTTTTTAAGTTATTTGTTGATATGAATGATCACATAAAGGGATTTATGCTCCGAAATAGTGATAAAGTTTTATTTTTTGAAGAGTAGAGTTTTATAAGAAAAGGCCCTCAAACGAGGGCCTTGTTTTTTATTTTGATTTTTTCTTTGTAGCTTTCTTGGCAGTTTTCTTTGCAGTTTTCTTGGCTACTTTTTTGGCTACTTTTTTGGCTACTTTTTTGGCCGTTTTCTTAGCGACCTTCTTCGCGACTTTCTTTGCAGTCTTTTTGGCCGTTTTCTTTGCTACTTTCTTTGCAGTCTTTTTGGCCGTTTTCTTTGCTACTTTCTTTGCAGTCTTCTTGGCCGTTTTCTTTGCTACTTTCTTTGCAGTCTTCTTGGCCGTTTTCTTTGCTACTTTCTTCGCAGTCTTTTTGGCCACTTTCTTTGCTGCTTTCTTCGCAGTCTTTTTGGCCACTTTCTTGGTTGCTTTTTTTACAACTTTCTTAGCTTCTTTTTTGGCCTCTTTTGCTTTCTTTGTTAGGTCGTTTGCAACTTTCTTTGTTGTACGCTTAACTTCCTCAACGGCTTCTTCAACGTCGTCTGAAACCTCTTTAGCGGCTTTTGCCATTCTGTTAATGGCCTTCTTTGTCGACTTTTTAACGCTTTGGTAAGTTTCCACGTGGCCTATGGCCTCAAGTTCTTTTTCGATTAGCTTATCGTATTCTGCAAGAACTTTAATCGGATCTTTACCAAGACGATCGAGTTCTTGTTGTAGCTCTTCTAAGAATTTTTCAACTTTGTGCTTCTGTACATTTACTCTGTCGTAGCGAAAGCGAAAATGAGCATAAAGTTCATCATATTTCTCACTACCTTCATCTTGAATTCTTTCTAACAGGTGTCTACACTTTTTCACAATCTCATCACTTGACGAAGTTAGTGCATGCTTGGCCTGCTTGTTCTTCTTTTTTAAAAAATCATCTAAACCACTCATTTTTTCCCCCTGTAGCAAGATTTTCTTGATACACGTAAATAATATTACGTTACAAGTGTATCGTATTAGAAAGTATTTTCAACACTTTAATGATGGTAATTTTTTAATAATTACTTGCTTTGAGTCACAGAATTCTCTATATATACATATATCAATCAATTGGACGCTTATGGACAACAAAATGGAAGAAGTTAAAACATCTAAATACGACGAATCAGCGGATCGTGCAGGCCTGCTAGTTTCTGTCTTATGTTGCCTACATTGCATGGCAATTCCATTATTGATTATCTTTGTTCCGTCACTGGCCACATATTTTGAAAATCCACTGATTCACAGTCTTGCGATCTTCATTGTTGTACCAGTAGGTCTCTATGCTTTTATCAAGAACCTAAAAGTTCACAATGATAAGAGACCACTCTTTATTGGTATCCTAGGAATGGCCGCTATTTTAGTTGGGCACTTTAATCAATACTTCTTAGCTGATCATGCTGGTCATATGCATATGCACATGCACTCTCATTCAATTGGAACAGTTGAAGTTGTGGCATCTATCGTCGGTGGCCTAGCACTAATTGCAGCGCACTTACTTAATATTAAGTTATGTCGTTGTAACCACTGCGAACACTAGTAACGTAGATTCGTTCTTTTCGAAATTTTCAATGAAGAATTATCCATATAAAGATCTATGGCATCACTGTATGCTTGCGCACTTTCTAATCCAAAAAGTTTCTTGGTAAAGCTATGGCCAAAATTAAGCCATACATGCCCAACTTTTAAAAAGAAGCGAATGCGCTTAAGGGCGGCCTTTGGTTCATAGTATTTAAAGCAAGCATTTATATAGGCCTTCACAAATTCACCATAGTAGCGAGCATGAAGGTGAGGGTCTTCGCTTAGAAATTGATTTTGGAACTCATCAAGTTCATAACCTTGATCAGATGCAAATTGCGTAATTAGCCATGGCTTTGCAGTAAGAGAGCGTCCTAGCATAACGGCCTGGCAGCCTGTTTCATTTAGCATTTGAGCAATGTCGCCGTGATCTTGAATATCGCCATTACCAATGATTGGAAGATCGATACTTTCTTGTAGGAATTTTATCTGCTCCCAGTCTGCAACTCCCTTTCTTTTTTGGGCCGCTAGCCTTGGGTGTAAAATTAGCCAGTCCGCGCCGGCTTCTTTAAGGGCACTACAGAAGTCTAAAAGAAAGCTCTTATCATTTTGATGGCCGGCCCTAAGTTTCACCGAGACAGGAACCGTAGCATGTTTCTTAACCATCTCCACAACACTTGCTGCATACTTTGTATCACCCATTAAAGAAACACCGTAATTATGCTTTAGGGCCTTCTTCACTGGGCAGCCCATATTGATATCAATGGCACTTGCTCCCCAGGCCTCTAGTTTCGGGATGGCCTTTTCAATATATCTTTCTTCATTACAAAGTATTTGTGGGTAGAGCCCATAGTCAGATTCACTTTTGAATGTTTCAGGAGTCTCTCCAAGGACTTGATCAGGTAGTCTTCTTGAATTTAACATTTCTGTGGCCCATAAGGTTTTTACATCTTTTGGAAAGTAGGGCCTTAGGGCATCTCTAAGAGCAACATGCGAGAGGCCTACCATGGGAGCTAAAAGCGCTCTAAATTCAATTAAATCGTTAAATCTTTGCCAAGAAGGCGCCTGAGGTTGTGCCAAATTTCTTCCTTTAGATCTGATAGGTCGAGCTCTTGTCTTTTCGCAAACTCACAATAGATGTCGGAAACTTTTAGATCACGACGATCATCAGTTTCAAAGAAGATATACTCTAAGTCCACTTTATTATTCAAGATGGTGCTACTTATTTTTGCATTAGACGACTCGTAGAAGCGGGGACCGAGGCAGGTGTAAATTGTGCGCTCATGACAGTCAGTCATATCCTTCATCGTTCCATTAAAGTCATGAAGTATCCAAGGAGTATGGCCAGGATAGGCCTTGTGAAGGCGAAATATTTCAGACAGACATCTTACATTATGAATTATGAGAGGCTTATTTAATTCGTTGGCCAATTTAATGTGCCAGCTAAAGACTTTTTCTTGTATTTCTAAATTGGTCTCGATAGCGCGATCAAGGCCGGCCTCCCCGACCATAAGGCATAAGTTCATCTTGCACAGTTCTTTAACTTCCTCAAAGCTAGTAACGGCGTCAGTAAGCCTCCATGGGTGAACTCCAGCACTAAAGAATTGGCCTTCTTTAGGTAAGTCATTGATTTGCGGTGAGTATGAATAAATGCAAAAATCCTCAATAGGAGCTGTTTTGTTTGGCCCTGAATGGCCGTGAAGGTCGATAAATTTTGCACTTTCGCTTTCTTTGCTTGTCATATGGCATATATTTTAATACATTACGGTTCTAATTAAAAATTTGAAAAAAGATATTGCTTATCTTTTTAAAATCAATTATTTATTTAGGAATTATTTAATATATTTATTATAAGCGTTACAAATTGATGTAGGAGTACTTAATGTTAACAATTAGATTACAACGCGGTGGTAGAACTCACATGCCTATTTACACAATCGTTGCAGCTGACTCAAGAAATGCAAGAGACGGAAAATTCAGCGAAAAGTTAGGTCAATATAACCCACAACTTAAAGAAAATAACCTTATCGATATCAAAGCTGAGAGAATCTCTGAGCTACTTGGTAAAGGTGCTACAATTTCTGATACTGTAAGAACACTTCTAAAGAAGAACAAAGTTACTCTTAACTAGTAATTTTTGTTTTTCATTTAAAAAAGCATAAACGGCATTTTTGTAGAAGGAGTTCATGATGAGTGAGTTAAAAGACTTAATCGATACAGTTAGTCGCGCATTAGTTGATATGCCAGAGCAAGTAGAAGTAAACGAGATTGTTGGTGAACAAACAACAGTTATCGAACTTAAGGTTGATAAAACTGACCTTGGTAAAGTTATTGGGAAGCAAGGGAAAACAGCTCGCGCACTAAGAACAATTCTTAATGCTGCTTCAACTAAGTTGAAAAAAAGATCTGTTTTAGAAATTATAGAATAATTTACTTGAATCAATAAATATTGTGTTTTAAAAAGACCTATCGAAAGATAGGTTTTTTTATTTTTGTTTAAACAAAAGAGAGCATATATATGATTGAATCAATGTCTATTTCAACAAATCCAGAAGTAAAACGTATTCTGTTAGTAGATGACCAAATTGAAATTTTAGAGCTTTTACAAGATGCTTTACAGATGGAGGGCTATCAAGTCGATGCTTGTGCAAATGCGAGTGCGGCCTTGAGTGCTCTAGGTGAACATACGTATTCGCATGTTATCTCGGATTACCAAATGCCTGAAGTAAATGGAATGGAATTAGCAACTAGGGCGCAAGGGGTTCTAAAAGAGAAGATGCCTCCTTTTATTCTTGCAACTGGTGATTGTTCGATTAATTCTGATACGATTAAGGGCAAAGGTGTTAGTGGTATTCTACCAAAACCATTTACCCTTAAGCAGGTAATAACTGTTCTACAAAATTAGAAACTAGCTATTCTTATTTTCATTCTTTGATTGGTCTTCGATTTTGCTGGCAGTTTTAGTATTGTCCGGCTGATCTTCTTCTTTAAGTCCATGTTTAAAGCCTGTAATGGCCTTTCCTAGAGACTTACCAAGTTCTGGAAGCTTCTTACCTCCAAATAGTAGAATAATGATAGCTAGGATAATTAAACTTTCTGTAATTCCAAGGCTCATATTTTCCTCATTTCAAGCTAAATTAATAAATTTTAGATAAGTCCATTGTATACTTACCTGGAGCATATTCGCTAAATCTTTTTGCACGAATATCCTTATAAATCTTCTTATTGTTGGAATTTGAGGCATATGGGTAGATACAAATTCCACCTCTTGGAGTGAATTCACCAATAACTTCTACGTATTTTGGCTTCATTAGCTTTGTTAAATCGTCACAAATTTTTTGCACACAATCTTCGTGGAAGTCACCGTGATTTCTAAAGCTGAATAGGTATAGCTTTAAAGACTTAGACTCAACCATCTTCTTATCTGCAATATAATTAATGTAGATACGAGCAAAGTCAGGCTGACCTGTTTTTGGGCATAGAGATGTGAACTCTGTACACACAAAAGTCGTCCAAGCATCACTTCCTGGATTCTTATTGTCGAAGGCCTCAAGTACATCTGGGGCATACGTATCTGGATATTCAGTATTTGCTGAACCTAGTGCAAATGCATCAAGTTCTTTTACATTTCTTCCCTTCGGTGATTGTTTTGCTTTTGATTTTGTTTTTTTAATAGTTTTTTTCGATGCTGACATTTATCGACTCTCTTGAATTATTTTGATAGGTTATATTTACTTAATTTAACATTATCAAGGAACAATGGCAATGCGTCATGATCATTTAACATTTCCAGTTGGTAAAAAAGGTGGGCACAAGGTTACTAAGGTTGTTCTTGTTCAACTTGGCTCTCCTGAATCACCATCAACTTCGGATGTGCGTAAATACTTAAAAGAATTTTTGGCCGACCCGCGAGTCGTGGATATCGATCCAAGACTTTGGAAAATTGTTTTAAATCTCTTTGTGCTACCTTTTAGGCCAAAGAGGTCGGCAGCTCTTTATAGTAGAATTTGGGAAGGGAGTGAATTTCCTTTAACGAGAATCACTCGCGAATTCACTCATCGAGTAAATGAATTAACTCCTGAGCATATTGAAGTCGAACATGCGTTCTTACTTTGTGGACCTAAGGTTGCTGACGTCTATGCAAAGTGGGAAAAGGAGCTTGATGAGAGAAAAGATCCAGCTCAAAAGTTAATCGTTATTCCGATGTTTCCACAATATTCAGAATCAACAATTGCCAGTGGAATTGACTTCTTTGGAAAGCTTTTAGAAACTAAGGTTAGGATTCCAAACTTTGAAGTCATTACAAATTTTCACCGCCTCCATGCTTTTATTGATAATTCAATTGCAAAGATTAATGAGAAGCTTGCTAGTGAAAGTATTGATGAATTAGTGATCTCCTTCCATGGTATTCCAAAGAGGAGAGTTATCTATAAGAAAGATCCATACTATCAGCACTGCTTTGAAACTTTCGAGTTTATCAAGCAAGGAGTTGTTGGCATTGATCCAGAAAAAATTCACATGACTTACCAATCTCGCTTTGGAAGTGAAGAATGGTTAACTCCATATACAGATGAATACACTGTGAATCTTGCAAAAGGTGGCGCAAAGAATATTGCTGTTTATTGCCCGGCCTTCGTTGCAGATTGCTTAGAAACTATTGATGAAATTGGAACTGAGTTACAAGAAGAAGTTGAAGAGTTTGGAACTCATATTCACGCTATTGAGTGTTTGAATGATGACGAAAATTGGGCCAAAGGTTTTGCCGATTATGTTGAAACACTTTGTGAGAACCCAAAGGAAGTCGAAAAAATAGAGTATCAATTAGAAGAGGAAAAATACATGGATATGCCAAAGCAAACAATGGAATCAGAGCCATTAAGTGATAATGCTAAGAAGTCGCTTAAGATCGTCTTTTTAACATTATTCTTAGACCTTGTGGGATTCTCAATTATCTTCCCACTATTTCCAGCACTTGCTAAGTATTACTTAACTGTTGATGCTGATAACGTTTTCTTAAAAGCGATCTTTGGTTCAATCGATACGCTAACACAAGCTGGAGGAGCAAGTAACTTCTCTGCTATCGTACTCTTTGGTGGTGCCTTAGGTGCTCTTTACTCATTACTACAATTTGTTGCCGCACCAATTTGGGGAACAATCTCTGACCGTATCGGAAGAAAGCCAGTTCTGCTTGTTTCAGTATTTGGCCTTTTTGTAAGTTATGTTCTTTGGGCCGTTGCAGGTAATTTTACAATCCTTATTATTGCAAGATTCATTGGTGGGATCATGGGGGGAAATATCTCGACAGCAACAGCTGTTGTGGCCGATGTGACAACAAAGAAGAACCGCTCAAAAGGGATGGCAACGATTGGTATTGCCTTCGCTCTAGGTTTTATTATTGGGCCAGCAATGGGTGGGATTCTTTCTCTGTTTGATCTAACTAAGATTTATCCAGTACTTGCTGATTACGGCGTGAATCCATTTTCAATGGCCGCAATTGTAGCAGGTGTTCTTTCACTATTTAACTTAGTTAATCTATTTAATAAATTTGATGAAACTCTTCCTGAAGAGAAGCGTGGTAAACATGAAAGTGAAAGAAGTGCAAACCCGATTACACTTTTCAAACCACTTCCATATAAAGGTGTTAACCTAACTAACTTTGGTTACTTCTTATTCCTACTAGCATTTAGTGGGATGGAGTTTACACTAACATTCTTAGCGGCAGAGAGGCTAAGCTACTCATCGATGGATAACGCTTATATGTTTATCTTTATCGGACTTATCTTAGCACTTGTTCAAGGTGGATATGTTCGCCGTAAGGCCCATACAGTAGGTGAGAAGCGTATGGCTCTTCAAGGTCTTGTGACAATTATTCCGGGACTTGTTCTAATTGGCCTAGCAGAGTCTTCTTGGCTTGTTTACGGTGGTCTATTTTTCTTAGCTGTGGGATCGTCATTAGTAATCCCATGTCTAACTTCACTTGTTTCAATGTATTCTCCGGCACAGAGCCAGGGACATGTCATTGGTGTTTTTAGATCCCTTGGAGCTTTAGCAAGAGTTATCGGGCCAATCGTTGCCTCTCTTGTTTACTGGCGCTACAGCTCGGCAGCTCCATATTATCTTGGAAGTATCTTCTTGATTATTCCAATTCTAATGATTGCAAGACTTCCAAAACCAATCGAAGAAAAAGCATAGTCTGCCATACAGATAAAAGAAAAGCCTCGCTAAGCGAGGCTTTTATCATTTTGGACTAGTGTCCTGTTTTCATTTCAATTTGAGATTGCATGTAATTCTCAATACCCACTTTTTCAATTAGTGATAATTGAGTCTCAAGCCAGTCGACATGCTCTTCTTCTGAGTCTAGGATCTTAGATAAAAGATCACGAGAAACATAATCTTGCTTCTTCTCACAAAGCTCAATTGCTTCTTTTAATAATGGTACAGTTTCAGCTTCTGTTTCAAGGTCTGCTTCGATGATTTCTTTTACATTCTGACCAATTCTGATTCTCTCAAGCTTTTGAAGATTAGGTAGTCCTTCTAAGAAGAGAATTCTCTTAATAACTTCATCAGCGTACTTCATCTCATCGATACTTGCTTTATATTCAAGATGGCCGATCTTATCGAGTCCCCAGTCCTCAAGCATTCTTGCATGAAGAAAGTACTGGTTAATGGCCGTTAATTCTTTTGTAAGAACATTATTTAATGCTTTGATTACGTCTTGATCACCTTTCATGATTAATCCCTTTCAATAATTAATTATGAATTAATGCTATAGAAGATTGGGATGTGTTTCAAGGATTTTATTTTTTGACTGGAGTTAAGTTATTCTTAACTTCATTGGCCTGCTCTTTCTGATTAGCTTTTAGATTCTTTTTAGCAAGACCGGCAGAAACTTGTTCTAATAAGCAAACACCGCATGAGTTACCGATGCCAAGGCTATTGATAACCTCTTTCTCAGTTTGTCCCTGCTTGATTGCATTATCGAGCATATCTTGTGTAATGGCGTTACATATACAAATATACATTAACTTGTCTCCTCATTTGATCTTATCGTCAAAAGTTTTAATAATCAAACAAAAAATTGACATGTGATAAATATATTTGATTTCTAAAATGTGATTTCAGCTATTTATAACTTTTTCCATGAATAATTGGGCCATGGTCATCTGGTGCTTTGAGGTGAGGAGTATTTCATCACTATGGGCCATCCCAGGGCATCCATTGACTTCGATTAAGCGGTGGCCACCACCTTGTTCTTCACTCTCTTCTAAGACATCAACACTGATAAAGTAGAAATCAAGACTACCGGCAACTGCATCTGCAATAGAAAGCACTTGTTGCGGCGTCTTGTCTTCTTCAATAATTTCACAACTACTAGAAGCAAAATTAAGTATATGAAAATCATTATGTGTAATCTTGGGTAACTTTCTAATAATGATCTTTTCAACCTTCTTTGAAGATATTCCTTTAAAGAGTAGAACACGCCATTCAGACTTCAATTCAATATAGGGTTGGATGATATAGTTGAGATCTCCCTTAGCAATTAACTTCTTTCGGTCATTAATGATATCTGTTGATGGATAGACACCTTTGGCCTGCTGACCTCGTGTTGTTTTGATAACCCACTTGTTTTGCATGTTGGCGTCGTCAGGGCCTTGTGTAAGTGAATACGTTTCAATTAGCTGAGAAGGGCCAAGAATTTCTTTGAAATGTAACCACTGTTGAAACTTGTCTCTTAGTACACGTGAACAAGTAACAGGATTGATAACTTTTTTGGGCCCGAGTATGGCCATTTTTTCAAGGTCATCATCATTATAGTTCAGGCCTGTGTTACGATTAATCACAACATCGGCCCAGGCCAATTCCTCGTCACTAACGGAGTATGGATCAGAGAAACGGCACGAATGAGTCGCTTCATTGATCGCTGCTTCGAGTTGAGTACAGGCGTAAAGCCTTGGGTTGGTTGTCAAAATGAGTAAGTTTTGGCTTTCCATATTGCGTAATATCTCACTAAAATATTGAATATCTATAAATTATATATGATATTATAACACTATATTAATTTGGCCTTAATGGTAGCTATGAATCGATTATCAAAATTTAATTACACAATTTTATTCTCTTTAATTATCGTTTTACTTTCATGTTCTGGTGTTGAGGTTATTAATAGTAACCAAGACGGACATGATGCATCAAAAGCTCCAGAGGTGGCCAAGCAAGGTGAAGTCGCAAGAAAAAAAATTGAGCATCCTAAAAAGGCCGTCACTAGTGAAAGTCTAAGCTTCACGGATCATTCTCATAAGAATGAATTTTCAACTGTTGCAAACACAAAGCGCGTAAAATCATTCTGCGGTGATATCGATAAGAAATTTAAAAAGTACGGATGGGGAAAGTCTCACTGTGACTCGTATAAGTGGATTCATGTAAGAGACACTCATCAAGGGCGTCCAATTATGTGGACCGTTTTTGGTGACGAGGAAGAACATAAGCAAGAACCTAAGAATATGACCTTAGTTCTTTGTGGTGTTCATGGTGATGAAATTACACCGATTAAGTTTTGTTTCGATATTCTACACCACCTTTATCATGAAGTTGCTACGATTGAAGGGCAAAAGAAGTTAAAAGATAATCTCGTTGCTGTTGCTCCAATTGTCTCTCCTGATTCATTCTTTAAGAGAAGACCTACTAGAACAAATTCCCGTGGAATTGATCCAAATAGAAACTTTCCAACTAAGGATTGGGAAAAGAAGGCCCTACACTTATGGAAAACTCGCTATGGAGCTGCCAAGCGTAGATATCCTGGTAAGGTTGCAAACTCTGAACAAGAGACAATCTTTCAAGTGAATATTATCTCACGTTATAACCCAAATAAGATTATTACAGTTCACGCCCCATTAACGATTCTCGACTATGATGGGCCAGTGGTTTCTAATCATATTCATGAAGAGGATGGCCTAGCGCTAAAGGCCGAAGAACTTCTTAATACAATGAGTAAGAAGGCCAATGGGTATCGTGTGAAGAATTATCCTTTCTTTCCTGGAAGTTTAGGAAACTATGCTGGAAATGAGAGAAAGATTCCTACTTATACGCTTGAGCTTCCTTCAAGTGATAACCGCAATCATAAGAAGTATTGGAAGATGTTTCGCGAGTCAATTGACTTCGCAGTTTTTCATGCTCCAATGACTCGTACTGATGTTACGGCCAGAAAGAACCAGATTGATTAAAGTTTAGTCATTTTAGTGACTTAAAAGCCATTTTGGACCACTTTTTTACACTTTCATATCAATTTAAATTGACTCAAATTCCATTAGGATTTATTAGTAGCCTATGGAAAAGAACTTATGGAAATTAGCGGGCCTAGAGGCCCCAAATACGCCTTATGATATGGCAATTGTTACTGACGAAGTTAGACCACATAGTGTTAACCTTGTTGGTTTTGGTTTTGATGGAACGGCCTGTTTCAGAAAAGGAACGCGCTTAGGGCCAGATGCTTTAAGAGAAGTTTCTGATGGTATCGAAACTTATTCACCATATCTCGATCTCTCAACAGAAGATTGCACTTTCTATGATCTTGGAAACCTTCCAGTTGCGGATCAACAAGAGCAGAGTTGGAAAGTTGCGACTGCTTGTTTCGAAGAGAATTTTGATCACATTAATTTAAAAGAAAACGATATTAAAATTATGACTCTTGGTGGAGAGCATTCAATTTCTTATGCTCCAATTAAGAAGTACCTTCATGATTTTGAAGATCTTGTTTTAATTCATCTTGATGCACATGCTGATCTTCGTGATGGATATCTTGGTTACCACTATTCACATGCTTCAATTATCAAGAGAAGCCTTGATCACTTTGGGCCAAAGCATAGTCTTATTCAATATGGGATTCGCTCTGGTACAAAAGAAGAATATGAGTATATGAATGAGAATGGAACTATTGCAAAATCACGCGCAGAGTTCTTAGATCGAGTTCGTGCGATCCCTGCTGATCGTCCTGTTTATTTAACTCTTGATCTAGACTACTTTGATCCAAGTTTCTTTCCAGGAACAGGAACACCGGAGCCAGGTGGAGAAGACTTTCATTCATTTATTAGTTTTGTAAAAATCCTACTAGAAAAGAATATTGTAGGTTGTGATATTGTTGAGCTAGCTCCAGAGATTGACTCATCTGGGAATAGTTCTGTTTTTGCTGCAAAAGTTGTAAGGGAGATGATCCTACTTCTAACTAGCAAAACGAAGTCTTAGTAAGAAAAGGAAGTTTAAGAAATGACAAATGAGACTTGGACAATTCAAGATTCTGATCGCCTCTACAACGTAAGTAAGTGGAGTAACGGTTATTTTAAGATCGAAGAAAATGGACAACTTAAAGCGACTCCAAATCCAAATAAGAATGTTGGAATCGTTATTAATGACGTTATTGAAGAAGCAAAAGAACAAGGAATTCAACTTCCTTTAGTAATTCGTTTTCATGATATTTTACGCTCGCAAGTAAAGCTTTTAAATAATACCTTTCAAAAGGTAATTGATGATGAAGATTATCGCGGGAAATTCTTTGGCGTTTACCCTGTCAAGGTAAACCAGATGAGAGAAGTCGTTGAAGAAATTGTTGATGCAGGTTCTCGCTACAACTACGGACTTGAAGCTGGCTCTAAGCCTGAGCTTCTTTCTGCTCTCGCATATAATAATAACGCTGACTCACTTACAGTTCTAAATGGTTACAAAGATCGCGACTACCTAAAGCTTGCCATTCTTGGTGCAAAGCTTGGACGTAAGGTATTTGTTGTTATCGAAAAATTCTCTGAGCTTCGCATGCTTGTTGAACTTGGTAAAGAGCATGGGGTTATTCCATTTATTGGAATTCGTGGCCGCATGTCTGTTAAGGGCCGTGGTAAATGGGAGTCTAGTGGTGGAGATAAAGCGAAGTTTGGTTTAACAACTTCTGAAATCATCCTGGCCATTGAGTTTTTAAAAAAGCATGACCGTTTGGATATGTTAAAGCTTTTCCACTTCCACATTGGATCTCAAATTACTGATATCCGTTCTATTAAAGAAGCGATTGAGGAAGGCTCACGTATTTATTGTAAGATGCAGAAAATTGGAGCACCTCTTCAGTACTTTGATGTAGGTGGTGGCCTTGGTGTTGACTACGATGGGACAAATTCGACAAACGATTCATCAATTAATTATTCGATCACGGACTATATTACAGATATCGTTTATGGACTAAAGTCTGTATGTGATCTCGAGGGTGTTGAGCATCCACATATTATCACTGAAAGTGGACGCGCAATCACGGCACACCACAGTTGTGTTATCACAAATATCATTGGTGAAATTGATAATACTAAGATTGAGTTTTCAACTAAGCAAGAAACTGGCGAACATAATCTTGTGACAGAGATGAGACAAGTTGGTGAGGTTTTAGAGAAAACGAAAAATTGGCAAGAAGCATATAATGATGCTTTAAAAATTAAGACAGACTCAATTCACGCTTTCAAGCTTGGGATTCTTGAGCTTGAAGAACGCGCTAAAATTGAGACAATGCACCTGCGTATTCTTAAAGAAATTAATTCACTCGTTCCTGAAGAAGACTTTCAATCGGAACTAATGGAGGATCTTGAAAATACACTAAGTGGCCAATACCTTTGTAACTTTTCAGTTTTCCAGTCTGCGTGTGATAGTTGGGCCATTGAACAGGTACTACCAGTTGTTCCACTGACACGTCTGAATGAAAAACCTCTTAAGAGATCAACTCTTGCAGATATCACTTGTGATAGTGATGGGAAGATTGATCGCTTCTATGATCCAGATGAAGGATTTAAGAAGACGATTGCTGTCCACCAGCTAAATGAAGGAGAGGAGTATCGCATTGGTATTTTCTTAACAGGAGCCTATCAAGACGTTATGGGTGATATGCACAATCTCTTTGGACGAGTTAATGAAGTACACGTCTATGCAGATAGCGATGATCCGAAGGGCTTCTATATTGAAGAGACTGTTGAAGGAAACTCTGCTCGTCAGGTTCTATCGACAATGCAGTATAATCCTGAATTTATGGCATTTAAGGTTAAGCGCTATATCGATCGCCAAGTTTCGCGAGGAAGAATTCGTCCTCGTGATGGAGTATCGTTAGTAGACTTCTATGAAGACTGTCTAAAGAGCTACACATATCTTAAGTAAACTTGTTATAAGTTATTAGATTCATACTGAAATAATCGGTCCCTGATAATTGACTTACTTACTTTAGTGTTTGATAATTATTGTATTATTAAAAGAAAGTTTGTCAGGGATCGATAACATGTCTTTAAAAATTGAAAAGAATTCAATCAAACCACCAAAACAACCAAAATCGCCAACATCAAAATCGAATTACATCATCATATGCGCACTATCTCTTATGACACATGGTGTTCTTATCTATAATTGGCTTATTACAAGAAGCTTATACAATCTTATCTTTATGGTTGTAGCAGGTGTACTTGCTATTATCGCTATCATTCCTATGATTAAAGAGTATTACGCAAAAATGCGTCTTTTCAATGATAGTGAATTACTTCGTCTGGAAGTTGAAAGACTGACAAATGAAATGAAAGAATTAAAAGATAGTAAGCAGTCACTTCAAATTAAGCTCTCACAAGAAATGGAAACTGTTGAAAGTCAAAAAGTGCAAATCTCTCAATTTGAATTAATGAATATTGAACTTCAAAATACTGTGGAAGATATTAAGGACCAGCTACTTGTGATCAATGATGGACACAAGGGAATGGGGCCAATTGTTGATGCAGTTAATGAGTTAAGAGAAAGAGCACTTGAATTTATCAAAGAGCTACCAAAGCAAAGTGATGCAAAGATTGAAACAGAAGAAGGGGATTCTAAATTCCAAGAAACTTTTGAAAAGTTTATGAATGAATTCCAGGATATGAAAGATCTTATCTTCCAACTTAAGACGTTAAGCTTTCGTGTGGACGTTCAAGCAAGCCTACTCAATGATTCTGAAATGACTCAAAGTAGTAGTGAACTTGAGGCCCTAAGTCGTAATCTTGCAAAATTCTTTAATAATGTAATTGGACTACTTTCAAATCTTGAAGAAACTTACCGTGGAAATCAGGATCAACTAATTGAAAAACTAGCTATATGTCGTGATGAAATTGATTCTTACTTAGATTCAAAACAAGATATTGCTTGTGAGATTGAAGAAGTTAGAGGACAAATTGAGGCGGCCAGTGAAATTATGGCAACTAAAATGGATTTAGTTGAAGAAACAATTGGTAGCGATGATGACTCTGAACTAATTGAAGAAAGTACTGTAATTTCAGCAACTAATCACACATCTCAAGAATCACAAATTATTCAATAACCGAATCATTAAAATAATTTAAGCATTTACCGATACTCTTCATATCAGCGAATAAGCTGGTGTGAGGAGTAGTGGGAAATGCCAATTCAGGACCTATCTGATGTCGATTTAAATACATCTGAAGACACTCAAGGTGGTGGCGTTCAGGAGTACAAATTTGGTGGTGTTCATGGACATAATGACCTTTCACATCTGTCTCTCTATTATAAGCAGCCAATAAAAGCACTTATAGGCCGTACAGGCCTTGTTATTCTAAGCTTCTTTACGATAGGGCTTGTCTTATCTTTTGTGACTCTATTTCTAAGTTATACAACTTTCGGGCGCGAGTTTTTACAAACTCTAGTTTTCAATATCTTTTAATATCGTTGTCGCAATCTTATTAGGGATTGGCATAATGGATAGGCGAGAGCCTTTCTTAACTAAAGGCATTTCTTCGTAGCGACTATCTGCTTTCATCTCTTTTAGCGTTAATGCTTTTGAAAATTTTTCGACAAATTTTACATCCACAAGAAACCAGCGTGGATTTTCTTTCGTTGCTTTTGGATCATAGTACTTCGATTTTTCATCGAATTGAGTCTTATCTGGATGGGACTCCTTAACGACTTCAGCGAGGCCTACGATAGCTGGCTCTTTACAACTTGAGTGATAAAAGAAAACCTTGTCGCCAAGTTTCATTTCATCCCTCATGAAGTTACGGGCCTGATAATTTCTCACTCCATCCCAAGATTCCGTTTGCTTCGGTCTTCTTGCAAGATCATCAATAGAGAAAGCATCAGGTTCGCTTTTAAAGAGCCAGTATTGCATTTTAGATCCTTTGTTCCTTAAGGGTTTTGGATTAGCCCTTCAAGGTTCTTCTTCATAAATGTAGGAAGATAAAATGCCGCCTTATGAAGTCCAGCATTGTAGTAAGAGAACTCAAGTCCACTTTCTGCAACAGCTTCTTCTCTAAAGTCATTAATTGGGTGAGTGTCGCCCTTTGTTGCAAAAGTAAATGACCACAGTCCACCTGGGTAAGTTAGGTTAGAGAAGTTGTAGATAAATGTATTTTTAAAAATATCATTTAGAACACCTAACATGCTCTTTTGAATTTCTGCTTCAAACCAAGGTGACTCACCTTGAGAAACAACGATACCGTTGTCAGCAAGGCACTTATTTACATTTGTGTAGAACTCAGGGCCAAATAGAGGGGCCGCTGGACCGATTGGGTCAGTTGAGTCGATGATAATAACATCAAACTTCTCAGTAGTTTCTTGAACGAATTTAACACCGTCACCAATGATTAGATCTAGCTTTGGATGACCTTTTAGTACTTCAGCTGTTTGTGGAATAAATTCCATACATGCTTCACATACGGCACCATCGATTTCTACCATTGTACACTTTTCAACAGAAGAGTGGCGCAGAACCTCTCTCGCTGTTCCACCGTCACCACCACCGATAACAAGTACGTTTTTCGGGTTTGGGTGAACAAATAAAGGAACGTGAGAAATCATATCGTGATAAGCGATTTCATCTCTTTCCGTTACCATAACTAGACCGTCGTTAAGAAGCATTTTTCCATGCCCTTTTGTTTCAACTACGTCTACTGTTTGGAATTCAGTTTTCTTAGAGTAAAGAACGTTCTCTACTTTATATCTCATCCCGTAAAAATCTTTATATCTTTCTTCGATCCATAGGTTACTGTGCATAACTGTCTCCTGATTTTATTTTTTTAAAGTAATTTATATGGTGTTAAGCGGTTTGTACGTAACTTGTAAAAGTGTGAAAAGTACATGATATAGCCGCATTTTAAATAGCTTTCAACTTGAGTCTTCGCCTTGTATTCTCCTGGGTTTACATTAAGCCCACAATTTCCATCTTGATTTGGACAGAACTCAATGAAGTCATAAGAGATTGGTTCCATAGCATCAATAAGAACTCCTGCTATTTCCTTCATGTCGATATCAGTTTCAAAACTAATATATGGACACTCTTCTTGTGGAGTGATGTGGCAAGTGAAGTAGTTATCATCTTTAATGGCATTTAAAGAATAACCATATGGATTGAAAACGAAATCATCAAGCTCAAATCCCGGTAGGATTTCATCAAGTTTTAATAAATTTCTTATTTGATCCTTTGTTACATTTTCATCTGTAAGAAGTTTTCTCGCTTCGCAAGAGATTTCATACATTAGAAGCTCAAATGTGTGATCATCCGCAGATGGAGTGTATTCTTGATCGAGGAAATAAATATAGTTGTGGTGATCATCAATATTTCCAAAACGAAATGCCGTTCCACTAAATTTATTTTCTAGTAGTTTGATATCATCCATAAAAGTTGAGTGCTGCATATGAGAAAAGTACTCATTCTTTCTTTGAAAGATAAGTTGTTTAATTGAATCCTTTCCGTATTCACTAGTAAAGAAGTCAATGGCCTGAATTAATGTGGTCTGGCCGCAAGTGATGATAAGCATTCGGTCTTCCCAAACAAAGAGAGAGGACTCTGAAAGTAGAAATGCTTTCAACTTGTCATTTTTAACGCTCGAAAGGATTGTCGCTTTCGCTTTTTCAACTAGCTGGGCCCAAAAAGTATCAGGGATTTCTAGTAAGTTAAGGCCATCTTTAACGATGATTTCGGCCTTCTTTTCTGAACCTTCAAAAATCATATTTCATCCAATTTTTAAATGCGTGAATATATGCCTACATGGTGCAAGTATCCAATATTACAACTAATTTTAATATCACATCTTATTGCTTGTGAGCTCATCAGGCAAGCAAATAGGGCATAATCAGGGCCATCGTATAGATTTTATAGCCAATAATTTTGGGCATCACCCTAAAGTTTTAACCAAATTTTACCGATTAATAACTGTAAAGCATTAATGAGGGGATTATCATGCTCGCCAGTTTTTCAGAATTTAAGTTCTTTCAATCATTTAGAATTCCAGTTGAGGAAGCGGATAATTTACGTTTTCTCGTTCAGAAAGAAGATGAGGTTGGGCATCTCGAGTATATCGATGACGCTAAACTTGTTGATATTTCTGTTACAGGT
This sequence comes from Halobacteriovorax sp. RZ-2, assembly GCF_043196685.1. Lineage (NCBI taxonomy): Bacteria > Pseudomonadati > Bdellovibrionota > Bacteriovoracia > Bacteriovoracales > Halobacteriovoraceae > Halobacteriovorax > Halobacteriovorax sp. RZ-2. The sequence goes on from NZ_JBEBMR010000003.1 coordinate 114,690, forward strand.
TTTGGTTTTAAAACACATGAGAGAATTTCTGTTGGAACAGAACTAGAGGTTTCTCTACAGTTTAAAAAGAAGCATCTTGATCTTACGGGACGAGTTGTTCGTGCCTTCTCAAATGTTTTAGAAGATGAAGAAATTATCTATGGTGTTGAACTTGATGTTGAAAAGGGAATTAATAAATTTCTTGAATCATATATCATGAGTTTTTCATCTGAGAGATTAAAAGATTGTCTGATTCAATCAGCACTTAAAGAGCGCTATACAGATCCAAATGAAGGATTTGAAATGTTCTCACTTTTACTTTCGCTATTTAAAGATATTACTCACTTTGGTGATAAAGAAGGGTTTCTTGATACGATGCTTGAAGAAGTGATTCGTATCCTAAATGCACAACGCTCTTCAATCTTTCTAATTAACCCAGATACTAATGAGCTTGAGGCCATTGCCGCTTTAGGGCTTGATAAGACGGGACTAAAATTTGATTATCGCCTAGGTGTTGCAGGTTCTGTTTTCACAACAGGTGTTGCTTTAAATATTTGTACTGAAAGTGATGAGTCTCGTTTTAATAATGCCTTTGATGAGCAAAATGGATTCACGACAAAGTCAATTATCTGTTACCCAATTCATAACCGTGAAGATAAGATCATTGGTGTAATTGAGGTTATTAATAAGCGAAATGAAAATCGTTTTACAATTGAAGATGAAAAAACAATGAAAGTTTTAGCTCTTGTTTTCTCTTCAGTATTCCATAGCTTTAACCCAATTTCGAATAACTCTAAAATTCGTCGTTTCTCAGCTCCATATGATCGCCAGTATGCAATCATTGGAAACACTGCGGGTGTTAAGTCCATGAGAAGCTCAATCTCGAAGCTTAAGGACCTTGATAGTCCAGTTCTTATTACAGGTGAGAAAGGTGTTGGTAAGAACCTTTATGCAACTGTTCTTCACTTTGAAGGTAAGCGCGGACTTCATGAAGTTAATACTGTAAATTGTAAGTTACAAGATATGGATAAGTTGGAGGCGCAATTATTTGGCCCTGACGAAGATAAGTGTGTTTTCTCGAAAACACAGGGTGGAACTGTCGTTCTTAACCATATTGAAAATCTCTCATACGAATGGCAAGAGAGACTATTTGAAGTTATTTCAAATAGAGGAACTTCTGGTGGTATCGTAAGTATCGATTGCCGTATTATGGCAACATCGATTAAGGATCTTGGAATCTTAACTGATGAAGGCCTATTCCATCGTGATCTTTTTGAGTTTCTATCTCAAGCTCAAATTAATCTTGATCCACTAAGACGCCGTGAAGATGATATCGAAATGCTTGTCGAGTACTTCTTAAAAGTTGAATGTAAAAGACAAGGACTTCTTCTTAAGAGCTTCTCTAAGAAGGTTATGGAACAAATCCTACAGTATGACTGGCCAGGTAATGTTTATGAATTAAAGAAGTGTATTGAAAGAGCTGTGCTTTATCATCCAAAGTCACATATTATTTCTGATATTGAAATCAATGACGGGGTATCTCCTCTAGTTGATATTTCAATGAAGCAGAAACAATTTGGACAAATTGATCACGTCACAGACTTTAAGCTTCCTCTAAAAGATCGTCTTGCTCTTGTTGAGCGTGAAATGATTCTTAACGAGATTAAAAGAAACTTTGGGAATAAGTCTAAGGCCGCAAAAGAGATGGGAATCTCTCGTGAGGCACTTCGTAAGAAGTTAATTTTCTCTCAAGAAGTTCTTGATAATCTTGAGTCACCTGAGGTGGAAAAAGATAAGAAAGTCGCTTAATATTTTATGACATACAAATAAAAAGGCCTCGCGATGCGAGGCTTTTTTTATGCTTATAATTCGATAATTGGTTTCCATTCTAGCCATTCGCTATTGGCCTTCTTGTGAATCTTAAAGTAATTCTTTTTTCTCTGTGTGAATCTCTCTGGCGTTGCAAATTCAACTCCTCCTGAAAGAAGAGTCTCTAGAGATTGAGTGCTTATCTTTGCTCCTGAAAATAGACCAAACTCTACATCAACACCACTAACATTCCAAAACTTCGTCTCTTCTTTAAGAAGTCTGTGATAAGGAGAATTGACAAAGATTTCAGCAATGACATTCTTTGCACGAGTATTAAGTCTAACATCTGTGATGACACCAACTTGAATTCCACGGTAGTAAACGCCTTGTCCCTTTGCAAGAGAGTTTCTGCGATCACTATAAAGGCTAAGCCTTTGTCCAAATTTATTGTGAACTTCTTTTAAAGGCGCCTGTCGTAGTGCCTTAAAACTATCTGTTTGCTTGCCTTTTTTATATTTTGAACGGCTGATATCAACGGCAATATAATTTCCTGTAAGAGCATCGATTGACTCAATACCACTAAGAGAGATTTTTGGTTTTACTTCCCAAAACTTTGCTCCCTTTACAACAACATTCTCGAATTCTTTCTTTACTGTCGCCTGAACAGTAAGAGTTGATTTATTGCGATCGATTTTTGAACCAGTTACATATCCAATAACAATACTTCTAAATTTAATTGGAGTTTTAACTTTTGAAACTGCACTACCTAAAGGGAATTCGATTTCAATCTCTTTTCCTGGAATTGTTTCTTCATAAGAAGAATAGAGTTTATAACTCTTTTCAAAATTTTCTTTGAGGATTGTCTCGTCCTCGTTTTCAAAGTTTACAAATGAAATACCGCCTTTCACTAGTGAGGCCAGTGATTCTGTGCGAACTTTTACGCCCGCAAGTGAGGCATCAACATGCATTCCACTGACATTGTAAAATCTTGAAGTGGAATGGATCAGATTCTGATAACGGCTTTCAATAAAAACAGTTATATCAACGCCATCTCGTTCCATATCGAGGTCGTAACTTGTGACTTCTCCAACTTGAATTTTGTTGTAGTAAATAGGGGAGCCGTTTGAGATAGACCCAAGCTTCTTAGCATTGAGCTTGATATAGATCCCATCATTTCTAAGACTGCGAGGGGTTTCATTAAGAGCATCAAAGTTTCTAACGAATTTTCCTTTTGCTGGGTGCATATTAATGAACTTTCCACTAATGATTGTACTCAGACCGGAGATACCAGATAGGTTTACAGTTGGGCTTACGAGCCAAAACTTTGTATCCTTTGATAAGTAATCACGCATACGTGGGTTCATTTCAACATGAACAGCAACACTTGTGAGGTTTTTATTTAGCTCTGTATCCTTCACACGGCCAACAATTGTTCCTTTATAGATTATTGTTGTTTTGCCGGGAATAATTCCATCTGCATTTCTAAAATTGATTGTAATATATGAGGCACGGGCCATTAAGTTTGTATATAAAAGCCAGATCCCAATTGAAACAGCAGCTACTGGAAAAAACCAAATAGGGTTAATTCCTTTCTTGCTAACAACTTGAGGTTTACCGTTACTCATATCTTTCCTTATCATCCCAGATTAATCTTGTGTCCACTTCATTTGACGCTAGGATGGTTAGTATTACGACTGCTGTAAAGTAGAGCACTGCTGGCTCTGCCTTTATTTGAGAAATGAATTCAACATTAACAAGTATAACAAGGAGGGCAATAACAAAGATATCAAGCATGGACCATTTTCCAACGATATGAACAACTCGATAAAGCTTTGTTAACTTCTTCTTTTTTCTCTCATCTAAAGTATTTATATTATCAATGATATACCAAAGTGAAATGATTTTAAATATTGGGACAATTATACTGGCCGCAAAAACAATCATGGCAATTGGATACATTTTCAAAGTAATTAGGTTTAAAACACCACCGAGAATTGTTCTTGGCGTTCCTCTGTTAAAAGTCAGAACTGTCATTATTGGAAGGAGGTTTGCCGGTATATAGAGGGCAATGGCCGCAATGAGATAGGCCTTGCAACGAGAGATTCCTTCATAATTTCTAAGCTCAATCTTAGCACCACATCTCGTACAAGTAAGAATCGAATTTACTTTTTGGCACTTTGGACACAATGCCTTTTGATGATCAATTCCTCTCATAAAGCTTCTTCCATAATTCATCAAAGTGAGTAACTGATTGAAGTAGAATGTTATTAACCATAAGTAAGATCAGGCTAAGAGTTCCAATCGTAAGTTCAACATCTGAGCGATCCACCATTTTGGAAACCGTGACAATAATACCCATAAAGTAGACATCGACCATAGACCATTCATGAGAAGGGGCCAGATACTTTAAAAGCGGCTTTCCAATATTTTGATTGATATACTTATTTTTTATAAAAACTGATAAATAAACCAGCAATCTAAAAAGAGGAATAAGAATCGCAAAGAGAATAACTGAGATCGCTATTGGCCAATAGGCCTTAGTGGCAAAAGCAAAGACTGACTGATAAGTCGATGTTTCTAAATTACTTCCCGCCATGTGAATTTTTAAAACAGGTAAGAAGAATGCCGGATAGAATAATAAAAGCCCTGAGATCGTTAAAACCTTTACCATGCGAAGAGTGCTATCGCCACGATACAGAGTGTATCCACAACACTGGCAAACCGCCTTTTGCCTTGGAGCAATTAATTTAAATTCGTAGAGCTCATCACAGTCAGGGCAAAGGATTAATTTAGAATTATCCTTTAGCGTCTCCTCATCAATTGGAAATGACGTTTTATCTGTGTCGTCTAGAATTGTGGCCATACTAATATTAGGCCATAAATTACCGTTATTTTTAAGAGAGCAAACCTTGCACTATAGACTAAAAGGCCTTGTGAGTATCAATTAGTTTACCATTTTGGTAGTGACGACAATTTCCATCTGTGCGTAGTTCAATATATCCATGAATTAGCTTCGGCTTATCAACTGGTCCATCATCTTGGCCAGCTGACTTCGTTGACTCGTCAGCACTTCCTAGAGCAGAGGTGCGAACTGCGGCCGTCATAGCTGTTGCATTATCGTAGAGGTTTTGAATTGTTTTCGCGTCGTAGAAACTTAAGGATCTTTTCTTCTCACCACCACCAAGTTGTGGGTACATGATGGACTCTACTGACTTTGTATTGGTATGTTTAAGTCCAATTAAGTGGCCAAGTTCATGGAGAATAACAGAAGGCATATCATAGAAAGAAGAAGTGTTATTGGTATTATCAAAAGTGAACCAATAATCTTGTAGATTGACAATAATGTCACCGTGAACCATTCTTAGGTAATCGCCCTTATGTTCTGCAAAATAAGAGGTGATGGCAAGAACACCAAAACCAACATCTGGATACCAGTCTTTTGTAATATAAATACCAACTTCACCGTCGTAGTAATCATCTAGATCTGAGGCCGGATCGCGAGAAGCCGCTTGGCCATGGCCAATAACAAAGTAGTCTCTATTTTCATCAGCATCATTCCATGCCTTTTGCATCTCTTCCATTAGATCATACTCAAGATAATCCCCATCATCTTCATCTGCTAGGGGAAGACTATCTGAGCCACCATCAAGATCATTGATAATATTAAAGTCGTTGTGGACTTTGACTGTTAAAGGCAGGGCCGAAGAGTTCCAGCGCAGTGGGAGTGTGCTAAGTGAAGGCCCCTTTTCTGGTTCTGCAACACAGGAGATGGTCGCCGCACAAAAACACGCTAATAGAAAAGTTGATTTAATAAATTTCATCCCAAACCTTTACCAATAAAAGAGCGAAACGCTCGGATATGTGCTGGTAAGCACTATTTTAATAGATATCGGTCTGTGGGATATTAAATTTAGAAAAAATAAAGAACGGGGACTGTAAGCCCCCGTAATTATAAATCTTATTTACATTTATTCTTTAGATGTGACAAATGTTGATTACTTCTGTGATTTCGCGTGATCGGCCAAAAATTGTGCCAGTCCCTTCTCAGTTAGAGGGTGACCAAAAAGTGACTTAATTACACCAAATGGCATTGTTGCAACGTCTGCACCAACCATTGAACAGTGTTTCACGTGATCTGCGTGACGAACTGAAGCTGCAAGTACTTCTGTTTCAAATCCATAGATATCATACATATGACGAATTTCTTGGATTAGAGTCATACCATCTGCACCAATATCATCTAATCTTCCAATAAATGGAGAGATATAAGTCGCACCATTCTTAGCTGCTAGTAGAGCTTGGTTAGAACTGAAACACAGAGTCACATTAGTTTTGATTCCGTTTTCGCTAAACCACTTACATGCAGCAATTCCGTCTTCTGTTAATGGAAGCTTGATAACGATATTGCTGTGAATCTTTGCAAGTTCACTTCCTTCCTTAATCATACCATCTTTGTCAGTTGCAATAACTTCTGCAGAGATTGGCCCATCGATGATTTCACAAATATCCTTGATAACTTCAACTTGTGAGCGACCTGTTTTAGCAATGATTGATGGGTTCGTTGTAACACCGTCAATGATGCCCCATTTCGCTGCTTCTTTGATTTCGTTGATATCACCTGTATCGATAAAAAATTGCATTCTTTGCTCCTAAGGGAAATATGAAAATTTACTAAAGAAATTTAACATGGGCAGGGGTAATGGACAAGTTTTCTACCTCTTTTAGTAAAGACGTTTTGCGCTATAATGAACATATGAGATTAATACTTCTAGTATTTTCATTGATTATGGCCCAAGGCCAGGTGCATGCCAATGCTGATGGTTTTATCATCAAGAAGGATGATGTACGCAATAAGAATATTAAGAAGGATTACAATGCCTATGAGAATTATATCAATGATCATGGCTTTGATACTTTCTATGATCCAAGTGTCGACTATTCAAAATTCTCTGGGCGTGTCACAGATAAGGACCCTTCTTCAACAGTTTTTAAAATTCAGGTTGAATCTCGTAATGTGAAATTTTTAAAACCTTCTGACGTTGTCTACTTCAATGTCGCAAGAAATATGGACAATGATCGTTGTAAGGGCCATATTCGCGCAAGCGAAGACAAGTATATTACGATCTATGCAAAGGACCTTGAAGACTGTTGGGGTGAAAACTCAACATTAAGAAGAGGAACGATTCTTGTCTTTGAAAGTAAAATGCTAGCCGCCAGAATAAAAGAGGCCTCTCGCTACCGCCTATCATTACTAGCAAAAAAGAGAGATTTTACATTTCAGTTAAATGACGTGAATAAATTTGTCTGGGGCTTTTCACAAAAACAAGTTGAAGTGGCGGCCGACTACGATAAGAAAATTCTCGAGCTTCAAAGAAAAAAAGATGAGGCATTGAATCTACTTCTTTCAAAAAAGAACGATCAGGTTCGTCTTCAAGCTGAACTTATTTATAAGTTAGATAAGCTAGACCAAGATCTTGATTTCTATCGAATTGAAAAAGATGAACTTTATACCGATCGCTGGCACCTTGATAAGGATGCTGGCCTGCCAGTATATGACAGACCTGTTCCAATTAAGAATTCTTATTAAATTTAAATTAGCTTATCTTCATTCATAGCAAGCTCTATAAATTGATCATTATAGAAATGCTTATCCATATGCTCTTTATATGGTTTTAATGAGTATGCAGGAGAAACTCCTAACCATTCCTTCATTGTTGTCTCATTAACTCCATTATGCAGCCAAGTAAAGATACAAGACTGACGCAGAGACTTTGGTGTAATTTGAATCATCAGCTGACTACGCCATTCTTCAAATAATAACTCCATGCCACGGGCCGAAAGTCCTCCTGAAAGAATCTTATGGGCATTGGCATTAAAGAGAAGATGAGGGAAGTTGTGGCCCTGTTCTTTTTTTACCTTTTCAAGTAATTCAATATACTCATAGAACAGTCGTCCAAAAATAGCAGGGAAGGTAACAGTATAGGGATCGCGCTTTTCATGTGTGATGACCGCTTTAATCTCATCTCTAAAAGAGAAACTTGAGACTTTAATTTTTGAAAGCTCACTTACTTTTAGTCCCCCAAGATAAATGGCACTAAAGATAATCCCATTTCGCTTGGCCTTTAGTTTTTCAAGATCATTCTTGGCCGTACGCTGATCATTTAAGAGCGTGTGCCACAGACTCTTGATATGAGAGAAAGTTGCAGGCCTTGGAATATCCAGAAACTTTGGTGAGGTTGGGATTTTTCGAACAGGGTTGGCATTAAAGACACCTTCTTCAACCAAATGGTCAAAGAAAATTCTTAAGGCCTGAACACGGCGGCGACGAGAGTTGTCAGAGCTATACTTTGCCTCAAGGTATTTTCCATACTCAAGGATTTCTGGGATTGAGTAGTGTTCAATACTTGTCTGCTTAACACTCTCTGTAACATATTGGTTAAAACAGGCGAGATCTGTTCGATAGTTTTTTATTGTATTTAGGCTTCGGCCCTTGGCCTCAATCTTCTTGAAGAAGGCCTTTTGCCATTTTTCTAATTTATTTTTATTGGCAGTTGCGATTTCCATATCCATCCTTAAACTACGTATATTACTGAATATATTAACGAACCTGTTATTATTTCACAAGAAGAAGCTTAAGCTTGCAATTGGTGGGATAAAGCATTATAAATGGCCTTAACAATTCAATATTAGGTGATTTATGCTCGAGACGACCTCACTCGGCCCGAAAGGGAAGAGTAATCCATTTGCCCATGCATTTTATGTGCACACGATTGCAAATTTTAAGCAATCTGGTGACACAACTGCTAGTGGTGCATTAGAGCAAAATCACAAATTCTTAATTGATACATTCCTTAAATATTCAAATATTGAAGAGAAGCTTTTAGCTACTTTCAATTTAAATTTTAAAGATAGCGCACTTCTTATGCGTGCCTTTACTCATAGCTCATATGCTCATGAGGCCAAGGTAAAAGTAAAAAGCTATGAAAGACTTGAATTCTACGGTGACTCTGTACTTGGTGCATTTGTGACTAAGAACCTCTTTCTTAATTTTGATGAGATGAATGAGGGGCAACTTTCAAAGCTTCGTAGTGCTCTTGTTAATGAGGAAAGTCTTAGCGGCCTATCTAATTTCTTAGGACTATCTTCTTTTCTAATCGTTGGAAAAGGAGAGTTAGAAGAAGAAGTTAATAGCGGAATTCTTTGTGACCTATTTGAATCTCTTCTTGGTGCAATTGCGATTGATCAAGGAGTCGACCGCGCTGACCAATACCTTAATACAGTGCTGGCCATGTACGAGAAGGAAAGTGGAGAGAAGTTCTTTTGCGAAAAGAAGCTAGTAGACTTCGATCCAAAAACAAAATTACAAGAGGAAACACTTGCACGATTTAAGAGTCTTCCAGAGTATCGCGCCACAAAGATCGGACAAGAATTTAAAATTGAGCTTTATGTAAATGAGCAATATATCTGTGAACTTATGTCTCACAGTAAGAAGAATGGAACAAAAGAAATTGCAAAGAAATGCTTAAAAAATAATTTATTAGATCGACTTTAATTTTACGGAGAAGTTATGTTATTAGAAAATCAACACCCAGACAACAAATCACTTATGGCCGCTATCGTTGGTGCTCCAAACGTAGGAAAGAGTTCACTTGTAAACTACCTACTTGGTATGGATCTTTCAATTGTAACGAGTAAGCCACAGACAACTCGTAATAAGTTTCACGCAGTATTTACTGTTGATCATACTGAAGTTGTTCTTGTAGACACTCCAGGTCTACACAAGGCAAGTCAGGAACTTAACAAAAGAATTAATCAACAAGCAGTTGAAGGTGTTGATGGTGTTGATGTAAACCTTCTTCTTATTGATCTAACAAAAGATATCCTTGGACAAATCAAGGACTTTAAAGAGTATATTGGTGGAAAAGAGCTATCTAAAACATGGCTTGTCTTTACTAAGTCTGACCGTGTTGAAAATGCTGAAGCACTTCCTCTTGATAAAGTATTTGAGCAAGCTAAAGAAGTTATCCCATCAATTGAGAAATTCTTCTGTATCTCAACTAAGGCCGGAGATAATGTTCACCTACTAACGGCAGCTCTTTGTGATGAAGCGAAGCCAGGTTCTCACTACTACCTAGATGGTGCAATCTCTAATAAGTCTCAACGATTCTTTGCAACAGAATATATCCGTGAGCAAGCTTTTGAATTATTAAAAGATGAGCTTCCATATGAAATGGCCGTTGTTATTGATGAGTATAAAGATTTTAAAGATAAGACAGGTGCATTTGCTGCGCACATTTCAGCATCAATCCTTGTTAACCGCCCATCTCAACGTGCAATCGTTGTTGGATCAAAAGGAACAATGATTAAAGAAATTGGTATGCGTGCTCGTAAGAAAATTGCAGCGATGACTGATGGGACAGTTCACTTAAACCTACACGTAAAAGTTTCTCCGAAATGGTTTAAGAATAACTTTGTTCTAGAAGAGCTTGGCCTTCCAAGAGCAACAAACTCTGCACGTGTTTGGAAAAAAAGATAATTTAATTTTTATAAAAATAGGACTTTAATATGCAAAAACGATCAATGATCATTTCATTAATTGGACGACCGAATGTTGGTAAGAGTTCCGTATTCAACCGATTAATGAAGAAACAATTTAAGGCCATTACACATGATATGCCAGGTGTTACTCGTGATCGTCACTATGGAATTACAACTTTCAGTGATGCAGATGAGGATCGCCCACTAGATGCAATTCTTGTTGATACTGGTGGTTTCTATCCAACTCAAATTGATGAGCAAGGAAAGAATGACCAAGAAATTAATGCAAATAAATTCTTCAATATCATGACGGACCACGCTCATCAGGCGATTGAAGAGTCAGACCTTGTTCTCTTTGTTGTTGATGTAAGAGAAGGTGTTCTGCCATTTGATAAGACAATTGCTAACTTCATTAGAAAGCAAAAGAAGAAAATGTGGCTTATCGTTAATAAATTTGATTCAAGTGCTCAAGATGGTGATGAGTATGCATTCTATGAACTTGGTGTAAATAATGACGAAATGTTTGTGACTTCTGCAGCCCATGGCCTTGGTATGGAAAATCTTCGCGAAAATATTCACCGTGAGATGATGGCATTTTCAGAATCAAATGATGTGATGAATATCTCAGCACTTCAACGTGGTGTTACTCCACGTGAAAACGTTGTTGCCAAACTTGCTCTTATTGGTGCGCCAAACGCTGGTAAGTCAACTCTTCTAAATCAGCTTCTTGGAAGTGAGCGCGCCCTTGTTTCTGATATTGCGGGAACAACTGTCGACCCAATTGATGGCTACTTCGATCTTTTCCTTGGAGATGATGCTAAAAAGTTAGATGAGGCCAAGGCCTTCTTTAAGAATGATAATCTTCTCCGTTCTCAATATGAAGACTTCAAAAAGAATAACCCTGATCTATATAACGAGCTAATTTCATCTTATGATCTTGAAGAAGAAATTGAGACTGAATTAGACGAATACGAGTTAGAAGGTCTTGAAGATGCAATGCTTGAACAAGACGAAGAGCTAGATGAAACATCTGCAACTCGTATGGAAGCTCAAGTCTTTGGTGAAGAAAGCACTGAGGCCAACTCTGAAGAAGAAACAAATGAAGGCGAAGCCGAAACGCTAACCGAAGACGAGGGAAGCCACTGGCGCTCAATCCACATTGTCGACACTGCAGGTATCAGAAAGCAGAAAAAAATTGATGACTTTGTTGAGTCACAATCAGTGTATCGCTCTCTAAGAAGTATTGCAGATAGTGATGTGTGTATTTATATGATTGATGCTGTAAAAGGTGTTTCTCACCAAGATAAGCGCCTTCTTGATATTGCTATTGAAAAAGGTGCTTCAGTTATCGTATGTCTTAATAAAGTAGATCTCATGGGGGATACTTTTAAGGATCAAGATGCTCGTAAAGAGTGGCTTTTAAATATTCGCGATAAAATGCCTTGGCTTAACTACTGCGATATTATTCCAATCTCAGCTAAGCATAAGAGAGGACTTAAGCGCCTTAAAAAGATTCTTGCAAAGACAATCTTTATTAGAAGACAGTCAATTGCAACGGGTGCACTAAACCGCTTCGTATTCGAACTAATTGAGAGACACCCAATTATTCTAAAAGGTTCACGTGGTAAGAGATTCCGTGTTAAGTACGCATCTCAAATTAAGGCCGATCCACCAACATTCTTATTCTATACGAATAAGTCTAAGGGGATCCCTGAAAACTACCGTCGTTATCTAAAGAATGGCCTTCGTGGTGCATTCCCTCTGGATAACACTCCAATCCACCTGATTTTCAGAACAGGAACGGATCTACAAAACCGCATGAAGAAAGTTTCAAAATAAATAATAGGGCCCTTAGTAAAGGGCCTTTTTGTTAAAACTTTCAAAAAGAATTCTCTTAATTTGTCTTAATATTTCTTAATTTCAAAAAGATGGCGTGTACCTTATCGATACTTTCCGATATGTGAAGGTATGAGTAATGACTTTCCTTTTTCTCTTTTAAGAAAACTTCCTGTAATGGATAAGGATGCCAATAAGTATAGCTTTGGTCATGTTGTAGTTATTGGTGGCAATTTAGGATATGCCGGTGCTGCAAGGCTTGCTGCAGAAGGTGCTCTTAGATCAGGAGCGGGAATGGTAAGTGTACTCACTAGGAAGGCAAGTGTGTCTGGTATTCTCGCTGGACGTCCAGAGCTTATGGTTCGAGGAATTGATGCTAATGAAAGAGGCCTTGCTCACGCTAACGCCATTTTAGAGAAGGCTACAAGTGTTGTCCTTGGCCCTGGCCTTGGCCGAGATGAATGGGCCAAATTCATATGGGATCACTTTTGTCATCTCACTCATAAGAAAGTCGTGGACGCCGACGCCCTCTGGTTCTTATCACAGGCCCAGAGTACAATGAAATTAGTAAATACTGTTATCACGCCACATGAAGGTGAGGCGGCAAGACTTCTTAATGTCCCGCGAGAAGAAGTTTCAAAACATCGCCTATCATCGGTAAAGAAAATTATGAAATTTTCAAGCACTTGTGTTCTCAAGGGCCATGAGACTTTAGTGGCTTCGCAGAATGTCGTTTATGAGAATAAAACTGGTAACCCAGTCCTTGCAATGGCCGGTACAGGAGATATTCTTGCTGGCATTATTGGAAGTTTTTTGGCGCAAGGATTAAGTTTAGAAGAAGCCGCTTGTCTTGGGGTTTGGGTGCATGGACGGGCCGCTGATTTGTTATATGAAAATGAAGAAGGTGTTAGGGGAAGTGTGGCCAGTGACCTCTTCCCCTATATTAGAAGTATTATGCTTTAACTGAGTACTTTCCACCGTTAGAAAAGAAAATTGCAATATATGCTACGGCATAAAGTAGGGCCTTTTCTTTAGAAGCAAATGGATCATTTCCGTGAATAACAAATGCTGCAACTAGCATTGTTACTGCAGAGATCGCTGCAAACCAACGAGTTTTAAAACCAACGATAATGAAGGCCTGACAAAATACTTCTGCAAAAACTGTTGCTGTTAATGAAAATGGAATTCCTAGGCCAATTGGGTCCGGGAATTTTGTTAATAGAGTTGTGAAGTTAGCAAGCTTTCCCCATCCGTGAGCTAATAGCATCATTAGTGCTGTTGAAACTCTTAGTACTAGCCAACCTAAGTCTGAGTTTAATCTGTTCATTTAACTATCCTTGTTGTGTTATTTATTTCTTTTTGTGTTTTACTTTGGTTCGCACCGCTTTTAATGGTGCATATTAAGTTTGCGCTTTGCAATCATCAACTCTCTAAAGCTCGTTGAGATTAATGATACTACGTCATTGCAGGCAACTGCGCACGCACCGCTCAAAACAACCGCAGCATCTTGCGTAAGCAAGATATGATGCGGTGTTAGCTCCCCACTCTTTAGCTCATAAGCTTATCCAACAAATCGACGTTTATGTCGATTTTGTTGCCTCTGGAGCAATAGGAACGTTCTCGCAGTTCTCTTGCGCTTTGCAATCATCAACTCGCTAAAGCTCGTTGAGATTAATGATACTACGTCATTGCAGGCAACTGCGCACGCACCGCTCAAAATGATTATTAATCATTTTGCAGCGGATGCGTTACCAATTCCAAACATACCCAACCATAAGAGTGAATGCAAAACCACTCAGGTCACTCACCCCTGGGCCACCCTTTGTAGCAGGAGCATATTTAATAGTACGTACATCTTGCAGGGCAACTGAGTGAACCAGTGCCTCAACATTTACGTATGATTCTTTTATTTTAATAGGGAACTCAAGTCCACCACCAAGCGCAATCCCAACGCCTCCATAAGAGTCTTCTACTTCACCATCTTGGTTTGCGATCTTTTCTTGTTCATACCAATACTCAAATCTTGCTGTTAAATAAGGGTTTGAGTATGTGATGGCCGTTCCAAGGTTTGAGGTATCGATATAGTAACGATATCCAAAGTAGAATCTAAGCATCGAGATATCAACTGAAGTTGGAAACTGCTGAATTCCTTGAGTTGGATAAGTTAGTGTGATGTTGTGTTTAGAATAGGCAAACCCAATATTCCAAGCTGATTGAAAATCTGAAAAGTATTGAATTGTTAGGCCAAAAGTAGGCGGTAGGTCTTCATATAACATTCCACGATTTCCTGACCAAGTCGTGTAGCCGATGGCCATTGAAAATGAGAAGAAGCGTCCATACTTATAATAGCGCTCATCTTCATAGATTTGCGACTCTTCAAGATCTTCGTTGAAGTCTGAAAAGATATCGCCACCGATATTGAGGTCATCATCTGCACCGACCATTCCTTCCTGGGCCAGTGAAAGTCCTTGAAGGCATAGTAATGTAATGAAGAGTATAATTTTATTTTTAAACATTAATTTGTCCGTAATTTAATCTAGTCTTATAAATAGAAGTGGAAACCAGCAGTAATAAAGTGTTCACCCATTGTCGTCACTTCAAATTCATCAATATTTTCAAAACGAATACCGAATTCAGTACTGAAGCCAATACTGTCTACACCTTGAAATGAGAACTCGGTTCCAAATCCTAGATCCCCCTGAAAGCCTGAGTCTGAGTCTTGGCCAGGGTTTTTATTATTTAGTAAAACTGCGGCCCCTACCGCATAGAAAGTTAGGTATGGTTCATCAAAGATATTGCGATAGAGACGAACTCCACCGTGCCAACCACCGTTTTCAGAAGTGTTTACGCCAAAAATTGCACCATAAGCAAACGTTGTGCTGCGTTGAACTTTAATTGAAAGTGATGGAATATTATCATTAACAGTATTTGAGAAGCCAATTCCCAAGCGTCCAACACGTTCCAGTGCTAGAGTGTTAAAAGAGATAATAAAAGCTGCTATTACTAGTGAAATCCTTTTCATGGTGCGTAATTTTCCTTTTTCCTAATTATGAGTAAATATATTTTAACAATACTCATGTATTTTTGACAACTTTCAATCTTCTTTATTAAAATGATAAAAATTTTTAACCAGAGGGTAATGGATGACAACACAGGTAGCGCCAAATGAAGGCCTAAATTCTGAATTAAATTCAACAGAGCTTGGAGCGTTTATCGCTCAAAACAAAGCTTTATTTCTAGGACTGATTCTCTTAATTGTAGCTGCCATTGGTGGGTACGGAATCTTTTCTTACACAAAAGCACAAACTAATGAAAAGGCAGCAACTGCTTTCTATCAATTTGAGCAAGGGTCTTTAAAGAAATATCAAGAAGGTGGACTAGATGCTGCGGCAATGAGTGCAGAGCTAGGACTTCTTTTAAATGACTATGCAAGTACTTCAGCTTCATTTGCAACAAGCCTACTTGCAGTTGATTACCTTACTAATAAAGGTGAGAACAAAATTGCACTAGATATTCTTACAAAGATGCAGCCAGGAACTTCTCTACAGTCATACTTTGTTAATTTAAGAAAGGCCGTAGTTCAAGAAGATCTTAATGATATTGATGGTGCAATTGCATCTTTAACAGAGCTTAAGAATAATGAAAATAATCTGACAATGGGTCGTGTCGAACTTGATCTAGGGCGTATGTATTTCTTAAAGAATGACATGGCAAAGGCGAAAGCTCACTTTGATAAGGTTCTGACTCTTACAACTCAAAATGTCTACAAATCACTAGCGAAGAGCTATTTAGCAAAAATTAAGTAATTTTATGATAAAAATTCTAACGGCCACGACTGTGGCCATTCTTCTTACTTCTTGTTCAACACTAAACAGTGTGACGACTAAGTTATCAGCAGATAAGTTAGAGAAGAAACCTCTTACACTAGCTTGGGCAAAGAATTTAGAGCCAAGTTACGAGAGTGGAAATCTTCCTATTTCTCTGGCCTCGCCTTTAATTCACGATGGCCAATTATTTGCAGCTGATGGCCGTGGTCACTTTAATGCTTACAATGTTGAAACTGGCAGACTTCTATGGACTTTAAATATTAAAGGTCAGATGACAAGTGCTCCAATTGTTTACGAAAACCTATTGATCTTCGGAGACAATACTGGTCGTGTCTATGCTTACGACTTTAATAAGGGTGAGCTAGCATATGAGTTTGATTTAGATGCTGGTGTTGATTCAACTCCTGTTGTTCACAATGGTAGACTTTTTGTTCATACAAGAAATCATAAGCTCTTTAATATCGACGCCTATACTGGAAGAGTCATTTGGTCATATAAGAGATCTGTTCCTTATTACTCAACAGTTCAACGAACATCTACTGCTTTAATCTCTGGTAATAAAGTCTATGCTGGCTTTGCTGATGGCTACTTTATTTGCTTCTCTCTAGAAGAAGGGCAAGTTCTGTGGGAAAGACGCATGAGCGCTGGTCAGAAGTTTGTTGACGTTGATATGAGACCAACAATTTTTAATTCTAAACTAGTTGTTGGTTCAGTTGATGATAAAATGGAAGTTATTGATCTAAAGTCGGGTGTTCTTTATAAGAAACTTGCTTTTCAATCAAACCGTAAAGGCGTTCTCGTTGACGGTGGTAAGCTTGCTGCATTTGGTAGCGTAAATGGTGAAGTTATCTATATTGATTCGTCTTTTAATGAAGTAAAGCGAATTAAAGTCGATGAACTCGCAGTTTCTTCACTGGCCGTTTGGAAGGATGGGTTAGTTGTAACAACTGTTGGCAAGACTGTTTACTATATTGATTCTCGTGGCCAAATTACACAACGATTTGATTTAGGCTCGGCATACTCTGCTGTGTTTGGAAGTATGACACAGGACGAAGATTTTATCGCATTCATTTCATCGCGATTTCGTCTGTATACCTTCAAGTAGATCCACTAGATCCTGAAGATAAACTCTAAAAATTACCTTGTGCGTGTTATTTCGACAATGTTATTATTTCGTCGTTATAACGCACACAAGTTTCTAGATTTAGGGGAGATTGATGGATTTAACATTCAAAGCAAATGGTATTCTTACTCGTGGAAAAGGTCTAACTTTTGACGATGTTTTATTAGTTCCGAGATATTCAGAAATTTCTTCTCGTAGACACACTGATCTTAAGACAAAGATCACTAAGAATCATTCAATTGATATCCCAATTATTGCTGCCAATATGGACACGGTTACAGGACCTGAAATGGCAATGGAGATGGGACGCTTAGGTGGTGTTGGTATCCTTCACCGTTTTATGTCTCCTGAGCAGCAAGTTGAAGACGTTAAAGCAATCCAAAATTATTTTAAAGAACATTCAATCAACCTTCCAATTGCAGCATCTGTTGGTGTTAAGGAAGAAGGTAAGAAAAGAGCAGATCTTCTTGCGGCCCTTGGGGTTGAAATTCTTACTGTTGATATCGCACATGGTGACTCAATCATGATGATGGAGGTTCTTGAGTATATTAAAAAGAATTATCCGCAAATCGATGTGATCGCAGGAAATGTTGCAACTCCTGATGGAGTTAAGCGCATGATTGATAAAGGTGCAGATGCTGTTAAGGTTGGAATTGGACCTGGAAGTATGTGCACAACAAGAATTATCACTGGACACGGTGTTCCTCAGTTAACGGCCATTGCAATGTGTGTTGCTGAAGCACAGAAGGCCGGAATCCCAGTTATCGCTGACGGTGGCCTAAAGAACTCTGGTGATATGGTGAAAGCACTTAGTGCTGGTGCTAGCTCTTGTATGGCAGGCTCTCTCTTATCAGGAGCACTTGAAACTCCAGGTGAAGTTAAAGGCGGAATGAAAGAGTATCGTGGGATGGCATCGAAGGCCGCGCAAGTTTCATGGCGTGGAGAGCTTCCAAAAGGTATGGCCGCAGAAGGTGTTGATACAATGATTCCATGTAAGGGACCTGCCGAAGGAATCATCAATGAATTAACAGGTGGTATCCGTTCTGGAATGACTTATCTTGGTGTTGATAAACTTGTAAATATGAGTGAAGCAGCACTATTTATGGAAATGTCTTCATCGGGAATGGCCGAAAGTAAGCCACACGGAAAAAGATAAGAAAGGCCTTAGAATATGGGAAACAGTGTTCTTGACGACTTATTAAGTTATCCAAAACTTATAAAAAGAATTGAAGAAAGTGATAATCCAGCTCTAACGAAAAAGAAGGTTGTCGCCAACTTCAATGAAATGAAGGCAGACTATTCTCCATCATATCTAAAGTCGATGGCAAAGTTCTTTGATGCTACTCTTCCTCGTCTATACGATGGAGTAAGCTTCAATGAAAATGAAACAGACCTCAATGCACTTTTAGAAGAGGCAAGTGTAGTTCTTGTTCCAAACCATCAGTCTCATGCTGACTATATTGCAATTAATTATAAATTCTTTAAGCAATATAAGCGCATGCTCTACGTTGCTGGTGGTGATAACTTAAATATTTTTCCAATTGGTAAGATTTTTAGAAAGTCAGGTTGCTTCTTTATTCGTAGAAGCTTTCAAAATGATATTCTCTATAAATTTACGATGGAAGCATATCTCTTTGCTCTTTTAAAGCGCAAGGAACCAATCGAGTTCTTCTTCGAAGGTGGAAGGACGAGGTCTGGAAAACTTAGACCGCCAAAGTATGGCCTTTATCAAATGTTACTTGAGGCTCATTCTCATCTTCCAGATGCAAAGGAAAGGGGACTTGCTTTTGTTCCAGTTAGTATTGCTCATGAATATGTTCCTGAACAGAAGGCCCTCGCAAAAGAGATGATGGGTGGAAAGAAAGTGAAAGAGTCAACGGGACAACTGTTTGGCCTCTTTAAACTTATGGCCTATCAATTTGGGAAGATTCATATCTCTCTCGGTAAACCACAATATGCCCATAAGCTTGATGACCCAGAACAGAATAAGCTTAATGTAAGAGAGCTTGCTTTTAAATGCTTTAGAAGTGTTGGGGATGAAATGGTGATTACGCCAACTAATCTCTTAGTTTTAATTCTATTAGATGAGCCTAGTGGTGCACTGAAGTGGAATGATATTATTTTAAAAGCACAGGCGATTTTAGAGTATTGCCAGCAATATGATATTCCTTTTACCGAAGGGCTTAAGGCCAGTAAATTAGAGGATTCCATAGGACGAGCTATGGATATTCTAATTGGAAATAACAAAGTTGATGTCATTGGCCAAAGTGAAGGGACGTCACTTTTTTATGCAATTAAGAAAAACTGTCGCGGCGAGCTTTTATTCTTTAAGAATACTATTGTTCACCACTTCATCATTCCTTGGACAATTTCACTAGCTTGGTTCAATGTCTTTAGTGGTGAGATTGATAATGTCGATGACCTCAAGGCATTCTTTGTAAAGCAAAGAGATATGCTTAAGATGGAATTCTACCTACCAACTGTAAAAGAGTACTATGCTAAGACGCTTCGTATTCTAAGCAATGCTGTTGGAAGAGAGATAACAAATCTACAAGATGCAATCGAGTTTACAAATAAAGACTTATACGAGGTCGCTTCAAAGCTAAGCCTTTTTGCTCGAAGTCTAACATATATTAATGAAGCCTACTTTGTTTCAGCGCTTACTCTTGAGAGCTTTCAAAAGGACGGGGTTGATCATTTTAAGGCCGCTGACTATATGAAGCGCTTTGTTGACGTTTTTAAAGCTGAAATCCTTAGCCAACGTATTATCCGTTTTGCTGAAAGTCAGAATGTCGAGCTTATGAAGACGGCCCTTACTTACTTTGAACAAATTGGAGTTCTTGGTTACGAGGACAATTCGTATGTCATTGCAAATAGAGCAAAGCTTGATGAGTTTATCCAATCGACTGAGAAAACATTGAAAGATCAACTGAAGTTAAACTTCAAAGTTGTCTAAATAGGAGATCTTTTGCATTTAGAGTTATCTAAGAGAGAAAAAGAAATCAAGAAAGTTTTAATTATTACTTTCTTTTTAAATTTAACTGTTGCTCTTATTAAGATTTTTGCAGGTATCGAATTTAATTTCATCTCACTTCGTTCATCCGGGATTGAATCTGTCTTTGATGGAACATCAAACCTACTTGGTATTGTGACAATCGCACTTGCTTCAAAACCACGTGATCGCAGGCATAATTACGGTCATCATAAATTTGAAAACCTTGGTGCCCTTATTATTGCTTTTATGCTCTTTGGTTCGGCAATCAAGCTAGGTCTTGATTATCATGACCTCATTATGGGAATGCAGACAAAGTATGGCCTATTTGGTCCAATACCCGTTCTTTCTATTATTATTTCAATGGTTATGAGCTTTTGGGTCTCTTCATATGAGGGACGCAAAGGGCGCGAGCTAAACTCTCAAATCTTAACAGCAGATAGCAATCACACTTTTGGTGATATGATTATTAGCTTTGGTGTTCTGATCTCAATTGTTGCTGCTTACTTTGAAGTTTACTTAATCGATTATATTGTTGGTGGTTTAATTATTCTTTATTTGATCTATCTGGGTATTCAGATTACTCTTGAGAATTTAAACGACCTTTTAGATGTGGCCCCTATCTTGAAAGATAAGTATATTTCCTCTCTAGAAGATATAAAGTATGTTCGTGACATTCATAACTTTCGTGCTCGTGGAAACTCTACTTGGATGCAAATAGATTTTCACCTGCTTCTTGAGCCTGACCTCTCCCTTGGAGAGGCCCATGATATAGCACACACTGTTGAAGACCGTTTAAGAGTGATGTTAAAAGATTATTGTCGCGATGTTGATATCTTGATTCATATGGAGCCAGATGATGAAGGACATAAGGATTAGATGATGGAAACAAAGTTAGTTAAACGCCAAATTGGTAATATCAGATTGGCCGTAGGGCCTTGGGAAGAGGACTTTTCAAAACTCTTTGCAAATGCTGCAAGACTTATGTCTGAGATTGTTCATGGGCAGCTTATTCATTTTAAAAGTGATGAGCTCTTTGTTTTTGCCGATGAAAATCTTGAAAATTATAGAGTTGGCGTTCCAATGATTGGAAATCTTCAAAATAAGCACCTTGAGAGCTTTGATCTTCACGCAGGAGAGCTTGAGAGTTGTGAATTTGGAGTTGAAAAACTAAAAGACTATACGAGAATTAAGAATATATATACTGACCTTTGCTTATCTGAGGAGTATTTTATAAGAATTACGTCTCATGGCGGGCAATATCTGTCATTTTATGAGAAATATCTCATTCAATAATGTATACTGTGGGTATATTTTTTGTTATGTTTGCAATCCTAGTGGCCAGCCATTAGAATTGTAATTATTGAAAATAACTGATTCGCTAATAATTGGTTTATTTCCGGAGGTGATTTATTAGCAACAATTTTAGAGGTGGAAGGGCAAGAAAAGAAAGAGGCCCGAGAATTAACGAGCAAATTAGAATTTCAGAATGTCGACTAATGAGTGATGATGAGCAATATGGAGTTGTATCAATTGATAGAGCGCGCGAAATTGCGGATGAACTTGGAGTTGACCTAATCGAGATTGCTCCAACAGCTAAACCACCAGTTGTAAAGCTAATGGACTACGGGAAGTATAAGTATGCTCTTCAAAAGAAGGCTGCTGAAGCTAAGAAGAAGCAGGCCAAAGTTCAGCTAAAAGAAATTCAATTACGTCCAAATATTGAAGCACACGATCTTGAAACGAAACTTAAGAGAGCGCATAAGTTCCTAGAGGGTGGAGACAAGGTAAAATTCGTTATGCAATTTAGAGGTCGTGAAATGGCCTATAAAGATATGGGGAAAGAGAAATTCGAAACAATCTTAAATGGTGTTTGCGAAGAAGCTGGTGCAGCAATCGAGTCTCCAATCAAAATGATGGGGAATCGTATTATCACAATTGTTGCCCCTGTTAAGAAAGCTAAGTAATTAGTACTTGTAAGTGCCCGATTTTGCGTCGGGTACTCGTCTTTCTCCCTTCCTAAGTCCTTGATATTTTTTTTCAATTTATCGATTATTCTTTGCATTAAGTGAGTAAACCTGATACAAATATGCACTTATAGTTTTGTTGTATTTTGTTGAATTCTCGACTTGCCTTAAGGTGAGTAAAATTCAAGGAGTATAAAATGCCAAAAATGAAGACTAGAAGAGCTGTTGCTAAAAGATTTAAGCCAGTAGGTAACGGAAAGTTCAAAAGAAAAAGAGCTAACCTAAGACACATTCTTGAAAAGAAGCCAACTGATGCGAAGAAAAGAGCAGGTAAAACTGACTACGTTCACGCTTCAGATGTTGCTCGTGTAAAGAGATGTCTACCTTACGCTTAATTTTCTAAGCGCAAGCGATTCAAAAAAAAGATTGAGTTGGTCGAAACTTTAAATCGACAAAATTGTTTTTTTAACCTGATTTTTGGGAAAGAACGAAAGAACCATTCACTTGGTCCCCAAACGTCAAAAAAATGGAGTAAATTATGTCTAGAGTTAGAAGAGGTTTTAAAGCAAGAGCGAGAAGAAATAAGGTTCTTAAATTAGCGAAAGGGTTTCACTTTTCAAGAAGAACTAAATACTATCACGCTTCTGAAACAGTAAAAAGAGCATTACACTACAGATACATCGGTAGAAGACTTCTTAAAAGAGATATGAGAAGACTTTGGATCGTACGTATTTCTGCAGCTGCTAAGCTTCTTGGTACTTCTTATTCAAAGTTCATGGGACAGCTTAAGAAGAACAATGTTGAAATCAACAGAAAGATGCTTGCTGAAATCGCTGCAAGAGATTTCGACGGATTCAAAGCAATCTACGAATCAACAAAATAATTCATTAAACTATTTGATTTAATAAAACACAAACAAAACTATATAGTGCTTGGGCCTCATTTTTGAGGCCCTTGTATTATCCCTGCATAAATTTCACTTTCACTTTCCTCGTATGAGGCGCATCTCGAAACTCACAAAGATAAATTCCTGACCAGCGGCCGATCTCAAGTTCACCATTTTCAACGATTAATGTAAGCGATGTTTGCATCAGTATAGACTTCATATGAGAGGGAGAGTCATCAGCTCCTTCTGCTGTGTGAGTAATGAAAGAGAGGTTTCTTGGGGCCAGATGCTTTAGGAAGTTCTCCATATCGAGCTTGGCACTAGGATCAAACGCTTCATTGATGCACAACGCGGCACTGGTGTGTTGAATTTGACACACTAGGATACCATCAGTGCTCTTTGGGTCCAGATCTCTAAGGCATTGTCGGATCTCTCCAGTTATGTCGTAAAAGCCTTCACCTGATGTGTTTACTATCTGCGTTTTTATAGGCATCATTAAACTCCAAACATTTTAAATATTTAGCAACTTATATATTATGACATTATTTTCAACGCTACTAAAGCAATTAAGCATTAAAGATTTTTTCGACATGGGCATTGTCGCTCTTATGATCTATCAGGTTCTTAAGATCGTAAAAGGGACGAGGGCCATTCAAGTTCTACTTGGTATGGTTTTTCTCGCTGTTCTTTATACACTGGGGATTAAGTATAATCTCTATACGGTAAATTGGATTCTTGAGCACTTCTTTGATTATATCTTCATTATCTTCATCGTTATCTTTCAAGATCAGCTAAGAGCTGCTCTTGCAACTGTTGGGACCGGAAAAAAGATGTTTAACTTCTTTGATCGTTCTCCAGTAAATTATGACATCGAAGAAGTCATAAAGAGTGTAACGGCCCTTTCAAAAGAGAGAACGGGTGCACTTATTGTAATTGAAAGAAAAAATGGCCTACAAAATTATATTGATACTGGAACAATTATCGATGCGACCATTCACTCCGATCTTATCTACTCGATCTTTCAAACAATCTCACCACTTCACGATGGCGCAATTATTTTGAGAGATGGAAAGATCTTAGCTGCCGGTTGTTTCTTGCCACTTTCTAAGAATATTGAAATTGACCGCCACTTTGGGACGCGCCACCGTGCTGCCCTTGGAGTTTCTGAAGTATCTGACGCTATCGTTATCATCGTTAGTGAAGAGACTGGTAAGATTAAATTATGTATCAATGGCCAATTCTTCTATTCTCACAATGAAAATGAGCTGCGCATGATGCTTAAGAAGGCGTGGGCAGGAAAGAGACTTGATCTACAATCTCAAATCGTAGGGCAGGCATAAGATGTTAAAGAAAATTAAAAATAATAACTTATTTGAATTAATTCAAAATCAACTACTAACTCTACTAAGTATTATCTTGGCCATCTTCTTATGGTTCTATGTTGTAAACTCTGAGCCAATTACAACGGAGAGAATATACAACCTAGATGTTCTTCCTGCGACAAGCATGGATGTTACCTCGGTTTCGGCAAAAGAGATTCACGTGACTTTAAAAGGGGCCCGTGCATTCCTAAAAGACTTTCATGGTGATGATCACTTAAAACTACAAGTTGACTTAAAGAAGATGAAAGTTAATCGCTCGACAAAACAAGTGAAGTACTCAATTAGTGAGACTGACCTAATTGTTCCATTTGGTGTTGAGGTCGTGGATATTAAGCCAAAGCACTTAACGATTAAGTTAGATAAGTTAATTTATAAAAATGTTCCGATTAAGGTCAATTATATGAATAACCTTCCAAAGGAACTCAAGCTTATTTCTTCTTCAATTAATCGCTCTAAGATTAAAATTGAGGGGGCCCGTGACATCATGAGAACTGTTGGGCAGGTTAAGACTCGTCTTATTGACCTATCAGAATTATCTGGTCAAGGAGAGGTTCCAATTCAGCTTGAAGATCTTCCTGAGTTTCTTCGCTACGGTGAAAGTGATACACTTAACTTCAAGTATGATATTAGACCGCAAAAGGCTAATTTAACCTTAAAGAATATCCCAATCTTATTTATTGCGCCAAATATAAAGTTTCGCTCTCGAATTAGAAAAGTCTCTTTAGATGTACTAACGACAGGCCGAGATGATATAAAGGCGAGTGAAGTTAAGGTCTATGCAGAGATTCCTTCTGATATGGGAAGAAGTGCTGATATTCGTTTAAGGGCAGAGCTCCCTGAAGACGTTCATTTATTAAAAATACACCCAGAAATAATTAAAGTGAGTAGATAATGACAGAAAGAAAATTATTTGGAACAGACGGAATTAGAGGTAAGGCAAATATTTATCCTATGGTTCCAGAAATCGCGACGGCCCTTGGCCGTGCCGTTACATTTTACTTCCAAAAGAAGAATAAAAATAAGAAAACACCGCTGATCATCGTTGGTAAAGACACTAGACTTAGTTGTTATATGATTGAACAAGCATTCTCAGCAGGTGTTCTTTCACAAGGTGGCCGCGTGATCTTTACAGGGCCTCTACCTACACCAGGTGTTGCTTTTGTAACAACTTCAATGCGTGCAGATGCAGGGGTTATGATCTCTGCTTCACATAATGATTACGATGATAATGGAATTAAATTATTTGATGCTCATGGGTTTAAGCTACCTGATGAAGTTGAATTAGAGCTTGAGGAACTAGTTCTTAATCCTAAGCTGATCCCACCTAAGGTTGGGGCCGAAATTGGACGCGCAAAGAGACTTGAAGGTGTTGAAGGACGCTACGTTGTTCACGTTAAGTCTGCAATTGATGAGGAGTGCGACCTAACAGGTATGCGTGTTGTTGTTGATTGTGCAAATGGTGCTAGTTATAAAGTAGCTCCTCTTGTAATGAGTGAACTAGGTGCAGAAGTATTTCCACTGGGAGTAAATCCTAATGGTCAAAATATTAATTTAAATTGTGGAAGCTTACACCCAACACTTGCAAGCCAAGAAGTTGTAAAGCTTCGTGCAGATATGGGATTTTGTCTTGATGGAGATGCTGATCGTATTCAAGTCATCGATAAAGATGGTGGTCTTATTAAAGGCGACAAGCTTATTGGTATCTTCGCTAAACTTTTACTTGAGCAAGGTAAGCTTAAAAAAGGTGACACTGTTGTTGGGACAATTATGTCAAACCTTGGCCTTGAAAATTACTTGAAAAAACTTGGCCTTAAGTTTCACCGTACAGCAGTAGGTGATCGCTATATTATGGAATATATGAGAAGTGAGAATGCCCTTCTTGGTGGAGAACCTTCTGGTCATATTATCTTCCTAGAACATGCCACAACAGGAGATGGAACTCTAGCGGCCCTTAAGTCAATTGAGGCGACTTACTTCTTTAAGAAGTCGATTAATGAGTTATCTCAAGAAGTTGAACTATACCCACAAGTTTTAAAGAATGTTTCTGTTTCTCAGAAGAAGAAGGTTGAAGAGATGCCTACTTTTGCAGCAGAGCTTAAGGCCTGTGAAGAAGAATTAGGTGAAGAAGGACGCGTGATTTTCCGATACTCAGGAACTGAGCCTCTAGCACGTGTTATGGTTGAAGGACGTTGTGAAGACAAAATCAATGCTGTTTGTGATCGTCTTGTAAGCGCTCTTAAAAAGGAAATTGCATAATGACTGATAAAATGATTCCAAGACTTGGTGTAAATATTGACCACGTAGCAACTCTTAGACAACAAAGAGATGAAGGCTACCCAAGTGTTGCAAATGCCGCCCAAGATGTTTTAATGGCCGGTGCTGATCAAATTACAATTCACTTACGTGAAGATAGAAGACATATTCAAGACACTGACTTAACAAGTGTTATGGCCGTAACAAAGCGTTTTGAGAAACCACTCAATCTTGAAATCGGCTGTGCTAAAGAGATTGTTGAAATTGCAGCAGACTTTAAACCTGATTGGATTTGTCTTGTTCCTGAAAAGAGGGAAGAGAAGACAACTGAGGGTGGCCTAGATCTATCTTCTGCGAATTATGACAAAGTTTCTCAAACAATGTCATATCTTAGAGAACATTCTCCAAAAACAAAGATTTCACTCTTTGTTGAAGCTTCGACTGAGGTGATGAAGAAGGCCATCGAACTTAAGGCCGATGCTGTTGAGATCCATACTGGTGCTTATGCTATCGACTTTCTTAAAGAAGGTGATCTTAATCCACACCTAAATAGCTATGTCGATTGTTTCAAGTCTCTTGAAGGTTCTGGTGTTGCATTTCATGCGGGCCATGGCCTAACAATGGAGAGTGTTAGACCTCTTTTAGAGCAAGGTTTATTTGCTGAATACAATATTGGACACTGGATTGTGTCTCAGGCCGTATTTAGTGGAATCTCAAATGTTACTAAGGATATGTTAAATTTATTTAGAAACCATCCAGTTAAGTAAGGTATGGTTTGCCTTTGATTGCGTATTGATCTTTATCGTGGAAAATAAATATCTAAGCAATTAATTCTAAGGAGCACCTGTTGTTTGACTATCAAGATGTTAGGCATTGGAAAAAAGTTTACCAAAGTGATATTTCAAATATTATTGTCGAGTTAAAAGAATCATTAAGTGAGCCATCAGTTGTTATTCTTGATGGCCCTGTTGGTGCTGGTAAGACGACATTCACTAATGTCTTCCTGGGTGAAGACAAGTCAGGTTCTCCAACATATTCCCTTATCAACGACTGTGGCGATATTGTCCATGCTGACTTTTACCGTCTTGATTCAGCTGAAGAAATTATCCATCTCGAGTTAGCAATGTACTTAGATGAGAAAAAATACTTTCTTGTTGAATGGGGTAAGGATTACATCAGAGATATTTACCGCGAGCTATCTGATGATTTCAATTATTTTCAATTAAGCATTGAAACCAACGACAAAAAAGAAGATGAAGAGAGTGCCTCTCGAAACTATTTTTTAAAGAAAATTATTTTTTAACATCTTCTAACAAGTGGGCAGAAATAACCGATTAAGTCTGTTTGGCATATCTTGTCATCCTCTTCTAAATTTTTTCTAACATACAGATATTATTGACTTTTTGTCGTGTTCTATGAGCTGTAGTAAAGAAAAAATATTTTTTTATAATAATTGATTAAATCAAGTTGACTTTAAGACTTGTGGGCTGACATAATATTTAGGAGAAAGATTTTAACGGAATAAATCTTTCACTTGAAAGGATAGCACGGAATGCGAGTCCTTAATTAGCACACAATTTAATTGCTTAAAGTTTTAAAACTATTTTTTTATTTAACATTTGGATTTATGGAGGAAGACCAATGAGACTCACTTCGAAAGGACGCTACGCAGTTAGAGCAATGCTTGACCTAACTACTCACAGCAACGGAAACCCTGTAAGACTTCAGGAAATTTCAGAAAGACAAAACATTTCACTTCACTACCTTGAGCAACTTTTCAGAAAGCTAAGAAATGGCCAAGCTGTTAAGTCAGTAAGAGGACCAGGTGGTGGTTATGTTCTTGCTCGTTCAATGGAAGAAATCACAATTAAAGACGTTCTTGAATGTGTTGGAGAGAATATCAATCCAGCTAAAGACATTCTTGGAACAGAAGCAGAGCAAGCAAGCACTGTTGAATTCCACCTGTCTAAGAACTACTTTCAAAACCTTGGTTTCATTATGAGCGAATACCTAACGACAACTTCTTTAGGTGACCTTGTAAGAAAATCAGGTGAGGTTGAGTCAGAAGTTAGAGGTGAAGAAACTTCTAATGAGCAAACTACTCAAACTGTAGAAGCTGCTACTCAGAACACTTCAACTGAAAGTGCATTTAGCGAGTACGCTTCAGGAATTAGATCAGGTTTAGGTGAAATTAATCAATAATTATCTCTACTTAGATTATAATGCTACGGCCCCCTTAGTTAAACCAGTCCAAGACTGGCTTTGCGAGGGGGCCGTCTACTTTGGTAATCCAGCTTCGATTCACCAGGTGGGAAAAAAATCAAAATCTCTAATCAATCAAACCATTAAAAAGATTCAAGATACTTTCAATGCGACTAAGTATGATGTCTTCTTTCACTCAGGTGCTACAGAGGCCATTAATAGTGTTGTAAAAGGCTTCTGCTTCAATGCTCTAAAAGCTAAAAGTAGTTTTCATGTCTTCTGCTTTGATGTCGATCACTCGAGCATGGTTAATCAGAAAGAGCATGTAGAGCTTCTTGGTGGTACCTTTCACGTGTTAAAAACACATAGTGGTGATTTTGATACACAAGAAGTCATTCAAGCTTTAAACAAGTGTGAAGGTGAGAAACTCATTAACTTCACTTATGTGAATAATGAGAATGGTGTCGTGTGGGATCTTGATGAGGTTTTAAAAGTCAAAGAAGAAACTGGCGCTTGTGTTCATGTTGATTGTGTACAAGTTGTTGGAAAGATCAAGGACTGGGATCAGCTAACTCTTGGCCTTGACTACTATACTTTCTCTGGTCACAAATTTGGCGCACTAAAAGGTGTCGGCTTTACTCTTGTTTCAAAAGAGGCGAGTTGGACTCCATTAATTCGTGGTGGTGGCCAACAAAAGGCAATGCGCTCAGGAACTGAGAATGCCTTTAGTGTTTATACAATTAATCTTGCACTCGACTACAATCTTTCACATTCAAATATTGAAAGAACTCAAGGTGTAAAAGATGAGATTGAAAAATGGTTAGTTGAAAACTTTGGATCAAATATAACTTTAATTGGTGCTAAGGCAAAAAAAAGAAATGCCACTACAATTTTCTTCAGTGTACATAATAAGAATATCAACACTGTTATGATGGCATTAGATATGGCCGGAATTTGTGCTTCTAGTGGCTCAGCTTGTGCGTCTGGTATTATCAAGCCTTCACGTATTGCAAAGGCCTACGACCTAAGTGATGAGGCCGCTACTAACGTTATTCGATTCTCTCTTTCTCCATTCTCGCAAGAAGCTGAGACAATCATTTCAAAATTAAATCCTGTTCTATCTAAATTCTTATCATAAGTACTCACAAGATATACGAACGATGCGGCGCGGTGTGCATTTTGAACCCTTTCTGCGATTTGCCAAACGAGTTCATTTTGACCTCAGTGACCTTTTTGCTCCATTATTAAGTTGTTGATATTATTAGGAAGGCTGTTGCTTTGGTGAGTAGAAAACTTGGCACGCTCATTGCTTTATTAATAGTATCAATGGTTGGACGGCCTTGGTTCTTTAATAAGAGTCCCAATATTACTTCTACCGGCCATGCTGAAAAACAGGAATCTGTTTTTTTCTCTTGTTCTAAAATCCTATCTTTTCTTCTTAAAGTAAAAACCAAGGCCCAATTTTCTTTTTAGTTCACACCAGCATCACTTAAGATTTTTATACACTCAGCGCTACCATTTCTTCTTGCATAATCCATTGCGCTTTTTCCATGCGTATCTTTTAGTTTAAGATCGGCACCTGCTTTAATTAGAGCTTTTAAAACGTTTGGATTGCAATTTAAGCTCTTGTCCATGGCCATGGTGAATTGTCTGTTGTTAAAGATGAGATTAGGATTTGCACCACTATTTAAAGCTTGAATTATTAAGTCTTCACGTTCGTCGGCCATTGCTCCTAGGAGCTTATGATTGGCCTCATCTTTTTTAGAGATTATTTTTGAAGGCCTTTTTAATGCCGCTTGCTTTTTTACAACTGAAGATTCAATTGCAGTAATAGGAGTTGGTTCTTGAAACTTTTCTTGATCGGACTTTGTACTTTCGTTAGAAATATAAGTGGCAAGTCCAATAAGTAAGATGACGATTGGGATTACTGTCTTATTCATTTAGATTTCTTCTACCGTGCCTTCAAGTGGGATGAAAGGTCTTGGTTTCATATAATTCTTTATTTTCTTTGCACCACCAAATTCCTCAATCATAAACTCTGTCATAAGGTCTTGAACAATCTTAGCATTATATTGATTTCGGCCATTTGCTTTAAATACATGATGAAAGTGGCCAAAGAAGACTGGGCCTTGTTGTGTTGAAATTTTACCTGCTAATGACTTTGTGTTCATGAGGGTACCTGTTTTCGCAAAAATGGAACCAAGGTTTCTTTGTGAATTTAGTCTCTTTGAAAGGGTTCCAATATCAACACCTGCAATAGGAAGAATATGTTCAATTGAATTACCTGTCTGGTGTAAGCTGTTTTCAAGCGCGATATATGAACTTAAGACAATGGCACAGGTGGCGTAGTTATCAACTCTTTTGCCGTCAATTTTAGAATCAAGTCCTGAGCCCGTATATAGCTTTATATTTGCTTCATTTTCACTAAATCCAATTCTCTTTTGATAGTAGTCGTTTCCAAGTTTTTCTTCGACTAGGTTTTGTAAGAACCAGCTAGAGTATTTCTGTGCACCATAGCTCTTATAAGTAATATCTGATAGCCAATTATGTGAGACAGAGTTTTGAAACTTTAAATAAGTAAGCAGGCCTGGAGACTTAATTAAGTAAGTTGATTTAATTTCCTTAAGAGGATTTGATTCAGCAAAGACAACCTTATTTACTTTCATCTGATAAGCTGAAGCCTTTAACGGAAGGCCCAATTCCTTAAGCCTGTCTTCTCCCGTTTTTTGTAAGAACTCTTTTAGTCTTATTTGAATTTTCTTATTACGACTCAGGTTAAAGTACTCTTGCAGTTGCTCAATATTATATTCTTTTGAATACCAGGCTTCACTCATACTCATATATGGCCTTAGGGCGATAGCAAAAATAGGAGTGTTGTCATCAAAGCTAATGGTATTGAGTTTTGTGATTCCATTTGCATTCAGTGCTGCAATTAAATAAAAGATTTTCTCTTCACTAAACATCCCATCATTTGATCCCTCTAGGTGAATGCTGTCTCCATTCGAGTAGACTCTTGTTTCATATTGAAAATTTGGGCCTAATGTTTCGATTGCCATAAGTGAGGTAATGGGTTTACTTGTCGATGCTAGGCGGCCCTTTAAGTGTGCATTCTTGCCATAAACTTGACCTTGATAAATATAGCAGAAGCCGTGCTTATTTGGGTCTAAGTTAAATTCTTTTGAAAGGGATAACCACTTCGCTTCAATTGCTTGATGGTTAGTCGCATGAGCAAGGGAGAGTGTGATAAATATAGTAAGTAAGCTCTTAATTATAAACATGAAGCTTAATTCTAAAGAATATAAAATCTTCGGTCAAGAAAGGCGTATGCAGTGAGTTATGCTCTAAAGCTTGGCCTTTAGAATTGGTAGGATCGAAGCAAGTCCATTTGTTATCATCTCTACTGACATTGCTAGGAGGAAAAGTCCCATAACTCGTGTTGTGACATTAACTCCCAATTGGCCAACTTTCTCACTAATACGATTTGCATTAATAAGAGCGATATAGATACAAAGTACAGCTAAGAAAATGATTGGAATACTTAGGGCCCAGTCAATTGGTGAGGACAGGTTTTGTGCGTAAATAATTGTCGTGGAAATAGCTCCAGGTCCAGCAAGTAGAGGAATAGCGAGTGGTACAATTCCAACCTCTCTAATAGAGTCATCATCCATCTCTTCCTGAGTCAGTTTAGATTCAACATCCTTGGCATTGATCATGGAAGTTGCCATTGAGAAAATCAGAATTCCTCCACCGACTGTGAAGGCACCAATTGAAATCCCAAAAAAGCCCAAGATTTTTTTTCCAAGAAAAAGGGAGATAATTAAAGTTACAAATACTGCAATTGAGCAGACTCGTACCATGCTTCTTCTCTGAGTTTTTGAAAGGTTCTTTGTAAGCCCCATAAACATTGGAAGTGCCCCAATTGGGTTTACGACTGATAATAATGCAACAAAGAAAGAGACCATGATACTAAATTCCATGAATTCATTATGACGAGTTTCAGTGATTATTCAAGTTAGTTTTTTGTTAGCGTCATCTGCAGCATCGTGTGGCAAAAGTGCCCCAACGGGCAGTTTTGACTCACTGATGTATGTGACTCAAGAATCAAAGAGCGTAGCTCGCGTGATTCGGTTGCCAACCTAAAAGAAACGTTAATAACTCTCTTCAGCTAAAGTATAGAATTGTGTCTCAACCATCTAATAGTACATAAACGATGGAAATAAATAATGTTTCCTGAAAAAGTCGTAACGAAAAAAGTTTATATTTTCTTCAAGAGTTTTTATTTTAGTTCGATAAAGAAGTAACATGTTCATCTGTAGAGGTATCTATTAAATATCTAAATTTTATTTTGTCTGTCCTTCTTTTAACTTCATGTGTTTCTCAAGTCGATTTTAATTTTGATGATGATGTATCTCCCCCTTCAGGTGATGGAGTTGGAAAGGTTATTACAACATCAGATTTTTCATTCTTAATGATTAACGATACTGGATCTGGTAATGAAGTTTATCTAAGCTACGGACTAGCTGCTGACACGGTTCAGGTTCCTAATGCTAGCTTTGCTTATTCAAAGATGACTAATCCAGACACGCAGGCAACTGACTCAGTAGGAAATCACTACACATTTTCTAATGGAATGATTGTAGCTGGTTTTAATTCTCCTAATTACGACATCATTCTAATTGATAAGAGTAATAACTTTAATGTTCTGGCAACAATTCCTGGTTTTGGTGATACACAGTCTGATCCAATCTTTGTCAATCGAGTTGGAAATCAGCTCTTTTTTATCATCAAGTCTACTGCCACAACTTATGATCTTTGGGTGACTGATACGACAGTTGCTGGAACTAAGATGCTAAAAACTGTTTCAAATACTTACTATAGTACTTTAAATATCAGGGAACGAAATGTCCTCTTTAATAACAAGATGTATTTTAAAGGTGGCGACGCTGTCAATGGACCTGAGTTATGGGTTACAGATGGAACAGTTAGTGGAACGAAAATGGTTGATGATTATATTGCTGGAGCTTCTGGGCTTGATCCTCGTAGGTTTAGCGTTGCTAATAATAATCTCTATATCTTTTCACAAACAAATCAGACAATTTATCAAATGGGAGCAGATGAAATTATTTCAGAAGTTACATCTCTTCCGCCTTCAATGACTTCTGCAACCTTTAGTGAAAATCAGGTCGTTTCTAATGATTCCTATTTCTGCTTTAAGCTGTCTGTTTCTATAACTAAGTATCTCACTTGCATCAATACAGATACTCAAGTTGCAGAGTCTAGGCTTTATACGAGATCGGCTGAATTTCTAGGTGAGGATGGGGGAAAAATCTACTTTGCTGATGTTGTTGATGTAGACCCTACTGCAGCGACTGACTATACGGCCTATATTTATGAAACGACTGGAGCGATATCATCACAGGCACCGACCCAAATTCATGAAATGACTGTTCCTGTTGAGATACTTAGAACGAGTCAAATAAATTATGATAATAGCAACGGGGCAATAAGTTATCTTAAGTATGATCATACTGATGATGGTGATAAACATATGTTTGTAAAAATCAAGGACTCAGTGGTTACAGAAATTGATAATATAATCTATCCATTTAGTACTGATCCAACTATTACTCAAATAAATCTCTATACATCTTATAGTGCGTACCGATCGACGACACCAGGAACCTTTGTCTATTTAATTAATGATGGTGCAATGATGTTAACAGTGATGCAGTCTGATGGAACGCTAGCAGGTACACAAGTTCTCACACAGGTAGATTTGGCCGATATTATGGCAGATATTTCAGGTGGGAATGCAGCACAGGGATATGCTCGATATATCGTTGGCCTACTTGATGGGATGTCAGTTGTGCGTCCTTATGACTTTAGTGTGGACCAATATTTTAATCCGAATGCTAGTGGGTTGAATTAGTACTTTCTATATTTTCAAAATATCAATATGAGGGCTATGTAGCCCTCATTTTTTTATCGTTAGAATCATTACTATTATCTTTTGAAGAAGTTTAGTTACGCAATATAATCTGTTAATTTCATTGTGAACTACTTTGTAAGTAAAATGTATTTATGTGAACCACTAAGTTGCCGATAATATAGGTAGAAACTTACTTTGGGGGATCTAGTGTTTTTTGATTTTTACATAAGTTATGAAGGGAGAGTAAATCGAAGGCAGTTTATTATTGGGGTCTTTTTAGGGGGAGGACTTTTTCTTGTTCCAACATTTCTAACACTGGTTTCATCATTAGGAAAATATTCACCACAGTTTTTACATGAGCTCTTTATGCTTTTATTTCCATTCAAGCGTGAGTTACATATGGCAAATATATATGTAATTCTAGAGCAAACTTCACGAATGAAGAAAGATCTTACACTTCTCGGTTTTGTTTACATCATAAGATACATTAGTATTTTTTTAGCTAGCATCGTTTTATCTTCCTTTTTTGTCAGAAGAGTAAGGTATTTAACTGGTCAATTCAGTCGAGTATATTACTTAGTTGTTCCTTTAGTTCTATTTGAACCATCTCTTTTTTTTCTTTTGGTCTTTGCACTTATTGTCTCGGATTCGGAACATCGATTAAAAGAGGGGACTCTGAGCTTTTTTGAGAAATACTCAGCATACGTGAAGGCTACAATTTTGTTTTTATTTCTTGGCTACCTCTTTGTTGATACAACATCTTTCTATGACTTTGAAAAGAAAGACGCTACTAGTATTTTATATAAAAATTTTCAGGATGAGAAAAGTGTAGAGCTGCTATCTCTTGTAAAGAAAGCCAATGAAGATATAACATTGCTTAAAAAAGAATTAAGATACGTAAACATGAAGTACGAAACTATTTCGGCTACCCAGCTAATGGGTCGAGATAAACGCTTAAAAGAATTGTTGAAAGCTAAACAGATATCAAACGATACACCTTCGCAAATTATGAATTTAAAGAAAGAGATCTCTATTCGTGATAAATTTATTAGGGAACTCGATAATGAGATCAGGGTATTGGACGTTTCAAATAAAGAATTGAAAGATGAGTTGTTTTTAATTAAGAGACGTGTAGAGTTGAATAAGGCTCGGAATAAATAGAGAATCAAAGAGCGAAGCTCGCGTGATTCGGTTATATGAGAAAGAACCTTTACTCATTTTCACTTCGTGAAAATATCGTTTTTTTTTGCGATAACTTTCCCATTCGTCAGCGCTGAGACAACAAAGCCGGGCTTGAACCCGGCTTGTTGAAGATATATTTCATTTCAGGCGACGTGCGCTATCGGCGCGTCCAATAGATTGCCTTTGGGCAATCAATGCCGCGCCTATTCATCAATAGCGTCCCAATCAAGATCTTTCGAGATTGTGACACCAGAGATTGTTTTTTGAACTTCTTTTTTAATGAAAGGGAAGTTGATTGCTTCAAAGTTGTATTCGCTTAATAGACCTTCTTCCATGACTTCATCAAAGGCAATTAAGATATTCTTTGGTGCAGCTTCAACAAGGTTAGTGAAATAGAAATCCTCTGGAAGCTCAGGGATATCAATCTTAGCATCTTCGTGACCTTCAAGAATTGCTTCATTCATAGCAGCTTCTGCTTGTAGGGCCATGATTTGCTTAACTGGAGACTCTTCACTTGTATCACGTACAATAAGAGAACCCTTGATATTGGCCGGGTTTAAATCTCTTGTGATATTCCAGCTGGCAATATTAAAGAAGTCTAAATAGAAAGTTGATTTTCCATATTTAATTTTTCTTGGAATTTGCAGTTGTGTAAGGAACTTACGCGTTGATTCATCTTTTGACTTACGAGCAAGCTTTTGAGCAAGTTTTGCGTCTTGGACTCGGATAATATAAGCACCGGCCTCTTTTGTTGATCTAAATAGCATATATTGGAACGCCACACTAAAGAGCGTATATAATTTATGTTGACCAAGGTGGATTCGTGACGCGTCGCTTTCGACAAGGGTTTTAACAGACTCGTATAGGTCTTGTTTACTAAGTTGAGAAGACATTCAGTTTATTCCTTTTAATTTTGTGCGAAAGATTTTTTAAGAATTAGGTCATTTTTTGTCAACACGTTTGTCAAAAATAAATACTTAAATATTCTTTATTTTAAGCTCAAAAAAGCCTTATAACTCGTTGACTTGAATGGCTTTTTTCACTAATATGCAACACTGATTATTATAACTTATGAACGATACTATATAAATTTGGTCATCCATTTTTATTTGGACTCAATTAAATATTAACAACCTCAAAACGGAGTTAAGAATGATTAACAACAAGCTGATGGCGAAAACGAGAAACATCGGTATTTCGGCGCACATCGACTCTGGTAAGACTACTCTTTCAGAGCGTATCCTTTTTTATTGTGACATGATCCACAAGATCGAAGATGTTCGTGGTGGTGGTGCTGGTGCAACTATGGACCACATGGAGCTAGAGAAGGAAAAAGGGATTACAATTACATCTGCTGCAACGACAGCACACTGGAAAGGTATTACAGGTAAAGGGACAACTTTTGCTGACGGTATTGAAAAAGATACTCGTGTAAACCTAATCGATACTCCGGGTCACGTTGACTTCACTGTTGAGGTTGAAAGATCACTACGTGTACTAGATGGTGCAATCCTAGTTCTTTGTTCAGTATCTGGTGTTCAGTCTCAGTCAATCACTGTAGACAGACAGATGAAAAGATATAACGTTCCAAGAATGGCTTTCTTAAACAAGATGGACCGTATGGGAGCAAACCCATTTAATGGACGTGACGCACTTAAAGAAAAACTAAACCACAATGCTGTTCTTATGCAAATCCCTATTGGTGCAGAAGATCAGTTCACAGGTGTTGTTGACTTAGTTACTAAGCAAGCAATGTACTTTGATGGTGATAACGGTGAAAACGTAAGAATCGAAGAATGTCCTGCTGATCTAGTAGAACAAATGGAAGAACTAAGAGCTGAAATGGTTGACGCTGTAGCTGAGTACGATGATGAAGTTATGGAAGCTTACCTAGAAGGTAATGAGCCAACTGAAGAACAACTTCACATGTGTATCAAGAAAGGTGTTCAATCTCTTCAACTTACTCCAGTTTACATGGGGTCTGCATTCAAGAACAAAGGTGTTCAAGCACTTCTTGAAGCTGTTGCAAGATACCTTCCTTCACCACTTACTTGTGCTCTACCAACTGCTGTTGATTCAGATACAGATGAAACTGTTACAATCAATCCAGATCCAGCAGAAGATCTACTTGCGATGGCATTCAAGATCACTGATGAGCAATTTGGTCAGCTGACTTATACAAGAATCTATAGAGGTACACTAAATAAAGGTGATACTGTTTATAATACAAGAACTGGTAAGAAAGTACGTATCGGACGTATGGTTCGTATGAACTCTAACGATAGAGAGAATATCGATACAGCTCACGCTGGTGATATCATTGCTATCGTAGGTATCGACTGTGCATCAGGGGATACATTCGTAGGTAACGACGATAACTTAAACCTTTCTCTTGAAGGTATCCACGTTCCAATC
Source organism: Halobacteriovorax sp. RZ-2 (assembly GCF_043196685.1). NCBI lineage: Bacteria > Pseudomonadati > Bdellovibrionota > Bacteriovoracia > Bacteriovoracales > Halobacteriovoraceae > Halobacteriovorax > Halobacteriovorax sp. RZ-2. Next base: position 153,010 of record NZ_JBEBMR010000003.1, read on the forward strand.
CCAGTTATCGAACTTTCGATTTCTTGTAAGGATAAGAACGAGCAAGCGAAGATGTCTAAAGGTCTTGCTAAATTCATTAAAGAAGACCCGACATTCCACGTTTACACTGATGAAGAATCAGGTGAAACACGTATCGCTGGTATGGGTGAGCTACACCTTGAAATTTACGTAGAAAGATTAAAGCGTGAATTCGGTGCAGAAGTACAAGTTGGTGCTCCACAGGTTAACTACCGTGAAACAATCAGAACTGAAGCTACTTTTGACTACACTCACAAGAAGCAAACTGGTGGTTCTGGTCAATTTGGTCAGGTTGTTGGTCTACTTAAGCCACTTGCTGAAGAAGACAAGGATAAAGAAGATCAAGTATTTAAATTCAATAACGAAATTAAAGGTGGTTCGATTCCTAACGAATTCATCGGTGCCTGTGAAAAAGGTTTCCAAGACGTTATGGATAAAGGTCCTCTTGCTGCATTCCCAGTTATTAACTGTGAAGTATTCTTAAGAGACGGTAAGTCACACGACGTTGACTCTTCAGATATGGCATTCCGTATTGCTGCAAGACAAGCGATGAGACAAGCTATCAACAAAGCACAACCAGTTCTTATGGAACCAGTTATGAAAGTTGAAGTTACAACTCCAGATGAATTCCAAGGTTCTGTAATTGGTGACCTTTCTTCAAGAAGAGGGATGATCCAAGGTTCAGAAACTGATCCAGGTGGAGAAGTTATCATCAATGCTGAAGTACCACTTTCAGAAATGTTTGGTTACTCAAATGACCTAAGATCTATGTCTCAAGGTAAAGCATCATACACGATGGAATTTGCAAGATACGTTGACTGTCCTTCTAATATCCAAGAGACAGTTATGAAAGAACGTAAAGAAAAACTTGCTAATGAAGATTAAAAATTAATATGCCCAAAGGCATATTAAATTTTTAATCTGCTCCCAGAGCTTGAAATTCAGATTTACAATAAAGACGGCCGGTTTATACCGGCCGTTCTTTGTTCTGGAGCAATGGGAAAGCTTCTGCAAAGAGCATGGCCCAAAGGCATATTAAATTATTTAAATATTAACGTGCGTGAATAACTTTTAGAACACTACTCGAAAGAGTTTTTGCATCAATCCAGATTTGCCCTTTTTCATCAACCTCCCAGGCCTGATCATATTTACGATAATCACCCCAGCTATTTCTAACTAGGTATTGGCATGAGTTGTCCTTGGCCTTTCTTTGGCCAATCACAAGGACAGAGTGGTTACTACAGCTACCGTTCATGGCAGGTAGTGAGCGCTTAAAGCTCTTTTCTTTTTCTGTTAAGACTTCGGCGCAGATATCGACGATAACCGGTAGGTTATTTCCTGATTCAAGACTTGCGCTTATATTTTGGATAATATGTGGGTTTACTGCATCAACTTGAAAACGTTGTTTGAACTCTTCATCTGTTTCATTATATCCAATATCACTAGGAGAGTAGTCATGGTATTCAACTTCTGGAAGGTTGAGTTCAATTTTATTATTCTCGCAAACCTTCTCAAAAATGGCCTGTTCTCTTAAATAGAAGCCCTTTTTTGAAACTGCAATGGTCAAAACTTCATCGTCGACAAGATTGAAAAAATCTTCTTTTACACCACGAAGTCTTAGTTCTTCTTTTAGCGTTTTTACTTTTTCTTCTAGTGACTTATTCGAATAGAACTCGTAAACGAATGGCTCCCAGAAAGTATTTGGGTCCTTAATTCCAATTGAAGTCAGAAAGTTTTGATCACAACTAAAGCCCTGCTTTAACTGCTTAAAGAGTATATTGATTTGACCTACTCCTAGTCCAGAGCGGCCAGCACCCCTCGATATATTGGAGAGTAAGTTGACTTCGCTACCATTTGCTCGCGTCGGAGATAGCTTTGTTTGTAGTGCTGTTGTTATTGCAGATGTAATGTGTCCCTTTGCTTTTAAATCATTTTGAATCACAGCATCGATAAATTGTGAGCCTGCAAAGGCATAGCACATTTGAGAATCTTTTTTCTTTCCATACATTTGATCATGAATAGGCAAATTCTTAAATGGCGCATTCTCGCCCTGATCGAGTCGAATATCTTGGCAGTCATTCGCATATATTGTTGTGGATAGAAGTGTCAGTGTAGTGATGAATAGTTTTTGAAGTTTGATCATTTGTTAAATATACAATGGATTAGTTCTATTTCTTTATCGGATGTAGAAAATTCTTTGGTGTGTATTTTTATGACAGCTCTAACTAATTTTCAAAATTTTAAATTGAGCAGTCATTATTTGTTATTGTGAATAAAAAAACTAACGAGGATATTTATATGAAATTTGCATCAGCTCTTATACTTCTTACTTCATTAAACACATTTGCACTTAGTGGTGAAGTTAGGAATATCAAGGCCGTCAATCAATTCGATGACAATGCAAAGAGATCTCTCGTTATTGAAGGAAGTTATGCAAATGCTAAGGTTTCTCTAGGAGTTAGTAATTTTGGCGTAAGAGATAATGAATCACTAAGTATACGTGTTATCGATATCACTGGTGTCGATGGATCAATTCCTGATGATTTCTACGTTCGAGTGGCCGTTGATGCTTATAGTGCTGAACATATTGGGAATGAGAGTATTGTCTATATGTTACCTGACTTTATTACTGAGCGTGGTGAAGTGAGTGAAGAGCTTGTAACAGGTGATGAGATCACTTTAGAAGGACGTGAGCTTAATAATATCGAAATAGATAAGGGATATGGAAATCGTGTTATTCGTCTAGAGCTTGGTAAGGAGCGTTTCACGAAAGATTCTGTCTTTGGAACTTATGCTCTAAATCCAGCACAACTTGAAATGGTTGAACGTGGAGAAACTCTTCGTCTGACTCTAGAAGATACGAGGAAACTTAAGAGAACGCTTACAACTGCGACGATTGAAATTTCTAAAAAGTAAGAGCATTCTTAATCGGCCGTTTTAAAAGTGACTAGAGTTTAAACTGATTTTAAAAAATTGTTCACTTTTTAGACGGCCTAAGTCTTTGAATCCCCTTAAAAAGATTGGCACTATCATTGCATTATATATTCATGTGAAGAAACTTATAATCGCACTATTCTTGATGGCCACAAACGCTCAGGCAATGAACCTTACATATATCTATGGAGGGATTACGCCGCATATACAAAAGCCAACTGGCCCTAATGCAAGGCCACTTTGTAATGAGTTATCAGAGGGAAGCGGAGTTATTTATAATGAATTGCACTCAGTACGATTCAACTATGCTTATGACTGGTCCACTGGACTACTTGTAGGGGAGAATTCGTACTGTGAGCCTATTTGGGGTGTCACCCAAAGTTATAATTTTTATCGTAATAAGTATGTTGAGATTAATGGTACAGCAGGCTTCTATCATTTTGATGAGAATGGTTTTGACTTCAGTGAAGGGGCGTACTTTGCCAATATTGGTGACTTCTACTTTGTTCCAATTATTGGCGCTGAAGTAAATTTTAGCCTTTACAAAGATAAGGACTTTCAAATATCTTTCATGAATCTGCTTACTCCTGTTATTACAAACCATTCCTTTGGAGTAACGTTTTTCTTCTAATTTACAATTATTTGACAGAGTTGTTATTTACAAATGTTCACTTTTGGTATAAGGTATAACTTATACTTAAGATAAGGTTAAAATTATGTTAGAAACAAGCCAATTACAAACACTCGTGGCCGTGGCCCGTGCAGAAAGCTTCTCTCGTGCAGCTGAGGACCTAAATGTAACTCAATCTGCTATCTCTCAATCAGTTAAGAATTTAGAGACTAAAATAGGTGTTAAGGCCTTTAAGAGAACTGGTAAGAAGGTTGTTCTAACTCAAGAAGGTGAAAAGCTCTATGAGCTTGCAACGAACTTTCTTAACGATATGGATGAAACTCTTGTCCAAATTAAAGATAATAAAGATGAAATGAAGGGAAAGATACGCATCGGTACTCTTACTGGTGTTGGAAAGTCTTGGCTTGCTAACGAGCTTTTAACTTTTGCTGAGAATGAAAAAGACTTATCAATTCATATCTCTCTAGGCTTTCAAGAAGATTTAATTAAAAGCTTTGAAGAGAATAAAATCGACTTTCTAGTGCTTCCTGAAGGAGCGCTACCTAAGGCCGGTGAAAAGCTTCTTCTAAGTGAAGAGGCGGTAACTCTTGTTTATCCTAAGGGCAACCCTTTTAATATTACAGAACAAACTTCTTTAGATGAGCTAACTAAGATGCCTACTGTGCTTTTTGAGCAAGGTGATCGTCTTTACTACAACTGGTGTGTGGCAAAGTATGGTAAGAAACCTAAGAAAGTAAATGTTCGCTATTCAATAAACTCTCACGGAAATATGTTACAGGCCGTAAAGAGTGGACTTGGAATCGCAGTTGTTCCAAATCACGTTCTAAAGCGCTGGTACTATAGTGATGAGATCGAAACTCTAGGAAAAGCATTTGAGGTTTCTAATGACCGTTTCTACATTGTCTACCATAAGGAGTCGACAGAGCTAGTGCGTATTAGAAAGACAATTGAAATGCTTACTAAAGAGGCCAATCCATTTCTTTAACTCCCATGATGAAGAAATATGACCTTTCAAATATTCCAAACTCAATACAGCTATTCATTAGAAAGAGTTGGGAAGAAGGTTTTAGGCTTTGTCTTGTTGGAGGCAATGTTAGAGATTGGTATCTAGGAAAAAAATCAACAGACTTTGACTTTGAGATCAGACATCTTCAAGAAATTGAAGGCGAGGCGTGGATTGATTATCTTGCAGAGAATTTCCCCGAGGCCAAGTATATTGGGATGGGAGTGTTTCGTATTAATCTTGGAGAGGCCGAGATTGAGTTTTCTTCAGCACGTCTTGAAGAGTTTAATGATGATATTGGTCATAAGAATTTTACACCCAAATTTTCAAGTAGCCTATCTTACGAGCAATCATTCAAGCGAAGAGATATAAGAATTAATGCTATTGGTGCGCAGTTTAGTGTTGTCGATGATAAGATTAAAGTTGATATTATTGATCCTTTTGGCGGCCTAAAAGATATAGAAAATAAGAAAATTAATTATATTAATGCGGACTTCTTTAACGATCCTGTAAGACTTCTTAGAACGATTCGTTTTAGTATTAATACGGGCTTTGCAATAGTAGAAGACGAAAACTATGCAAAGTTTGATTTACGAAAAATCTCTCTTCATTACCTAAAGTATGAATCTTCAAAATGTAAGGACTGTCAGTTATTTGTAGAAACCCTTGTCTCGCTTATTAAACGCCATCATATTAAGTTACCTCAGGCCTTAAGCGAAATTATACTTCTCGATGAGTATTATCTTATTGGTGATATGAATTCGATTGAAGAAGTTGTTCTCTATAATAATGCTGGTTTCAGTGAAGAACTCTATTCATTTTTTGCAATTAAGAAAAATCAATATAAGAAAATTCTAAATTTTATAAATACTAGAAATGCTCTTCTAAAAAATGATTGTATCGATTTACGAATTGAATTAATCAATGCCATTGTCCGCTTAGAGGATGATAGTCGACTTAAAAACTATGACTTGTTCACAAAGATAAAAAATGAATTAGGTAAGCACCGTTCAAAAGACTCTAGAAATAAGGCGATAAAGGCCTTGGCAGAAAGTGAGCTAGGCAAAAAACTCCTAAATAAATAACGCACTAGATTTCTACCCAAATTCCATGCCATAATGTAAGAAGGAAAATCCTTCTTGGAGGAATTATGGTTGACATACATTCAATAATTGCAACTCATAAAAAGAGAGAAGTTGATTCAAGTAAGATCGATGCGAACTCTTTTCCTGCTCCTACGTTCTCAGATATCCCTGATATATTCTTTGATGAGATTCTTGTTAATTATCGCTTAACAAGAGTTGAGATTGTTATTCTAATGTACCTTTATCGTCGTGTTTGGTCGAAGGCCAATCCATATCGTGAACATGGTATCTCTCAATTAATGTCGATGTCTGAAATTGTTGAAAAGCTTCAAATTTCACTCGAAGAAATTCACCAATCAATTCTTAAACTTGAAAACTTTGGATTCATTTCTACTATCAGAGTTGGTCAATATTTTGTCAGAAGATTCTTTACCAAAGAAAATGACGAATATCATGGTCAATATTATGATGACTTTGATGTTTAGTTTTTGTGTCAAACTTAAAAGCCTTGTAAAACCAATATGTTGTGTATTCCTTTTTTAAATCATGATATTATGTAGATAAGATTAATTGAATGGAGACAAATTGTGTCAAAGAAGATTGCTTATCTCGGTAAGGACCTTGGTTATTGGGATGACCTACAAAAAGTGTATATCAAAACATATCCAGCTGAAGAAAAAAGTTTTCATCAGATTTCTTATCATGCAAATAATATCAATGAATGTATTTTTGACCTCTTTGAATTGGCCCCTTCGATTATCTATATCGACATTAAAGAAGATGAGGCTCATGGCCATAACTTAGGAATGATTTTAAAAAGAATACACTTCTTTAGAAATACTCCAATAGTTGCAATTGTAAATAACCTAGATGATGTAAAGAAACTTATCTCAATTCATTTCGACTTTGTTTTTGTTAAAGGTATTGAGATTCACGATGTCGTTTATCATCCCTATAAACAGCGCTTTCCTGCAGATGCTGTTTCCGCAGAGTTTGCTCTTGCAAAATTAGAGGCCGCTATTAAGCTTAAAGAAATTGCACGTGTAGGCTTCTACGGTTTGAGCACAATGCATATCGAGTGTAATAATAAGCTTGAAGAAGGTAGGCTTGTTGAAGTCGAGCATGCGCTTGATAAGAAGCAAATGGACACAAATTACTTTATCGCTCGTAAGCATGGCCTTGATAATATCTACTATGGCGCTAATGGTTGGTCAGAGTTAGAGTATCTCTTTGTTGATCCAGCAAAGCGCGAGGATGGAAGCTTTAGCCTAAATGTAGAAGACTTAAACGAGAATGAGTTAAATAGAAAGCTTAAGATTGGAAAGACCTTAAAGAGCTGGGTTAATGATAACTCTTCTTATGGATCACAAAAGCTCACTAAGCTATTTATGGTTGATCCTCAAATGCATTATTTTAAAACAAATGAAAAACTCATTGATTCATATGACTTTGTTTTTAGAATTAATGAAAGCTTTGAGGAAGATTACACATATATTTCACGCTTAAATCCAGACATTGTTGTTTACTGCTATCCTGAATTTATTAGTGAGGAAGGCGAGCTTGATGAGGCAAAAGAGAATCAAGATGTTGATCAGATGGCCAATATCGCAAAAAGTATTGAAGAGTTTCATCAGAAACAGGATGAAGTATTAAAGAATGCTATAAGAAATATCAAAAAGCTAGGGGATAATAGTCCCTATTTTATCGTTATTAATTGTGACAGATATACTTCTAAAGAGTTTCAGGAGAGGTTTAATTACCAATTCGCTCTTGTGAATCCGACAATGATAGGGATGAATGTACTTTCTCAAATGGTGCACCAATTACAAGAGAAACGTCTTACAAAAGAAGAACAAGAATTAAATACAAAAATTGCTGCTCTAAGAAAGAAAGATCCGATGAAGTATGCAAAGCTTAATAAGAGCTATTTTAACCCTCCAAAGTACTTTGTCTCTAAGAAGTCGCCACTAAGTCATGCTTTAATTATTAGGGGGGCCAAATTAGTTGAAATTTCTGAATCGACTTGTTTCTTCTCTTTAGATGAAGAACTTGTTTTAGGGAATTACTACTTAACTCATCCTTTTAATTTTGCAGTAAAGATTATTCCTCAAGAAGGCAATATCTATAAAAAAGAAGGCAATACTTATAAGTACCAGGGGCTTATTCATGCCATTGGTGAAAAAGAGAAAATGCGTCTTCGCCAATTTGTGAATGACATTTATACTCAACATAAGAAAGAGATTCGAGATAAAGAAGCCGCGGTAATGAAAGAGGCCAATGAAAGATTCTTAGAAGAGCAAAGAGTTGCTGCTTTATCTGAAGAGGAAGCCGCTGCTGAGGCCGAAGCACAAGCACAGGCCCTTAAAGAAGAAAAGCTTAAAAATACAGCGCCTGAGAATATGGACCTTTTAAATGATCTTGATGCTGCTATCACTAAGAAATCAGGACAGTAGTCTGAGTAGTTTGTTCAACTAAGTTGCTAAACATTCTCTTCTTTTCTTACATCTTGTGATTTATTTTCCAACTGCCATTAAAATAAAAGGATATTTTCATGGAGGAAGATAATGAGAAATCTAATGCTAGCATTGATGCTATTAGTGTCGAGCAATGTTCTTGCTGCAAACCCAGATAGAATAAATGAGAAATTTAATAACAGATTCTCTTTTGAAAGAGATGATTCTGGAAAACTTATTGCTGTAAGAGATCGTACAATCCGTACAAAATTCAAGTTCAAGGACTATGTTGAGTATATTAAAAACTCAATCTTAAATGAACAGGCCTTGATGTCACAAAGTGGACTTACTGGAAATTATGAAGCTGAAGTAGAAGGACTTTTTGAAACAGGTCATAACTTTCTAGGTAATGATTTTCAGACACAAAAGAATGTTAAAAGAGTTGTGACTTCGATGCGTGCATTTGAAGGTGTTGATTTTGACGCTATTTTTGCTGATAAAGAGTTTAATAACTTAATTGAAGAGTTTGGTTCAAAGATTAAGGATACTTTCTATTATATTGACCCAACGATTATTGCAAAGCCAGATAATGCAACATTTTTCTATCGTAAGAATGTTACTTATAAGGTCGTTAACTGGGCCTTAAATCAAGCTCGTAAGCGTCTATCAACAGTTCCTGCTTTAAATACAGCTTTCTATGTTATTACAGAAACAGAGAAGCTTTTTAGAACGAGACGTTTTTATCACCAAAACCTATTACTGCACTATCTTGAGTTTGCAAGTCCTGTCGAACTTGGTCTGACAAAAGAAGAAGTGGATCTTGTTTATTCTTCAATCTATGAGTCAAGAATTGATTGGATTGCATTCTGGGAATCAAATAGTGCTAAGCTAAACTGGCCGAGATACGGTACTGCTAACTTCTACTCAAAATTTAGAACGGCAACAAATCGTTTTAGATCATATAAGTCAAAGTATTCATCGGTTGGTGAGAGAATCAACTATGGTTTTCAAGAGGTAACTCTTGATGGTGAAAGAGTGATTGTTAACCTATTTGATGGAAATCACACTTTTGATAAGTCTCCTGCAATCGCTTACTCTTATGATCGTCCAAATCGCGTGAAAAGACTTAGAAGTGTTCTGACATTAGCAAGTCTAGGTCTAAGCTTTGTTCCACTTCCTGCAATTATTAAGGACAATGTTGATGGCTTTATTAAGTCTTACTACAAGCAACAACAAATTACTGAGGGAGCTCTAATTGGATTCTTTGAAATGAATGATGACGATTATATGCTTCGAGAAATACGATCGCAATATATCAATCCATTTATGTAATAAAAAAGGGCCTCTAAGAGGCCCTTTTTTTTATGCAGCTTTATGATTTGATTTTATAACTGTTAAGATTAGGAAGATCGTTTGAATCGCAAAGAATGTTCCTAGGAAGTATGCTCCACCTTGAGAGAATCCGTATGAGTGAAGTCCAGTTGCAAGGATGTAGTTAACTCCAAACCATGCCATCATAACACTCATAAAGGCCCCTGCTACAAGAACAGAGAAGCTTTTATTTGTGATCCAATTTGTGTACTTTCCGTGAAGGATCGCCATATAGATACATAGAACAATTAGTGACCATGTCTCTTTCGGGTCCCAACCCCAAAATCTTCCCCAAGAGTAATCGGCCCAAACACCACCAAGGATAATCCCTGCCGCAAGCATGATGATTCCGTATTTTAGAGTCGTGTAGATTAGGTCATTGTAGTATGTCTCATCTTCTACTTTGAAGTCTGTAAATGCTCTTTTGAAAAGAATTGTATTTGCTAGAATCCAACTTAGCGCCAGGGCACCGTAAGACATAATGATTGTTGTTACGTGAGTACTTAGCCAGAAGTTATCTCTTAGTACTGGAACAAGAGGACTAATTGATGGCGAAACCATATTAGTCGCAAATGTAATCATCATAAGCGTACATAGGTTGTATGCAAGTCCCATGTAGAGATATGTCTTTTCTTTCTTAAAGTGTCCAATAATCATTGAAAGTAGAAGAGCACCGTATCCTGAGAAGATAACTGTTTCATACATATTTGTAATTGGTGCACGTCCTGAAATATAGACTCTTAAAGTGATATATACTGTTTGAACGATAATCGTTAGCGCTGAAAGACCAAGTGCGATTCCAAACTTCTTAAAAAGAACTAGTGCTGCTAGGCCAATAAGAGTTAGGGCAAAAGCAATTTTAGTCAGCTGTAATTTATCGAATAAGAACTCTGTTAGGTATTTGTCACCACTTACTTCGATATAGTCTTTCTTGGCCTTAGCAAAAACATCCTTAAAAGGTGTTGATGAAACTTGTGCTAGTGCATCGACTTTTTCTTTTGTTAAAAAGCTTGTTACTGGCTCCCACGAGATTTCATTGCCCATTCTTACTGGAAGCTGCCAATTGCTTCCATTGATGATGTCTTGATAAAGAGCAATTTTATTAAGAAGCTTATTAAGCTCTTTCTTATAACCTGATTCAACCTTTTCTTTTTGATAGGCCATTCTAATTGTGACGTTCTCATCAATTAAGTCATCAAGTGCCATTGAGCTTTTTCCGCCAAGAAGAGCTTTCGTATTCTTGTGCTCAATTTTAGTTTCTAATTTAAAAGGTGCTTCTAGGCCAAATGCTTTTGAGCTTAGAAGACAAAAAGTACCTACTGATGAGTGACCTTTGGCCTTGTACTTTCCTGTCAGGTGATGAATAACTTCTTTTGAATGAACTGTAAGTGGCTTAATACGCCCATCTTGAAGAATAGGAAGTTTTCCTAACTCATCATTACAAAAGTTAACGTTAGCAAGTGTACTTGTTGCGATAAGTAGACTTAGTAGAATCTTAATCATTTCTTGTCTCCTAATTGGTCACCATCTGCTACTTCAAGACCTAAAAGGTCCTTCGTCTTTCTCTTAGGGCGATAATTTAGATAATAGTGCCATAGAGAACCTAAGACGAGTAGGAGTGAGCCTAGGTATTTAATCCAGCGTCCTTGATCTAGGTTTACTGATAGGGTTGAGCTATATTGTCCTGTTTCAGGATCTTGTGAGTATGAGGCCTGATAGAATGTGAAGCCATCATACTTTAAAGGGTTGTTCATATAGACATGATATGGAGTTGTGTCACCATCTGTGAATAGATTCACAAAACTCTCATAACTTGCAGGACGATTCGTTCCAGGGTCTTTATCCATTTTAAAACGTGTTAGTGTGAATTCAAATGGTAGAAGAAATGACCTCTTCGTTAAGTAGACATTTGTCTTAACACCATCAATCAGTACTGAGACTGGCTTATCATCTGTTAGCCAATATTCTTTATCTCTTACATGAATTTTTGCTGCTCTTGTTATACCCCTAACAAGTCCACCGTTTTGTTGAATTGGTAGAGTTGACTCAGGGACCATTGTTGGAACTAGGTTTTTTTCATTGCGAACTAATTTAAGTGTGAATCCCATCCAAGGAAGTGACATTAGACCTTGGTTATCAAAATTCTGGCTAACCCACTTGTCGGCATCTTTATCAAAGAAAGAAGCTGAGTCTCCAAAGAGAAATAGGTTTGGTTTTTCTTTAAAAAGATTCTTAGAAAATACTCTGATTGGAGCATTCATTGCAGGCTTTAGATTTTGGTCAAGGGCCCAAGGACTTAGGTCTGGTAGAAATGAGTAAACATTTTCTCCGTCTTTGATAACGAAGAATCGTTTATTCGTTGCTGTCTCTTCAACCTTGATATTCTTCTCTTCCGCAGTGTAACACTGTGACGTTCTCGAGTCCCAAAGGATTAGGCCACTGTCACTTGGTGTTGAAAAACATGGGGCAAGAGTTTTAGGTAGGTAAGTAATACTTAAAAGACCCATGCTTAGAGAAGCTTGAAAATCAAATGCTTCAGGATGGAGACTTAATGTGAAGTCTTGGGCCACGTTATCATTTGAAATGATATAGCTAGATGAGTGCATATTATCAGAATCATTAACACTATCTTTGGCCGGTAACCACTGCATGACCTTGTCTGCAAATGGAATATATTCTTTAATTTCAATTTCTTTGTAAGTAACGCCAATATTGCTATCAAATGCGCTATAAGGAAGAGGTAGAACAGCTCTTGTGTTTTCGTCTGGACGCGTGATCTCAATAACATCTTCGTTAAGGACAACTTGTCTTGTTGGAGTCATTGGCTGAAGGTGGATCGTTCCATCAATTCCTGCAATATATGTGACAAATGAACCAATACCAATAATGATAAGCCCTGCGTGAATCGTATAGAAACCGTAGAGTCTTTTCTTTAGTGGCAACCTTATAAGTGCTGCAAATAGAATACTTAATCCCATAAAGAATTGGATGGCCATGAACCACCACGTTTTATAGATAAGTCTTCCTACGAAGTCTGTTCCGTAATAACTTTCAACGAATGTTCCTACAATCATTGCAAGTGAGAATAGTGAAATAATAAAAACTGCGAATTTCATTGAGCCAATTGAACGCTCAAAGTACTTGTAATTGAACTTGTTACTTACCATTGCTTTTTAGCCTTTTTCCTTTGCTAAATTAAATAGCATAGTTGGTAAAGAGAGGCTATGGATTTCAAAAAGTTTTCAAAAACCTTACAAAAGTGGCGCACCTTTTATGATCTTGTACGCAATATAAACAATTGAGTAGAGAAATAGTTGGTGAGTGACATAGATAAGAAATGAATGCTTTCCTAGGAACTGCGTAAAGCGTATTAGACGCCACTGTGGGTAATCGATTTTATGCCAGCCTAGGTGAAAGAATGTTATTCCCAACATTGAAACAGCGGCCCATGGGAAGACTGCAATAAAGTCTAACGATGCGTGACTCATCTCTGGAAATGGGATGGCGTAAGGGGTCATTTCAAGTGCTAGAATGAGTATGGCCAACGCCGCACTAGGCCATGGTTTCTTTCTTAGGGGAGTAATTAGTAATGTTGTAAAGAAGATACAATGTAGTGTTCCAAAGTAGATCCAATTTTTTGGAAACATAAAATATGTTGAGACACTTATGATAATGGCCGCAATCCCAATTTTTGCCTGGCGAATGAGGTATGGGCGTGGGTGAATCTTTCCAGGGTGGGCCATGCATATTGAAACACCTACTGAGAACATAAAAAGAGTTACAATAAGGCGTGGGAGGTAGTACCAAAAACCAGGCCTAAAGAATTCAACATCCACAAATCCGAAGACATCAAGATCATATGTAAAGTGAAAGATAATCATTAAAATGACTGCTATGCCTCTTGTGAGGTCGATTAGATGATATCTCTTTTTTACTGTCTGCGAATCTTGTGTCATCTCTAAATGATAGCATAATCTCTTAATTTATGGTCAAAAGTATTCAAAGCTGTTAATTTGATTCCTATAAAAAGGTGGATGATGACAATATCAAATAAAGCACAAGAGCTTCTTCGTGATCTCGATACTGCACAATATTCTCAATATATTTCAGCAAGCTTCTTTGATGCAAGTTTTATGGCAAATGAAGAAGATGCGTTAAGAAAGAAGGCCCTTATTTATAGTGCCTTGACGATCGTTAAGAAAGTTGGGCCTAGCGCCTTATTTGTAATGACTTTTAGAGAAGCGGAAAGTTTCTTAAGAGATAGTGCTGCCCAACATAGTTGGCCAGGAGTTTTAGACTTAAAAAAGTGGTTTGAAACGATCTTACAAGAAATTCAGAAAGAGTTTTTTGAAAATGCCCTTATGAATAATAAAATAGAAGTTCTCAATTGGGAAAAATTGGACCTAAAAGAGCGTCTTTTGAAAATGGCCTCACTTATTGAAAATGTGAATGCGACTCTGGAGAGTTATAACTTAGGTCAAATTCAATTATTTAGCATAGAAGAAAATGAGGTCTGTGTTGATAATGGCCTAGCTTTTGGTGGGCTGCGTCAGCTACAGGCCGATAGTTTAAAAGAGATGATCTATGATTGTATTGCTAAGTATATGAACTTTAGCTTTCAATCTCAGCGTATAAAATTAGTTGCGCAGTGATGTATAAGCAGTTAATATTAGATAGCTATACGGTAAAGAAAATTAACAAAAAATAGATTTTATAAAAGAGGAACTAGAATGAAGTTAACGGCCCTTGCACTTATCACACTAGGTATTTTTTCAATGAATACTGCTCACGCTCAAAGCGCGGCCAAAGGTAAGACTCTATACTCACGTTGTATTTCATGTCACGGTGATAATGGAGAAGGAAAGAAGTCGATGAACGCTCCTCGTATTGCGGGACAATACGACTGGTATATTTACTCATCACTTGTTCAGTTTAAAACTGGTGAAAGAAAGAACCCAGATATGTTACCATTTATTAAAGGTCTGAACGATTCAGACTTTAAAGATCTTGCTGCTTATATCTCTACGCTATAATTGTAGAAAGATCTCAGTTTTTTACAATATTATTTACTAGGAAGGAATCATGGTAAAGGCCATTCAATTAGGCGAACTAAGTTTTGAGTCAGTTACATCTCAAAAGAAAGTAAAAGACGTTTACGATTACAACGTTGAGGCATTCTCTGATAGTCCAGATTTTAAGTGGACATTAGATGATATTAAGAAAGAATTGTCAGATGGTTGGCAACTCTATTCAGTAAAGCTATCTGAAGAAATTATCGCAGCGGCTTTCGTGAAGAAGGAAGGTGATAAGCTTCTTTGTAAGAATACATCAATCAAGATGCAACATAGTGGAAGTGGTTTTTCTCACAGAATCATGGACTTCTTTGAGCAAGCAGCTAAAGAGTTTGATGTGAAGGAAATTGTTCACTATTGTTCAATTGATAATTTCAGACAATACTCGCTAAATGAAAGCCATGGTTATGAAAAGACGGCACGTCGTCTTGGAAATAACGGTCACACGACAGAGTGGATCAAGCCGGTTAGTAAGTAGTAGCAGGATAATGTCTTGTACTTAGGGGAGACTCATAGCGAGTCTTTCCCCAGCTTTTTTCAATTCTTCCCGTTTTATTATCGATAATTGCTGTGAATGATTGCGGCATTCCATTCACGTCACGATTAACAATATAAATACTCTTATCAGTAATCTTAAGTCTTTTTACGATTTCAAATTCACTATTTGCTAGAATCGGTAGATTCTTTTTTACTTTTTTAATAACGGCAATATCTTCTTTGGTTAACTCCTTGGCAACATTGGCCATGGAATTATTTGTGCTTGTGTCATCTTTAGGAAGATCTGCTGTTGGTACAGAAGCAATCTTTCGAGAGTGGTGCTTGTGCCCGTGATGATGCTTTCGTGCTTTGTAGCGCTTTTCGTTCTTACCACTTGTGGAAGAGTATTCTTTAGAATTAGATTTTCCTTCATTCTGATATGAAGAAATAATAAAAAGTGCTGCTAAAGAGATACTACAAAATAGTAAAAACTTTTTCATCAAGGCCTTCTTTTGATTAAGATTATTGCTCAACCGTAAAGTTAATATTTAAAATGCTAAAAGGTTCTTCACCTGCAAATTCAAAGTCTTTAAAGTCATCATAATTAGTACTAGTTAGATCATGGTAACAATCTTCACAGTTTGCAAATGTCATACGTAGACGACATGATACTTCTGTTCCTAGTGGGATATTTTTATTAATTTCAAAGAACATAATATTCGAGTCTGTAAATAGAGGAGCTCCTTGCTCTGCTTGCATTGTCTCTTGCCAATTAGATTTCGGTGCCATGAAAGGAATGTTTTGAACATTCGTACTTGGGATAGCCTTTACAAAGCAGTTATTTAAATCGTCTTGTGTGCGATCTTCTCCTTGCCCTAAGCAGTCTTTTTCTAGCAGTCCAATATCAGACTTCATTCTCTTTAGGAACTCATGCTGATTAAGAAGTTTCGTGCTCGTACCGTCATTATATGTAAGCATACAAACAGGCATGATTCTTCCAGTGTCGTTATAATTTGTTTCAGTTAATGGATCACAAGTTTTTCCACCTTGTGATATCGAAGGGTAGCCATCACTTAAATTTGAACATGGTACACCGTCTTGCATATGCGCCCAGTCCGAAGCCAGGACTCTTGTTCCGGCCATGATAGAGCTTGAGTTATTATAGACGCTAACAAATAGACCAACGATCTCTCCTGGTGAAACCTTACCGTTTCCATTGTTATATCTTGCATCGACTGTTGTTACTTCACCTACATCCATTTGGTTTTGAATTGTTTGATATACTGACGAGCGGATATCAAAGACACTTAATGATGAGTATGAAGAGCGTGTGTCTTTAACAAGAAGATTTTTGTTAATTAGTTCTGTCTTCTTACGATTAAGTGGATTAACTGTGATATTTGTCGTTGAAATAGAATTCAAGTTATTATTATAAGTTCTAAAAAGTAGTAATCCGTATGAGTCGAATAATTGCTCTAAGTTATCCTTAGAAAAGTTTTGGTATGTACATAGGTTGTACTGGCTATTTGTAATATTGTAGACATTTCTTGCTAGTGATTGAGAAAAGCGTCTGAAGTTAATTGGGTTTACTGATTTTAGCCACTCTTTAGCGAAATCCTGATCAAGGTTGATTTGTCCCGTCAGTCCATCTTTTGCTTGTGCTGATAAGTCTCCTAATTCTCCAAGTGACTCGACAAGAGCGTAGAAAACAAGTTTCTTAGCGCCGTCAATATTACCTGTACAGCGATTGCTAAGTTCTTTTGTTAGGGCAACTAGAAGGTGACTGATGATTTGTCCATCAACGTGGATATCGTCAACACGAGCTTCTGTACTATAAACATCATATCCTAGGTATTCTGGATAACTGAGTCTTGAGTCTTCATCAGTTGAGATTCCTGCAATATGCATTGAATCGTCTTCTGAGATAGGGCGTGAAGCATTTGCGAATTTTCCTAATCCCCATTCTCCCATATGTTCTCTGTTGTTAGTGAAGTATGAGAAGTAATCTGCAATCCCTTCATTAATCGAGTATGCCTCATCGTGGCCAAAGTAACCAAGAGCTGACTCTTCAAGACAGACTGGGTTTTGTGTATTTAAACAAAATGCTGCATTAAAGGCCCTGTTTCTGTGGTTCATTAGGCGATCAACAATAGCATGACCAAATTCGTGATAAATAACAGAAGGGTCTTGGGCCATTTTGATATTTTGATAACCAGGAATATAACCTAATTTGATTAGGAAGTTACTTGGATCAAAGCTGGCATTCTTTCTAAGGCTTGCATCAGCATGAACGACGAGCTTTGCCTTATTGGAAGCATTCCAATAGGCCTTATGTAAATCCGTATTTGTTGGCACTGACGTGTCGTAAGAGACCTGATTAAGGCGATCAAAGACATATGTTGTAACATCACCTAGGTATGTATCGATGACTTTTGCTGTATGATAAAAAGCATTGATTTGTAGGAACTCTGTCGTTGTAACAGGAAATGCCCACTTTCTTGATTCATTTTGAAATGCCGAAACTCCGGCATCTTCCGTTACTTCTAAGCAGTCACCAATTAGCGAACAAGATTTTGTTAAGTACTCATTACTTGTAATATAAATAGGTGAGCGAGTGATGAGTGTTGAGAGGTCTGTATTCTCATCTGCTGCGTAATCGCTAAGAACGAGGGGATTGGCCGTTAAGACACGTCCGTAATTTGCTGATACTGTATCTTGAGTGTTACTTAAAGCTGATCCGCCAGAGCCTTCTCGTGATGAAGAGGCCTGATCGACCACACATGAAGTTGCAAGGATACTGATACACCCTAAAGTCCCTAGTGTATGAAGTAATTCTTTTTTATTTTTAACTATACGTACCGCAAATTTCAATTAGGCCTCCCATGCCCTTGAATCAATATATTCTATTCTATCGAGTTACTGAATCATTCCATCTGACGCTAAGTCACGATCGATCTTTTCAATAAGCCCTGGAATAAATCCTTTTTGGCCATATTGAGATCCATTAATGGCCGCACAAGCAGTTCCACTATATTTCTCACCAATACGGTTCCATTCACTTTGAAGTCCTGGAGAGCTAATTTGAGTAATGATTTTCGCCTCGTAAGCAACTCCTAAAGCAACTAGCTTATCTTTTTCAAAGTCTTTTCTTTCTCTAGTAATACACTCTTCTTTTGCTGTATCAGCTTTTCCATCACATAGTTTACCAACATACTGGTCACGTCCTGATGAGAGCATCTTACAAAGTCCTTTACCTTCATAATCTCCACTAATCTCAGAGGCCCTATTTTTTAGAGACTGAATTTGCTGAGCGATGATTAGGTTTTTGTCAGAGATTGCCTTAAGTGCATCATCTCCAATCTGAGTGTCATCGTTAATGAAGTTTTCAATGTCTTCTTTATACTTACTTTCTTCTTCTGAAAGATTGTCCGTAAGTTTCGTCGTTAGAGAAGTGATTAGCTGATCATCATTTTGCCCACTGTTTGAACAAGCGCTTTGTAGTTGAGCAAGAGATTTTCCACTATTTGTTGAATCTTTTGATTCACCATCTGATGGAATACTTCCTTCTGCCGATGCACTTGCACATAGTTTCTTATACTCAGAAATCTGTTCAAAGATTAGAGTACTTGAAGATCCACCATTCAT
Organism: Halobacteriovorax sp. RZ-2; assembly: GCF_043196685.1. Taxonomy (NCBI): domain Bacteria; kingdom Pseudomonadati; phylum Bdellovibrionota; class Bacteriovoracia; order Bacteriovoracales; family Halobacteriovoraceae; genus Halobacteriovorax; species Halobacteriovorax sp. RZ-2. The sequence goes on from NZ_JBEBMR010000003.1 coordinate 171,699, forward strand.
TGCCATTTGAAGAGGTGATTGCCCTCCTGATTGTGCTTGAAGGATAGAAGCAATTTCTGTTGCATCTGAGTATAGGTCACTTGCATTATTGTCACCTGTACAACCAGGTCCTGGGCTTGAGTCTTGTAGACCTTTTAGCTTGTAGCAGAACTCAACTTGTTGTTGTGATGCTTCAGCTGCCTTTTCTGCACCTTCTTTCGCGGCCTTTTGTGCTGCTTGGTTTCTGTCATTAATAGCTGTCGCACAATTTGAAACGAATTCTTGCCATTTTCCTCTTTCTTCTTGAAGACTTTGGTTAATCTTTTCAACTTGTGAGGCTAGGTGAGTGTTCTGATTCTCAAACCACTTGTTAAGATCAGCTCTCATGCTTGCACTATTACCATTCATTCCTGCTAGTAGGTCGCGCATAAAGGCTTCAGGATCTTTCTCTAGTAGGATACCTTTTGTTTCTGCTTCATCCATTGGTTGATCAAGGTCTTGAAGTTTACCAAATGTAAGACCAGAAGAAGCAGGAATACCATATGCTCTTGCCATTTCTGGAGTTAGGTTAGGGAACATATTCTTGTAAGCATGATCCGAAACCTTTTGCATATGAGCTTGCATTTGTGCCATTAGGGCCTTTGCTTTGTCTTCATATTGTTGCATTTGAGCATTGTAAGTATCTGCTTTTTGCTTAAGTTCTGCTGTCTTTGCATTCACAAGTGTCTCTGTAAAAGTAGCACATGTGTTTACATTGTCAGAACAAGCTGCAGCTTGAGTTACACAAAATGATTTGCTTGATGTTTCATATACATCTGGCCCACACTTGCTAAGCTCAACTGCATTACCATTACAATTGTAAATAAGCTCATCAATTTCCGCCATGATACTTCCGTCGCCTTCTGAGGCAAGAGTTCTCTTTGTTAGAGACTGAAGTTTCTTAGCTTCTGCTTTTAGAGCTTTTGCTTCTGCACGGTATGTTTCTAGTTTTGCCACATCACCAGCTGGCTTAAGATCTCCATTGAAGATAGCAACACATTCATTCTTAATATCGCTATAGTATTCCTTAGCTGATTTTGTCACACTATTTCCACTGCTGTTAGAAACAGTAATTCTAATGTCATTATTGTTAAATGAGTTCGCAACACTATCTAGAGAAGAGAGAGATGTTGGATCAGAGAATGCATTAGATGCTGCTCTTTTAAATGATGAAAGCGTGTCACCTTGGTTTCCAAGCTTAACATTATCAAATGAGTTTACTGCCTGATTAATTGGAGTCGAGTAGGCAGCAGCATTCTTTCCAGTCATACAGTCAATAATAAATTTTTCTTTGTATGAATCTTCTGATTTTGAAGCGAGACGATCAACTTTAATTAAGAAACTTGGATCATCAAACTTTGGAAGGTCAGCATCACTAACACCTAGGCTTGAAAGCATTGTTTGTACTTTCTTAAGTTTAGCTGTTGTATTTTGAGCTGCAAAAGTTCTTGCTGATGAAAATAGGTTAGCAAATTGAGTTCCTTTAAAAAGGTCTTCTCTTAGAGCTTCATCGTAACCACCTGTCGCAAGTCTTTGAGCAACCTTTTTCTTATCAGATTCAATTTGATTTCTCATTGTGATAAGAGAGCTTCCTCTAAAACGTTTTGCCTTACGGTCATCACTACTCATTCTATCTTTTAGGCCAACAAGTCCACCTTGCTTCTTAATGATTTTATTTACATCATATGCTTCCACACATGAAGCTGGCATAATTTTATTAAAGTCAGTATTAATGAAGTCCTGACTTACATTATTTCCACCACCATTAAGTAGAGCGTGAACTTCTTTGATCTTAATTCTATTTTTCTTTTGAATTTCTGCTACTTTCTTAAGTTCTGCTTCGAATTGCTCAATCATGCGATCATACTGAGAAGTCATTGAAGCAAAGTTATCTTGAATACTCTTCATTCCATCCTCAATACATTGAGAACCAACATATGGAGGAGTATTTCTTGGTTTTAGAAAGCTTGTGTATTCATTTAAAATATTTTGTCCAAACTCTAGTGCTTGCTCAGGGATCTTAAGATTCCCACCAATACTACAGGCCCCATTTGGTGCCAGAATTGGCTCTGGTGCAAGAGGACAGTTAAAAGCAGGGTGCATTCTTCTTGACTGAAGTTTTTGTTGAGCATCGGCCTTTGATTTGTTGAAGGCCTGAAGTGCTTGGATCTCAGTGTTTGATAGGCGTCCTTGGTTGTACATTTGTTGAGAGATATCCCCAATCATATTTAGTCCACCAATAACAGTCTTCATTCCTGAACCAGATGTGAACTCTGACCAAGACTCACCATTTTTCTTAAAAGCGAATGCGCTCATCGGAATAGATGAGTGAATAAGTGTTAACGCCATTACGCTGACTTTAACTTTTTTGAAAGAGGAACCTGTTCCTTTCTTTCTTAAGTTATTTTGCTCTTTGGCCTTCGTTAATCTTTTCACTTTACTTCCCCTGTCAATTCAATGCTTTATACTTATCGACATTTTAGTAATTTTCTTTATTTTATTAATGAATTGATGCTTGACCTAATGAATTGGTTAAATAAATACTCAAGGGTGCAAATAAGTCGCTGATTTTATGTGATGGAACATGAGATTTCATGGTGTTAAAATACTTCTATAATTGAGAATATTTAAAATTTGAGTGCCAAAAATAGTGGCCGTTGGTTGAATTATCTATGACGTTTTATACAAATCGCTACCTAAGAATTACTGCTACCATTATCGATTTATGCCTTTGCTTATTTATAAGTTATGGGCTTTTGGGTAGTGAGTTTATTTTATCTATTACAAATGCAATCTTTAATATTAAAAACCTTGGTGCTTCAATCCAACATCTTTATGTCTACTTGATTACATACTTTCTCTATGTATTCTATTGCTCATTATTCTTTAGTATCACGCTCGGCCAATATGTTTGTGGTGTTAGACTTGCAGCGGGCTCGGCCATACAAAAAAGATTAGGTGCCATCATGCGCTTGATCTTATTACCAGTGCGACTCATTTTGGATATATTTGCAAGAGGGGTGGAGTCACCAATAAGTGTGAAACTTACGGCCTCGAGAATTACTTATAAATCAAAAGTATTATCTTACTTAGTTGCTACAATAATTTGTGTTGTCTCGATTGGGCTCACACCATTTAGTGCCCTCATGTATAAGCAGCAATTATTTAGTAGTCAATTTGTGGATTTTGGTCTAAAGACTTTTGTGGAAGGAGAGATTACTGATTTTGAATCGTTCACCGAAATTGGTTCCACAAGTCTAGGTTTTTCAAGTTTTACCAATTTAGATAATTCAAGATTTACCATAAGGCCTAGCTTTGAAATTAGAAAGGTCGATTCAAAAACGATCTATCGTCCATTAATATCAATTTGGGATACGAAACTTAAAAATAAGGGTATCTTTAAAATTTCATCACGCTTTGATCTTTATTCACTTGTAAAGATCGCCCGTGATAACTTATTTCTTTTTGATCTATATTATCCTGAGTTGAGTAAGGTGCTAGAATTGTCAAAAAGGGGAGATGATGATCTTTACTACCTAAGTGGTAGAGCAAGTCTTGAGCTTTTTGAACTGATCTCAAATGCATTTCTCGTCAATTATAAGAGTATTCCTAGGCTCATTTTAAAAGGGCATTTTCAATTTCTACCTTATCTACAGCTTAAAATTGAGCTAGAGAAATTACTTGAAATTACCAATGACAACTATATCGACTTTATCAAAAGCGGTGAAAATATTCTCATAAGGAAAAAAGACTATTCAGGTGAAAATATCATTTACCGCGAAACTTTCTTTAGCCTCTCCCTTTTAAAGCCTGTTGTTTACAAGAGCATTTGGGACCGAAACCTTGATAATGATAAGGCCCAAACAGCTTTCGCAAATACACTTTTCTTTAAAGCGAGATGGGGAGAAAAAGTAAATGAACGACTGCAAACTTGGGTAAAGGATGGGATCTTTAATCCACTTGCCGGCTTTGATCTTATTTCAAATAAAACAGATATTAAGTTTACTCGCGACTATACAAGAGGACTGGAAAACTTTCTTGTAGAATACTATAAGATGGATGCTAGGAGGGCATTAGAATCACAAAATGAAGACTATATCGCTAGTGTTCGTTCGGCCTTACAGCGCTTTAGTCTGGTTTTTCAATTGGCCATGGACAAAAATAAGAATTCTTATTCGAAGGCGACAATTAAAGGTTTTAATGACATCCTTCTTGCTCTAAAATTAAAAGATATTAATTTGCTTTCACAAGACAATGAAAAGAAGGCATTAAAGAAGTCTCCACGAAAGGGGACACGTTCTAAAAAGAGTAAGCGCAAACGCAAGCGTTAAAAGTAACAAAGGAAGTTGAGAGATGACATTATGGATGGCAGTCGTCTATGGAATAATTCAAGGGCTAACAGAGTTTTTACCGGTTTCTAGCTCAGGGCATCTCGCACTTCTACCTTTTATCTACGATTTTAAAGATCCAGGTATCTTCTTTGATCTTGCCATGCACGTTGGTACGGCGTTGGCCGTAGGGATTTATTTCTTTAATGATGTGAAAAGAATTGTAAAAAATGCTGTGCTATTTCTGATTCCCGGTAAGAGCTGCGATAACTTCACTAAGAACTTTCTCATTGCAACATTCTTTACAGGATTCTTTGCACTAATTTTAAAATCAACTGCTGAAAACTATGGGCGTAACGAAGTCTTTATTGCTTTTAACTTGGCCTTTTTTGGAATTCTTCTCTTTATTTCAGATCGAATTGGTAAAACAAATAAGAATATGGAAGGTTTTAGGGCCTCTTCTTCAATTGTGATTGGCCTTTCTCAAGTTCTTGCTATTTTTCCAGGAGTTTCACGCTCGGGGATTACGATTACTGCAGCGAGGTTCTTAGGACTATCAAAGGAAGACGCTTCTTCTTTTTCTTTCCTACTATCACTGCCTTTAATTTTTGCGGCCTTTTTACTTAAAACATACAACCTTATAGGCAACCCGCAAGGAGCACAATTTGATATGCTAAGTTGTGTTGTGGGCGTTATCGTTTCATTTGTCGTAGGACTTGCCACAATTCACTTCTTTATGAAGTTAATTAAGCGTATCCAATTTGGCTATTTCTTAATCTACCGACTTGTTCTCAGTGCTTTAGTTTTTTATCTTCTCAATTGATTCTTCAATTGAAATTTTAGGAGAGTAGCCAAAGTCTTTTAGAGCATTGTCGTGCTTAAAGTAATGTGAGGTTCCCATTTGTAAGGCCACAAATCTTGTCATGGCCGGCTGGCCCTCATACTTGCCAATTAACTTGTAAATGAACTCACAAATCGCTCCAATAAGATAAACTAACTTCAATGATACTTTCTTCGTTAATGGTGCAACACCTTTTGCCATTAAGATTTCATTGATAAAGTGCCATAGGTTTACCGGGCGTTCTTGGCCAATGAAATAGGCCTTCCCTTGATTCTTTGCTTCTTGAATTAGTTCTTTAAGGGCCATAACGTGTGCTAGTGAAGCATTTTCAACATAGTTGATGTCCACAAGATTATTACCTTCTCCTATAATTTTTAGACGGCCACTCTTAGCTCTCTCTACTAATGTAGGAATGATATTCTTGTCTCTTTCGCCGTAAATAAGGTGTGGACGAATTGCTGTGGTTAGTAGTTGTCTCGAGTTTGCTTCATTTGCTTCCAAGACAAGCCTTTCTGCCACTGACTTTGTTCTGGCATATTCGTTTAAATAGATCTCTGGGTAGGCAAGGGATTCGTCACCATTTTTTATCTCTTCTTTTCCAAAGACAACACTAGGTGTACTTGTGTAGACCAGGTACTTAACGCCAGCTTCCTTCATTGCTCTTAAAAGGTTTTTTGTCCCGTCGATATTGATTCTTTCAAAATCTTCTTTCTTTCCCCACATACCGACTTTTCCAGCAACGTGAAAAACAGCATCTATACCTGTAAGAGCATCTTTGATATCTTGAAAATTTGTTAAATCACCTTGATGTGTTCTGATTCCAAGTTCCTCGACCTCACTTGTGTGACGTCTTGAGAAATTGATGACCTCATGGCCTTCGCCTAGAAGGTCTTTCGCAATATGATGGCCAAGAAAGCCAGTTACACCAGTGACGAGAATTTTCATATTATTACCTAAGTTTTCCTTGCTGGGCCATTTGCGCTAGGGCCTTTCGATCAATTTTAATATTATGTCTAATATCGACTGGGAATTTAGAGCAAATAAAAATTTCATCGATATCTTTTGTGTGACTATATTTATTGGCCATAATTTTTAGCTCTTGCTTGAGCCTAGACTTGTTCATCACTCTACCTGTTGGCTCTATCGTTAGCGCTGGACGAACACGGTTATTTCTAAGGGTCCAAATAAGAGCAGATTTTTTAACTTGAGGATGCTTGTTAAAAATAGCCTCCGTTGAAATAGGGTAGTATGTCGTTGCATGGGCCTTTACTTGGTGGGCCTTTCGGCCAAAGAACCAAACACGCCCTTGAGCATCCATCTTTCCTAGATCACCCATACGATGCCAAAAAGTATCACCATCATAGATTTTAGCCTCACGAGTTTTGTCAGGAAGCTCATGATAGGCAGCAGTTGCTGTTTTGGTGCGAACGATGATTTCACCAACCATACCCTTTGCAAGTTGCTTTGTGTCTTTAATGTCTTTGATGACACCATCGACATCCTTTATAATTCTAATCTCTACACCTGGGCAAGGTTGACCAATACAAGTACCACCGCCTTGGGCCGTTTCAAATTGAGTGTTCGTTAAGACTTCACGTCCATTAAAGCAACTTACTGGTAAGCACTCTGTTGCCCCATATGGTGTATATGTGTCGGCATCTTCTCTTTCTAGGCGTGCTATTAATTTCTCATGGACTTCATTTCTAACTGGCGCACCAAACATGACAATATGCTTTACGCTTTTAAGAGTTTGATTTGTCTTTTCTAGATAGTCACCAACACGCTCCCAGATCGCTGGTGAGCCAGCAATAAATGTTGCGCCATTATCATTAATATTTTTAACAAGTGCTTCGGGGTTACACTTTGCAGGTTTACTAGGGTTCATGTCAGGGATAACACTAGTCATACCCATGGACATTGTAAAAAATGAAAAGAGTGGAAATCCTGGTACATCGACATCTTCTGGTGTTAAGTTAAATAACTCTTGTAAGACATCTGTTTGACGATTAAAGATTTCATGAGTGTATTCAACGCCCTTTGGTCGCCCAGTTCCTCCTGAAGTAAAGAGGATGGCAGCAAGGTCGCTACTTTCTACTTTTTGCGTCTCAAAACTAAGTTGGTCTCTTTCTTTTAACGATTTGATTGTTGTTAGGTGTGGAAAGATCTTGCCTTCTGTTGTGAAGAACTTCTTAATTGTCTTAAAGCTGTCCTTTTTAAACATTCTAAGAATATGAACAATATTAACAGCAATTAAATAGTCAGGTTTTGCGTCTTTAATCGCTTTAAATAGATTCTTTAGGCCCATCCCCGGATCAATTAAGATCGGTATTGCTCCAATTTTGAATAGGGCAAATGTCAGTGCCGGGAAATCAAATGAAGGCCTAACAAAGAGTAGAACTTTATCTCCTTTTTGAATACCTTCTAGACTTAAAGTAGCACTATAGTGTGAGCTTAGATCATTAAACTCTTTGAAGCTAAGTTCATCATAGTAGTAACCACTACCTGTTTTTCTTGGGAACTTAATACAAACCTTATCAGGTGTTTTCTGGGCCCAGTTCTCAATCCTATGCGCGATATTCATTTAAGAAACCTTTTATTTCCTTGAGGCAATTATCTTTTTCATCTTCAATAACGTAGTGGCCAGCATCTTGATAAACGACATACTTCGTTTCTGCACTTTCTGGTGGGTAGAAATCCTTCCAACGTTTTAGGAATTTCATATTGAAGCAAAAGTCTTGTGCTCCCCAAAGAAACATCTTAGGGCATGTTACATTTTTAAGATTATCCTCAATTTGAGAAAGTCTTGCATATGTAGGATGACTACTTGATAAAGGTATATCCTTAACAAAGCGAGCTGTTGCAATACGATTAGCATAATTATCATATGGGTGAAGGTAGCCTTCCTTAATATGCTTTGCTAATGGTTTTGTCGTTGTCATAAATGTAGCAGGCCATGCAAAGGCATTAAAGGCCCTTACCATTGGCTCTCCAATTACTGGAAGCTTGCAAAGTGCGATACGCTTTGGAATATCAAGAGATTTAAAGGCCGCAGTATTAAGAAGGATGACTCCTGTCACATCTTGTGGCCTTGAAGTCGCTACACCCATTCCAATCGCTCCTCCCCAGTCGTGAACAAGAAGCTTAAATTTCTTAATCTCTAGTTGGTCAATAAGCATTAGGACATTATTGATATGATTTTCTAATGTGTACTCATAGTCCTGAGGTTTGTCAGAAAGTCCACAACCAAAATGATCTGGAACAATACAGCGATAGTCCTCTTGTAATTCTTTTACAATATTACGGTAGTAGAATGACCACGTTGGATTACCATGAAGCATGATAATTACTTCACCTTCAGGATTTCCTTCGTCTAAGTAGTGGTACTTCTTTCCATCAATTTCAAGAAAGTTATTTCTAAAAGGGTATTCATGTTGCCATGTATTTACTGTCATATTCATTACCAAGTTACTCCTAGGACTGAGCATGAAAGCCCCGAGCCTATGCCCACGAGGGCGATTTTCTTACCTTTTTCAATCCCTTGAACATCACTCATTTTTGCCAGAGTGATTGGAAGGGCAGCGGAACCTGTGTTTCCAAGAGTGTCAAATGTATCAAAGGTTTCATGCTTATTAAGACCTAGCTTACCAAGGACAACTTCTTTGTGGGCCTTACCAACTTGGTGGCCAATAACGATATCAATTTCTTTTGGATTAAGTTTTGAATCATCAAAAGTTTTCTTTGCCAGTGCCTTACCATATTTTAATAATTCTTCAGAGTCTGTTTCCATGACAAGTGACTCTGGATTACCGTCACCTTGGCATAGCTTATTTGCTTTTGAATCACTGCGATTAGTGATTGAAGTGATTTGTGGTGCATTTGGTGCTTCGCTTTTGTGAGCAAGACAATAGGCGACTCCAGCAGAGCCGATCGTAAGGTTTGCGAAGAATTTCTTTACCGACTTTCTCGTAATGCTTTGATCTTCATTCAATGTCTTAATTGTGTTCTCTAAAAGAGGTGCACTATTTTCACCTGAAACAATAATGGCACGTTTGATGGCACCCGTTTCAATCATATTTGCCACAATTTCCCATGCACTAACCATTCCAAGACATGCATTAGAAATATCAAAGAGCATACACTCACTTGGCATCTCTAGATTTGCATGAATAACGGATGCCGTTGAAGGTTCTAAGAAATCACGGCATACGCTTGAGCTAATCAGAAGATTTACATCTGACTTTTTAATGCCTTTCTTAGAAAGCTTATCTAAGAGAATATTTCCAGCTTCGCTAGCAATGGAGCTAGGCCTAGTTGAGTTCGGCCAGAATCCGCGCGACTTTATTCCTGTCATAAGCTCAAGCCTTCCGTGAGGCAGTTTAAGTCTTGTATAAATCGGCTCAAGAAGTTCTTCTAATTTATCACTCGTTAGAACCTCTGGAGGCTCTATATAGGCATAGTCTTCGATTACGACATTATTATATTTCATTCGAATCTTTCCTTTTTATTCCATTAGTCCGTGAAGGTTTGCCATGGAGATCCCACTTAACATAGAACCAATAATTCCTAAGAAACCTTGATCTGTTCCGCAAAGATAAAGTCCTTGAACTGGAGTTCTTCCATCTCTTAACTTATCAGTTGAACCGTAAACGCAACCTCGAAGGTGACCGGTATAGCGCTCAATAGTATGAGGTGTGAAGACATCTTTAAATTTCACATTTTCATCCAAAGAAGCATTCGGATAAAGTGTTTTTAATGTTTGAAGCGATTGTTCATAGACTTCGTTCTTCATGGCCAGGTAAGCCTTACGATCAGTGCTTACCAATTCTTTCCACTTTTCATAATTTGCCATATAGGTAAGACGGATAATGCCTTCATCACTATCGTCATTGGCAAAATTATTTGGAAAGCAGATAACGGCACTTTTATTGTCGATAAAGTCACTAGGCCCGCGATACTGATAATCTTCTCTTTCGTTGTAAAAAAGAATTGTATCATTCATATCAAAGTCTTTTGGACGCTCATCAAGACAAAGAATTGTTTCACAAAAAGTCATTGGCCCAACAGCGACTTTCTGCGAAGTCTGTCCCTCTGTAATGGCCATGGTTTCAGGGTGGCCCATACTAGAGATGACCTTGTCACACTCAAGTACTTCTCCATTTTCTAATGTAACACTTGTTACTTTCTCATTATTTGTGTTGATTGAACAAACGCCTGCGCGAAAGCGAAGCTCTCCACCAAGCTTTTCATACTTATCAAGTAAGAGGTTAATGATCTTTCTAACTCCACCATCAGGTCTAGCAAAACCTTCCAGATAGATACTCTTAAACATGATAACAAATTGAGAAAAGTCCATGTCATCTTCCCATGCTGATCCGTAAATTAGAAGGGGAGCGAAGATCATGGAGATAAGCTTTTCATTCTTTATATATTTTCTGGCAACATCCTTTGCCATATAAGTTTCATTATTTAAGGCGACTTCATTGAAGTCTCTAATATAGGCAACAAATTGATTAAACTCATCAATTGATGCAGGAAATTTATCAGCAATTTCTTGTGTTAAAACTGCAAAGTCATTTGTAAAAGTGAGACTTGTTTCTGGAAAGATGATCTTTGATTGCTTCTGTTCAATTAGATCAAGTTCGGCCCACGGTAGTCTTAATTGCTTAAGAAGTTTCGTGAGAGGTTTTCCTCGCTCACCACGAGTTGCAAAATTTGTCAGGGCGTGAAGTCCTACGTCGAAATTTCTCTTTCCACGTCTGTAATAAGAATTAAGGCCACCAGAGATTGAGTGCTTCTCTAAACAGACAACTTTCTTGCCAAACATCGCAAGTCGGATACTTGCGGCAAGTCCACTCATTCCAGCGCCAATTACAATTACGTCATATTTTTGTGTCATATTATTTCTTTTGAAATAAGGCCACGTGACGTGGCCTTTATTAAACTTACTGGAATTTTGGTGTTAGGTAAGCAACACAAGAATTCATAGAAGCAAGCTCAGGGTAATCTTCTTGAGGTACTTCGATTGAGTGTTGTTTCTTAAGTTCCATAACGATATCAAGAAAGTCCATTGAATCTAGGTCTAGTTGATCTCTTAGTGGAGTTGCATCATCAATAGATGTAACATCATCATCAACTGCGATGTCTGCAATAATATCAACTACGATTTGTCTTACTTGTTCTGGTGTCATATTTTTCTCCTGTTTCTAATTTAAGCCTTAGCTTCGTATTTCTTTATGATTAATGTTGAATTAATACCTAACATCCCAAATGAGTTGTTAAGGATATATTTCACGTCTTTCTTTAATGGTGCTTCAAGTACAAGCTGATCCATGGCACACTCTGGATCGATCTCATCAATTTTGTGGCATGGGTGAACAAGGCCATCTTCAAAACTTGGAAGATTTCCTGCAAGTTCAAGTGCTCCGGCCGCTCCCATGGCATGACCGATTAAGCCTTTTGTACAATTGACAGCAACTTCTGGTGAATCTTTGAAAGCTTCTTTAATACCAGCAACTTCTTGGATATCTCCCATCTTTGTACCAGTTGCATGAAGGTTCACAATATCGATATCATTAATTGTAATTCCTGCTTTAGCGATGGCCTTATGGACACATTCCATTTGGCGCTCTGGGTTTGGAAGAACGAAGTCCGTTGCATCACTATTTGTATGGTAGCCAGCGATTTCACCGTAAATCTTTGCACCACGAGCAAGAGCGTCTTCAAGTCTTTCTAGTGTATAAACACATCCGCCTTCTGAGATAACAATTCCGTTTCTGTTATTATCTAGTGGGCGTGAAGCACGAGTTTGATCTTCAGGGTAGTCTGCTAGTGCCCCTTGTGCTTTAAATGAGACGTGGTTCCCAAATGAGTTTGATGATTCTGAAACACCACCGGCAAGAGCAAGATCGACTTCCCCAAGTTGAAGCATTTGAACAGCTTGGATAACCCCCATATTTCCTGCGGCACATGCAGCACCAATTGTATAATGCGGTCCTGTGATTCCAAGATTTAAAGAAACCTCTCCGGCAGGTGCGTTGGCAACTGTTCTAGGGTTATGATGGTGAGTCCAAAGCTCTGGCTTCTCATCATTATTCTTATAAAATTGGAATAACTCTTCTTCTGTTTCAACTGGGCCATGTTCAGTAATTCCTAGATAAATCCCAATACGAGACTTATCCATTGAATTAATATCTAATCCAGCATCTTCTAATGCTTCTTTTGAGCAGTAAACAGAGATACCACCAACACGAGTTCCGCGCTTTCTCATTTTACCTTTTTGATGCTTTCTTTCGTCAAAATCACATTTTCCTACAGGGATTTGCCCCATAAAACGTACTTCTTCATATGTGATTCCTGACTTTTGCTCTAAAAGAGCTGAGCGGAATTCTTTTAAGCTATTTCCATTTGGTGCAGTTAGGCCCACACCTGTGATAACGACTCGTGATAGGTTCATTCATTGACTCCATTATTATGTTTTTCATTTTCAATTTTTGATACGATATTTAAGAAAGAGTTCTTTAACCCTGAAGTAATCCCAGATTTGATTTGATTGATATCTGTGAGGGAGTTTTTTAAGACTTTCGTTACCATCGGAAATTTTTCAATGGCCATATAAGGGTTATCGAGTTCTTTGCTGATTGAAATGATAAATTCGCTAAGCGATCTAGCAAAGCGAGTAGTTGTTAAGATATTTGTTAAACGCTTCTTTCTTTTTTCATCATGGACGAGTTTTAGTGATTCAGCAGTGATATTCTCAAACTCTTCAATAATCTCAAGTTCACGCTTCTTTACAATATTTGAGACAATATTGATGGCATCATCATTGGCCTCGTGAATTTTCATGCGTTTAATTTCAGGATGATCATGAGAGATGACCATCTTATATGTTGCTAGAGTCTTTAAAGCACTAGAAACTGCCGGCTGTGAAAGCCCAAGAATTTTTTCGATTTCATCTGAAGCAAGTGGCCTTGAAGAATAGACGAGTACGCCAAAGACGGCACCTTCGATGCGTTTAAAACCAACTTTAGAAAAGAAGGCCTCATAATGAGGAAGATACTCAAGTAGTCTCTTTTCAACAATTTCAATGTCCATATCCATAGCTTCTTTCATCGTGAAATAACCTTTATATTTTAAAAATAAAATATAAGTAATATTGTCTAAGTGGTCAATCTTAAAAGGATCCTAAAACATTTTTGGAACGCGGAGCATTGATTTGTCACGGTGCAAGGTGCATCTTGAACCCAATTTTTCTAACAGTTTCTTATAGCACCAGTAAAAAATCCACTTTAGGGCCAATATGGTACTAAATGCATCAAGTTTGTGAGAAAAAAGTTGGCATGGATCTTGAACTAGTTTCATTATTCTAATTTTAAAATCACGAAGATTTTATTAATGACTGGCCTTGCTGAATAGCAAAGGTTTCAATTTTTTTGAGGGAGAGTATAAATGAAAAAATTATTAGCGGTTGCAGCACTTGGTACGTTACTTGTTTCTTGCGGTGGAAGCGGAGGCTCTGGATCATCGTCGACTTATGGAAGATACACTTCTCCATACGTAACAGCACAAGGATTTGTATCGGCATTAAATAGTGTTGATCCTTATTACTATGACCTAAACACTCTTGAGAAGGATCAGTATGATTCTCTTAGAGAGGACTTCTTTGTTTACTTCGATGCTAAGTATAATGAATTCGTAGCAGTTGATATTACATACCTTAGAACTCTTGCTTATTGGGACTATTACTCAAATAACCAAGGTCTTGCAGATGAATTCCGTGACGTTCAATCAGATGATGCATGGGACTTAGGAATTATTGGTGACGGTTGGGGTGACGATTATGAAATCGTTGACTACGTTGGATCAGATGTTTTTGGTGATCCAGTATTCCAAGGTTTTGACACTGGTTACTACTATGAAGATGAAGAAGAGACAATGGATACAGGTCTAATGGCCGCCAATGATGATGAGCTTCAAATGTTTAATAAAGCATCTCTTTATTCTCAGGCCTTCAAACTTCCAGCTGATAAGGCACTTTCTCTTGTGACAATGGAAAAAGAAATCAAGAAAATGCTTGAAAACGCAAAAGATGGTGAACTTCTTGAGCAAGATCAGCAGGCAATTGCAAATAATATCAAGCACTTTACTGGAAAATCGATTGAAGAGTTTATGGCAGCTAAGAACGATCTTAGTGCACGTGAGCAAGTTCTTGATGATGTCGCTGGACACCTTGGGACAACAACTCAAAATATCGAGGATGTTATCCTTCCAGAATTACTTTCAATTGAATTATAAGCTATTGAAATTATATCCAAATACCACACATTTAAGAGGGCCTGAATGGGCCCTTTTATTTTGAACTTGTACAGCGATTAAACAGCACTTGTAGATCTTTCAAAAGATCCAATTCTAGCGCCAAATATTGTTACTTTAGAGCGTAATGAAAATTTTAAATTTAAGTATATTGATTTTAGTGATTTCGATCTTAACGGCAAAGGTCTTTGCCGCCGATGGACTTGTTGCCATAAATGGTGAGGCCCTACCGGCATCGGATCTTTATAGTATAGAATATGGCCCAATTGATTCTGAACAGGCCTATGAGCTACAGGCCGAAGGCATTGATCTCTCAACTCTTTCTCCTGTTTTATCAAATCTATGGAATGGGGCCAATAATTTTTCTCGTTTTAAGGACGATGCTCTCTTACCAATTAGAGACGCTGACTCATTAAGCTTCTCTGGAGTTATCAGCTCTCCTGCTGGTGTCCTTAGATTTAATGCCCAAAATAGTGAAGGTAATTTTCAAGTACACCTTTCAAAAACACTTCATACAATTCTTCTTCGTAAGAATATGCTTAGAGGCTTAGGCTATGTTGTTCCAACTTCTAAATACCTTAAGAATATTAAAATCAATTTCAAAGACGAAAAACAAAAAGACTACTTTAAAGATGTAGAGCTCGTTATTAAGTTGGGAGCTTCATATAAGAATTGGCTTGTCGAAGAGGGAAGTGACTACCTTATCTTAAAGGATATTTTCGTAAGACATCCTAAAGAAGATGATTTTTATGACGTTGCCCTAACTTCAATTAATGATACTAAAGATCTTCGTACTCTTAGAAGCTTAATTGTTGTTTATTCACTTCTAAATTTAGAAGAATCAATTAATAAATTTTCATTTAATTTTTTAAAGATCAAAAATGATCATCTACTTTTTGAATATCCAAGCTCTACTGATTTCAGTGCTACCTATGATGATGTAAAATGGATTGCAAGATTGATAGGAAATTTAAATCGCAATGAAATCACACAAATCGTTAAACAGTCTCA
This sequence comes from Halobacteriovorax sp. RZ-2, assembly GCF_043196685.1. Lineage (NCBI taxonomy): Bacteria > Pseudomonadati > Bdellovibrionota > Bacteriovoracia > Bacteriovoracales > Halobacteriovoraceae > Halobacteriovorax > Halobacteriovorax sp. RZ-2. Next base: position 187,206 of record NZ_JBEBMR010000003.1, read on the forward strand.
CTATCCAAAAGTTGTTGAAAGGCTTTTAATCGAAAAGATTATCGGTCGACGAAATAATCTTATCTCGACATTAAAGATAAATGCCCCTCTTATTGAATATAAGAAAGATATCGAAGATCCTCTTGTTGAAGATGGTTTTCTTATTCCACACAGCTTTGAAGGTTATGCTGGCCAATTTAGCTTTGGAGCTAGTAAGTCGCCAATGGATGATATTCCGGCCTTTCTTTTTTCAGAAGCACAAAGTAGTACTTTTAAATGGATTACTGGAAAAATTAGTGAAGGCCTAAGTGCTTTTGACTTATCAAAGGCCAAGGTGAAGTGGTTACAAGAAGACTTTCTGGCCAATAAGGACTTTGCTCTTGATTACTTCGCTGAGCACGGAGAGTTTCCACCTCTTCCTTTTTCTTCTTGGAAGTCACCTGTCGTTAGAGGAAATATTATCTTTGGCCGCGACGTTGTTGTAGGACAAAGTCTTGGAACAGATAACTTCGTTCAACTTGCTGACACAATTGGATTTACCACAAACCTAGGGCTTTTCATTGGGCTTGAAAGGTTTATTTCACAAACAACTGGTGGTTCAGTCTTTCCAAATATTGGAATCAATACAAGCTATACTCATGTAAGGCCCCTGCAAGATCTAAGGGAGGCGATTAAGACTCCTTATAAGAATATGTTAGTTGGTAAGACACTACGTAATATCGAAGAGAGATTAAAAGAATCAATCAATATTTCAGATCTTAATAATGAAACAAGAAGAGAAGATCTTCATGCAATTTATAATGAAATTTCTCAAAATTTTGGAATAGGAGAGTCGATTATTATCTCAACATCTGTTGTTCCAGATGTAACACTGTCTCTAAATGCCCCTCTTTTTGGTGTGGCCAATGGATATGGTTCGATTAGTACTAAGTACAAAGAACTTTCAAGAATTCATATTACTCGAAAATCAAAGTATAAATTTCAAGTTTACTATGATGAGGCCAATGTAAATGAAGTTAGAGCTCGTGGTGGAATTTCATATTTAATCCCAATTATTATGAGTGAAGCTGCATCAATTAAATCGAAGCTGGACTTAAAGTTCTATGAAATAAATATGGACCCAGAACAAGATGATTTAGTGTTTTCACAAAATGCGGCCAAGTTTCTATCAATACTCAGAGATCGCTCTAATGAGGCAATGGGGCCAGAAGATATTCAAGTTTATAACAATTCGAAAGATAAAACGTTTAACCTAAATCTCTTATTTTTCGTCTCTCGTACCTTTAAGTCGATTACTGAACTCTTTGTTAAAATTAAGGATCAAGTCAATATCAAATTGATTTCATCAACATTTGGAGAGATGGACGGGATTGCTGTTGGAAAATTCTTAAAGAATATTGCCTCTTATAATTTAAAGAAATTTATTAATAACTTAGATGTGAGCTTTGATAAGAGCTACATTCCTATGATTGAAGAAGCAAAGCACTATTATAAAAACCCTGGAAAGGACCTTTTTGGTGCCGCAACAACATATGAGACAAAGTTTGAATCTAAGCTAAGTGATGTTGATGCTAGGCCAACTCTCGATAATATGAATGAATTGTATATGCATTATCGAAAGACTCATGAAAAGGCCATCATGAAGGAAAAGACAATTAAGAAGTATCTTAAGAAAGAAAATGAGGCCTTCAATCTTAATTTCTATACACCTTCGGATGCCAATGATGCTGGAGATATGCACTTTGTGCGACTGGAGAGTAAGATTCATTTCTTTGATAAATCGGTAAAGAAGATTCTTTCAATTACTTCAAAAGATCTAGATAAAATCACACGTAAAATGAAGATTAGAAGATGTTTTAGACGTGGTGGGCGAGACAACGATAATACAGGCCGTACGATTTCTGAAAAGCTTCGCTGTGGTGATCTCGATCCCATTAGAAGTAAGCTTTATTGGTGTAATAAGTATTTAAATAAGAATAAAACGCAAAAGGGACTTAAGTGTTTGGCCCATGTTGGACACTACTTTGCTAAGTATGTTGATGCAAAGACACTACTCGACTTTTTTGGCGAAGATAATATCTATATTGAATCGCAATTATCAGGTTACCGTGTTGGAAGTGAGCTAATGATGAAGCCAATTGTCGGTAATTCTTATGGGAAAATTAATTCGAGAAATTTTGGTGGGCCAATTAATAAGCTTGTTAAGGTTCTTGGGATGATCAAGGCCGAAGTCTTAGGGCTATGGTATAGGGAGACTCTAAAATGATTTTTAATAAAGTCACAGCTCTTTCTATTCTTATGTGCTCTATTATTACTCAAAGTAGCTTTGGTATCGACTTATCTCAAAGACAATGGAATATCAAAAATACGGGCCAGTCATATATTAGAAAGACATCTGAGCTAGGATTTGAAAATATTGATGGTGTTAAGGGTGTTGACATTAATTATTTCACTAAGGCCCAGCTTGATCAATTTGGCAGCTCCAAGGTTATTGTTGCTATTATCGATACTGGCGTGGATGTGAATCACCCTGAAATCAAAGATAATATTTGGTTCTACCCAGGTTGTGTCGGTAAGACTGAAGAAGAGAAAAAGGCCCTACCTTGTCACGGTTATAATGTCCTTGATGGAAATGGGAATGTTTCTGATGAGATTGGTCACGGTACATTTGTTGCAGGACTTTTAGCTGCCAAAAAAGATCGTGTTGGTATTGATGGACTACTTCCTGAGAATATTGAAATTATGCCAGTTAAGGCCATCACAAACTTTAGAGGCTTTACTCATGATGGGAAAGTTGTCTCTAGCTACTTGGCCAAGGCCATCGCTTTTGCCGTAAATAATGGCGCACAAGTATTGAATCTATCTTTAGGGATCCCAAAAGTTATCGAGACTCCTCAGGTTGTTAGTGCAATTGATTATGCTCTAAAGAAGAATGTTATTGTTGTTGCCTCGGCCGGAAATAATAACAAACGAAGAAATATCTTTCCTTGTAATTATAACGGTGTTGTCTGTGTAGGTGGAATTGATATTCAAGGTCAAAAAGTATCTTCATCTAATTACGGCCAGACTGTTGATATCTATGCTCCAGGAGAAAAACTTGTTGGTACAATTCCATCAAGTATGGAATCAACGGTTCTACGTGTCGGTAATTATGATATTAAAACGGGGACATCTTTTTCTATTGCACATATTACGGCCCTTGCCGCTGCAGCTAAATTAAAAGACCTGGCCATTAATAGCTATGACTTTTTAGCAAAATTAAAATCTTATTCAAGAACTCTTTCTGAATCTGATCTCTTAATGGCCGACTATCAAAAGTTCATGGATTCATTTAGTACTGGTTTTAATAAGCCTCTGCCACCAGTCATTTTAACAAAAGGGGTGGATAGTATCACAATTGATAAAATAGTAGATGATAACTATGGCGCCAGTCTAAGTTTTGATATCTATTCTAAATATGTACTCGAAGATGCAAGAATCTGCCTCGGTTCGATGGTGATATACGATGAAAAGACATGCCGTCAAATATCACTAAAAGAAGGTTTAAACCGAGTTCAAATAAGTGTAAAAATACCAAGTCTTGATATTGATACTTGGCAAAGGCTTAAGTTGAGCCTCGTAAAAGATGATGCTCTTATTTCTGATAAATCTTTTGATGCTCAGTTCTTTGTGCCTCTTCCTATTTCTTATAAGAAACAGGTTTCAAAAATTGCAGCTGGTGCTCTTTTGAGAATTGCACCAAATATTAAAAGTTCTCAATTGCAAAAAGTTATTGAATTTGACGCCAAGAAAAGCTCGCAAGACTACTTTGTTTTAAATAACCGCTCGCTAAAGAGTATATTCTACTTGTCTGAAGAGAGACAAAGCTTTGAACCATTTCAGATTCAATTTTCTAAGGATATAAAAGTTATTAGCGTCATGAAAGTGGATATGAATATTGATGGTCAGCTTGATATTCTTGTCTATGGTACATCATCTAACAATCGTGAGTATATTCTTGAATCATTTGATTCGCGAGGAAGGCCACTCTTTGGAGAGCACTCTCGATGGAGCTTGAATGCAACTCAATTTGGTGGGCTGGATTTTAATCGAGGACGTCCATATTTCAATTTTATAAGAACGCAAACGAATAAGCTTGGGAGTGTCTTAGTTCCACTTGTCAGTAAGGTTTTTGAGTTACCTCAAGTTGATAATAATACAGACCCAATCGACTTTTTAAATAATATACAAAAAAAGAGGCCTTATTATCTATTGCCATCTCTTGAAGATGATAAGGTGAAGTTACAAATTAGAACCTTAGAGTCATATCAATTTGATACAAAGATTAGAGAAATGCTTGATCTACCTTTCTTTAAGAAATTACAATTTGTTTCATTTCTTGAACAAGATAAAGAGTCTCAAAATAGTGGCCAAGTTAGAATCGTCTATGCTCTTGGTGAAGTTAGCTTCAATGAATATTACGAGATTATCTTTGATGATACCCAAAATTTTAAAATTATTAAAAAGGGGAGATCTCTTCAAATTCATCAGTCGAATATTTCCACAGTTCGCTCGACTGCTGATGGTGATTTTATAAGTGAGTATTTGATTACACGCCAACAAGAGCTAAATAAGCTATCTTTCAAGCTTTCTAGAGGTGGACGAACATTAAGGTTTGAGAGTGATTGGAATGATCCACTTGCTTCAATTTTGGCCGTCTATAAAGAAGAGCAAAATTATTCGATTTATATCGAAGGACGCTATCATATTCACCTTGTTGTAACTGATGGCAAAAGAATTATCAGCACTTCAAAGACTGCGATTAATCGTGAGTCAAGTTTTCCTGGTGGAAACTTCTCTCAGATTTTTCAGATGGGACAGCTGAGTTCTTCTAAAGGCGCAATCTATACTGATATGCAGAGACTCTTTGGTGACAATATTCGCTTAATTACAAGTGACGAGGATAAGGTTAGCACAAAGCTAAAATATAATTATGCCATACCTTCCCAGTGTGCTCTAATCGGCCACACGCAGATTGAAAAGCAGATGCAAGTGAGGCTACATTGTATGGGCCCTGGAAAGTTATCAAGTATAATGATTTCTAATACAATGATTAAGCAGTAAATGGAAAGAAGAGTGTCGATAGGGTAAAGATCTGATGCTCTTCACTATTTCCGCTTTCACAGTCAAATTCCTCTGTGAATTCATCAATAAACTTCATAATCTTCTTCTTTGCTTCAGGTAGGTCTGATCTTTTTACATTAATGAGAAAGTGCTCTAAGACCCTTTGCTCTTTTGGAAGATAGTAACTATCGGCCGATAGATCACAAATCTCTTTATGAAGAGGGAGAAATTGTGACATATCAAGCTTGTACTGTGGAGTGTATTCTTTATTTAAGTATATTTTTGAATTCTCAATATTGATGATCTTTGCACTCTTCATTTGTTTTAAAATGTGTGAGTAGTCTTCTTGTCCCTTATAGATCATTTTCTTAGCACTTAGGTCTTTAGCAGTCTTGAAGTCGCTCCACTTAAGCATCTCTCTTAATAGTGCCATTTCCCATTTAAATTCAACTTGGCGATCGGCCCTTGTTACATCTGAAGTGCGTTTTTCAACAATGGCCTTAAAAGTTTCTTCATCACCCTTAGAGTTTTTCTTAGCATCAACTAAGGTCTGAAAAAATTCTGCTTCTTTCTTATTTAACTCAAGGTTCTTAATTAACATGGCCGTGATCTGAGGCCCAGGATGCCTTTGGCCTTTGATAATCATGGTAAGTCCTGAGACACTTGAGATCCCAAGTTCTTTGGCCCAACGGCCAAATGTATACTTTTTATCAACAGATTTACGGCCTAGATAGATATCTTCTAAGTACTGACGATAATCAATATAGCTAAATAGGTCTATACCCCTAATTTCCATAGTTTACATATCGACAGATAGAGAAAATTATTTAGTAAGTACCTAAATATATTACACACTTACTTGATGAAAATGCCTTGGTATAGGATAAATACCTCATCATACATGAGGGAAAGAAATGCTTAAATCAATTTTACTATCTATTATTATCTCATTTAATACATTCGCACTAATTTCTAGCGAGAAGCCATTTTCTTATAAAGAAAATCAAATCGATATTGATTTCAAGACTGGCTGGGGTGCAAAAACTGGCTGGGGAGCAGAGCAAATTGAAGAGATCGTAATGGATACCATCAAAAGAGACTATAAGAAGGTTTGTTTAGATGGACAAAAGGCCGCTTTCTCTGTTGATGCCGACGAATTAAAATTTAATATTTATTCTCTAAATCAAGTTGAGCTAGAGAGTCCAAATGATAATACAATTTACCTATCGGTATTTGTTTCGATGAAAAGTCGATACATGTTCTCTGGAGTATTTGATAATTATCTCGTTAAAGTAGAATACGATGAGAATCTTGATCAGATTTTTGTAAGCTACAAAAACGATGATGGTGACAATAACTCTATTAAATGCTTCTAGCTCTTTGAGCTAGAGGCGAAAGCTTATCCCTGCTCCAATTGACACACCTCCAATTGAAGAAACAGTTTCTGTAACCAAATTATCCATTGAGCTTGTGTAAAGGGCCGTTAGTCCTGCCTGGCCATAAAAGCCAACCCTTGAATATGGTGCAAATCGAATACGCCCACCAATATTATATCCATAGGCCATTCCAGTTGCCTTCTCGCCAAAGTTTTCTTGTTCAAAATCACCCGTTAGAATCAGGCCAGCAAAACCTTCTGCAACAAAGCTGTTGCGATTAATCAAACGATACTGATATTGAAGCTCTCCCAGAACACTGTTGATGCTACTGTATGTTGCAGAAGCAGTTAGGTAGCCAAGTGTTATTTTGAAGCCATGACGATGTTTAGGGTCACGATATTCGATCGCTAGATTAAAACGATTAAAGGCGGGAGAAGTTTCATTGGCGTATTTTGCCTGAAAGTCGTCCCATTCCGTACCGGCCTCAAATCTTGCGTAATCGAGAGAGATGAAACTATTTTCTTTTAGTCTTTGGGCATCATTTGTGAATATTGTCTTCACATCGTGATCTGTAACTTCAGGAACATGCTCGAGTTTTGTTCCCGAAACCGAGTAACTTATATCATTAGTCCTAACATATGCAATCTTTCCTGAGACAACTAGTGGTACAATCGTCCCTTGTTTTAGGTCATTGTCTCCGACTTTAATTTTTCTCCCACTGCGAATGTAGCCAATTGGGGCCGAAAGGTTAACGTCAGCGTAGACAATTGTTTGTCGTGATTTTGTCACGGCATAACGATAGGCGAGAGTACTTAATTGAGTAAGAGAAAAAATTAACACTAAAAGTTTTTTCATATATCTATTATAATCAAAATAGAATTTTTGACTACATTAGTTTAGGATTATTTATGAGATTTCCAGGTAAGAGAAGATCAAAGCATTACTTTCCAGTAAGCGCCAAGGGTCGACTTTCTTTTGAGACAGATTTTAACCGCAAAGAAAATGTTTATATTGTTGGCATCGATCAGCTTCTTGTTGATATTGAAATTGATGCTTCATTTGAACTATTAGAAGAATTTGGCCTTAAGGCAGGCGAGTCTTATGTACTATCTGATAAGGATGTTGAAGACCTTTATCAACGCTCGTATGAAGAAGGCCGAATACTTGGTCAGTACGCAGGAGGAGCGGTTGGTAATACTTTACACAATTACTCGGTATTGTCTGATGATCAGTCTTTTGCACTTGGAACAATTTGTGAAACGATAAAGGTAGGTGACTACGCCTTTAAATATATCTGCAGTACTTCTTCTAAAGTTGATTTTAGCTACCTCCAGCCATGTGCCGGCCAGATGGCCAGAGCAATGTGTTTGATTACTCCAGATAAAGAGAGAACCTTTGCTATTGGAAAGGGGATCATGAATCAACTAACAGAAGAGTTTATACCTGATGACCTCATAAAAAACTCAAGCGCCTTGCTAGTGACAGCATTCCTTTTAAGAGATCGTAATGCTCCTCTTTATAAAGCAACTCTTAAGGCCGTAAGTATTGCTAAAGAAAATGACATACCAGTTGTTTTTGCTCTTGGAACAAGCTCTCTGATAGAAAGTGATACAGAATTCTTCAAAAACTTCATTAGAGAAAATGTAAATGTCTTAGCGATGAATCGTGACGAGGCCCAGGCATTACTTGGTATGGATGATCCGCTACTTATTGGAGAGGAGATTTTAGACTATACCGATTTAGCACTTATTACAGATGGGGAAAGAGGACTCTATATTGCTTCTTGGGCATGTGAAACAAGGGCCCGTGAGACAAAGGATAAGCTTCATTCTAAGTCGATTGAAAATTATAATAGATTTGAATACTCTCGCTCTCAGTTAAAAGCTGATTGTAGTGGGCCAGTTAAGATTTATTCTCATATCAATCCATTTATGGGAGGACCTGAGAATATTGAAAATACAAATGGTGCCGGAGATGCAGCACTTTCTGCAATCTTGCATGATATTGCGGCAAATGTTTATCACCAAAAACTACTACCTCATTCTATTAAGCACGATGGCAAGTATCTAACGTATTCTTCAATTCACCAATTATGTAAGTATGCAAATCGCACGAGTTATGAAGTTCTAAAGCAGAAGTCTCCTAGACTCTCACATAACCTTCCGGTTAAGGAGCAAAGTCTAGAAGAAAGTTATTGGGAAATGTAATTACATATCATGTTAAGGAAAGAGGTTTTCTCGTAAAACCTCTGGATTCTTAGTAATGGGTCTTCCGACGACGAGAAAGTTTGCGCCTGCATCCATGGCCGCTTGAGGTGTCATGACTCTCACTTGATCATCATGATCGCTACCTAACCTAATCCCAGGGCATACCTTGGTAAAATTCAGCGAAGCTTTTTCTTCAAATTCTTTTACAATCTCTAGATCCGCACCAGAACATACAATTCCTCTTACGCTAGATGCTGCAACTTCATTTAGTAAGCTCGTTAGTGCTTCTTTATGAGTGCGGCCCCAAATTCCTTCAATGTCATCTTCGTTGTGGGATGTAAGAATTGTTACGGCCAAGATTTCACAATTAGCAACGGCCTTTGAAATACTCTCTTGGGCAAGTTCAAGCATTTTTGCTCCACCAGTTGCATGAACTGTAAGGAAGCGTATATTTAGGCCCTCTAGTGTTGCACATGCCTTAGCAACGGTTGTTGGAATATCATGAAGTTTAAGATCGAGAAAAATTTGAACTTGATACTTGTGTGATAATTCTTTAACAAAATCTCTACCGTAGCGAAGAAATAATTCTAGGCCAACTTTAACATTCTTGATTTGTGGATAATCTGACAAGAGGCCGAAAACCTCTTGTCTCGTCATACCGTCAAGGGCAACAAATGTTTTATCCATTTGTCATCTCCTGTAGGCTTACTGGTGTCGACTGCTTTGAATGGGCCGCAATGATGGCCTTACAAACGGCATTGATATTTTCAATTCTTGTAAAACAAGGAACCGCATATTGAATTGCCGTATTTCTGATAAATTCTCCATCTGATTGAGATCGCCCTTGGTTTAGAGGTGTGTTAAGTACCATGGCAAGATCGTCATTTTTAATGGCCTCAAGCATTCCAATATTATTTGCATCATCGGCCAACTTATCAACGAGTGTCGCCTTAATTGCACATTCCTGCTTGAGGAAATGATAGGTACCTTTTGTGGCAAAAAACTTAAAGCCTAAAGAGTTTAGCTCTTTAATATTTTGAATGAGTTGCTCATCATCTTTTCTTGCTAATGATAGGAGAACAGACTTCTTATTGAGAAGGTCTGGGTAGTTGCCAAGATATGACTTTATCATAGCAAGGTCTCGATTCTTATCGATACCAAGTGTTTCTCCAGTTGATCTCATTTTTGGGCCAAGGATAATTGAGTCTTGAACAAAACGATCAAATGGGAATGTTGATTGTTTAATGATTTTATATTCACTTTCAAAATTGTGATGATTTTCGATTTCTTTACCAAGTAAGGCCTTCGTAGCAATGGCAGCAAGATTGACATCATAGGCCTTTGATAGGAATGGAATTGTTCTCGAACCTCTTGGGTTGGCCTCGATACAGTAGATTTCGTCACTTTTAAGTGCAAATTGAAAATTAATAGGGCCTGTGATTTCCATTGTGTTGGCCATATCTGTTGCAAGCTTTCTCATTTTTTCTACGATCTCTGGGCGGGCCTTCACTGGAGGAGAGATCATTCCAGAATCCCCTGAGTGAACACCTGCATATTCAATATGCTCGCAGATGGTAAAGACAGTATTTCCAGCTTTGTCTCGAATAAGATCCACATCGTACTCAAGTGCATTTGAGATATAGTTTTCAACCTGAAATGCGATTGTATTTTCATGAAGTGACTTAAGAGTTTCTTGTGGAAGGTTTTCAATATCTGCAGGGCCTTCAAAGATAAACATACTCTCTCCACCAATGACATAACTAGGTCTTATGATAACTGGGTATCCAATTTCAGTGATGGTATTAATAAGGTTCTTATACCCCCTAACTTCTTTTGAAGTTGTGTGGGCAAGATCAATTTCCTTCGTAAGAAGATCAAATCTTTTACGATCTTCAACAGTGTCTAATAGTTCAAGGCTTGGCCCTAAGAAGTTAAACTCTTGGTGCTTTGTTCTAAAAGGGGCCTCTAGGTGGGCGCGGATATTAATTCCAGTTTGGCCACTAAAAGATGTGATGACATGATTTGGATTCTCAAAAGCTAGAATCTCGTAAAGATCTTCTGAGAAAAGTGGTGTTAAGTACAGTCTGTCAGAGCTGTCATAATCTGTTGAAACAGTTTCTGGATTTGAGTTAAGAAGTATCGATTTAATCCCTTGCTCTTTTAATTCCATCGCGCTTTTTACACATGAGTAGTCAAATTCAATCCCTTGTCCAATGCGGTTAGGGCCTGAGCCAAAGATTGCACAACTTTCTTCTTCGATTCTTTGGACATCATTAAATTGTGTATAAGTTGAGTAGAAGTATGGTGTTAGGGCATTAAACTCACCAGAGCATGTGTCTACTGCTTTAAAAACAGGCCTAATAACGGCAGAGACTCTCTTATCTAAAATTTGTTCTTGGCTTTGACCTGATAGAAGGGCAAGGTACTTGTCTGAGAAGCCTTGCTTTTTTAATTCATAGAGTTCGTCGTTGTTTTCCAAGATTTGGGTATCTTGTCTTAGTTTTAATTCCTTATCGAGAAAACAAACCATTTGGTCGATGAACCAAGGTGTGATTGCACTTACTTCGTGAATTTTTTCTGGTGTAATACCAAATCTTAATGCTTCTAAAACAGTTAGAAGTGATAACTCTCTTTGGTTCTTTAATCTTTCAAGAAGATATTCTTCAGTAATAGGGTATGGTGTTGTCTTGAGCTGCTCTAAGCTTGGGATCTCAAGTCCTTGCTCTGTTGCTCTTAGTGCTTTCATGAAGGATTCGTTAAAGCTTCCTCCAAGGGCCAGAACTTCACCGACAGAGCGCATTTGTGGGCCTAAGATTTGAGAGCTTGAAGGGAATTTATTAAATGGAAAGATTGGAATCTTAATTGCCACATAATCGAGTGTCGGCTCAAATGCCACCGGTGAGATACGTGTGATATCATTTAGGATCTCAAAAAGAGTTAAGCCTACAGCAAGTCCTGCTGAGATTTTAGCAATAGGGTAGCCCGTGGCCTTCGAGGCAAGGGCCGAAGAGCGAGACACACGAGGGTTCATCTCAATGACAACAATATCATTTTCATCTTTCGGGTTAACGGCAAATTGAACGTTGGCCCCTCCGGCCACAACATTCATATGCTTGGCAATATTAAGAGACATTGTTCTTAGTTGTTGGTAGCAATGGTCTGAGATTGTTTGTGCTGGCGCAACTGTAATTGAGTCTCCTGTGTGGATCCCACAAGGATCAACGTTTTCGATCGAACAGATCACAACACCACAGCGATTCTTATCTACCATAACTTCGAGTTCTAGCTCTTTCCAACCTAGCAGGGACTTCTCCATTGTAATTGGAAATTTAATATCACTAGAAGAAAGGGTTTGGGCAAGCTCATCAAGGTTATGAACAAGGGCCGCACCTTTTCCACCGAGTGCAAAATCTCGTCTGATAATAAGTGGGAATTTAACTTGGTCATCAGCTAGTTCTAGTGCGTGATCAAAGCTTTTGGCACTAAATCTCTTTCCTGATTTATAACCTAGTTTATCGAGCTCTTTTGCAAACAATTCACGATCTTCTGTTTTCTCAATTGTGTCAATATTTGCACCTAAGAGTGCAACACCATTATCTTTTAGAAAGTTTTCCTTTTCTAGATCAATACACATATTGAGTGCTGTTTGCCCTCCCATTGTGGAAAGAACGGCGTCAACTTTTTCTTTTGCGATAATCTTTTTAATCGTCTCTTTTGTGATTGGTTCAATATAAGTACGGTGACTCATATCCTTATCTGTCATGATTGTGGCAGGGTTTGAGTTTAGAAGAACAACCTCAAAACCTAATTCTCTAAGAGACTTCAGGGCCTGGGTTCCACTGTAATCAAACTCTGAAGCTTGGCCAATTTTAATTGGGCCTGAACCAATTAGAAGGATCTTCTTATATGGAGAGTTTAGTTTTCCTTCATGATATTTTGGAAGCTCTTTTATTTCTTCAGTTGTTATCTTTTTAGCACCAGTTTTTAGAAAGTCTTTGATCTCGCTAAAAAAGATTGCTGCGTCTTTCGGCCCAGGGTTTGATTCCGGATGAAATTGAACACTTCTGATTCTTGAGTCATAACTTCTTAGTCCCTCAAGTGAACGATCAAATAGGGAAGTATATTCACAAAATAGTTTTAGTCCAAATTCGTTTTCTAGTCTCTTTTGATCAAATGAATCCTTTTCAATTGCATAACCATGATTTTGACTCGTGATAAGTAGATCTTGGTTATAGTGTGAATAGACTGGGTGATTTGCTCCTCGTTGGCCAAAAGGTAGCTTGATTGTTTCCATTTTACAGGCCAGGCCAATTAATTGGTGGCCAAGACAAATTCCTCGAATTGGAATATCAGTTTTTAAGAGCTCTTTTACCGTTTCTATTTCACTAGTGTAGAGCTTTGGGTCACCTGGCCCATTAGATAAAAAGACCATCCTTGGTCTATAATCCTCAACTTCATGTGCTGGCGTATGATGTGGGACAACCACAAGTGGGTATCCTAAATCTTTTAAGTAATTAACAATGGCCTTCTTGATACCGTAGTCGATGACAACAATCGGATTGTCTCCACTAGTGATAATCTTCTTCTCTTGAGATGACACTTTTGAAAGATCGTTACATTCAAGTTTATATATTGAAAAGTCGGGCGCTTGTTCAGATGTTGTGATGAGGCAACGGTGATCCTTGGATTTACAAGATAGATACTTAGTAAGAGCTCTTGTGTCCACATCACTTATTAGGGGCAGATCACAATTTTCTAGGAATTTATTATATGAGAAATTTCTTGCGATTAAACTAGCTGCGTAAGGTTTGTTTGAGTTTAAGCCTTGAGAGACTTCTTCGTTAAACTCATAATTTCCGACATGGGCCGTTGTGTAGATAATATGTTGACCAAGAAATGATGGGTCTGTGGCCGTTTCTTGATAACCAGTCATTCCTGTCGTAAAGGCCGCTTCTCCAAAAATACCATCTTGTAGACGATGATCGTTTTGCTGGAGATTTATATAGGCTTTGAAAATTGTTTGATCTGGAAAATGAAGGAAAATAGGAGTCGTTTTAAGAGATTTTTGAAAGAGTAATTCTTGAGATTGAGATAGGAGTGCATGCCTATCTAAATTTGCTTTCGTCATTTTCCGTCAGTCCTTTTAGTGCAGAGATTTTATTATAACGAGCACCGATTTTAGTGTCGCCATTAGTTATCATGGCCTCGATAATTGCCATGCGAATATAAATGGAATTTTCTACTTGTTTATGGGCCATCCATAAATCTGAATTAATAATTTCACTATCAACTTCAATCCCAATATTGGCAGGTCCAGGGTGGAAGATAGGTGGAACCTTTCCAGCTTCCTTACCAACTCTTATGAGGCGCTCAACATTGATTCCCCACTGTTGGTTATATGTCGACATATCAAAACTTTCTTCATGTCGTTCATTTTGAATTCTAAGCAGATAAATTGCATCTGAGTTTTTTAAGGTTCCTTCAAGATCATCACTTACTTTGATAAGGTCACTTGAAGGTAGGTGTGATGGCATAAATTCTTTAGGCCCACAAAGAGTTATCTGCATTCCAAATAATGGTAACAGGTCCATCAGGGAGTGAGTTACTCTTGAGTGTGTGCAGTCACCAACAATACAGATCTTCTTTGCGGCCAGCTCACCTTTGAAGTATTCTTTGAGAGTAAATAGGTCCAAGAGTGCCTGTGTCGGGTGTTGGTTTGTTCCATCACCACCATTAATGATTTTAATCGGTGGGTAGTCCTTAAATTGTTCCAGTAGTCTTGTTTCTGTCGTGCGTACAATACAAATATCAATTCCTTGATAGAAGAGAGTTAGTAGTGTCTGCTCCAGAGATTCACCTTTTTTTAGTGATGATTTCTCAGCGTCAAAATTGATATGAATTCCTTCAAGCTTTTTGATGGCCATTTCAAATGATAATTTTGTTCTAGTAGAATTCTCAAGAAAAGATGTTGCGACTGAAATTTTTCTTTTAAGGGGAAGTCTGGCCGGGGAACCTAATTTAAGTTCCTGGGCGCGGTGGAGGAGTTGCTCAACTTGCTCGCGGTTTAAATCTTCTATTCCTTCTAGAATAGATGGAAATCCAATCATGACATTCCAGTAGTGTTGAGATACATTTATTGAAGAAAGAATAATAAAGAGAAACTCACTTGGCCACAAAAAAAATGATATTTTTTTACGTGATATCGAGTTAAGGAAATTAAGTGTCGAAAAGCTCTGGCAAGAACCAATTCATTAATAATTTCAAAGAAATTCATAACCGTACCCAACTTGAAGCTTTGAAGAATGAGATCAAAGGTAACCTCTTTGAGTTTCTCGTTGCTAAAGAGATTTCTGTTTTAAATAAGATTGAAGCTAATTTTCTTAAGAATATTGATCATGAACTTTTAAAAATGATGCGTGAATATGAGAGTTGGTTGAGGCTTCATGCCCGTACTCTATTGGAAGAGTTACCAAAGCTTGCAAGAGAGATGGCCCGCTCGATTAATGAAAATATCAAGGGAAGTATCACGAATATTACAGTTGTCGGAAAATTGAGTGATCACCTTATTAAGTCCCAATTACATGAAGCAGATATTGTTGCCCAGGTTCTCTACAATGACGAAACTCGTATTATTCCTATTAGTTTAAAACTCGTTAAGAGTGGGGCCAATATTACAACAAAGTCGGCCGGGGCCAAGAGTATTTTTCAAAAGTACTTTAAGTCATATTCTGATATTGATTTTACTCAACACACTTTAAATGAATATATTGATCAAGAGTTTTCTCATTTTAATAAGAAGCTCTATGAACGTTATGATTTAGAATATTGTGGACGCTTTGATTCACAGTGGGAAATGACTCAACTTCCAGGAGAGTTGGAAGGTGCAGACCGTGAGGATTTATTTGAGCTTTATCGAAGCCTTATTAAACACTATCATAATATATTTACGGGACTGCTTGAAAAAGATAAGGATAAGTTTATTGCGTCCTTATTGCCTCTTATGGGCCTTGGTAATAAAGATGTTGTTCAAGGGATTTGTTTTTATAAGCACAACACATATAAGTTAGACTTTTGTCATGTTGTTAATTATGCCCAGGCCGCTAAGATTTCTATCTGTGAGCTTAATCCTGAGATATCATCTTTTAATATTGAAATTGAAAAGGATAAATTACAGATTCGTGTAAAGCCCATGAATAAATTTACGGCCCCATCGTATAAGATCAATTGTTCGATGAAATTTGATTACAAAAAGGATTAATATGTTTGATATCGTTCTATGCCAAAGAGACCTAGAAGAAATTAAAAAATGCTTTGGTGGCACTAGTAAATTTGAAATTCATGAGTTTCATGGAGATTCTCAATTGAGAGGATTCTTGAATGATGGAAAAACTGTTCTCTTAATTACGACCAAAAGTAGTGTTAAGCCTGACCTTTTTAATCTCTATCAGATGCCAAAGACTGGAAATTGTGAATACTACTATCTGTCTAAGTTAAATCTCAATAGTGATGAGCTTGAAGCATGTGAAAAATTCTTCCCTGAAGTGAGAGATATTTCTGTTTGTGCTGATTACTATAGTGCGGGAGGAGTTTTTTATATTGATCAAATCGATCCAGTTGGAATGCCTAATTTTACAAAAGAAGTCATGCCGGTTTTAAATCGCTACTTTAGCGAAGATGATTATAAAGAGGCCCTATTCTTGGATCGCGATGGTGTTTTAAATATCGATCATTCATATGTTCATAAGACGTCTGAGTTAGAACTCGTTGCGGGAGCCTATGAATTCCTCTTAGATGACTATAATAAGAAAAGACTTAAAATTGTTCTTACGAATCAGTCGGGTGTCTCAAAGGGGATGTTTGAGTATACTGATGTTGAAGTATTTAACGCTGCTTTAAATGAATCTCTTCACCATTTAATCGATGCTTTCTATATCGCTCCATTTGAGTTTACCAAGGGTGTTGGGCAGTATAAGTACCACTCTCTTTTAAGAAAACCTCATCCAGGTATGCTTCTTGAGGCGTGTTTTGATTTTGCTGTCGATCTTAAAAAATCGTATATGGTAGGGGATAAAGTTAGTGATCAACTAAATTTCCCACTTCTTGAAACGATTCATCTTAAGAATCGCTATCCTCTTGATGGAGTGAAGTATTTGGCAACCAATTTTGAAGAAGTGTTAAAATTTGCTAAGTCGTTGCCAAATAAGACAAATTGAGTCAAAATAGCTGCTATGTAAAAGGAATTACATATGAAAGCAATAGACTCGATGGGCCTAGTGAAATTAACTTCAATCTTTGCCCTTTTTATAACATTTTTTACTTCTAATACTTTTGCTCGTCCTCTAATGAGTTCTGAACTAGAGTTATCTCGTCAGTTAGATTCTCTTAAGGAGCAAAGTAAAGAATATATCTCTAATATAAGTTCTCGAACTAATGTGAAAGAGCTTCCTATATCAAAATACCTTTCTTTTGTTATCTTAAAAAATGGTTGTGCACCATTAGAGCAAACGATTGAAGAAATTGAACTTCAAGATGATTCCTTTCCTGATCAAAGCAAAGGACTACTTGAGAAGCTTAAGCTTTGTCGAAAATCAACGCGTGCACTTAAGGAATTTGATGTAAGTGAGCTTGACTCTAGCATTACTCAACGATTAAGTGAGGAATGATAAATTCAGCACATGAACTCTCATTCAATTAAATTCTATTATATTCACTCAACAAACCCTTATGTTAATTTGGCGTTTGAAGATTATCTCTTTCGCAAGCATCAATCAGAAAATAGTCAGGAGCAAATTCTCATTCTCTGGAAAAGCGCCCCAAGTATTGTCATGGGAAAGTTTCAAAACCCATGGCTAGAGTGTCAGGTTAAAAAGATCAGAGAGTTGGGAATTAATCTGGTTAGAAGGCAAAGTGGTGGTGGATGTGTCTATCACGATCTAGGAAATATGAATTACTCATTCATTAGTCCAAAGTCCTCTTATGATAAATCCATAAATGCATCCATTGTAGTTAGTGGGCTTAAGTCTTTAGGGATAAATGCTTTTGAGAATGAACGCCATGACCTTAGGCTCCTTCATAACGATGTGGATTATAAGATTTCAGGTTGTGCCTTTAAAGAAACAAAGCATAGTGCCCTTCACCATGGCACACTTCTTATTGACGCTAATTTGAATCAGTTAAATGATCTCCTGCGCTCTAAGCTCACGGCCGAAGCAGCTATGGGTGTCAAGTCTGTTCCTTCAAAGGTGATAAACTTAAAAGAAGTTAAAAGTGATATCAGCGAGTCTGAAATTGTTGACTCTATCATGAGCTCTTTTGAAGCGAATTACGATTCAAGATGTGACTCATTTGAATTAACTGAACAAGATATCTGCGTAACCGACTCTCTGATGGAGAAGATTCAGGCCAATATGAGTTGGGAGTGGGTATATGGGGCAACACCTAAATTCTCTTTCAAGTGCGGGGATTACTTGGTTACGGCAAAATACGCCAAAGTCATTGCTTGTGTGCCAGAAAATCCTTCTTTGATTGATCTAATTGTCGACAAGGATTATTATTTAACTAGAGTTGATCTTAAGTTAACTGAACAGCAGAGTGAATTTGTCGAGGAATGTCATCGTATTCTCTTTGTTTAAATACTCGGAGTTGAAATGAGAGAAACAATTCATATTATTCCTGGTGAGGCCATCATCAATGAAGGCGAAGAAAGTAATTGTATGTATCTGCTTAAAGAGGGAACTCTTGCGGTTTTTAAGAAGGTCGAGGGTAAAGACAAGCAAATTGGAACGATCTACAGTGGCGAATTCGTTGGTGAAGTAAGCTTTCTTGATAAGAGAGAGCGTTGTGCTACGGTGAAGGCCATTACGGATTGTGAACTTGAGATTTTTGATGCGCAGAAATTTAATGAGTTTATTGAATCAAGGCCTAAGTGGTTACAGAGTATGATGAAGACCCTGGCCGATAGGCTGAGATCAACTAACGAAAAAATAAAGGTGTAGGTTGAGGTTTTAACGATGAGCAGTCCAACAAATTTATTCATAAATGCTGACCAGTATCTAATTCGTGAAGGTGATGAGAGCACTGAAGTTTATATTCTTGAAGAAGGTACTCTAGGTGTCTTTAAGGTCAGAAACGATCAGGAAGTTAAGATTGGAACGATCTTTCCTGGAGAGTTAGTTGGTGAGATGAGCTTCTTTGATGGCGGACCTCGTTGTGCTACGATTAAGGCCCTGACAAACTCTAAGCTTATTGTTATTCCTTCGGTAAAGTTTGAAACCTACCTCAGTAAGCAGCCTAAGTGGTTTCGAAATCTTTTAGAAACTCTAATCGATCGTATTCGTAAGGCCTCAAGTCGAATAAGGCCAGAAGTTTAGCTATTTTTTAATTTCTTAAAATGATAGAGATTCTCATCTGTAATCTTATTGTGATCACATGACAGATGGTGAAGATTTTCTAAGTTTGCTAGGACTCTTGGGACTTCTTGAAATTGATTATTGTCGATATTAAGTCGCCTAAGCCCCGTAAGCCATTCAAATTCATTTGGAAGAGCTTCTAATTGATTATTTTGTAACTCAAGAGACTCAAGAGCTCTTTGTTCACAACACCAATTTGGAATTGTTTTAAGATTACAATTTGCTAGTTGAAGAATCTTTAAGCTTTGAAGATGACTTGCACTTAATTCATGGGAGTCACTAATGCCTTTAAGTTTTAGAACTTCAAGATCTTGAGCGTTTTTAAGAGTTAGCCGGCACTGCCCATGTGCTCCATCTGCATAGATATAGAGCTTCTTTAAAGCAGTAAGTTCACCGCAGTCGATGATAATATGGCATGTATGTTTAGCAGAGAATTCAAGTGTCTCTAGTTTCGAATATTGAGCAATATCCTTGCTGGCCTCGAAAGTATCCTGCTTCTTACTTAGCTTGATCAACATGCCACTATTGTAGCATAAGCTTTTAAAATTTAGAGATATTGAATAAACTTATTATTCTTATCGACTAAGATTTGTTTTGGTCTGATATCTTTTTGATCAGTCATTTGAAAGCCGATGATGATGACTTCGTGGCCTACATTAATAAGGTGGGCCGCTGCTCCATTTAAGCAGATTTCTCCCGAACCACGCTCGCCTTTGATGACATAAGTTTCAAGACGTGCTCCATTTGTATTAGAGACGATAAGAACTTTTTGTCCTGGCCATAAATCAACTAACTCAAGTAACTCTTCATCAATAGTGATTGAGCCAATATAGTTTAGGTCGGCCTGTGTAACCACGGCCTTGTGAATTTTTGATTGTAACATTTCACGCATAAGAGCTTTTTATCAAATTAGTTTTGGCCCGCCAATGAAAAATTAAGCTTTTGTTAACTTGTTCACCAAGAATTTACTTAATGACGACAATACTTATTGTTTTGACTCTGCCCCAGGGATACCTAAAAAGTATAGAATTGACGTCATTGGGCCATGGCTCATATGGTTTTGAGCATTTTTGCGCACGATGTCTTTGGCGTGGAAGGCTATTCCCAGTCCGGCCTGTGCTAGCATAGGCAGATCATTAGCACCGTCTCCAATAGCAACAACCTGTTCAAGTGAGATATTTTCTTGCTGTGCAATTAGGTTCACAAGAACGGCCTTCTGGTCGGCATTGATGATTGTACCCTTTACACGTCCTGTAAGTTCTCCGCCTTCAATTTCTAATTCGTTGGCAAAGGCGTAGTCTAGGTCTAGTTTTTCTTTTAAGTGGTTAGCAAAGTAAGTGAAGCCACCCGAGATGACAGCAACTTTGTAACCATATTTCTTGACTGTTCGAATAAAGTCTTCAACACCATCAGTGAGGGGAAGATTAAGTGAGATGTCTTGAAGAGTTTTCTCACTTAGGCCTTTAAGGTGTGAGACTCTTTCTATTAGTGATTGATTAAAATCGATTTCACCGTTCATGGCCCTTTCAGTGATCTCTGAAACCTTGGCCCCTATTCCGTGAACCTTGGCAAGTTCATCAATAACTTCGGCCTGAATAAGAGTTGAGTCCATATCAAATACGATGAGTCTCTTTGATCTTCTAAAGACGTCATCACGGATAAAGGCAATATCCGTATGATGATCATTACTTATATTAAGTAGATCAGATTTTACTTTATTTAAGGCCACCTTCTCTGGAACATCTGTTAGGACTTCAAGAGAGTTAAAACCTTCTTTCGATACATTATCAATGCGATAAATATTGATCCCGTTGAGGGCCAAGCATTGAGCAACATCTGAGATGAAGTCTGCTGAAATTTTCTTAGGTGCGACACAATTAAGAATAAAGCTATTGTATGGTGTTTTATAAGTTGTCTCTTTTCCGACAATTGAGTACTCAAGCTTGAGTCCCATCTCGTGGGCCGTAAAGAGTAGTTCTTTTAAAACATTTTGATTTTCACTTTTCTCTTTTCCTACTTTGATAACAAAAGAAAGCGAAAGTAAATTATGGGTGATGGCCTGGTTGATATCTGTTATATCAGTTTTATTTTCGCTGATTACCTTCATCAGGCTTGCAGTAATACCAGGGCGGTCTTGTCCTGAGACAGTGATAATAATTTCTTTTAAGCTATCTTCCATGATAATTAATCCTTCACTTTTGTTTTCGCTCTTTTCTGACTTCTGAAATTTTCTTAAAAAGGCCAAAGGTATAGACGAGGGCCGAGAAGACTGAAAAGACGAATGAAAGGTAAATGAGTATTGTTCCCACTAGAGGAAAAGAAAAGCCAAATGGTTTATCCCAGGCCATTAGCATTGGAATGGCCATCATTTGAAATGTTGTCTTCCATTTACCAAGTTGGTTAACACTTACTTTAAGACCTTTTTCCATCGCTAGTAAACGAAGGGCCGTCATATACATTTCACGCAGAACTAGAACAATGACAACAATCACGTTGACGCGATCAAGGGCCTGTAAAAGAATAAGAGATGAAACAACGAGGAATTTATCAGCAATTGGGTCAAGAAACGAACCAAAGACAGTAACGATATTTCTTTTTCGGGCAATATAACCATCAAAGAAGTCCGTTACCGAGGCCAAGACAAATGTCCAAGCTGCAATATAGCCAAGTGTTTTTACTGTGGCCTTAAAGATATTTTCTTCGAATAAACAGAGGTAAAGAGTCAGACAAATAACTGGAATAAGTGCGACACGAAAGATTGTGAGGCGATTTGGTAGATTATCGATTTCCCATTCGCTGAGGATTTCTTTTTGTGAGACTGTATTTTGCGTATTTTTTTCTGACATATTTACTCAATGAAGATTTTTCCTATTTATTAAACTTTAAACCTTCGGCCCATAAACGTCTATAATAATTAACATAAATTACTTAAATCGAATAAAAGGATAACTCGAGTTATGAAAAAGCATCTCAATCTTATTAAGACAGGTCACCAATCTATTGAAAAGCGTGTGTTTCCACGTTTTCCGTTCAGTTACTTAGTTTT
Organism: Halobacteriovorax sp. RZ-2; assembly: GCF_043196685.1. Taxonomy (NCBI): domain Bacteria; kingdom Pseudomonadati; phylum Bdellovibrionota; class Bacteriovoracia; order Bacteriovoracales; family Halobacteriovoraceae; genus Halobacteriovorax; species Halobacteriovorax sp. RZ-2. Next base: position 209,326 of record NZ_JBEBMR010000003.1, read on the forward strand.
TAAAAGAGAAGATAATTCAAAAAATTATCAAGTTCGAGATATTTCATATGGTGGAATGAGCTTAACGCTAAGTGATGGTGATATGGGTGCTCAGATGGATGAAAAGTTCTCTGGTGAGATCCATTGGTATGACCAAAAAGTAAAAGTAAAATGCCAAGTAAAAAGAGTTGAAAAAGACAATCTTGGGATTGAATTCATTAAAGATGATATCTTCGATAAAACCTTATTAAATTTTCTTTCAATAGCAAATGTGTCGAAAAATCTTAGACCGATTCACGAATATGACGAGCAGCTTGAGCTACCTGGTGGGCTTAAGACATGGCTGCGTTGTGATGGGCCATTTGAAATCTTTATTTGGCATCATAGAGACGGCGAAATCTCTAAGATCCAAATTCTTATGATGGATTCTATTCTTGAGTGGACTGATGGTGAAGGGATTCAAACTGGGAAAGTTCTCAATGTAAGAAGTTCTGATAAGCCGTTGACTCATGAAGAAGAATTCGAGTTCTTAATTGATACTCCAGTTGATCAAGACCGTTTAGACTTTGCTCGTGAGCTTGTTGCACATGTTCCAAAGAATCTTATTTCTGAAGGAGATCTTGAGTTTCTAACGCGAAAGGTTATTGGTTAATTTCCACTAAACTGCTTATTAGTTAGATTAAATTATTTATTTCAAAACGATGCTTTTCAATTGAAGTTTAACTCCTTAAAATAAAGCTAAATGTTTTGAATTAAAAGGATTGATAATGAATAGAAACCTCGCTTTGGAATTTGTAAGAGTAACTGAAATGGCCGCTATTAGCTCAGCTAGGCTAATGGGACGTGGTGACGAAAAGGCTGCAGATCAGGCGGCCGTCGATGCGATGAGAACGATGCTTGACTCTGTTGATTGCGACGCTACAGTTGTTATCGGTGAAGGTGAGCGCGATGAAGCTCCAATGCTCTACATCGGTGAAAAAGTTGGTTCTGGTAATGGGCCTGAGCTTGATATCGCCCTTGATCCACTTGAGGGAACAACAGTTTGTGCAAACGGTGGTTGGAACTCAATTGCTGTAATGGCCATTGCTGAAAAAGGTAACTTTCTAAACGCTCCTGATACATATATGGAAAAAATCGCAGTAGGTCCTGAAGGAAAGGGACTTATTAATATTGACGATACTCCTGCTGAAAATTTGAAGAGATTAGCAGAAGCAAAAAAATGTCGCATTCAAGACTTAACTGCCGTGATTCTCGATCGTCCACGCCACGAAGAATTGATTAGACAAGTAAGAGATGCTGGTGCTCGTATTCAGCTTATTGGTGATGGTGATGTTTCAGCTGCTATTGCTTGTTCAGAGCCAGATAGCGGTATTGATATTCTTTTTGGTACAGGTGGTGCTCCTGAAGGTGTTATTGCTGCCGCAGCACTTCGTTGTATTGGTGGAGACTTCCAAGGAAGACTTAAGCCAAGAAATGATGAGGAAATTGCACGTGCTAAAACAATGGGAATTGACGATATTAATAAGATCTACACAATTGATGAGCTAGCTTCTGGTAATGTTATGTTCTGTGCAACTGGTGTAACAGATGGAAGTTTCCTAAATGGTGTTAAGTTCAAGTCATGGGGTGCTGTGACTGAATCAATCGTTATGAGAAGTCAGTCGGGAACTATTAGAAGGATTACTGCTGAACATCGTTTTGATACAAAACCACGCTACTAATTATTTGATTACATACAAGGAAGTTGATTATGGCCAAGGCAAGCCGCACTGAAGTTTTTGATATTGATATTAATAAACTATATGACGTTATTGTTGACTTTGAATCATACCCAGAATTCGTACTAGGTGTTAATGATATCAAGGTTCATGATATGACTGATGAAAGTGGTGTTGTTGAATATTCAATTGATATGATAAAAAAATTAAATTATCACCTCGATATGGAAATGAGTAGGCCAAGCAAGGTTGCTTGGAGATTCAAGAAAGGTGATCTTTTTAAGATAAATGATGGTGGCTGGGATCTAAAGGATCTTGGTGATGGAAAGACAGAGGTAACTTATAGCTTAGAGATTGAAGTGAAGGGCTTTATTCCTGGATCTAAGATGATTGTAAATAAGTTAACTGAAACTTCTCTACCATCAATGATGAAAAGCTTCTACGAGCGTGCAAAAGGTCTGTGAGTCAATCATGAGCGAGTCTAAGAAAACAGATAAATCAGATGGAATTTTAGGTGATACGATAAAGAAAGTTGTCTCAATTGGTATTGGGGCAGCTTTTATGACTGAGGAATCAGTTAAGAAAGTCTTAGAAGACCTACCACTTCCTAAAGATATTGTTTCTGGGCTTGTAACTAATGCGAAGAAAACCAAAGAAGACTTTGTTGTTTCTGTTCGTGAAGAGCTTCGTAGTTACTTAAAGAACGTCGATCCGAAAACAATCGTTGAATCAATTCTTGAAGACTATGAAGTGACTGTAAGTTTTAAGAAAAAAGAAAATAAATCTGAAGAATGATCTCTGAAAATTATCAAAAAATTCTCGCGCAAGTAAGGGACAAGAATAAGCTCTTGGCCGTAACCAAGTATAGTGAATTTGAAGATATAAAAACAGTCTATGACCTAGGCCATCGAGACTTTGGCGAGAATCGTGTTGAGTCTCTTATGCCTAAGGCCCAAAAAGCGCTTGAACTTGGCCTTGGTGATATTAGATGGCACTTTATTGGGCATATTCAATCAAATAAGATTGCAAAGATTTGCCAAGTTCCAAATCTTAAAAGTGTTCAGTCCCTTGATAACTTAAAGCATATGCGTCTTTTTAATGAAAAACTTAATTCCCCTTGTGACTTCTATATTCAAGTCAACACAAGTGGTGAAGAGCAAAAGGGTGGACTCTGGGAGCTTGAATCTGTTAGAGACTTCATTAACCAGGCCAAGGATATGGCCAATATTCAAATCGTGGGCCTAATGACCATGGCCGCTGCTGATGGACTAGCTCCTCGTTTAAGCTTTCAAAAATTAGTGGATATTCGTGACGCTATTGATAAGGACTTAAAATTATCAATGGGCATGAGTGGTGATATGGACGATGCCCTTGAACTTGGCAGCGACTGTATTCGCGTTGGTAGCGCCATTTTTAAGGGATAATTATTGTATCCTTACTATCTAATTTCTAAAATTTACGCTCTATCTATCTGTAATTACAAACTGTATTAGCTTAAGCTTATAGCTAGCATTATTGACTTTAATTTATGCGAGCTGTAATTAATTTTTATCAACTTAATTAATCCGACTTGAACAATGGAGAGTCATTATGAGTACAGCAAATAATAATGAAAGAAAGGTTCCTGAATTAAGCCTAACTTCTTACACACAAGGCTCAACTGCTGAGCAGATTAAATTTGTGGACGAATTAATGTATGGCCTTAAAGAGTACGGTTTTATTATTCTTGATAACCACACGGTTGATCAGAATAAAGTTGATGAAGCCTACGATATGGTTAAGAAGTTCTTTTCTCTACCTGTAGAAACAAAACTAAACTACCAAGGTCAAAATGGTGGTCAACGTGGTTACACTCCATTTGGAATGGAGCACGCAAAAGATAGCAAGCACCCAGACTTAAAAGAGTTCTGGCACGTAGGGCGCGAGCTTGCAGCAACTTCACAGTATAAAGGTATTTACCCTGAAAATATTTGGCCGGCAGAAGTACCAGGATTCAAAGAGAAATTCCTTTCTCTTTACGAATCAATGGATGCTACTGCAAATATTCTTTTAGAGGCAATCGGTAAGGGACTAGATGTTCCTGCAGGTTTCTTTGAAGAGATGGTTAATGATGGAAATTCAATTTTAAGAACGATCCATTATCCACCAACAACTGGTCACGATACAACAAATTCAATCAGAGCAGGTGCTCATGAGGATATCAACTTAATCACAATGCTTGTTGGTGCAACATCATCTGGACTACAGCTGCTAGACCGCGATGGAACTTGGCTAGACGTAGATTCTAAACCAGGACAACTTGTTGTTGATTCTGGGGATATGATGGCAAGACTTACAAATAACGTACTTCCTGCAACTACTCACAGAGTAATTAATCCAGATAACTCTGGTGAAGAAAGATACTCAATGCCATACTTTGTCCACCCACACTCAAAAGCATCTCTAGCATGCCTAGAAAGCTGTATCGGTGAAGGTAAGAAGTGGGAAGATATCACGGCAGGTGATTTCCTAAACCAACGTCTTAGAGAAATTGGTCTAATTAAGTAAAGAAATGGTTGGGGAACCAGAACAACAATATTACGAGTAATACGATTTAGAAGAGGCCTCGCATTGCGAGGTCTTTTTTTATTTTGATGTTCACTAAATAGCTGTATGTCTAAATAGTGAACACTTTCCATTCTCTAAATGCTTATAATTTAATCATAAGTAGTGGCACTAGCTTTGCATATTAATTGCCATGCTATACCTAAAGAAAACGACTTTATTAAAGTTTGTCTCTATTCTTTTACTCAATCTCTTGATTGTGGCCTCGCCTACAACAGAGTTTCACCGCGAAATTCTTTCCATGAAAAGGGCCTCGTCAAAAGTTCTTTCACGCCTAAGAAATATGTCCAGAGTTAGCCACTCTGAGTTTCGTCGAGATGAGTACACTTCTGCGTATTATCAATTTGAAAATATTCATACGGCCATTAGAAAGTTTCATAAGAGAGTTTTAAAGAAGGGCCAATTAGGTCGTGATAAGAATGGTGAGTACTCAGATGAGCTTGCTTATAAAGAAACTCAAGAATTCATTAAGTACCTTGATGGCCTAATACCTATTTTTGTAAAAACCAAAGGCCATGACAAATTACCTTCATCTCGTAAGATCCTTGTTTCACAAATTTCCGCAAGTGCCCTTGCTCTTGTTGATTACTTAAAAGAAGAAGATATTTATGTCCAAGTTTCACGCTCGTTAAAAAATGTTGCAAAGACCTATCAGAAGCAACAAGAGTTTATTGCGCAAAAAGAGGAGCTACTAGCAGACTTCTATAATGCTCAAGATGAATTAGAAATTTCAATGATAAAAATGATTGATCACCTGTCTCAATTTATTAGACGCAATCATATGTCCAATCATGATCGTCGTCACGAGCGCTATACTAGGTCATCTTATGATTACCTAAAGCATAGAAAGATTTTTGAAAAAGTAGAAGATATGCTTGAAGACTTTGATATTAACGATGAGGCCAAGTTTATAAAGCTTACACAGCTTATGTCAGAGACTAGACAGTTAGTAAATCTTACAAAGACCAATACAAAAAGCGCTCGCATCCTCCTATCTCGTGTATACAAGGCATTCAACTTATTTTCTTTAGAGGCGAAAGACCTAAATAGTAAATTAGTTGTAACAAAACAAGATCCAACACTTGGGCTTAAAGAGACTGAGTATAAGTTTTATCGCGCAACACAGGCATGCTCTCTACTTGGAGGGCCTGGGAATATTCTTTTGAGAAGATCGATCGAAAGCGATATTGATCTTTTCGAAGATTTTAGTCCTCGTACTTCTGGAGCGATCAAGCTTATTGAATTTTTAAAATTTAATGATCGCAGCCTTGAGTTTAGACACGCTGAGATTATTACAGAAATAGAAAGAGATACTCGTATCAATACAATGGGATTTTACCCTCTAAGCTTTAACTGGGGTAAGGATGAAGAAGATAAGATGCCTCCATTTGTTGAGATCAAAAAAGGGTATCGAAAGTGTCACTCAGATGGTTGTGATACTTATGACGATTACCGCACGAACTTTGCTTGGCTAAGAGTGAATGAGAAGAGTGCAAAGAAGATGACTCGTCGAAAAGAGAAGGCCTTAAAGAAGGTCGAGAATAAAGAAGATTATGGAAAACTAGGTGTGTGTTCGGATTTTGTAAACTGGGCATTTGGTAATGTGATTACTTCAAATTGGAATCAAATTCCAATTGTAAGAAATCTTATTCAAATTATCTATCCACCAGAAGGACTACAGACGCCGGATAACCTCTATGACTCATATAAGACAGATGTCATTTGTGAGGTTGAGCGTAGAAAACTTAAGTACCCACACTATGTGAATGCTCATCATTTAAAAGAGCAGGTCTTAAGAGATTTAAACTCGCAAAATATTGCAATTAGTAATCACGCGAAGAAGACACTAAATGAATTAATTAAGAAAAATATAATGGATAACGAATTAAATCTGAACTATGACGTTATTAATTTTGAAACAAAGTAAGAACGAAAAGGAGAGAAGAGAATGAACAACAAAAAACAAAAACTTCTAGTTGCTGCATTTTTAATGTCGCAAGCTCCAGCAGTAATCGCTGGTTATTACAATTCATCTATTGAAGGGATTTCTCTGGATGGGATTTATACTCCAGAGAACCTAAGTAATATCTCAAAGACTGTTTGTAAGAAAGTCTATGATGATCCAAATATGGATAAAGAACATACTCAAATGTGTGAGCGTGGAGTTCAGTCTGCTCAGCGTATGGCCGCTGTATACGCAGCTGGAGAAGGGACTCACCTTGGTTGTGTTGATGGTTACCAACAAGGTCTTTACCGTGGATTCAACATGACTTCAAATCCTTCAGTGGATATCCTTAGAGATGAGCAACGTGCACTAAAAGGTGTAACAATTGAAAACGCAGTAGCTCTTGGTAAGAATAAGGCAGCACAAGACTCTCGTTACTCAACTGAGTCGGAAATCATTTCTCGCTTCAGAGATAATGTTAGAGATGATGCTTCACAAACTGTGACAGCTCCTTCAAGAGATTATTCAGATGTGTTAAAAGTACCTCGCTTTGAAGGTTTCGATGATGGTTACTCAAGAGATGGTAAAGGTGGATCTTTTAATGATGTTATCAATGCTGGATGGGTTTCTTCTTCATCTGCAATCGGAAAGAGAATTCATGCTCGTGCAGTCGCTAGACAATTTGGTCTTAGATCAAGCCTAGCTGATAAGTGTTCTTCAACTCCTATTTTATTCGATAAAGGTCTTCACACTGTTTCAATGTGGGATCTCTTCTCTGCTTACGGAGAGTATAATTTTAAAGATTATGGTTGGAAGTCAACATCTCGTGCATGGAATAAGTTCAAGGCATCAGATGAGCAAGAGGCAATTGCTTATCGTAATATTCAAGATGTTAAGGAAGCCTACCAGTATAAAATTGGTTACCACCAAAAAAGAGTCATCGTTGAAGTTGATGTTCTTGACGCCAATGGACAACCGACTGGGGAAAAGGAGCCTAAGAAAGACGCCAACGGACAATATGTTTATGAGGAAGTTGATGATTTAAACCGTCCAATCTTTGAAACACGCTACCGTACAGTTTCTGGAAAATCTGCACAAGACCTAAAGAATGTTTACGCAGATGCATTCTCTGAGTCATATAGAAATCTTGCTAAAGAACACTTTGGTAAGGCGTTCGTATCAACGCATACAATGGCACGTAACCTTGGTGAAGACTCTGGTAAGGCAGTAGGTCTAATAGTTGCTCGTGATCTTGCAAAACAACAAGCATATGATGAAGTTTATAAGGCACAATCTGCAACTTCATTTGCTAAAGAATATGAAAACCTATTTGTTTCCTCTTGGAATAAGAATTTCGAGTACTTCGTAAATAACCCAATGGTTGAGATTACAGGTTTTGATCTATCAGGGGATGGAAATGGAATCTTTACAAGAGGTGAGTCACTTAAGTCTGTTCTTGGTTTAAGAAACCTTGGTCTTAAGTCTGGAAATATCAAAGTTTCTCTTGATTCTTCATCTTTTGAATCAGGTTCAGCTCGCTCTGAATATGTAACGGCACCAGCTTCACTGAACTTTACTCATACTTCAGCAAAAGCTCAAGGTAAGCTTTCAAATAACCTAAGCGTATTTGATACAGCATACTTAACTGTTAGTATCGACGGAAGCGATATCAAAAAGGTTTATGAGCTTAAGAGTACTGACTCTAAGAGAATCGAGATCCTTGATGTTGCTCCAGTATATCAAGCAGAAACTCGTATCAACTCTGTAAACAGTGGGGATGCAACAGTATACGTTACAGTTAAGAACCCATCAAACTCAGAAACTTCAGCTTCAGTTGATATCTCTGTGGCAATGAACGATGGTAAGACTTATGCAGCTACTGCTTCAGCTCTAAAAGCTGGTGAATCAAAGAGAGTTCCTGTTCGTGTAACAGGAGTTGATCCATTATTTATCATCCAAAATGGGCTTTCTGGTAATGCAACATCAAAAGTTGGTGGAAGAGTTATGAATTCACGTAGAGCATCTGGTGCAAGCGTGAACTTTGATAAAGCAGTTGCAGATTACTTCAACTCAATCCTAACGAACTCAACAACTAACTTTGGTGATGATGGATACAAAGAAGATAGAGTTGAAACATTAATCTCTATCATCTTAACTGCTACTGAAAGAGAAATTAAAACTGATTGGGATAACAACGCAAAAGTTGCTAACACAATGATCGGTGCTCTTCAAAAAGAATATAAGGCCTCAGCAGCCGCTGGAAAGCTTAATGAAGAAGCAAAAGAAACATATAAAGTACTGGCCCAAGAGTTAGAGGCTTTATATGACTCAACATTTGGATACAAGGATTACATCAATCAACTTAAAGTATTCAATGGTGATCTTGAGACTCGTTCGAAGAAAGATCGTAAGAAAGACTAATCTTTAAAAATAGTCCAGAAATAAGAAGGGCCCGCATCTTGCGGGCCCTTTTATTTAGTCATAATTTTATTCAAATTATTGTGCTTCAACTACAGCTTGACCAGGCTTGAACCAACATAGTGGTCTTAGTCCAGTTGTGAAGTTCTCAGTTCTGTTACAAGTACCGATGTTAGCATCATTTTGATCTACATCTGTGTAAGCGTCAACAGTACATAGAGCACCTTGGAAGTAAGTATCTAGACGACACTGTGGTGCTGGGTGATTGTCATTAGTTTTAGAAACTACAGCTGGGTCTGGAGTGTCAAACTTAAGCTCAGTTGTCATGTTTCTTAGTGCTCTGAAAAGGTTAGCTAGTGACATACCTGCCATTGAACCTCTTAAACACATTGCATATTCATTTTCGTTAACAAAGTTTGTCTCACAGTTCTTAACTGCTACAGCTGGAACTTTAACTTCGCTCATGATTGAAGCGTTGTCGTCATTTTCCATAAACTTTCTTAGACACTTAGAAGTTGCGAAGTAATCAGCTTGACCTTCGTTTGAAGCCCAAGAAGATCCCCACCAGCTTGCTTTCTTTGGTGCTCCACCTAGGTGGTGACCAAGCTCGTGACATACAACAGATGCAAATCCGTCTCTAGTAATTGTTTCGTGTCTTGCTAGACCACCAAACATACTAACACGCCAAGTGTTACCAATTTGCTGAGCGTATGCGTTTACAGTTCCATCTTCCCATTTTCTTTCGATTTCTAAAGTCTTACCTTTAGCAGCGATAATTGGTGCATAGATCGCTTCAATCTTATCGATGATTTCATTGAATTCACCTTCAGAAATTGTGTTGATACTTTTAACATTTGAAGGAATCCATAGGTTGTTGTCTTCTACGATTCCTGTTGTTCCGTGCTCGTCACATGCGAAAGAAAAAGTCGATACACATGCAAGTAGTAGAGCTAAAATTCCTTTTTTCAAATCAGTCCTCCCTGAAAAGTATATTATTGATTTGCCAATTCTTTTTCTGGTTTAGCGTAGATATGATTTTTCTGAATTTTTTACACTATGTAAAAGTCTTTTTTTGATTTGGGCCTTAATGTAAGAATTTGTTGGTTTCTGAATGCTGTGATGCATTGTGAATGTGGTGGGATTTTTGCTCTGAATGTGTCTAACTTATTAAAATTATGATAAGATTTTATAGATATGAAGAAGCTAATTTTTATCACATTTTTTACACTCTCAGCTGTAAGTTATGGCCAAGGTAATGATCCGCTTGTTGATCAGATCATGCAGATGCGTGATGAAATGATGAAGCAGATGCAGGCAGGTGATAGCTTTGATTCTGAAATACAAAAGATGTTTGAGAGAATGCAGAAGATGGGACAGATCCAAGGTCTGCCTGATCGCTTCAATCGTCACGTCAATATGGTTGAATACTTTTGGCAGGATGCTGACACACTTGTTATCAAAGTATCTAAGGACGATGAGGTCAATATTGAAGTTAAAGAAGGACTTGTCATTATTAAAGGCCAAAAAGTTATCAAGTCGCCAAATGGTATTTCAAAATCATCTTTTACACAGTCGGTTCAAATACGTGCTGGCCTTGATTCAACATCTGTGAAGATGAATGTGAAGGATGGAAATATCGTTCTTGATTTTAAGGCATTAAAGAAAACTAAGCAGCGATAATCTCACCATTTAAATTTTCAAGAATTGAATAGAGCTTATGATTAAAGTCCTGAACGTTAAAAGGCTTGGTTAGGACTTCCTCTACATTTAACTTGGAAGCATCATGAATTTTTTCAACGTCAATATCGCCAGAGATTAGCATAATATGAGGGTAGTTCTCCTTCCTCTTTCCTTCCATGCTATTTACGCCGTAGAGCTGCTCGATATACTGAAGGACTTCTTGGCCACCCATTTCCGGTAGGTTTAGGTCAATGACGATAAGATCATAATTATCGTCTCTTATCATTTTGCAGGCATCGAGACCATTTGAGGCCATTGACACATTTGCGAAGTAGCCACTACTTGCAATAAGTGACTTTAGTGATTCTGATATTGTTCTTTTGTCGTCAATGATGAGTGCCTTCATGTTGATTTCCTTGTCTTGATTTCCGTATCAATTAAAATCGCAAAGTTGCTCTTAAATCTATAAACAATATGTCCTTATTTTAGTGCCACCGATAATTTTTTATAACTAAATTAATTCATAAGATTTATTAACGTTCTTAAACCATTGAAATAACGACTAAAGTCCTCAGCTAAGTTTGAGTAGAGGACTAAAGTATCCCTCCTAAGTTACCGATAAATAAATTATGAAAAGCTTCGCTGTGACGTTAATTACATTGATTGTGACAACTTATGCCTTTGGAATTAAGGAGACTTATTTCCATAAGCAAGAGTTTGATATTCCAAAAAGAGACTTGTCGATTATCGCTACTGACAAAGGTTTTTTTCCTTCGAAAGTAACAGCATTTGTAGGTGAGAAGCTTAATCTCTATGTCACTTCAGCGACAAATTTACCAAGTTGTCTTATTTTGAAAGAGCACGAAGTATACGTTGAGGCCAAGAAGGGTGAAGTTAGAGAAGCTTCTGTTTTTCTTGATACCCCTGGCCGCTTTAAATTCTATTGCCCATCAGGACAGATAAGTGGGACTTTAACTGTCATTGAGCATCCACGTGAAAAGGCAAAGAAAGACGAACAAAAAAGAGAGATTGCATCTCGTGAAAGTGAACGAGTGCGCGTATGGCGTCCAAAAGACGACTAGAGTAATTTATAAAAAGTGATTGTGAGGGATTATGTCTTCGGTATTTAGCGATGCGATTAAGAATTTACTTTATCCAATTGGTGACCTTCTGGAAGATGAGGGTGTATCTGAAGTTATGATCAATGGCCCTCATGAAATCTTTGTTGAAAAGAAAGGACTTGTTTTCAAAGTTCCAAATCAATTTGAAGATGAATCATCCCTAATCTCAGCAATGCGTGCCATTGCCCAATCAGTAAACCGTACAATTGATGAAGACAATCCTCGTCTGGATGCTCGTCTTCCAGACGGTTCTCGTATTCACGTTGTTCTGCCTCCAATGGCAAAGAATGGAACAACTGTGGCCATTCGTAAATTCTCTAAAGACAGCTTAACACTAAAGGATATGATTTCATTCGGTTCAATGTCTGATGTTGCTGCAAGATTCTTAGATATTTGTGTTTACCTTGGAAAGAATATTCTCGTTTCAGGGGGGACTGGTTCTGGAAAGACGACGATGCTCAATGTTTTAGGGGGACGAATTCCTAAAACACAACGTCTTATCATTATTGAGGATGCGGCCGAGCTACAAGTTGATGCCGAACACGTTGTTAATTTTGAAACAAGAAAGGCAGATGAATTAAAGGGGATTGAAGAGGTTTCAATTCGTGATCTTGTTATCTCTGCCATGAGACTTCGCCCTGATAGAATTATTGTAGGGGAAGTTCGTGGAGACGAGGCCCTAGATCTTGTGCAGGTAATGAATACTGGTCACGATGGTTCAATGGGAACTGTTCACGCCAATAACCCAATTGATGCTTGTACACGTCTTGAGACGCTATGTCTTATGGGTGACACAAAGATTCCACCTGATGCCGTTAGAAAGATGGTAGGAAGTGCCCTACAGATTATCGTTCAATGTAGCCGTTATCATGATGGTGGACGTCGTACTTCACATATTTCAGAAGTTCTTGGTGTCGATAATAATGGAAATTATATTGTTCGTGATATTTTCCGTTGGGTTCAGACAGGTAAGGATCCACAAACAGGAAAGTATATTGGAGAGATGGTACCGTGTAATTACGTGCCAACTTTCTTTGAAGATATCGTAGTTCACAAGCTACCATTTCCTAAGTCAAATTTCTTGGCCCCTGACTGGGTTAAGGATATGGTTAAGAAGAAAGCAGCTTAGAGATACAGAAGAAGGCTTCTAGATATCGACTTCAATTCCGTCTTCATAGATTTCTACAATAAATCGATCCTGATCTAGCTCTTTAGTCTTTTCGACGATTTCTTTGATGTCATCTACCTCTAGTTCTGGCTCAAGCTCCATGTCGGCGCTAAATACCTTAATGATAGCAATACTCATCTTAAAGTCACTTAAGTCACTGAATTCAGATAGGGGGAACGTCACTTTGTAACCCCCTGAAAACTTGTCAATATCCACATCTATTTTCATATAATTAATTGTAATTACATTGGATTAAAATGCAATAAAATTTAAACTGCGTAGATTCCTGTAGGTGTGTCAAAAATTTAGTGCATAGAAAATGAACATGGCATTACTATTTTTCAACTAAGCACAAAAGAACACTTTCCACTGATATTATTGAAGGCGTCAGTTAGCCTAATTTTATTTTTGAGGGAAAAATTAAATGAGAAATAGAACGAAATCATTCATCAAATCAACTCTAATGATGACAGCAATTGCTCTTTCTGCAAATACTTTTGCAGTTGAAACAATTCAAGATGATATTGATTCAATTCGTTTTCAGCTTAAGTCTGAACAGATCTATACTTTCAAAAATTATGGACAAGGACAGTATAAGGAATTGGCCTTTACAAGAATTGAGCGACCGAGACTACAAGTTGGCCTTAAGAAGAAATCCTCAACAGAGACTTTAGAAGTCGCTATTGACGAATCTCTTTTAGTCGAAAAGAACTCACTCGTTAATATCAAATTAGAAAAGAATAACTTAGTTAATATTGAAAGTGCAGCAAACGCAAAGTCTTCAGTTTTGACTAAACTAAAGAATCACAAATTAGGACTTGATAAGAATCAGGCAGCAAAAATTCTTAAAAAAGATATTATCGCAAACCTTAATCGTGTGATTGCAAAAATTGGTTTTCGTGATAACACAAAGGTTCGTTATGAGATTAAGAATCTTGCTTTTAATTGTCCTTCTCTAAAAGGGCGCATTACAAATTGTCGTGGTAAGTATGATGTTGTTGCGACTTTAAAGAATGAAAAGAAGAAGACTTCAAATCTTTCTGAGATTCTTATTAACTCGACAAAGAACTTAAACTCTTTTGGAACGGAGATTGAAATTAACACTTATATTGGAGAGCTTCGTTCAATCAATAAACAACTTAATAAGCTATCTGAAGGAAAGCCTAAGGGCGTTGATCTTAAAAAGCTTTATGCTCTTAAAAAAGATGTACAGTCAGAAATCCTAGATTCTTACCAGTACACGGCCATTGCTACCACAAGTGCACAGGAATTTTTAACAAAGCTTAATTCTAAATTTAATTAGGAATTAATTGATACTTTGTTTTAAGCTAACAAATAAATTAATAACTTCATTTAATACATCATTATGAAGCTGACTGAAGTTGGCTTCATATTTTTTTGCCTGAGAGTCAAACTCTGCACGATTCTCTTTATTCTTAACTTCCAGTTTTAATTGATCCGCAAGAAAAGTTAATTTGATATCAAGATTATAAATCATCACTCTTAGGATAGGTGACTCTTCCCATTGTCCAAAGAAAACCTTGTAACTTAAGATTGTGCTTCTGTGATCAATGCGAGCAAGAGACTTTTTCAGAGTAAGTAGTGTTACCTTGAGCCACTCAAGTGACTTGTCTTCATTTAATCCGCTCTTAGGCGAAATCGTTTTAAGAGAATCAATTGAGCCATCGATCATGGCCTTAATTGCCAGGTGTTCGTATTTTTTTGCATCAAAGTCTAAGACTTCTTTTTGGTATTCGATAAATTCTTTGTCCACTAAGTTCAATATACTCATTTGATCGAAGTGCATTAATAAGTTGCTATCTTGTGCTTCAGTGTGGAGGTAGATATCGTGAAGGTTTTTACGATCCTCACGTAATGGAGACTTTTCAAAATTATTATGGGCCAAGCAGATTCGCACCGGATTTTGTAGTGAGTCTTGCATAGACTTTAAGATCTTGTCTCTGCTATCATCATTAGATAGACGATTTTTATTAATTCTAGTGAAAAAGTTTACAAATTTATTTTTAATACCCATATGAGATAAAATAACGACTTTTTTAGGGATGTCTAGCATTTAAGGTGAAATATTGAAGATAGGGATTTTTGATTCAGGCATTGGTGGGCTTAGCGTATTGCGTGAGGTCGCAAAACTTATGGATCGTTGCGAAATTTATTACTTTGCAGACCGTCTAAATGCACCTTATGGTAATAAGACAAAAGAAGAAGTGTTTAGCTTTTGTCGAAATATTGTTGATGACTTCATCTCGCACGGTATCGATACAATCTTAATTGCCTGTAATTCCGCAACGGCCATGGCCATTAATGAGTTACGCGCAAATTATCCTTCTATTCGATTCTTTGGAATTGAGCCATTTATTAATGTGATTAACCTAAGACCTGAGCTTAAGCAGCAAAAGGGAGTTGTTCTTACAACCAAAATTACGGCCGACTCGATGCGATTTCAGAGCTTAAAAGATCGTTATGATCCCGCAGGTCACTTGGTGTATCGTGTCTCAAAGAATCTTGCAAAAATTATTGAAGATAGCTTTGATAGTGGTCGATTAAATGAAGAAGAAATTTCTAAAGAGATTGTCGAGTCTATTTTTCCTTCAAGTGAGAAGGAGAGTTATGATTATATCATTTTGGGATGCACTCATTATCCATTCGTAAAAGATCTTTTTAAGGCCAGTGTTGGGGCCCATAGTATCTCTCCTTGTTATCATGTGGCCAAGCATATGGCCGATCAATGTGTCATAACTAATGATGGCGACATTGTTGATTTTTTCTACTATCGCGATAGTCGAAGTCCTGATTTATGGCGCAAAGTTAAAAAACAAAATTTAGAAGGTTTTCCCTTTTTCTAAGTGACGATCCTTAAAAGCGTAAGTTAAAATATGGCAAATTTTAAACTAACGAAGGATTGGTATATGTCTAAAATTAAATCTATAACTCCACGTCAAATCTTAGACTCACGAGGAAACCCAACTGTTGAGGTTGACCTAGTAACTGAAAATGGTTTCATGGCCCGTGCAGCGGTTCCTTCAGGGGCATCAACTGGCTCTAAAGAAGCTTTAGAGTTAAGAGATGGTGATAAGTCTTACTACCTTGGAAAGTCTGTTAGAAAGGCAATTTCAAATATCAATGAATATATCGCACCAAAAATCATCGGAATGGATGTTTTTGATCTAAGAGCGGTTGACCAAGTAATGCTTGATGTTGATGGAACTGAAAATAAAGAAAAGCTAGGTGCTAATGCGATCCTTGCTGTTTCAATGTGTGTTGCTCGTGCAGGTGCTCTTGAAAAAGGAAAGTCACTATACGCTTACTTAAGAGAAGACTTAGGTGTTCCAGTAGCAAGTGATAAGTACCGTCTTCCAACACCAATGATGAATATTATCAATGGTGGTGAACACGCTTCAAATAATCTTGATATTCAAGAATTCATGATTATTCCTCATATGAAAAAGTCATTTAGTGAAAACCTAAGAGCTGGTGTTGAAACTTTCCATGCTTTAAAAAGTGTTTTAACTGAAAAAGGATATTCAACAAATGTTGGTGATGAAGGTGGTTTTGCACCATCGCTTAAGTCACACGAAGAGGCCCTCGATCTAATCCTAAGTGCAATTGAAAAAGCTGGGTATAAACCAGGTCAAGATATCTCAATTTCTCTTGATGCTGCAGCATCAGAGTTCTTTAAAGATGGTAGTTACCAAATGCAAGGTAAGAGCTATTCAAGTGAAGATATGGTTGAATATTACTCAAATTTAGTTTCAAAATATCCGATATATTCAATTGAAGACGGGCTGGACGAAGCTGACTATTCTGGTTGGGTAAAGCTGACTGCTAAGTTAGGGGATAAGTGTCTACTAGTTGGTGATGACTTATTTGTAACGAATAAGAAGATTCTAGCTGAAGGTATTGAGAAGAAGCAAGCAAACTCGATCTTAGTTAAGATCAATCAAATCGGATCTCTAAGTGAGACATTTGATACGCTAAAGCTGGCCTTTGAAAATGACTTCAGAGCAATTATTTCTCACCGTTCAGGAGAAACAAGTGATGCATTCATTGCTGATCTTGCGGTAGCAACTTCAAGCGGACTAATTAAAACAGGTTCTGCTTCAAGAAGTGATCGTCTTGCAAAATACAATCAACTACTAAGAATTGAAGAGGCCCTTGGTAGTGAAGCAAAGTACGACGGATTAATCTAAGTAAGAAATAATAAGGCCTCTAAAAATAGAGGCCTTTTTATGTCTGATTCAAAATTAAAAGAAAATAATGAAGCTCTTCATTTCCTTCATGATCTTCTTAACCATACGCATGGGCTAAAATTATATCTGGAGTCTCGTGATGGGCAGATGGATCAGGCCGGCCTAGAAGTCATCTATAATGAAGTTGCGGCACTGGAAAATCAAATCACCTCACAATTTAATCGTTTAAAAGAAAATGGCCCCTATCGATTCGCCGACTTAATTCAAACATGTCAGACGCAATTTGAGATCTATCAGCTCAGTGTGGATTTAGTGATTGAGGCCTCTGGGCGTGAGCTGGCCCCTATCGAATTTTCTTGTGATAAACAAATTTTTGAACGACTCATAAAAAATATTTCAAAGAATATCTACCTATGGTCTAGGCCTGAGGGGAAGATTCACTGTCATATCAGTGATATTGGTGAAAAGATTCAAATCATTCTTTCCAATGAAATTGATCAGCATGCTGATTTAGATAAGGCCTCTAATGGTATTGGCCTTTTGTCGATGAAGCGGGTTGCAAGTGAGAATGGGATTGTCTTTCAAAGTTACTTGGCCGAGAAAAAGTGGTGTACGAAAATCTTGATTGATAAACTCGGGATAAGACAGCAAAATATCGCCTGCTAGGTAAAAGAATTCTATCTATATTAAAAAGTAATAAAGAAGGTTATTCTATATAACATATGGAATTTATAAAGATCTTTATTACGTTAACGACTTTACTTGCCGCTGGGCCGCTTGCCTTGGCAAATCCTCGTATCTATCAATCAGATGCCACAGCATTAAATAAGGGTGCATCGAGAGTTAAGATAGAGGGAAGTTTTTCTTCAACTCTTTCTCAGGTTGATAGCGATGGAAATGAAGTCGTTTATAATGATGACGTAAGCTACAATCTTCTTGATGCTAATCTTGATTACCAATATGCCATCATGTCAAAATTTCAGCTTCTAGCAGGTCTTAAAGGCCGCTATGTTAGTAGTGGCGATACAAATGAGACTCAAACCACAGCAGGACTTGAATCTTTTTATATTGGGGCCTTCTATGGCCTAGATAAAAAACGCGGAAGAGATTTTGCTCTTAGTGCAATCTATCGCTTCAGACCTTACACTGTCGATACATACTCTGGTTCAGCTCCAAGTGATGAGTTAATCCTAGGTGATGGTGGAAATGATATCAAAGTTAATTTCCTGGCAAAATTTGAATCAACTAAGTGGACGTCATACGATTTTAAGATCGGTTATCGTATCCCTGGGGCCCCTATTTCATCTGAAGTTACTTTTGATGCTCGTCTTGTTAAACACTATGTTGACTGGGCCTTCTGGTTTTCTGCTAATGGTGTTTATTCACTCGGTGGAGATGAATACACAGACAATCCTAATTCAAAACCTATTGTGGCAAGTGGCTACACTTCAAGATGGAATTCCATTAATCGTCAATTTGTAAATCTTGATGCTAGTGCACAAACGATATTTGGTAATAAGTACCTTGCCTACGCTACTGTTGGGACAAAGGTTTTAGGAACTTCAACAGATAAAGATTTCTATACAACGATTGGCCTAAGTTGGACCACTGGTGGTGTGACAGCACAACAGAAATTTGAAGAGAGTTTTAAAGAATACTCTGTTGAGGCCAATGTTATTAAGGTTTCACCAAGAGGTGTTTTTATCAAGATTGATCATGGATCTCTTGATGACATCCAGGCCGGAAATATTGTTGATATTTACAAGACTGACTACTTTGGTGGCAATATCTTAGTTGCCCAAGGAAAGGTTTATGAAGTCTCGAGTGCATCGGCCATTGTTAAGGTAGTAGCTCGCTATCGTAAGGTGCCAATAGAAAAAGGCTTTGCTGCTAGGATTAAGTAGCTGAAATGAGGAAATATTTAGTAATTGATATAATTGTAAGTTAAGCTAAAATATTGAATATAAACATAAAAAGGATATTATCGATGATGAAGCAAATTTTAATTGCTTTCTACCTACTGGCAACATCAGCTGTAATTGCGAAACCTTATACTTCTAACTTTCTTGAGTTCGAACTACCAAATGGTTGGGAATGTTCGATTGAGGGAAGTGAGTATGTTTGTCAGTCCACTAATGACAGAAGAAAGAAAGAGGCCATCATTATTTTCGCGGCAAAGCACCGTGGTAAGCAAGATGATCTTATTCAATACAAGGCCTATCTTGAGCAGGCCAAAACATTTAAACTACCTGGTGGTAAAACACAAATCTCTGAGCCTTCATATACAAGAATGAAGAAGATTCAAGGTCAAGGTCACACTTGGGTAGACTCTCTTCACTTATCAAGTGAAGTTCCTGGCTTTTTTACTCGCTACCTTGCGACAGTAAAAGGAGAGTTAGGAGTTGCGGTAACATTCTCTGTTGCTAAAGAACACTACCAAACTTATAAGCCAATCTTTGATAAGATCATCGAAACAATGCAGGTGTTCTCTCGTATTAAGAATAATGCTGATGGGCTTAAGCTTGCAGGTAACAAAGGTGAAGCTGTTCCTGGTGCCTCGGGTGACTTCTTAGATAATGAAGCTGGCCTTAATGATATTGGTGTTGGTGGGCAAAGACAAAAAGGTAAAGGCTCTGGTGGCGATGATATGACACTTTATCTAATCATTGCACTTGTTGTTGGAGCTGGTGTCTTCATTGCTAAGAATCGAAAAAAGAAAGGTTCTAAAAAGAAGAAAGGTAAAAAGAAAAAAAAGAAATCATAGAAAATAAAAGGCCTCTCAATTGAATATATGAGAGGCTTTTTTTTATTCTGATTTTAAACAAGCTTGAATGGCCGTCTTAAAATTAAGATTCGTGGCAACACTCGTACCGAGATTTGTTGCATATCCATAATGACTATTTGAACAACCCCCATGAGAGTGTACGCCAATAATTTTTCCTGATTTTAAGTTAATGATACTTGAGCCAGAATTCCCTCCTGTAGTATCAACTTTATGGCGGATAACTCCAGTTCTTCCGACACTTTCTAGGTAACCAATTCCATTTTGTTGAGCAAATGATCTTTCTACTTCTACATCGTAACCATGGCCGGTAATCGATATAAGGGCCTTGCTTTCAGGTACTGTATAGTCTAGCTCATAAAAGCCTTGGGCCGCTCCTGCGTATTTTTGTGTATGAGCATTTGGGAGTAGCTTCATTACGGCCCAGTCATTTCCAGGGCCAGCGTTGCTATAGATCACAGAGCTCTCATCTACCTTGTAGACATCTTCCTTTGCTGAGTAATTAATTCCTTCTTCATCGGAGGCAGGCGTATTAAATTCAATGAGTTTAAAGTATTTATGACAATGTCCTACCGAGATAGCGCAGTCTTTAGAAATCATGGTTACAGTGCAGCCATCAGTTGCTGTTTCACTATAGAGTGCGCGACCTACTTTTAGATCATGTGAAGGGATTCGATCATCAATTCCGCAAATTGATTTTTCTAAGGCGAATATTGAAGGCGATAACAATAATAAAAAGATAGGTGTTAATCTATTCATGGAAATCCTTTTGTGTGTTGCGATGGGTCAATTTAGAGGATTTCTGAATTCTTATCAATGCTTTGTGTAGACTTTATAGATAAAAAAAGGCCCAATGAGGGCCCTTTTCGATATAGTAAATATTAAGTATTTAATCTATTCACTTGCAAGGCAGTTCTCAACTGCTGCTTTAAATTCTGGGTGTAGTTGAAGTACAGTTCCAGCATTTGCATTAGATTCGTTACTTCCGTAACAACCACCATGAGAGTGTACACCAACAATTTCACCAGTGTTTAAGTCAAGGATACTTGAACCTGAGTTTCCACCCATTGTATCAACTCTGTGGTTTAAAATTGCAGGCCTATGGCTTCCATAGTAGTCACCACCAATTTCAGTTAATGGCCCAATATTATTTTGTTGAGCAAATTTTCTTTCAAACTCATTGTCATTTCCATAACCAGTGATTGAAAGAAGTGTACCTTCAGCTGGAGCTTCTTTTGCAATAGGGTAGAAGCCTTGTGCTTGACCTGGAAGAAGTCCAGTTGTTTTGTGTGGTTTAATTTTAAATACGGCCCAGTCATCACCTTGGCCATTGCTCTTATATTTGATTGTCGCTTTGTCAGCTTGATAGATATCTTTTGGATCAGGGTGTGCAATACCTCTTCTTGTTGAAGGAGGTGTATTGAATTCAATAACATTGAATGTGGCGGCACAGTGACCTACTGAGATTGCACATGAATTTGATACTAATGTAACTGTACAACCGGCCTTATCTCTTGCTCTTTCTAGAGAGCGTCCTACTTTTGGATCACTTGATGGTACGCGCTCATCCATTCCACAAATTGTCTTATCCATGGCAAAGATTGAGAATGGCAATAATGCGCTTATGATTAATTTTTTCACTATTCTCTCCTTAGTTCGTGAAGAAATATAGTAGGGCCTTGGAGAGTAAACGACAAATCTGTAATTGAGTTAGTAAGAAGTTGTTAGAAAGTTAAGATTTGAATATTTTTTTAAGAAGATTTAAATAATTTTCTTCATTCATGAAATGTATATTGTGTGAAGCATTCTCTACGATGTAGCTCTGGAAGTCGACGTGATCAGATGCAATATAGGTATCGCAATACGTTTGGTATTTCTTGTCTAATTCTCCACATAGGTAATGATAGAAGGTTCCTTGTGGTAATTCGTTCAAGTCTCTTAGATCTCTTTGATTGGCAACAGAAAGCATTTGCGAGACTTGAGACCAGCTCTCAACATATTTAACAAAATCAAATTCTTTTTGCTTTAACATTTTAGGTGCACGAGGTGAGAGCTTGATATTTTTAAAGACACCTTGGTCATACCATTTGTCAAAGAATGTTTCGGCCTGTGCATCTTTAAATAAATTTGAATCATGTTGTAGACGTTTTTGTCGTTCTTCTTGGTTGCCTGTAAAACCTGGTGCTCCCGATTCATTAACAAAATTCTTTATGGCCTTGGTATTTGCCAATTCCTTGTCACGTAGGATTTCATTGAAAAGGCGGCCAGACATTGAATACGTAATGAAGTGGATCTTTTTATCTGTCTTCTTATCAATTTCTACGATTGAAGTGATTAATCTTTCTTTAAAGAGATCAAGAGATCTTAGCTTTTGATTCTTTCCATGTCCTGGAAGATCGATATAAATGAGTAAGTAGTCATTGGCCAAGTGCTTTGTTACTTCTTCTAATTCAAGAGAATTTCCCATGAAGCCATGACTAATGAAGATAATATCTCCGTGAGGATTACCCTGGGCACTTATGTAGATATCTTCATTAAATTGCATGAAAAGCATATTCATGAGTAACTTTATTTTTTCTCGACCGATTTTAACACCGACTTGCAGCTCTTTTAGGTCACGGGCCTTGTATAGTAAGTGAGGCCTTTCAAATGAGATGAGTTCATCTTCTAGAATACTTTGGGCCTGTGCAAGAGAGTGATCATCGCAGAAGGTGAGAGCAATAAGGTTTTCATACTTATCATTCTTAACTGGGGCGATATAAGCATTGCTGAAATGCCTTGATAATTTCTCTTCAATAATTTCTGGATTTATATTTTCCGCGGCCTTTTGAAAAACAAAATCACTTCGGCCCAAGATTGTATAATTGCCATCTTCATCAAGTTTTATAAGATCATTGGTAATGTACTTTTGATTGAAGTCATCACCGTTTAAGTATCCAATAGCGATACTCTTACCTTCTAAGACACACTTTGAATCGACAATACTTACGTTACCATCCATTGGCCTACCACATGTGCTTAGGAGTTTGTTATCTCTAGTAAAGGGCGTTGCTAGAAATTGTGCACAACTTTCACTGGCGCCAAAAGAGTTTGAGAGATTGATGCCAGAGCTTGTGGCCTTTTGGATAAGAGCACTTGAAACCTTAGAACCCCCAAGAACAACTCCTTTTAGTTGACTCATTCTTTTGATCATTTTTTCAGATTCCATGAGCCTTGCAAGTTGCAGTTGAACGAGTGAGCAAATTGTGATTTGTGAGTTATTTAAGAGGTCATTTTCGAGTTGACCTGCATCGACAATTGTTAAAGAGCTTCCCGCCACTAGGCTTCGCCATGCAATCATGATCCCACCAATATGAAAGAGTGGGAGGGATAAGGCCCAGTTGTCTTGTTGATTAATTTGATAGTGATTAACAGTTGCTCTTGCACTATTTAAAAGTGACCCTAGGCTTAGCTTTACGCCCTTAGGTCTACCTGTAGAGCCCGAGGTGTAGATGACACTTGCACATGAGTTGAGTCCCTCTATACCAGTAAATTTGGCCTTGGCCAGGCCCTGTAGATCATAGTCGGATGCAGAGGACTCAAGTCTTCTGTGATCAACTAGAATTGGTGTTAGTCCATTCTCAATTAAACTAAAGTAATTAACGAGAAAAGAGATATTGTCATCTGGCAGCCATGAAAGAACTTTAAAATTTGAGGGATCGTTAGATTTCTTAGACTCTTTTGAAATCTCTTGGCGTAGTTCTTCGTATGTGAGAACACATCTGCCATCTTGATAGATAAATGGCCCACTCGCATCTTTAATAAGCTTAGAAATAAAACCAGATTTATTCATAACTGCGCATTAGCCCAACAACCACGCCTGCTATACGGAAGTCATTAGCTTCTGTAATGACAAAAGGTGAGAGGCGATCATTTGCTGGATGGAGCTCAACTGAGTTCTTCTTTTTAAAGAAGTTTTTAACAGTTGCTTCATTATCAACAAGGGCAATAACTGTTTGTCCTTGATTGGCATTTTCTTGGGCACGACAAACAAGGATATCACCTTCGTGGATACCATCATTAATCATTGAGTCTCCCTGTACGTTTAGGGCAAAGTACTTACCAGGACGAGACACCATGTGATTTGGCACAAGAGTGTGCTCACTTGGATTCTCAATGGCCTCAATAGGGTTTCCGGCCGCTACATCTCCTAAAAGTGGGACTTCACTAAAGTGAGCATTTGAGTTCGTCATTGCTGACAGCTGCTGATCAAGATCTTGTGATGAAAGCTGTTCTTCGTCTAAAATCTTAATTCCACGGCGAGCGTTCCAGTCGACCTCAATTTTTCCGGCCTCTTGAAGATAGTGCATATATTTATTTACGGAACCGAAAGACTTTAGTCCGAAGTGTTCCTTAATCTCTTTCTGAGTAGGAGCATAACCTTCTGCCTGAAAGTAATTCTTTATATAGAGGTAAACTTGATTTTGTTTTTTTGTTAATGCCATATCAATATGTTATGCGTAAGATTTGCGTAAGTCAATATAAGTTTTATTCACATTATTTGTGAACATTTTTCACGGTTTTTGTGAAAAAATCTTACAATCAAAATTCATCCCTTTCAGCAATTGACGTAGGGCCTTGAAATAGCTACTTATAGGTCATCAAATTTAAGGGAGGGTTCATGAAATCGTTTACAAGTTTAAGTCGTTTGGCAGTTATCGCTACATTACTATTTAGTACGAATGCATTCTCTCTAGATGCTGGAGCGCTGAATAAAGCAAAGTTCGAAAAACTCGATACAAGAGATCAAGAGCAGTATCTTGAAATTGTTGATCGTGAAGTAACTGAAGTTTATCCTCGTTATGATCTAGTTTATAACAAGCTGGTTAGTGAGAAGAGTAGCGCAGGACTTGGTGAAGTCTTTATGACAGTTGATAAAATCTTGGCCCTAGGGCAAAAGATTTGGAAAATTGTCGATGCAGGAAAGCCAGTTAGCAGCACTAAATTTACAAAGCCAATTAGTATCATTCCAAATATGGATGATGTTAATGGAACATTCTCTTCAATGTCTCACTGGAGAGCACCTATCGTTCGCTCATTTAAAGTTGCTTATCGCAATGGATTTGGATCAGAAGTTATTTCATTTGTTTACACTGTTGTTTTTCAATACGGTGGAAAGTTCGAAGGGAAGGGCTCTTATATCACAGGGCTTTTTGTAAGCGCTAGTAACGTAAGTGTTTCTTGGGGATTCAACTTCTCAGCTTCAAGTGAGATTATGTCGATTGCCAACCAAGGAAGCATGGATTCACCAGTAGCTTCAGCAGTAGTTAATATCAACTACAAAGCTTCATCAGTTCTAAAATCAATTGATGAAACGGATATCTTCTACGTAAATGGTGATGGCCTACTACAAAGAATGAATTAAGAATTAAAATAGAAAAGGCTTCCATTGGAAGCCTTTTTTTATAACTTGTTTGCCTCTTTCAAAGCATCCGTTAACATTGATTTAAATCGATCAAGTCTTTCTTCTTGCTGATTCTTATGCTTCTTAGATGATGCCGCTTCTGCACTTAAATTACGTCCTTCAATTGCAGGAGCAATAATCTCTCTAATCATATACTCTCGAGCACGAACGCCTGTTCTTGTTCTAGTGATTTTAGACCACTTAAAATCCTTCTTATCGATGATATTAAAGAGATCTCCCGCATTAATCGTAAACTCTCTAAAGAAACCTCGTAAACCTCGAGAGCGCTTCTTCATACGGTTAAGTTCAGTTTGAACAAGAGCATAGGAGAGTTGGTCTCCAAATGATCCGTCGCTTGTATCTTTCGTTAATGCATTTGCTAGTAACTTTCTTAGATTTGGATCTTCGGCAATATTATCGATTGCTCCTTCTTCAACTTTCTTGAGGATATACTCTTTTAGTTCACGTCCCTCACGTGTTCTCATAATATCCGTTAATAGACGGTTGTTAGTGATGTCATCTATTTTATCTAGCACAAGATTATCTGGCCCATTATAAGTGGCCAGCTCTTTTTTAAAGACCTGGTTTAGGTTCATACCTAATTGGGAAGTGATAAGATTTTCTAACATCTCACTTTCCATGAGGGCCTGTGTGTTCTGGGCAGTCGTTGAACTTGGGTTATCAAGACTATGTCTTTGCATGGCAATGGTTGTATTGTGAATTGCTTGATCACAGATTGCCGTATTATTATCACATGAATACTTAAGTGTTGATCCAACTAACTCAAGTGTTGAAATGAGTTGGGCATTAGGCATTCCGTCACTAGAATCTTCCTCTTTAAAACCTGTCTCTTGCGACTTTGCTGGAATTGTTAAAAGAATATCCATGACCTTGCCAAGTTGATCTGGGTTCTGATCACCATAGACTTGAACAAAGCGGCCCTTCACTTCTTCCTTGGCCTGCTCTTCAAGTTTAGTCACACAAGTATTCATATTCTCAGTGGCCTCTTCAAGACTAGGCTTATTTGGCCTTTCAATACATCTTTCAAATTCACGGTAAGCTTGAGATTTTGTGAGATCTTCTAACGTCTCATTTGGGTTTGCAAATTTATTAAGATCAGTAAGTAGTGTTCTTGCAATTGTCTTGGCAATATTTCCGATCTCACCACTTAGGCAATCCTTAGCGTTTTCTTGTGCCTTCACATCGTCTTCGACTGAATCAAGACACTTCATTAAATTTCTTGAAGATGACTCTGTTAGTGCTTTCACCTTATTTGGCTCGCCATTAAAGAGGGGTGCAATCGTTTCTTCGATTATTTTTGGTGCAAGAGAGCGGTATGCATCCTTTACCGTAACTGACATACAGACACTTGCTGCCTGTGTTGCATTGACTTCATCATTACTTTCTTTTTCCTTGAGGGTTTGATCAAGACAAGAGTTTAGTTGTGTACTGATCTTATTCTTAGCATCTTCGAATTGTTCTTTCGTGAATTTAGATTTAAAGTCCTCTAAAGTTTTATCAATAGCACCTGGAGCGACACGCTTAATTAGAAGTGGCGTCAGTGTATCAACATTACTATCAAGATTTTCTGGGCCGCTATTATTAATATGATTTTCAATAAAACGATTAAGAGAGCTCAATTCAGTTGCCGGCAAGTTAAAATCTTTTACTTGTCCATGGGCCATCTCTTTTGCAATTAGCCCAATTACACTTCTTTGGGTTTTGAATGTACAAGATGAGATCGTTTCATTCATATTTTCTTGATAAGAGCTTAGCTTAGTATGCTTAGCTAAATCATTTTCAAGACATGACTTCATACCGTTTTGAACACGTGTAAGCTCTTGTGAAGAGATTGCAGAGTTTACAACGCTATCAGCGATACCTTTATCACTTGTGGCCTTATAAATACTATCTTTTAAGATCGAGCCAGATAGGGAAGTAATGGCCCCTGTTAAACACTGGTTTATAAGATTCTCATTTACATCTTTTGTTAGGTCACGATAAATTTCACGCTTAGCATGTTCGATGCAAACCTCGTAATCTTTTATAATTCTTTGTGAAAGCTGAGCTCTTTTTTCTTCATCGATACCAAGAGAGTCAAATTGTTTATCAAATTCGATGGCCAGTATAGACTTGGCCGCTTGTGCTGTTGCCATGGCCGTAATAAAGACAGAGCATTCATTTCCATCAGTTGTCTTCTTAGCACTCATACATGCCGGAAGATGCTTGGTCTTAATCTCTTCAATTAAAAGATTCTTCTCATCTTGCGATAAACTCTCTGATATTTTTGGGTTTGTTAAGATGGCAATTTCAACAACATCATAAGTGGCACTTACTTTTAAGCTATCAATACATTCACCAATAGTTTTCGTAAATTGCTCGGTACTCATTTTAGCAAGAACCAAATACTCTTGAGGTGTTTGTCCTTTTGAGTTAACAATTGGAGCATAGCTACAGTTATTCGACTTTCTTAAGATATCTCCAACGATAGCATTATTCTCAGATCTTCCTGTATATGCCTTTATCGCATCATTAACACGTCCAGCACGTGTGCGATGATAACTTTCAAGGATACCTGTATAAACACAGCCTTTGACAACAGAAGTGGTATCGATGACTTTTTCAAACTTATTGAAGTTCTCATTCACACACTTCATATAAGCATTCGTTGATTTTGACTTTAGTGTCGGTAATCCATCTTCTGGTGTGAAGTTAAGTCCAATTTGTTTCTCTAATTCTTTTTCTCCAATTGAAAGAGCGATATTATTGGTGAAAACATTGGAACACTCAATTACTTGATCCTTACGAACTGCTTTTTCTAAACACTTATCAAGGTCTTTAAGATAGGGGTCAACGAATGCCTGCTTCTCTTGGGCACTACTGAATGTTTTCATATCGTCTAATAAGAGATTTACGACTTCTTTTGAATATGCACTTGCTAGACTTCTAATCTTATCAAAATTTCCAATATCTTGTTTATTGATATCATCAAAGATTTCTTTAATTCTAGCATCACTTAAGTTCTGAGAAATTGCACCAATATTCTTGAAAGTCGTATAGAGGAATTCTTCTTTATCAAATGGATTTATGCTGCCAAAGAAATTGAAGACGCCAATGGCCCCTCTTTCGATGACACCCATGGTTTTATCGCCAAGGTCTGCTTCTTCAATATTTGAATAACTTAATTTGGCCTGGAGAGACTTACGGTGACATTCTTTTTCTAGCTCGCGAAATTCATTAGTAAGCTGCTCTCTTTCTTTTGCGATTGATGTTCTTTCGTATCCATTTAATTTTGAGATAATTTCATTTAATTGCTCATTAAGCTCAATTGCAGGTGTGATAAGATTAGCAATACACTCCGAGGCATTATGACAAACCACTATAGCAGAGTCTTCACTATAAGCTGTATCTTCAAGTGTTGACACAAAATCTGATTCAAGTTGGTACTTCTCTTGTAATTCACTTATTGGGATAAATTTACCATCACTGGAAACAACTCCAGCGAGAAGCTCTTCTTTTGTATTCGATTCACTCTTGCAGATAATAGGTGCAGCGCTGGCCGTTTTAGAAAGACTAAGCTTTGCAATATCACTTGCTAGGTGAGTTGCTCTTATCTGCGCAGTTCTATTTGCTGATTTTATTGTACAGTTAGATAGCTTTTCATTTGTATGATGCTTTGTTGGAAAGTAGGCAATAGGCACATCAAGTTTTAAACTCTTATGCTTTGCATCTCTTTGGCTATATCTTGCTGCCGGGACTTTGTAGCTAATACTATCGTTATGACAAGAAACGAAGTAACTAGTTAGCTGTAGCGCTCGCGGGTTAGCGACTCGAGTACAGCTTTGCTCATAGATAATAGTGTTACGATCTAGAATGGTAGCACTGCATATCGGTTGGGCCGTTTGTGCTGTTG
The DNA here is from genome assembly GCF_043196685.1 of Halobacteriovorax sp. RZ-2. Taxonomy (NCBI): domain Bacteria; kingdom Pseudomonadati; phylum Bdellovibrionota; class Bacteriovoracia; order Bacteriovoracales; family Halobacteriovoraceae; genus Halobacteriovorax; species Halobacteriovorax sp. RZ-2. The sequence goes on from NZ_JBEBMR010000003.1 coordinate 238,305, forward strand.
CTTGAATATTGCCACGCTTTAACACACAGGCCGACAGCTCGTCTGAAGCGTAGACTTGAATGGATGCTGTGATGAATATGAATAAAGTAACAATAAAACGATACATTTCATTGATCTTTTCGGAATATTCTTTTTAATACTTGAGGAAAATGTTGAGGTATTTAGAATAAATTTGGGCCAGAGATCGAATCTAAGTAGCTAATAATTCCTTTGGCCGAATACTTTGCATAGAGATGGTGGAACCAATCATCAAGAACGAGGGATGCTTCATTAGAATTTGTTAAAAATCCGGCCTCTAATAAGATGGAAGGTCTTTTTGAAAGGGCCAAAACATAGAATAGGCCAGGCTTTAGGCCTCGGTCTTTCATTTTGTAATTCTTTGTTAAAAGCTTACCAAGTTGATCATGGACTTGTGTCCCAAGCTTCTTCGATTCTGGTGCAACTCGCTCAACCACAAGGTCTGTAAGGATATTATTGATAATGACCTGCTTGCCTTCAAGGTCGCGGTTTTCAACAGCTTCAATCTTTGCAATGGCCGCATCTTGGTGATTATTTAAGTAGTAGGTTTCAAAGCCACTTGAGCTACTATCTTCGGCCGCATTTAGGTGAATCGAGATGAAGATATCGGCCTTGATAATATCGGCCATGTCAGCTCTTTTTTGTAGTGAAACAGTTTTATCAATTGTTCTTGTTAGGTAGGCACGATGCCTTTTAGTTTGATTGATATATTTCTTAAGCTTTAGAGCAATTTTTAAAGCGACATCTTTTTCGCAAATAATATTTAATTTCTTCTTTCTCCATACTTTTGCCTTGGCACCACAGTCCTCTCCACCGTGACCTGGGTCAATGAGGACAGTCGCTGAAAACGTCTGCGTTGTAAGTATTATGGAACAAAGAAGAAGTAAGTTTTTAATCATGTATAGTTATTATATGGATAACGTTCTAGCTGTGCAAATGGATTTTATAAAGCTTGTGTATCTTTTGGTCATGAAAGTCTTCGGGGATGCTCCATCTCGTCATATCCTTGACTTCAAAGCTTTGTTGAACACTCTCGCTGAGCTTGAAGCTACGTAAATTATTTGAAAAATAAAGGACACCACCATCATTTAATAGTTTTGAACATTGCTCAACTAACATTTCATGATCTTTTTGTACGTCAAAGACTACATCCATTTTCTTAGACTTAGACATAGAAGGAGGATCGAGGATGATGACATCATATTTCTGTTCTTGTTTTTGTGCTTCATCGTTTAAATACTTCAAAACATCTTCTCTGATAAAAGAATGTTTATTGATATCTATTTCGTTTAATTTGAAATTCTCTTTTGCCCAGTCGAGGTAGGTATTAGACATATCAACACTTGTAACCGAGGCCCCTGCATAAGCGCTTGCAACTGATAGGCTACCTGTATAACAAAAGAGGTTTAAAACACTCTTTCCTGAAAAATTTTCTTTTGCAAGAAGTTGCCTTAGTGGCCTATGGTCGAGGAAGAGCCCAGTATCGATATACTTATTTAAAAGAAGCTTGAATTTTAGATCACCTTCTTGAGAAACAAGTGGAGTTTCTCCTTTAGATTTTTCATATTGAAAGTCTTGTCCTTGAACCTTTCTTTCCTTAATAAAGATATTCTCTTCATTTAATTGGGTGTGTTCCTTGATTGCCTCAATTAAGAGGGGAAGGTGGTTCTTGTCAGCATCAATCTTATCAATACTTCGCTTATAGATAACACAATATTGCCCGTGAATATCAACGATAAAAGGGAAGTCTGGGATATCTCGATCATAGAGTCGAAATGAATCGATATTATTTCTCTTGGCCCATTTCTTCTTATGTCGATAAAGCTTTTTGATACGGCCGTTAATTGCGCTCATGAGAGATCCTTTATGAATTTTAAGCAACTGATATCACAACGATTATGCTTAAATTTTAATATTTTACAAGTACCCGATTAAAGTATTCGGTTAAGTTTTCCGTTAAGTATGACGATATTACGAAAGCTTATCAATTTTAACATATATATAATTGATTCACATTTTTTTCGTGAGGAGAGTTTAATGAAATTTATGGGAAGAAGTATGCTTGCGCTTTATGCGTTTGTAGCAATTTCTGGAAGTACTTATGCAAGTATCTTTACTTTTGGCGAGCTATTATTAAAGCCTGTCTCTATCAAATCTAAAATTGTAAAAGAAGGCGTTTCTGGTGGCTCTATCACTAGTTTAAAAGACTCTATTCACAATAGTGTTGCTTCTCTTTCACATGGCCATGTAAGCCTAAGTGATGGCCTTGCTGCTGTCAAAGCAGATGCAACAAAAGAAGATGCAGCAAAGATTGGCCGTATCCAGGCGGCGTTAAAAATGAATCATGACTCTGTTACGGGACAAGAATTCAAAGATATCGTTAACGACCTTGCTTATATCGCTTCTGTCTATGGAGAAGATTCAAGTAAGCTACTGAATTGTACTTATTGTAAGTCTGATCAATTAGCTAGTCTTGGTTTTAAGTCAAATATTACAGTTATTGCTGATCCTAGTTTGAAAAGACTAGTTTCTCGACTTCCTAAAAGTTCAACAGCGATTAGTCGTTATATAAGTAAAATGAGCCGAAAGGGGAATGCGAAAGATATTTCTCGCTACCTCGATTCTGGTGATCGTAAAACACTTGCTCTATTTTTTAGCTTCAATGATCGTGGTGCTAAGAAAGAATATAAGCAATTCTATGAGGCCGTGGCCAAGTACAACTCTGATAAGGGTGGCAATGTGACTTTTGCAGGCCCTACAGCGAAAGGTACTTTTTGGAAAATTATCGACGGTAAATTTTCTCCTCAAAGAGCTGCAAAACTTGCTAAGGCAATTAATGAAGCGGCCAAGAAGCCTGTCTCTAAAAGAGAAGATGAGTTTTATAAGCAACTTTACAAAATCAGCGACAAAACTCCTGAGACGGCAAATAGTATTGAAGAGCTAAAAGCTAAAAAGTGTTTTTTCAAATAATTAATTTAAATAATAAAAGATAAAGGTATAGCGTATGAGTGATACTAATAAAAAATTTAAAGATCTTTATTTGCCAGTTCTCGGAACTGTTGCAATTGGGACTGCAGCTTTCTTTGGGGTTTCTCAATTAAAGCATGGCGATTATCGAAATCCATCTTCAGATGGAAATTTTAAAACGGCCTATGAGGCATGGGCAGATCTTCAGTATTCAGGAGCATCTTATAGTGCCAAGGCGCTTCTTGTTGATGATCAAACACTTCCAGGAATGCTTGGAGGGGTTACTTACGGTGCGGAAAAAGAAGCCTCATCTTCTCTTCTTACTCGTGTTATGTCCCCATCAACGGCCATCATTAAAAAGAATATCGATACACTTTCAGCTGAAAATAAGGAGAAATTCTTTCGTGACTTCTTAGAGAATTACGCAAAGGATTCCAATGGTTATCGTACTTATAAAGACGTCACAACAGGCAAGAAAATTGATCTTGCAAGAGATGTTGTAGACGCCGAAGGTAACCCTAAGGTTATTGACTTAACTGAGCTTAAGGCCACTGATGTTAAAGCAGCTGACTTAGCCACTTTAGAAAAAGTTTTCTATAATCTGTTTGAGCAAATGAAAGATCGTGCAATGACTTTCATTAAGCCGACTGTTAGGCGTAAGTTTTTTACTGGAAACCTTCCTGGTCTTCCAAAGATTGTTAAGCCAGAAGGTGGTGGTTGGTATAGTAAGCCACATAAATTTCTTGGTAACAAGCAAGACTACCGTGAGTGGAAGCCTAACTTTGGTAAGGCCGAAAGATTCCTAACAGATGCCCATGGCCACGGTGGTGGTAATGGCGGTTGGGAGATTAACTTCAAGGCCCAAGACACTTATGGAGAGTTTGAAGAGATGGTTGCATGGTTTAGAGAATCACTTTCTCAAGTCGTGCGTGATCCTTTAACTGGCAAGAATAAGGTTCAATTATTCCAAGCACCAGGGCATCAAAGAATTGTTTTTAGAAAACACCCTGATCTTGATGAAGGAAAGCTTTCTGAGTTCTACCGTGCAATTCAATCTTATATTGTTTTAAATGGTATTAAAGGAAACTCTGGAATCGAGTTTGCAAATTATAAAAATGTACAGACAGAATCAAACCTTACTAATCTCTACCACGGTGGACGTGGGGTAATTAGACCAGATGACCAATGGAAGCCATGGGTACAAAATACTGGTGGTTTAGGTATTGAGTTTAGGGCAGGTACGAAAAACCTTGCACCAGCTAGATTCTATCAAACAACTCTAGCTGCTCGTATTGGGGCCAATGACTTTAGTGGCATTGCAAGTATTTCTGACTATAACTTAAATAGCCCTGTATTTAGAGAGCCTGAGAGTATTGCATCTCGCTTTGAAATTGAACAGGATATCGTTCAACAGGCCCTAGACAATATGCAAAAGGCCGGAATTAAGGCCGACTACCGTGTGATGTTCTGGGGATGGACTGAACCTGAAGTTGCCTTTATTGGTGATACAAAAAGAGAGATCATTAAAAATCTTGTTAAAGATTATACGCAAAAAGTTGCTCTTCTTGACCCGAATATGTCTCAAGACAAATTAAAACAAGAAATTCGTGAGATGAATCGTACATGGGTTTCAGCATCAAAACTAATTGATGATCTTGAAGCTTATATGCGTCCTAAAAAGATGGACTATAACGAGCTTACAATGGACTTTAAGGCCAATGTTGATGCTCCTAATAGAGTCGCAAATCCGGTTGATGTTAACAAAATTGACCTTGGTATTGAATACTCAGGTAAGTTTCCACTAAGGCTTAAGTCGATTACTTCTAAAGATCGTCTTGAAGATGGAAAACGCGCTTGGGTACAAACTGTTATCGACTTATCGTCTGAAGAGCGTGAAGCAATCATTAAACGAGTTGCACAAGACCTCTATAATGAGATTGGTGGTGAAGAAGGTGAAGCCCCTGTTAAGTTAGAAGTTGACGGACACGGGCACGGCCTTGACGTTGCCTATGCAATCCGCGACAACCAAGGCCGTAAGTGGCAAGTTGAGTGGGATGGTATTGGACGCTCTTATACTCCTTCTGGTGAGATCATTGCTGATTCTCCGCGTGGGGGAACAATTGAGCTCATTACACCTAAGTTCACTCCAACAATCGATGAGGTTGCTGGTGTTTATAAGGCCTTTGAAAAGAATAATGTTCTACCTTCTCTAATGGCCGGTGGGGGTCACGTAAATATTGACCTTGCTGCCTTTGATGGAAACCCTAAGGCCCTTGCAAGATTCTTAACAATCTTCCACGAGCATAGAGGAATCATTTCATTAATGTTCCAGCATATTAACCGTACTCACACTTCTGAGCCTGTTGAAGTTAGTGAGACACTTAGAAAGGCACTAAAAGATTTTAATGGATCTGAAGAAGAGCTTAAGAAGCTTCTATACAATGAAAGGTACTTTAACACTCGCTTTGGACGTAAGACTCGTTACATCCAACTTGATGTTTCGGCTTACTTCCAGGATGTTATTCCAGAAGAGTTTGTAACAGATGACTTTGACATTTCTAATCCGACAACAGATTGGAGAAGAACATTTAGAGTCGATCCTAAAATCAGAAAGGGTGAGTTTAGAATGTTCAATGCTCCTCGTGATGCCGCTGAATCAGCAATGCAGATTCAGTTAGTAAGAGCAATGCTTGATAAGGCCCTAAATAGTACTGAAGAACTATCAGGTGAAGTTGATAAGACGACACATGTCGATTATGTGAAGAAGCCACAAATGGCAGAAGACGATCTGAAAAAGCTATGTGATGATTTAGGTCTTGACGTCAATCAGTTCCGTACTGCTGCAATGGAAGGTTTATCAATTTCTCAACTAGAGTCACAAAAAGTGTTCTTTAGAAGTATTGATGAGAAAATGGCCATTCATCCAAACCAACCAGGTTGGGGAAAAGCAGTTGATGCAAGAAGTGCAGAAAATGCTCTTAATTCAACAGGACGTGAGTGGACTCCTGGGCCTGCGGATGAGCTGAATACGATGAACAATGATCACCGTATTCGTGCTGCACTAGCTGCTCAAGAGATGAGGCAAGAGATTGTTCCAGCTCGTGAACTACCAGGTGAATTTGTCCGAACAAATAGTTGTGAAGAATTATTAAACGAAATTTTATAGAAATAAAAAGGGCCTCGATGGAGGCCCTTTTTTTATGCTTGTAAATCTTGAATATAATCCATAAAGACTTGATGACGAATTGGCTTATAGAGAATGTCATGAGCACCTAATTCTTTAACTTCATCAAGAGAGACTTCTTGGTGGGCCGTCACAAAAATAAATTTTTTAAAGTCTAGGCCTTCGATAATTAAATTCTTTAAGAAGTCGATACCATTCATCTTAGGCATACGAATATCCGAAAAAATATAATCAAATTTTCCGTTTTTTACTTTTTCAAGAGCTTCTTCACCATTATAAGCGACTTCATAATCGAGACCTATACGATCAAACATATATTGATAGAGCTCTACTAATTCAACTTCATCTTCGACAAATAAAAACTTCAATCTAAAAATCCTGTTGTGCTGTGCTGTGTTGTCTTAACGACAATACATCATAGTTAATTTTTATTTGTTTATCAAGCAATTTAGTTTGATTAGATTAACTACTTGAAATCATTTGTCTTGAAGAACTCAACATCCTCAAATTTTTCCGTAGCAAGTTTTAAATCCCATTCCGTACGGTAAATAAAGCACGGACGGTCCTTAATATCAAAGGCAATATTAGCACTATAGCGTGAGATGAATTCATCCTTAATCTTATCGCTAGGGAACTTAATCCATCTGATACCATTATATGGGAAGCCTTCGTATTCACCTTTTACATTGTATTCATCTTCAAGACGGCGTTGGACAACCTCAAATTGCAGGGCTCCTACGGCACCAAGAATTTTTTCAGTTGAATTATGACGTCTAAATAGCTGAACTGAACCTTCTTCTGAAAGTTGTTGCAGACCTTTATCAAGTTGCTTTCCTTTCATTGGATCTTTTAGGAGAACTCGTTTGAAAAGCTCTGGAGCAAAGCTTGGAATACCGGTAAATTGCATAATTTCACCTTCTGTGAAAGTGTCTCCAATTTGTAGCTTTCCTGAGTCATGAATACCGATGATATCACCTGGTATTGCGTATTCTGTGATTTCTCTATCTTGTGCTTGAAAGATAAGTGGCGTTGCAATTTTTAACTCTTTGCCAGTTCTTGCTAGAGTAACTTTTTGTCCTCTCTCAAAACGACCTGAACAAACGCGAATAAAGGCAACTCGGTCACGGTGTTTCTTATCCATATTGGCCTGAATTTTAAAAACAAAGCCGCTAAATTTTTTCTCACTTGGATCAACTGTACGAGTTTCGCCGTTTTCAATTGGCGCAGTGATAACTTCACGTTTTCCAGGCCCTGGTGCATATCTTGAGAAAGTATCAAGAACTTCTTTAACACCAAAGTTATTAAGTGCTGAACCAAAGTACATTGGTGTCATAATTCCTGCTAGGAACTCTTCTTCGTTAAACTCTGGCATAAGCTCACTGATCATCATGAGGTCTTCTTCAAGTTTTTCTAAAAGGGCCTCGCCGACAAATTCTTTAATATGAGCTGCACTTAAGTCACTAGCATCAATGATATTAGGGCTAAATGGATCTTCAGCGTCTTTAAAGCTCATGATTGTTTTATTTCTAAGATCGTAAACACCCTTAAAGTCGACACCTGAGCCAATTGGCCAAGTCATTGGGACACATTGGATTGAACATGTCTTTTCAACGTCATCAATTAGTTCAAATGGATCAAGAGCATCGCGGTCAAATTTATTACAAAAGGAAACGATAGGTGTGTCACGCATACGACAAACTTCCATTAGTTTCTTTGTCTGTGTCTCAACACCTTTGGCCGAGTCAATCATCATAAGAACACTTTCAACTGCCGTAAGTGTACGATAAGTATCTTCAGAGAAGTCCTTGTGACCTGGAGTGTCGAGAAGGTGCATGGCACGTTCGTTATATGGAAACGACATAACTGATGATGTAATTGAGATACCACGCTCTTTTTCCATCTCCATCCAGTCTGATTTCGCGTAATTACCTTGCTTGCTCTTAACCATACCTACGCTGCGCACAACTTGTCCAAACCATAAAAGCTTTTCTGTCATTGTTGTTTTACCTGCATCAGGGTGAGAAATAATCGCAAAGGTCGCTCTTTTTAAATCTTCCATTTAATCTGTATCCTAATCTTATAAATTTATGATGCGACACTGTAACACAGTGTGAATAAATTGAATAGCTTACTTCAAATCTTATTTGTTTTTTAAATTTACTTAATTGTGTGTTTTAGGCATACTTTTATCAACAATTTCTTTGTAGAACAGTTAATAAAATTAACAATTTAAGGAGAACTGATGAAAGGTTTTAAATCTTTAATTGGTCTTGTTTGTGTTGGTGCTATTTCATTTAGTGCTCAGGCCGCAAAAAAGCCAAACTTTTTAATTATCTGGGGTGATGATATTGGTGTTGAAAATATCTCGGCCTATAGTCACGGAATTATGGGGTATAAGACTCCAAATATCGACCGCATTGCTAAAGAAGGGATGATGTTCACTGACTACTATGCTGAACAATCATGTACAGCAGGTCGATCTGCTTTTATTACTGGTCAAGCAACTCTAAGAACGGGTCTTTCAAAAGTAGGACTACCTGGTGCAAAAGCAGGTCTGCAGGATCGTGATATTACAATTGCTGAAGTACTAAAGACTCAAGGATATGTGACGGGGCAATTTGGTAAGAATCACCTAGGTGATCGTGACGAATTTCTTCCTACCAGACACGGATTTGATGAATTCTATGGAAACCTTTATCACCTAAATGCTGAAGAAGAGCCAGAAGATCCAGACTATCCAAAAGATAAGGCATTCAAGAAGAAATTTGGGCCACGTGGTGTTCTTCATTCATTTGCCGATGGAAAAGTGAAAGATACTGGTCCACTTACTAAGAAGAGAATGGAAACAGTTGATGAGGATATTGTTAATCGTTCCATTAAATTCATCACAAATGCAGCTAAGAAAAAGAAGCCATTCTTTGTTTGGGTAAACACTACAGGAATGCACTACCGTACTCACCCTCGTCCTGAAGCAAAAGGTCTTTCTGGTCAAGGTGACTATAACGACGTATTTGTTCAGCACGATATGTATGTTGGCCGTTTACTTGATTCTTTAGAAAAGAATAAAGTTAAAGATAATACTTTTGTTATGTACTCAACTGACAATGGTGTCCACTACAATACGTGGCCAGATGCTGGTATCACAAAGTTTAGATCAGAGAAAAATACAAACTGGGAAGGAGCTTACAGAGTTCCTGCTCTTGTTATGTTTCCTGGAAAAATCAAGGCCGGTGAAGTTTCAAATGAAATTGTATCGACTCTTGATTGGATGCCAACAATTGCGACATGGGCCGGTGTTAAAAACTTAAAGAAAGACCTGCTTAAAGGTAAGAGAATTGGTAAGAAGAAAGCTAAGCTTCACCTCGATGGTTATGACTTATCGAGATACCTTGAAGGTAAAGAGAAGAAGTCACCTCGAAAAGAATTTATCTACTTAGATGATCAAGGGGTTCCTGTTGCTGTTCGTATGGGGGATTGGAAAGTCGTCTTCTCTGAGCAAAGAGCAAAGACAATGGCACTTTGGGCAGAGCCTTTTGTTGATCTTCGTGTTTCAAAAGTATTTAACCTACGTCGTGATCCTTATGAAAGAGCAGACCAGAACTCGAATACTTACTGGGATTGGATGCAGTACAAAGCGGCCTATGTTTATATGGCCATGGATGTAACAGCGAAATTTCTTGAAACATTTAAGAAGTATCCTGCAAGTCAAACTGCTGACTCATGGAGTATGAAGGATATTACAAGAAATATTCTTCAGCAAAATAAAAAGAAATAACTCACTTCATATGGCGAACCAAGTGTTCGCCATATTTATTTTTGGAATGATCATGTCTGTTTTAAATGAAGTTCATAATATCCAAGCTCAATTAAATAACCGAATTATTGGTCAGGAAGAGATTATCGAAAAGATTATTCTTGCTGTTCTTTGTAACGGAAATATTCTCCTCGAGGGGAACCCCGGTACTGGTAAAACCACAACTGTTAAACACCTTGCCGCTCTAATAGGCGCCGATTTAGGTCGTATTCAATTTACTCCTGATCTTCTTCCATCTGATGTTGTGGGTTCAGAACTATACCTAACTGATGAGAACGGTAAGGGCCGTATTGAATTTAGTAAAGGACCTGTGTTTAACAACCTTCTTTTGGCCGATGAAATTAACCGTGCTCCTTCAAAAGTACAATCTGCGCTATTAGAGGCCATGGAAGAGAGACAAGTTACAGTCAATGGTGTGACTCATAAACTACCTCAGCTTTTTATGGTTTTAGCTACGCAAAACCCAATTGAGCAGGACGGTACATATCCACTACCTGAAGCACAATTGGATCGTTTCATATTCAAACTCATTCTAAATTACCCAAGTAAAGAAAATGAGATGAAGATTATGCAACTAATTAGGGAGCAGTATCATGCACCAGAAGTTAGAAGCATTACTAATGAAGAGACAATTTTTTCTGCACGTAATGAAATTCAAAAAATTAAGTCATCTGCATCTATTGATCAGTATATTGTCGATATTGTTGATGCAACAAGAAGTCATGAAAAACTTCCTGCAGAAACTCAAAAGTATCTAACGATGGGGCTAAGTACTAGGACATCACTATCTCTGGATATTGCAGCTAAAGCAAAGGCCTGGCTATCTGGAAGCGAGTTTGTTACTCCAGATCATGTGAGATCGATTATAAAACCGGTACTTAGGCACCGTTTATATATTAGTTATGAGGCAATTGCTGACGGTGTGTCGGCCGATAATATAATTGATCAAATAATCGATTCGGTTGCTATCTTATAAGTAAGAATGAATCAAGAAAACTCGATTTATATTTCCAAGAATTACCTAGTGGATCTTAAGTCTAAGATGGTTCATTTTCGTGCCTTCATTGATCGACCAATTCGCAATAAGTATGTCGGTCGCTTTGCTTCTAAAATCAAGGGGCAGGGTCTGATCTTTGAAGAGATGGATAATTATCGACTTGGAGATGATATAAGAAATATGAATTGGAAACTTAGCCAAAAGCTTGCTAGGCCAATTGTTAAACGATTCACTGAAGATAAGGAGAGACCAGTTTATCTTGTTGTCGATCAGAGCTCGACTATGTTCTTTGGCTCTAATTATAAGATGAAGTCTGTGGTTGCTTGTGAATTAGCAACAATTTCTTATTGGAGTGTGGTGGAGAATCAAGACCCGATTGGCGCATTCATTATTTCTAATGATGGCCATTCATTTATTAAAGCAACTAAGTCGACAAAAAAGTCTATGGCCATTTTAAATGAACTTGAGGTTGCTAATAAGAAACTTGATATTAACTCCTTATCTAATAAAGTAGCATATGTTGAAGGAGCACTTAAGAGGCTTAGGCATGAAGTAAAGCAAAACTCATTAATCATTTTTATTTCAGACTTCTTAGAATTCAACGATGAAGCATATTCTCAGCTAAAAATGCTTGCGAGTAAACATGAGCTGGTTATAGGTCATATTGTTGATCAAAATGAAGAAGAGCTACCTGCCGTTAGTAATTTTGTGATCTCTAATAGTAAGAGTGAAATCTTAATGAATTCTAGAGATCAAAAAATAAGAAAAAAATATAGAGAAAAGTGGGAGGCCCATATTAATAGGCTTCATGAATTATGTCGTAAATTATCATTTCCTATTTTTACGATTAATACTCATGAGGATATTTTTACTCAATTAAAACAGAGGCGTTTTCATGAGTAAGGCCACTGAAACGATTAATCATGAATACTTTGGAAACCTCTCAATTAAAGGGATTAAAGAAATCGAAGGAAGCGTAAAACCTACCGCGATGCTACCTAAGACCTGGGGATGGCCAGTAATATTTATAATTGTTATTGGCCTTGTTTTCTATTTCATCTACCAGAAACTCATTTACATGAAAAAATATGGGCCTTATATAAGAGTTTATAAGCGCCTAACCAAAGAGGACTCGATCCAAGATATTTATCTTCTTTACAAGAGGATTTCAAAAATAAGTTTTGGTCATCGAATTGATGATCGTTTTCTACTGAACTCTGCTAAGGGAGAGTACACAAAAGCTGAACAGGAAAGTTTAAATAATTATCTCTATCAATCTCAGGCCCTAGACGAAGAATTAGAAGTAAGCTTAAAAAAAAGAATGCTCTCTGATATTGGGCATACGTTAAAAGCACGTGGGAGAGTTCGTGATTAGTTTTGACTATCCTATATTCTTCTTGATTGTACTGCTTCCAATTTTCGTACACTTTCTGATAAGACCATTTCAGATGCGCCAAACTTCAGTGAGGGCATCCTTTTACAATCTTGTTGCTCTAAGTATTGATGATAAACAAGCTACGCAAAATATCAGAAAAAGAAAGCACATACAAAGCTCACTGTTAATTGTGTCTTGGGTTTTGTTCTGTGTTGCTCTTGCAAAGCCTGTGATAAGCGGAAAGGAAATTGTTAAAAATATTTCATCTAAAAGTTTTTATATTGCTCTTGATCTGTCCGGCTCAATGAATTTTCAAGATACACAAAGTGGCCAGACAAGACTTGATGTGGCCAAAAAGAATATCATTAAATTTATTAATGAGAGAGGGGATGATTATCTCGGTCTTATTGTATTCGGTGATTCGGCCTATCTGCAAGCTCCATTATCAAATGATAAAGATTCTCTGGTCTCTCTTGTTCATCAATCTAAAGTTGGTATGGCAGGTCTTAGCACTCATCTCGGTGATGCGATTGGCCTTGGAATAAAGCGTTTTCGTGGCTCTAAAGTTAAAGAGCGTGTTCTTGTTTTACTAACTGATGGTAACGACACAGGTAGTGAAGTTCGCCCAATTGATGCTGCAAAAATTGCTCACAATGAAAATATTAAGATCTATGTTCTAGGTTATGGAGATCCCAAAACGGTAGGGGAAAATAGTCTTGATACGAATACATTAAAAGAGATTGCTCGTCTTACTAGTGGACGCTTTTACCTACCTAAAGATGAAAAAGAACTTGAACAGGCCTTTAAAGAAATTAACTCGATTGAAGTACAGGAAATGACGACATTAACGTATCAACCCAAGTATGATCTCTTTTATATTCCAATCGTTATTATTTTATTTATTTACTTAATGGCCATTCTTATTATTCTTACTCGTCGCTCGATTTTACAAAGGGCCGCAAATGAATGAGATATTAGTGCAAATACAGGCATTCTTTCTAAGATTCTTTTCAAATATTAGTGACTTTCACTTTATTAGACCTTGGTGGTTACTTCTTTTAATTTTTGTTATTTTATTTTGTCTCTATTACCTTAGAAGTAAGAGGATGGGGGAATTGAATAACTATTTCAGCACTCATATCTTAAATACACTAGTCGTTAAGCAGAAGGGAGACTTTCTAAAAGATCCTCAACTATGGGCGCTAGCACTTGCTACTTTATTTATTATAGCTGCTAGTGGGCCAACTTTTGAAAAAGTTAGAACTTCCTTTGATGAGAATGAATCAAAAACTCTCTTAGTGGTTAACCTATCACAAAGCATGGATGCAATTGATGTGGCCCCTTCTCGTATTGAAAGAGCAAAGCTTAAGGTGATTGATCTTTTAAAACTAAATCAAGGCTCTTTCTTTTCTCTTGTTGTGACTGGAGGCGGCTCTTACGAAATTCTTCCTTTCACAAGGGACTTTAATATATTGGAAAATTTTATCTCGGCCCTTGATACTTCCTTAGTTCCAAACGATCTCTTAAATATTTCCACTCTAAGTGAAGGATTGACGAGGTCATTTTCAAGAGATGGCCAGGGACAAAATTTGATTTTAATTACAGATCAAGTGGATGATCACTCGATTCCGATTTTATCAAAAAAGTTAAATGAATTTGGAGTTAATCTTGTTGTCTACGGAGTCGGAAAAGAAGAAGTTGAATTAGATAGTAATACTTTTAACCCGGCCCTTCTAAAGAAATTAGCGGCAAGTAGTCATGGAGAATTTGTTGAATACACAAATGATAACGGTGATATTACACGAATTAGTGCTTATCTAAAAAAGTATTATCCATTGGATCGTGATAGTGATCTACCATGGCATGATTTAGGTTATTACTTACTCTTTTTCGCACTTATACCGTTTGTGATGTACTTTAGACGTGGATGGATTGCACTTATTCATTGCTATATTCTCTTTGTTTGTGTGAGTCCCTCAAGTGCAAGAGCAAATATTTTACTTGATCCCTTTATGACTGCTGACCAGCAAGGTCACTTATTCTTTAAATTAGGTAAGTATAAAACGGCCGCTATGGAATATGAGGATCAATATAATAAGGCCGTTTCATATTACTTGGCAGAAGATTTTAAAAATGCACAACTCTATTTTTCACAACTTAGTGATCCCGCTTCAAAATTTGCCAATGCTAACTCTATTGCACATATGGGATATTATCTTTCTGCACAAGTTGAATATGAAAAAATAATCAAAAGTGGTGGGCCCTTTGCGAAAAAGGCCTTGGAAAATGCTGAGATCATGAAAAAACTCGTGGCAGAAATTGATGCGACAAGTTCCGCTCAAAGGGCCGAGGGCGATGAGAAAACGAAACTCTATCGTGAGAAATTTAAAATTTCACGTGGTGCCGAGGTACTCGATACGAAACAACAAGGTAATGGGGAGTCAAAAGAAGTTTTAAATGTTGATTTATGGATGAATAAGGTTCACTCGCCACTTCGTGACTTTATTGCACGAAAAGTCGAAATCATGTCTCATGATGATAAGGAAGTAAGTGATGATTAAATCGATACTCCTCATTTTCTTTTATTTTTTGCTTACTTTTAAAAGTCACATCTATGCTGCTGATCAACTTGAGAGTTATTTGGGTTCTGGTGAGATTTCTTTTAAGTTTTCTACAAGTGATGATCAGAATATTGTACCTAAGCAATTAGTTGTCTTTGATCTTTTGATCAATTATAGAAGAAACTTAGAAGTAAATGTCAGTGTTTTAGATATTCGTTATTCTAGAGGCATTGCAACTCAACAGACGACACGTGAATATTTCCTAAAGACTTCTGGAGACTTTTTACAGAAGTCGCAAAGTATACAAGTCTTTCCTAGCTACCCTGGAGGGCAACAAGTTGAAGGAGTAAAGCTTGGTGTTACAATTCGAAATAAAGATACAAATCGTGTAAATCAAGGGGAAGTCTTGATTGATGGCCCTCGGTTTTCAGTTGAGGACGTTGAGAAAAATTATGACTTTGTTGCAAGTGATGTCAAAGAAAGTCTAGTTTTACTAAGTGAGGAAACGACAGGACAAGATGCAATTGTCTATGAATATGAAATTGAGGCCAGTGATACAAGTATTGCTCTCATTCCAGAGTTTCGTTTTGAAAAACAAGACGACATCTCTTTCTACTATGACACACTTGAAAAGTCTGATCGTTTTGATCGCGGGAGCGCGAAGTCTATCTTAAGACAGAAGATTACTGTCATCTTTAATCGCGGTGGCAATATAAAACTTATTCCTTCTAAAATTCGTTTTTACGACTTAGATAGTAAGGAAGTTGTTACAAGTGAGCTTGAAGAGTTAACGATTAAACTCGCAGGCCTCTACTTCTCTAATAAGCTTAAAATGTCGATTGTTACGATTGTTTTTGTGTCCGTATTCATCTTCTATCTGATTCGACTCAATCGAGAGTCGCTTTCTTATTTTTATCAGTCAATTCGCCAAGACTTAGAAAATCGTCGCGCATTAAGAAAAATTATTAATAGACGTGATTCTGTTGGTCTTATTAACTACTTATACCGATTTGCGCACGAAGCCAACGAACTCTCACTGATTTCATTCTTTGAAAAATATGGTATTGATGGGTCTAATATATCTAATGAAGAGGCCATTGTTGGTATCAAACTACTCTATACCGACCTATTTTCAGAGTGTAAGACCTCTGAGGATTATTGGCAGCACTTCAAAAAATTATCGCTAAAGAAGGCCTTTATTACGGCCGACCTTAAGTATGATAATAGAATAAGTGAGCTCAACTAGTGCATTATTTAATTAATCTATTTTTCTTTGTCTTTATAACTTTTTTAGTCTCTTCTTGTTTTTCAAATAAGTTAGAGGTGACAAACTTTGATCCAGGCAAAATTTCATATCAAGAGCTACAAGAGAATAATGATCCTTCTACTTGTTTTAAATGTCACGAAGGTATCTCAACTCTATGGCAGTCTTCTGATCACTTTCATTCCATGAATAAGGTAAGCGAGAAGTCTGTTAAGGGTGACTTTAATAATCAAAGCTTTAAGGCAAATAAGACAAAGTATCGATTTAAAAATAGTAAGGGCCAATATTATATTTCAATTGATGGGGTTGATTTCAAAGTCCTCTATACATTTGGTCATTATCCTCTACAACAATATGTTATTGATTATGGAAAACAGGGGAAGTTTCAAGTTGCACCAATTGCGTGGGATATTGAAGCAAAGAAGTGGTTTAATACATTAAGTGAAGTAGAGCGACAAAATCCACATCTGAGGGATTCTTTGAAATGGGACAACCGAGTTAATAATTGGAATAATCGCTGTGCCAGCTGCCATTCTTCTGGCCTTGATAAGGCCTATGAAATCAAGTCTGATACGTATAAGACAAAATATTTGAGCGAAAATATCTCATGCTTCTCATGCCACGGCGATGCCTCAACACACTTAAAATGGGCAAAGATGTCACAAGACGATAGGGATGAGCATCTTACAAATAAAGGCTTTTGGCGTAATCCTTCTCAAGGTTATCAAGAAATTATTCCGGCAAAAGGCGGTGGTATGCATACCTATATCTCTCAAGGTGATGCTAGTTCAACTTGTCTAACATGCCACAGTTTAAGAGAAGATATGACCACTCATGCTGACTTTGCGGGTGATTTCTTCAATCAATTCTCCTTAACAATTGTTAACGATAGTCAGTACCATCTTGATGGCCAACAAAGAGAAGAAGCGTTTGTTGGAGGCTCCTTTCTTCAATCTAAGATGTTTCATAAAGGTGTCAAATGCATCAATTGCCATAATCCTCATAGTGGAAAATTGAAGAAAGAAGGTAACTCTCTATGTCTGCAATGCCACGATTTAAGTTATGAAAAATATGATCATCATAAGCATAAAGAGGCGAGTGCAAGTTGTGTTGATTGTCATATGCCTAAGAAGGCCTATATGGGAATTGATATGAGGGCAGACCATAAATTTGTGATTCCTAGACCTGACTACACTCTTAAGTACAATATTCCTAATAGTTGTACTAATTGCCATAGTGATACTTCTAAAGAGAAAATGAACATAATGTTTCAAACGAAATTCCCGAAGCTTAAAACTAAAGATACGCTTCTTGAGATCATTGGTGAAATGAAGAAGGGGAATTTTAATAATAAGAAGGAACTTCTTTCATATATTAATAATGTTGAGATGCCTGAAATGCGCAGAGCATCTGCAATCGTTTTGTTAAGAGAATTTCCTAGTATGAAAAAGAATGACTATGAAACTCTATTAACAAGCGACTCCCTTCTAATCAAGAAGGCCACTCTTGAGTTATTGCTAAATTTTCCAGATATTTCCCAAGTCCAAGATTCAATTGTTAAGATTGTTAAAAGTGGCCCAAAGTCTCTTTCTTTTTCGGCCATTTATTTACTCGCTTCTCATGGCCTCGACTTTAAGAGCTCTATTGGTAAAGAGTTAAGGCCTACCTTGGATGCATATCTTACTTTACTTGAACTCCATAGTGATGCTCCTGATAATATACTTAAGCTTGCAACTCTTTCTCGTTTTGGACTTTTTCCTAAAACTCCTGCTGAGCTTTTAGAGGCCTCGATTAAAAAGTATCCGTATTTTATCCCGGCCTATATAAACCTTGCTGATCTTCATCGTTCAATTGGCAACGAGGCACAGACTGCTCATATTCTTAATCAGGCCCTCGTTAAAAGCCCTCAGGACACAAGTGTACTGACGGCCTTGGGGATGCATTACACGAGATTAGGTGATTACCCAAAGGCATTGGATTACTTTAGATCAGCAAGTGAACTCGATAGAGACAATGCTTATTATCACTATCTCTATATTCTTACTTATAAGCAAATTTATGGAGCTAAACAGGCCCTAAGTCAGGCCAAGGCACAAGAATCAAGCTATGAAGGTTCTTTTCTTTATAATCAGTTGTTATTTGCTCTAAGTGTTGAGCTACAGGATGTAGAGAATACGAAATATTATAGCAAGAAAATCAATCGCTTTAGACAGTAACTGAAACAAAAATTACTGTAAGATTAGGCTTGAATCTATTGAAATGTAAGTTTTAATAATGGGACTTATTAGGTCAACAAACTACTTTTGTAATATTTACACGTGCAAAAATGATAGGTTGAAACATCCGAAATCGCGTCGTATAAACCACTCATTAATGTAGCAGGGATTGATGAATAAACATATCGATAAAGTTGTGTTGTTGTTCTTTGTTCCCCAAATTCGTGTTAAATTTCGTGTTGTTGTTATTCTCGAATTATTCGTATGTTTTTCAATCTCTGCTACACCTAATATATATAAAGGCCTGCATTGCAGGCCTTTTTTTTTCTTATTGCTTTAATTCTTTGTGCTTATCTTGAATCATCTTTACAACTTCTAGCGTGTCTTTATGACGTAACTTCTTAGGTGAGATTTCATCACTTGGTAGATCCCAAAGCTTATCGAGGTCGCGGTAAAACTTAAGATTCTTATTTGCCCATACTTCATCAACTTTGCTTACTGCTGTAAAGTGTGGAGCGGTTTGAAGAACTTCTGGCGAATCTGAAAGTACGTTCTTGATAGCTACTAGTACATCTGTAAAGTCATCTAATTCTTTCTTTGTAAAAGACTCTGTTGGTTCAATCATAAGTCCAAAGACTTCTGGGAATGCAACAGTCGGTGCATGGAGACCAAAATCAAGGAAGAGCTTTCCAACTTTTGCAATGATTTGGTTCTTTAGTGTTCCTGACTTTTCAATATGAGAAAACATATCATCACTTAATGTGATGATAAACTCGTGCATACGAGGTGTTTCATCTGCCCCATGTGGAAGCATTGGATAAACATCTTTTAACTTTTGGAAAAGGTAGCGCGCACTTAGAACTGCAATTTGTGACATGGCCACAACACCATCTTGGCCAAGGGCCTTTAGATAAGTGTAGGCACGTACTTTGTGAGCAACGTTTCCATCATGACGGTGAAAGTCACCAATACACTTTGGTGCGCGAACTTTCTTATATGTTCCGTCAGCTAATTTTTCAACCTGTGTTCCAGGAATGTAGTCAACGAGTTTACTACTTACCGCAACGATTGCATCTCCTGGGCCCCCTCCACCGTGTGGAATAGTCCAAGTCTTATGAAGGTTGTTGTGGCAAGCATCAACACCAAGTTTTTCAAGTGAAACAATTCCTGCAATAGCATTCATATTAGCACCATCCATGTAAACAAGGCCGTCTACTGAATGGATAAGCTCTGCTACTTCCTTAAAGTTTTCTTCAAAGATACCTGCTGTATTTGGGTTTGTTACCATAATACCAGCAATACGCTCACCGTCAGTTTTAATGATCTCTTTTAATTGCTCAAGATCAATCTGACCTCTTTCATCTGCATCTAAAGTGATGATTCCGACTTGTTTACCATCAACTTTTCCAGGAACAAATCCTGCGACTGCAGCTGTTGCTGGGTTTGTTCCGTGAGCAGAGCGTGGGATAAGAATAACATTCTTCGTATCAGCATTACCTCTGTCTGCATGGTAGGCCTGGAACATTTTGATTCCAACGAGTTCTCCTTGAGCACCAGCTACGGCCTGTGTAACGAGACCTGGAAGCCCTGTAATGGCCTTGAAATCTTCTTGAATATGATAAAGTAGTTCAAGTGTTCCTTGAGTGTACTTATCTTCTAAATCAGGGTGTGCCATTGTAAAGCCAGGAAGTCCTGCTGCCCAGTCATTTACATATGGGTTATATTTCATTGTACATGAACCAAGAGGGTAGATGGCGTCATCCGGAGATACGTTTAAACTTCCACACTTGTCATAGAATGCTTTGACTTCATCAGTTGTGAAATTTGCGATTCCTGGAGCATCCTCTCTTATATAAGTTTGAGGGATCTCTGGCATAAAGAATTCTGATTCACTATTTGCTGCGAAGTTTTCATTGAAGAGTGCAATTAGATTGTCTAGCTCGTCTTGTGTGTGTTGATCACCAAAAGAAACTTTTAAGAGGTTTCCTTCTAGGTTGTGGCGGCCACTAATGTCCTTACCTGCAACAAGCTTATCATTTGAAGCAAGAATATCGCTTACTTTCTTGTCTAGCTTAAGAACAACTTCATTAAAGTATGGAGCATCAAAAGCAAGATCCACACCATCTAGGTGTAAAATATTTGAAAGGAAGTATTGTGTGTTTTGGCGTGCTGTTGCTAGCTTGTCGGCCAATCCTTCATCTCCAAGCGCTAAAAGTGCAGCACCTGCAATTGAAGCAACAAATGATTGGTTTGAGCAGATATTACTTGTGGCCTTCTCACGGCGAATATGTTGCTCACGAGTTGATAGAACCATTGCAAGACATTCTTGGTTGTTCATATCAACTGCATTACCAACGTAGCGTCCAGCAGTTTGGCGAATTTGATTCTTATTAGCATCGTTAAAACGAATTCCGAAAATCCCAAGTCCTGGGCCACCGTAGTTGGCGTCTAGACATAGGTGTTGTCCCTCGCCAACGATCATCGTTGCACCGGCCTTGTCACTTCCGAATTCACTTGGCTTCTTTAAACCACCTTTAGCAAGTAGCACAGGATCAATGATGGCAATTGAGAATACTTCGTTATCACGACATAAGTCAGTTAAGGCATCAACATCTTCTAGTAGTCCAAGTGAGTTTACTTGGCCAAAAGCAAATGTTGCAATTTCTTTATCGGCTTCAAGTAGTTCTTTAACCTTATCAAAATCAGTTAAACCACTTTCTTTATTAATTGGTGCCCAAAGAATTTCAAGCCCAGTGTGAGCAGCATTTGTCTCTAAAACACTTCTGTCTTGTGGATAGATTGCTTCACTTACTAAGACCTTTGTTTTCTTACGTGCTAGGCGTACACCTGTTTTAAGAGCTTCAAAGAGACATGTTGATCTTTCGTAAAGAGAAGCGTTAATTGCTTCAAAACCTGTCAGTGCTGTAATGGCACTTGAATAGATCCAAAGAGTATTTAATGTTCCCTGAGATCTTTCAGGTTGATATGGTGTATAGGCAGTTGTTAGTCCTCTGATATTACAAACGTAAGGAACAATCTCGTGAATCTTAAATTGAGGAAGTCCGTCACCTAAGAAGTTTGTAGGGATTTTATTCTTCTTTGATAATTCATCAAGATTAGTAACAAGTTCGTCATAACTAAGTCCTTCTTTTAGAGGAATCTTCGATGAGAACTTCACATCGTCTTTAATATGAGCGAATAGTTCTTCTAGTGTCGTTAGACCTAGTTCGTTTAACATCTGTTTAATTTCTTCATCACTTGCACTGATATAATTCTTTGCAAGTTCACGATTCAGATCACCAGAGTTTACTTTTAAATTTCTTGGGTCAAAACCAAGTTTCTTAATAGTTGAGTTTGATACGTCTTGTGTGTGTGACATCTGTTCTCCGTGTGTGTTATATCTAGATAAATTAATTCTAAAGTATGTATTTACGAAAAGTATATATAGCATAGAAAGAACAGGCCATCTACTTGATTTTAATATGAATGAGACTTCACTAAAGACTAAAATTGATATTGTAATAGAAGACGCAGTTGATAAAGATATTCAATTAGAATCTCTGAATCAAGCGCTGCGCAATTACTTGCAACAGCTCTCTAGTCATGAGTTATCGTATCAACTACATAACTCGAACGCATCGCTAAGTGGTGTTTATTTAACTTGGAAAGATGATGAACTATGCCTCTTTGATCCACACAGAGAGTCATCTCTTAAGCTTGATTGGTCTGGGGATTTACAAACTCATTTGAAGAGAAACTATGCTGTGACAAAAGAGCCACTTTTTCGTGCCCTGAAGCTTAAGGGTGGCGATATTAAACATAATAAAGTTGTTGATGCGACTTTAGGCACAGGTAAGGATGCTTGCTTGCTTCTTAGCTTTGGCTGCCAGTTGGAGTGTTTTGAAAGAAATCCTTATGTTTTTGGACTTGCTCTTTGGGCCTATCAAAAGGCCTTAAATTGTGAAAATGAAAAGATTAGACTTATTTTTAAAAACCATATGAAGATCAATTTTGGACAGGCCGCCATTACAGAGACTCCTGTTGGTTTTGAACGTTGCTTCTATGACCCAATGTATGAAATAACAAAGTCAAAGGCCAAGAGTGCACTAAGTCGAAAAGAGATGGAAGTCTTTAAGGATTTAGTAGGCAAGGACGTGGATCAGGATCAGTATTTATGGTCTTTATGTGCCAAATTTTCTTTAGTTTGCTTAAAGAGACCAATCAAGGCAAGTGAGGTCAAGATACCTGCTGACTGTAAGCATCAAAAGGTTGTCTACACAGGTAAATCAACTCGCTACGAGCGCTACTTTCTTCCTTAATTATCTTAAGAAATCATAGTCTTTTAATAAAGTTGTTGTTATTATTTCAAGCGCTTAGTAACACAAACTCAAATTAAAGGAATTTCATGGATATCGTTATTTCTCCAGCGAAGAAACTTAATTTTGATCACTCAGAAATCAGTGTTGCTCAAGGTGTTAATCTTGAGAAACCTGCTTTTATGAAAGAGGCCACGCAGCTTGCCACAAAGATGGCAAATTTTGAAAGTGCTGATCTTTCAAAAATGATGAAATTATCTAAGGCCCTTGCGGACCTAAATGTTGATCGCTTTAATAATTTTAAGAAAACTGCTGACCTCGGTGCTGCAATCTTTAGCTTTGCAGGTGATACATACCAAGGTCTAAATGCAAGTGAACTTAAAAAGAGTGAGCTTAACTATGCTCAAAAACACCTTAAGATCTTATCTGGACTTTATGGGGTACTTTCACCATTTGATGAACTACGTGCATACCGCTTAGAGATGGGGACGCGAATTAATGGAGAAGGCCTAACTAATCTTTATAATTTTTGGGGCGAAAAGATTGTTGAGAAGATCAATGCTGATGCTAAGGCAAATAAATCAAAATATCTCGTCAACCTTGCTTCTGAAGAATATTTCAAGAGTGTAAAAAAAGACAAACTTGTTCCTGAGCTTGTTAACGTACGCTTCTTAGATTTTAAGAATGGCCAATACAAGGTGATCTCTTTCAATGCTAAGAGGGCCAGAGGGATGATGGCACGCTTTATTATCGAAAATAAGATTAAGGATATTGAAAGCCTAAAGACATTTGATTCTGCTGGGTACAAATATGCTGACTTTGATGAAGCAAATAATGAGTTAATTTTTAAAAGAAAAGAGTCATAAATATAAAGGATTAAGTATGAAGAATTTTGATGTATATGGAATGGGAAATGCCCTTGTCGATATGGAGTTTAAAGTTAAGGATGAATTCTTAGCAGATCACCTGATTGAAAAGGGACTAATGACTCTTGTTGAAAAAGAGAGACAAGATCACCTTCTTGCGGCCCTGAAGGGAAGCAATGTTGGTCACTCTCGTGCTTGTGGTGGTTCTGCTGCAAACACTATTATTGGTGCTACTCAACTGGGTGCAAAAACTTTCTACTCTTGTAAAGTTGCACAAGATGAAACAGGTGAATTCTATAAGAATGACCTGTTAGCAAATGGTGTAAAATCAAATATTGAAAATGGCCTCTATGACGGTGAAACTGGAAAGTGTCTTGTTATGATCTCTGAAGATGCAGAGAGAACAATGAATACGTTTCTAGGAACGACAGCAACTTATTCTGATGAGCAACTTGATCTTTCAATGCTAGCTGATAGTAAGTGGCTATATATGGAAGGGTATCTTGTTACAGGTGCCGCTGGGATTGCTGCTTGCCAAACAGCAAGAGATTTCGCTCGTAAAAATGATGTTAAAGTTGCGCTAACTTTTTCAGATCCGGGAATTGTTGGATTCTTCAAAGATGGTTTCAAGGAAATGATTGGTGAACAGAAACTAGATCTTCTTTTTTGTAACGAGGAAGAAGCTAAATCATTTACTGAAAAAGATTCGATTGAAGATGCCTTTGAGGCCCTTAAAGAAATTTCTCATGCATTCGCTATTACTGCTGGTGCAAAAGGTGCTTTTCTTTATAATGGAAGTGAGAGAGTTAACGTATCCGCTCCAAGTGTTTCGGCCATCGATACAAACGGTGCCGGTGACTTATTTGCTGGTGCATTCCTTTATGGAATCACAAATGGCCTAGACTTCTCTCAAGCAGGAACACTAGCATGTGCTTGTTCTGCAAAACTTGTGACTCAATACGGGCCAAGACTAGAAAAAGAAGAAACCAAATCAATCTTAAAAGATATTTTATAAGAAGGTATTTAAATGACACAATTAAAGCGTATTGAATTAAAAGAATTATTTGATCGTGCAAGTGATTACATCGGGACAGAAGTTGTTGTTAAAGGATGGGTTCGCTCTGTTCGTAAGTCTAAGAAGTTTTCATTTATTGTTTTAAATGATGGATCTTCGCAAGATCTTCTACAAATTGTTGCTGATGCTGGTATTGAAAATTACGAGGCCCTATCAACGATGCTAACTGGTACTTGTGTTTCTATCACAGGGAAAGTTGTTGAATCACAAGGTAAGGGACAGACAATCGAAATGCAGGCCGTAACAGGTGATATTATTGGTGCTGTTGATGAGTCATACCCTCTACAAAAGAAGGGAACATCTCTAGAGCACTTAAGAGATATTGCTCACCTTAGAGTAAGAACAAATCTATTTGGAGCAGTATTTCGTGTGCGCCACGCTCTTGCCATGGCAACACATAATTTCTTTAATGAAAAAGGCTTCTTCTACCTGAATTCACCAATTATCACAGCTGTTGATGGTGAAGGTGCTGGGGAAATGTTTAATGTTTCAACTCTAGATAAGCAAAACCCTGCTAAGACAGATAAAGGTGAAGTTGATTTTTCTAAAGATTACTTTGGGAAAGATGTTTCTCTTTGTGTAACTGGCCAACTTGAAGGTGAGTGTCATGCTCTTGGACTTGGTAAAGTTTATACATTTGGACCAACTTTTAGATCTGAGAACTCAAATACAAAACGTCACCTTGCTGAATTTTGGATGATTGAGCCAGAGGTTGCTTTTGCTGATCTTGAAGATGTAGCAGAGCTTGCGGCCGACTATATTAAGTATATGATCGACTATGCTTTCACTCATTGTAAAAAAGAATTAGAGTTCTTATATAAGATGCCTTTTACAGATGTTGATGCATCTCACTTTGATACTCTCGCGGCCGTGCGTGATAGTGAGTTTAAGAAAATCACTTACACTGAAGCAATTGATATTCTTTCAGCTTGTGGACAGAAATTTGAATTCCCAACTAATTGGGGAGAAGAGCTACAAACTGAGCACGAAAAATATTTAACAGATGTACACTTTAAGTCACCTGTTATCGTAACTGATTACCCAAAAAATTGTAAGGCCTTCTATATGAAGCAAAATGATGATGGGAAAACAGTACGTGCCATGGATGTTCTTGTTCCTGGTATTGGTGAGCTAATTGGTGGGTCTCAACGTGAAGAAGACCTTGATAAACTAATTAAGCGCATGGACGAAATGGGAATGGAGAAAGAAGGGTACTGGTGGTATCTAGAACTTCGTAAATTTGGTTCAGCACCTCACTCTGGTTTTGGTCTTGGTTTTGAAAGAGCAATTATGTATATCACTGGTATGAGCAATATCCGTGACGTTATTGCATTCCCAAGAACACCTGGAAATTGTGACTTCTAATAATCGCGATCCGATTATCTTTATACCGGGGCTTAATCAGGCCCCGGCATCTTTCATCTTTTCAAACTCAAATGTTAAATTTCTTTCTCTTTCTTTTAATAAGAAAATGCGCCCAAATCTTACTCAAGATCTAGAGAAAATAAGAAAGATCTTTAAAAACAACTCAAGAAGTATCGTTGTTGCCCACTCTCTTGCTGCACTTTTAATTGAATGGGCCATTCAAAATGAGGAGTTAGAGATAAGAGATAATAAGCTTATCTATATGGCCCCGGCCTTCTATCCTCCTAACATAATGGCCAAGTTTGTGAAGGTATCTGCTAGGGGTATTTTAAATCATTTGCCGATTCTTTCGCTTGCTCCTTTAAAGTCGCGTGCACGTTCATATGTTGAACTAGGTGTTTACCGTGAAATACTTAACTTAAATGAGGATATTGATATAGCAAAGTGTAGGGCACGCGTGATCGTCGACGCGAGAGATGAGATGTTGAATATCAAATATTTAAAGGGGATTTCTCAGCTAGAAATAGTGAGGGAAAATCAATTCCCTCACCATCGCTGTTATACTTCTTTAAAAAGAATTATTGATTAGTTTTATTTCCTGAAGACTCAGGTTTTCCTTTGGCATCACCTGAAGGCTTTCGGTAGTTTCCGCTCTTTGGTTTGTTGCGGTTCCTATTTCTGTTGCGGTTCTTATTTTGAGGCCTGTCTTGATTCCTTTCTTGACTTCCGTCTTGCTTGCCTTCCTGCTTTGTGTCTGGTTTAGCGTCTTGTTGGCCAGGCTTTTTGTCATTACGTCTATTCGTTGGACGTCTTCTAGGACGACTATTATTATGACGCTTCTTTTCTACTTTTTGCTTAGGAATATTATCTGACTCATCTTCTGTCGAATCTAATGGGATCTTTTCAATTTCCTCATCGTCATCGTTGCTGCTGTCTTCATCGTCAAATAACTCGTGCGCATCCTCATCTTCATCTTGATCACTACCATCATTTAGGCTTTGAAGGAAGGCCTGCTTTCTTAGGCGTAGCTCTTCTTCTAATTCCTCTATACCAATGATTGTTGAAGTTTCTTTTGTGATGGACTTAAATTCAGTAGGGAAGCTCCAGTCCTTAGGTGGACGACAACGTCTCTTCTCGAATTGGTTCTTATAATAGCGGCGAATATAGCCTCTATCTGTAAGCATTTCAAATTGCTCTAGTAGAATATGTAGTTTTAAAACCTTACCAATATCACCATTCTTCGTTCTAATATATGAGCCTTCACCTGGAAGGAATTCTCTTTTATTTGTATAAACATCATCTTCATACTTGATACAACATTTTACTTGTCCGCAGACACCGTTGATCTTTGAAGGAATAAGGGCAAGGTTTTGATTCTTTGCCATCTTAATTGAAACGTTTCCGTAATTTGTTAGGAAGTATGAGCAACAAGTTTGAAGGCCACAGGCCCCTGTTGCACCAAGTGCTGCGGCACGATCTCGTACTGAGATTTGGCGTAGCTCAATTCTCATTTTGATTTCTGCTACGAGGTCCTTGACAAGGTTTCTAAAGTCCACACGCTCTGGTGCTGTAAAATAGAAAACGGCCTTCTTACCAAATTGAATAAACTCAACGTGAGTAAGATTCATATTAAGATTATATTTTTCGATGAGACGAAGACAGACAATCTCTGCTTCATTCTCTTTTTTCATATAGCTTTTTTGTTCGTCGATATCTTCCTGTGTTGCCACTTTAGAGATTGAGCGAATTGGTAGCATCGACTTATCAAATGTGACTTCATATGGGAAAGAGTTGATATAACCAACTGTCATACCACGGTCACTCATGGCGATAACTTTTTGGCCATATGTGAATTTTCTCTTACCTAGTAAGAAAGGCTGGCTTTTTGCATTTCCTGGAAAGCGAACTCTTACCATTGTCAGAGTTTGACCTTCTTCGAATTTACCTTCTTGCTCTTTTGCTAGCTTGTCATCGTGCTTATTGAATTTATTTACTTTCTTCTTATCACCTGACTTATCATTGTCACGTGATTCAGATATATCTTGCTGATCTTGGTTCGTCATTTTGTCCCATCAATTTTTTTTGAGTAGCTTCAATTGTCGTATTATTGGTAGCTTATGTCTAGCCAAATTGCATTAAATCACAAGTTGAAGCAGGCGTGCTAGGCGTGATTTAGATGAGCCATTAAATGGTATCTCGAAAGTTGAGTCTTTGGTGGCCTGAAGGCAAATTTGAGCGTCTTCAATGCTATATTTACTGCTTTGATTGATATGTGATGCAATAAGGTGGTGAATATTGGCCTCACGGGTAGGGCCTTCTTTAATTAGCTCTCTTAATTCATCTAATTGTAAATTATTGCGCTCGATTTTAGTTAGGATCTCGACTAATTGTTCATCTTCACAGTTTTTAGCGACATAGTCTCTAAAGCTTAGCTCCTGCGTTACTTCGTTTTGTGAGTCTGTCTTACCAAGAATATTGACCTTGATTGTTCGAGAATCTATTGTTGGCAGAGTTTTCTCATCATTAGACTTAATGAAGATAAAAATATGGCCCTCTGGTGGCTCTTCGAGTGTCTTTAGAAGCTTATTGGCCAAGATTTGGGTAATCTTTTGCGATTGCTTAAAAATTGAGAATGAGTACTTGAGCTTAGATGGCCTAAAGCGGATGAAGTTAAAGAATTCTTCGATACTGTCATCTGTTACTTTATAGGTTTTTTGGTCAGTGGAAACAAAGAGAATATCTTCATGCCCACGCTCTAGGACTTCTTTTGCATGATCAATTTCCCAGCCATTTTCATAAGCTAGAATATTGATGATGAAGTCATTTGCCCATTTCTCAAGTAGAGTGTCTTTTTTAGAAACTTCACTGTGACCTCCAGTTTGGAGAGTGTAGAAGTGGGCAAGCTTGCTTTCTTTGTAGCGCGCAAATAGTGCATTAAATGCAATATCTTTATTATCCATTTATAATCGTTTCAATTTCTTCGATTAGTTTTTGAGTCACGATTTCAAGTTGTGCACTTCCGTCAATCGTTGCAATTCGTTTTGGGAAGATCTGAGCACAATAGTCATAACCTTCGATAAGATCTTGGTGGAAGCTATTGTCACGTGATTCAAAATAATCTTTAGGCATATTTCTTAAGCGTTGTCTCTCAAGTGACTTCTCTAAGTCAATTCTTAAGTAGAAAGTCTTATGAGGAACAATATTTAAAGGAAAGCTTGAGTGGATATTTAAGATATACTCCGGTCCAAGTTTTCGGGCAACACCTTGGTAGGCGATAGAGCTATCAAGAAAACGGTCACAAATAACAACTGTATTAGGTGTTTCTAACTCTTTTAGAATAAGTGC
This sequence comes from Halobacteriovorax sp. RZ-2, assembly GCF_043196685.1. Taxonomy (NCBI): domain Bacteria; kingdom Pseudomonadati; phylum Bdellovibrionota; class Bacteriovoracia; order Bacteriovoracales; family Halobacteriovoraceae; genus Halobacteriovorax; species Halobacteriovorax sp. RZ-2. The sequence goes on from NZ_JBEBMR010000003.1 coordinate 267,668, forward strand.
GTGTAGATTTTGAGCACGAGCACTAGCAAAGAGATGAGCTTCGGCGGCCGGGTGTAGCTCAGTATTTGAAGTTAAGATAGCTTGTCTTAATTTTTCTCCAAATGCTGTCCCACCTGGTTCACGGATAACGATAACGTTAAAGCCTTTATCCTCTAGGTAGTCTTTAATTTTTACTATTTGAGTTGATTTTCCTGAGCCTTCAATACCTTCAAAGCTGAAAAAGAATGATCCAGGGAAGGCCGCTTGGCGAAAAACATTAGTTAGTTGTGAGATATCTTTAGTGTGTTCCATAGGTTAAAAGTAACATAAATAATCAATTATTGACTACATATTCTTTTAATTTTTATGGAGGCAACCTATTAGAATTGTTCACCTTCTACTGCATCTTCTGGCGTAAAGTCGTCATATTGGCCGTCGACATCGTCTGGCATTGACCCCGCTGCAGGTGAGCGATCAAGGTATTCATCTACGATTTCTCGTGCCGCATCAAGCTCATCGTAATTATTCAATTCCTGCTCTTGAGGATCAAATGTTTCTTTTGAGATTCTCTCGCGTACTGGGTCTAGTTCCAACGCTTCGTTTGCATCGTCAAAGATAACTTCTGGTGGAAGATCGGCCGGGTCCATCACGGCATCTTTCATCTTTCTGTCGGCCAGAAAGTCTGCTTTTCCAATTGGATCATTACCTTTTGAAATCTGACGCTTAGGTCTTGATTTCTTTTTGAATGCATTAGGTACTTCTCTTTTTTTAGTAACGGTTCTTGTTGTTCTCGTTGGTGCCTTCTTCTGCGCCTGTGCAGCAGGTGTGCGCTTTGTTTGAACTCTTGTTGTTTTCTTGGCCTTTGCCACAGGCGTATCTGGTGTTCCAGATAATTTGCTAAAGACAAAGAAGACTGCAACTACTAGCACAAAGCTTGCCGCAAATGTTCCTAGACGCATCATTGTCGCAGGATCAGATTTTTCTTTTTGTTCAAAGTCATCTATCGATGCCTTATTTGGATTTAGTTTTTGATTTCCAATATAGGCTAGATCGTAAATAAATTCACGATCATCAGAGTCTTTCTTTGCTAGGGCCATGGCCTTGTCTGCATCAAGAATTGAATTTTTGAAAATATGACCTTGAGGTGAGTCAGGTAAGCTTTCATTTGAGCGACTTCTTCGATCAAAGACTTCAAATTCATGAATCGTTCCCCAACTTTGCCCTTGATCAACAGAAATGAAGTCTGTGTATAATAGCTCAAGTGAGTCGAGCATTGCCATGATTTCACTGCTCTTATATGGCCCATCTTTTTTATTATTCTTTAGGATGAAAAATTGGTCATCCTCATCAATTTGGAATTCTTTGATAATTTCAGGTTTTCTTCTTTGAAAGAGTGGGTGTGCAGTAATCATACTCCACTGTTCTTCAAGCATACTCTTAACAAATACAGATTGATTAAAGAGAGAGTAGTCTTCGATAAACTCTTTTAGATCTTCTTGCCAAAACGGTCCAAGTTCCTTGTCACCATCTTTGATAAAGTAGACTTCATTAGGTTCGTAGAGACCCCCTGAAATCTGTTCTTTTGTCAGTAGGTATTCAGTAATCTTTTTCTTTGTACTTGTGGCCATAATTCCTCAAACCCTGATTAGATTAATCACTTTCTATGTGGTTTATCGGAAATTTTTGCCTGTAGTTTAATAAAGACTTAAAAAAACAAAGCCGACTCATAAGGTCGGCTTTGTAAGTATTTAAAATGGAGTATTAAATTAAAAAACTGGGAAGAATGCTGAGACAACTAAAGAGGCATTCTTTAGAGTTCCATCAACGAAGTCTGGATCTTCACCTCTAAAATCTACTGGCTCAAGAGCTAGTGATGCTGAAAGTGAACAGATTGGGAACGAGTATCCAACTTCTGGTGAAACAGAAAGAGTTTCACTCTCTCTATTACCTGTCTTTCTCTTTGTTCTGTAGTAGTCGATTGTTAGTGCTGTATACCACTTGTCATTGATGTAATAAGTAGGAGCAACTGCTGCGTAATAATTTTCTACGAAACCTGAAGTTCCTGTATTTCTGATATAGCTTTCGTAGAAAGCGTATGTTCCAATTTTGAAGTTATCAGTAATTTTCTTTCCACCAATTAGGTATAGACGAGCTTTTGCATCATATCCTGAACTTTCCTGAGTGGCCTTCGGATACCAGTAAAATCTTGTTTGTGCATAAAGATCATATCCGTGCTTTTCGTCAGTTAGGATATTCTTAACATAGAGACGAGCTTGAGTTGCACCGTATTGTTGGTGAATTGTACGGCTTCCGTCTTTGTTTTCTTGTGCTTTTGTGAAGTCAGTCTTCCAGTAAGGAACTAGTTTTACAGCAAAAGTTTTATCGATATTGTAACCAAGGTATAAATAGTTATAGAAACTGTAACCATTGATTGATTTTTTAAAGTTATTTGAACCTTCAACAAGGTATTGCATATTAAAAGGTGAGTCCTTTAATTTCTGGTACCAAGAAGTTCCTGTCGATGCTTCTGAAGTTGTTGCTGCGTCAGTAGATGATGCAGTTGTTGAAGCTGTTGAGCTTGAAGATGGCACTGATACTGAAGTCGATGACGTTGCGGCCATCGTACTCATTGCCACGAATGCAATAAATGCTCCCTTTAAAATTCCCATTTTTTCTCCCTCTTTCTTTTATAGACTAAAGATAATCGAATTTTTTTTATTGAATTGCAACAAATGATTGTAATTTAGGGATTTAATATTTCAGTTTGTAAGAACATGTCAGAAAAATATGTTGATTTACCTAATTTGGTGTCAAATGGACCTTATTTTGGCTTCAATATTAGGAAAAACCTCATTATAATATACCTATGTTATTGATTTTTCTTATTCAAGCAATTGTAAGAGTTGCACTGTATCCTGTCTTTATTGTGCTTTATCTCCTTAAAGTAGGGCCTTTTTACGATCGAATTTCATTTGAAAGACGAAATTATCGTGATGAAGGTTGTAGGCCCTTTATGAGATTTGGCAAAAAGGCCCACTGTGTCTTTCACTTCTCTAGTGAAGGAGAGTTTGAGCAGATTAGGCCCTTAAGTGACGAGTTAATTTCTTTAGGAAAAAATATTGAGCTAATCTTTACTTCACCAAGTGTTGAACATAAGGTAGTGGACTACTATCAAGCCAATCGTGAAAATATTCGCTACCTACGCTTGCCTTTAATGATCTATTTTCCACTTCTTTCTCGCCAAAATATTATCGCATGGTCTAGTGCTAATAAGATGATGATGGTTCGCTATGACTTCTTTCCAGAGCTTCTTTACTTAGGCTCTAAAATGAAAGAGTTTATTTTATTTTCTGCAACAGTTAAAAGCTCTCGCATGAAAGAAGCTCCTTTTGAACAGATTCGTTTACCGAGAGTCAAAGGCTATATTTACTCGATGTTTTCAAAAATCATTTGTGCGACAACAGAGGATTATGAGGTCATTAAAAAGGATATTGATGAGGATAGGCTAGTGCGCCCGATCGAGCTTAGGATGCTACAAATCAATGCTCGCCAACACTTCTTTAGAAAGCACTCTTTATATGATGAGTTAAATAAGGTTTTATCTTTATACGATTATGACAAAAGAATTTGCTTGGCCCAGACCTGGCCTAATGAGATGGACTTCTTTGAAGACACTCGCTTTTGCCAGCAAATGATGGCCGGTGAACTCTTTGTCTTTATGGCCCCACATGTTTTAAAGGAAGATAACGTTGAACATCTTGCTAAACTTATTAAAACTCATTGCCCTGAACTACCTATTCACATGTTAACTAAGGAGACGATTGATGGTGGTAAGCTTGATGAATTCTTAGATCATTTCAAGGCCTCTCCTGGACTCATTATCTGTACCCTAAGAGGCATTCTTTGTGAGATTTACCCATACTTCTCAAAAGTCTTTGTGGGAGGTGGACATGGTAAAGGAATCCATTCAGTTCTTGAGCCCTTTGTCGCTGGGGCCCAGATATTTTGTGGGCCAAATGTTAAGCGCTCCACTGAGTATGACACGATTGTTAAATCAGGTGTCGAAGTTGGGGCCATTAATGAAATGAAAGATGGTTTTGAGATCATGCAGACTTCAAGTGGCAATAAGATGGCCAATGAGTTGATTTCTGATATGATTGAAGAAAGCGAAATGGCAAAGCGTAAGCTAATTGCATTATTAACAAATTAAGATATCTACATATGAATAAAAAAATTAATACCCTTGTTATTGGAAATAATATTGCCAGTTTCTTAACGGCCACTCAAATTTTAAAAAGTGGCTTTGGTGCTATTTATTTAAAAGATAAGAGAATTAAGGCAAGTGACCCTTATTTCAAATTCTTTGGGCCACTAGATCTTGCCTTTATTAAGGCATGGGCAGAAGACCTAGAGTTAGAAACGAATATATTTGATGAGGATTCATTTGTTCATTCACCATTTTATTTAAAATATAATGGCAAGCAAACGTTATGTGCTAGCTTAAGTCCATTTTTAAACTTCTCACAAGTTTGTCGTCATTTCCCTGAGCTTTATAATGAATTTATTAATCGCCTAAGAATCGAAGACGTTGATCAGGAAAAATTCGATCAAGACTTTACTTCTTCAATTAAGCGCCTTGGAGAGTCTCTGTGTCGTTATAAGACATTTCATCAGGTGACCGTAAGCACTCTGCGCTCAGATCTTCCAAATTATATCTATGATATTTATGCTCTTTTTAAAAAGCACCTTAGAGAGAATAAAGAGCTTGAGAAATTTACGAGCTGCTTTCGTTGTGTCTATACAAAGACACTAGAACAGACTTTTTCTGACCTTGAAAGTATCTACTTTTTTATTCTCATGTTGTCGCCACGCTACCGTTTTCAATGGCAAGAAAATAAAGAAGAGCAGGCCACGAAAACGATTGAAAGTCTTGGTGGTAATAGCTTTGAAGATATTGCTGAAGAGTTTAGTTTTGCAAGTAAAAGACCGTGGGCAGTTCAGCTCTCTTCATTTACTGGAGTTGTGGCCCCGCAGAAAATTGCTATCTTTAGTTCAAACTTAGACAAGTTAAATATTTCTCACAATATCACTGACCTTTATCGCTGTGTAAAATTAGATTACAAACTAAGTGATAATCTCATTAGTGCAGACTATTATCATTTTAGTGAAAACTCTTTTGGTGGAGATATCGCTCTCATTAGAAAAGAGATTTTAAAAGACGAAACTTGCCAAATAAAAATCTTTAAACAATTTGATGACTGCCTTAAATATGATTTCTGTGAGCAGGAGTTGCATGAATTTCTACTGGCCAACGATATCATTGATGAAAATGACACTCTCATTAAAGGTCGACTAACAAATGAAACTTGTATGCTTCGTAATCATAGTGTGATTAATTCGAGCTCAAGAATTCACCTTAAGTTTAGAATGGCCGACAGTGGAAAATATGATTCTGTAAAAGGGGTCTACTACCAAGGACCTCTGAAGAAGAATAATTTAGGAATTACACAGACTTTATTAGAGGCCCGCGACTTTAAAACATATATATGATGACGAATTACAGTGATAAGAAATCCATTCTACTTTCCCAACGCGGCCAAACCGCTGTTGAGTATATGTTACTTCTAGTAGCAGTGATCTCTATCTTATTTGCTGTCTTTAAAACTCTTGATGCACGCTTTAAGGCCGACCCCGAAGCATGTCAGCAGGGGAGCATAAATCCCCTTTGTTTCCTTAAAACCATAGGTATTGATGGGACAAATGAGGTTGATGCTAATAAATTTCGTACCTTCCGTCTGCGCTAGACACTCTTAACTATCTGATATTAATAGGTTTTTTTCATTTTCATGAAATTATTTCATCAGCGTTCGCTTTTGAACAGAAATATCTCGCAATGTGTTATAAGAAACTGAACTCTATTTATTTTAAAAAGAGACAGGGAGAACATCATGAAAACAACAATGATTAACTCGGCCGTATTAGCTGCACTTCTATTATCTAGTGCTGCCTCATATGGACAACAAGACGATCCATTACTAAGTGAAACAGATCAAGTTGTTCATACTGACGAAATTAATATCGACGGGTTCTACAAAAAGAAAAAGAAACCATCTCAAGCTGACAAGATTCAGAAGCTACGTCGCCAATTAGAAGAGAAGCACGAGCAGATGATGAGAAAGAATGTTGAAGATATGCGTCTACAAGAAGAAAAGCGTATTGCAAACAAGATTCAAAAGGCCCTAGAGGGACAGCTTAAAGCAATGGATGAAATTAATAATCAGCAGGCCGCACCTGCTAGAGTACAAGCAGTGGCCCCAGTTATTGCAGAACCTGTTATGCCAGAACTTAGTAATAAGTTAACTGTTGAGACAGGATATAAGAGTATTACTGGTGAACAGAAGGAATGGACAGCAGGAATTAACTTCCAAGCTTCTGTTGAAACTGTAATGTCTGAGCGAGTTTCAATTGGAATTAGCGCAGGATTTATGAATCTTACGATTCAAGGTAATGAACTTAGCAATTATAATAATTATGGTTATGGTTACTACGGTTATAATAATGGAAGCTCGTATTCACAAAATGATGAGATTTCATATAACGAGTTTAACTTTGGTGGATATGGTAAATTTTATTTCTCACGTTCAGCTAAGATTAAACCATACTTAAGTCTTGGAACTGGAATTCACTTTGGATCATTTGAAATCCAAAACCCAGTTGATACTTTTAACGAGACTAAGCAGTCACTTAAGTATGTATCAGGTAGTGCATCTCTTGGAGCAGAAGTTAATTTTGCTAAAGAATTTAGCGCACAAGTTGGCCTATCATACGAAAAGAATGTTTTTAGACTTGGAGAAGAGGCCCAATACAATGGTTCAAACAATCAGAAGGCCCTTGTTGACCAAGCAAAGAATATTGAAAATGCTGACACATTTACTTTAGGTGTTGGTCTTTCATACTTATTCTAAACAATTGTTTAAAAAACCCATGTTCTCATAAAAAGGCTCCGCTCAGGGGCCTTTTTACTTTTCATTGCCACTGATTATCCTTACAATATTAAGCAAGTAAAATAATTTGAAGAAAGGAATCATCAATGAAACCAGTCTACATTGTCGAGGCAGTGAGAACTCCTCATGCAAAAGCCGGAACTATTATTAAAGATATTCAAGCTCCTTACTTAGGTGCTTACCTTGTTCGCCATATTATGGATGGAACTTCTATCGGTGACGATGAAGTTGATGAGGTCATTTTTGGAAACACAGGAACTCCTGCAAAGTATCCAAACGTTGGGCGAGTGATTGCATTAGAGGCCGGCCTGCATAAGAAGACTTCTGGTTATTCAGTACATAGAAACTGTGCTTCTGGACTTGAGGCAGCTTCACAAGCTTTCATTAAAGTTGCTAGTGGACGTAGTGATGTTGTGATTGCTGGTGGTGTTGAATCAATGTCAAATATGCCTCTGATTTATGGGAAGCAAATGACTGAGCTTTTTGCTTCACTTATGAAAGCAAAGACAACTGGTGATAAATTAAAAGTTCTTTCGACTTTTAAACCTGCATACCTTTCTCCAATTATTGCAATTGAACAAGGTTTAACAGATCCTTTCTGTGGCCTAAATATGGGACAAACAGCAGAGCTTCTTGCCCGTGAACTTGGTATCACTCGTGAGCAACAAGATATCTATGCAAATGAATCTCACCATAAAGCAATTAAGGCCATTGAAGAAGGTCGTTTTGCTGATGAGATTGTTCCTCTAATCTATGGTTCAAAATTAGATAAGTTGCTTATGAATGATCATGGGCCACGTAAAGAGTCTTCAGTTGAAGGTCTGGCGAAAATGAAGCCTTACTTTGATCGTAAGTCAGGAACAGTTACTGTTGGTAATAGTTGTCCAATCACTGATGGTGGTTCGGCAATTCTTTTCTGTTCAGAAGAAGCCGTTAAGAAATATAACTTAGAGCCACTAGCACGTGTTGTTGATTATCACTTCCATGGACTTGAGCCAGAGCGTATGGGAATGGGTCCACTTCATGCAATGGATGGTGTATTTAGAAGATCAAATATGACACTTGATCAAATGGATCTCATTGAAATTAACGAGGCCTTTGCTGCACAAATTATTGCTGTTAAGAAGGCATTTACTGATAAGAAAGTTGCTGACTTCTTTGGTATTGATAAATTATGGGGTGAAATTCCAGCTGAGAAACTTAACGTTAATGGTGGTGCCATTGCACTTGGACACCCTGTTGGTTCAACTGGTTCACGCTTAATCGTAACTCTTGCTCATGAACTTAAGAAGAGAAAAGCAGGATTTGGTGTTGCTTCACTTTGTATCGGTGGTGGTCAAGGTGGTGCCATGATTATCGAGAACTTACAAAAGTAATTAATTTAGAAAATATAGGATATCGCAATGACATATAAGAGAATCAGTTTTGAAATCAAGGATAAGAAAGCATATATCGGCTTTGGTTATAATAACGAAGCTTCGATGACTGTTTTCGATGAAGAAACACTTAAAGAACTTCAAGATATTGTTGAAGATCTACATACAAAAGAAAAAGAGCTGGATGGAGCAATCTTCTTTTCACATAAAGATAGATGTTTCATGGCCGGTGCAGATATTAAGTTATTCGATACGATGCATACGGCGGCCGATGGACAAGCAGGTGCAGAAGCTGGGCAGACAATCTTTAACCGTATTGAAGATTTAAAAATGCCAACTGTTGCATGTATCCACGGAGTTTGTCTTGGTGGTGGACTTGAGTTTGCCCTTTCATGTAAATCAAGAATCGTAAGTGATGACAAGGCAACTGGTCTTGGACTTCCTGAAGTTAAGCTTGGTTTAATTCCTGGCTTTGGTGGGACATTTCGTCTGCCAAAAGCGGTAGGACTTCCAACAGCTCTAGATATGATTCTATCTGGTAAAACACTTAATGCTAAGAAAGCTAAGAGAGCAGGTTTAGCTGATGAGATTTATGCTAAAGAGCGCCTTGTTGATCTAGCGCCAAAGCATTTCAAAAAGAAAGTTGATAAGCGTAGCATGATGGATAAAATGCAAGACGCTGCAACTGATAACGTATTCACTAAGAAAATTATTTTTCAAAAAGCACGTGAGTCTGTTTTAAAGAAAACTAAAGGTTTCTATCAAGCACCTCTTAAGATTCTTGATGTGATGGAAGCTGGAGTTATGAAAGGTCGTACATCTTATTTAACTTCTGAAGCACAAGCTTTTGGAGAGTTATGTATTGGTGAACAATCGAAGAATCTCCGTCATATCTTCTTCCTAATGGAAGGTTCTAAGAAGATGGATGATGCAAAAGGTGTTGGAAGAAAACTACGCCGTGGAGCTTGTCTTGGTGCAGGTACGATGGGTGGTGGAATCGCTTGGCTTATGGCCAAGAATGACATGTTTCCAATCATGAAAGATCTTAATCAAGTTGGACTTGAGCTAGGACTTAAGCAGGCGTCAAGTAACTTTGCTGGTGCTGTTAAAAGAAAGCGTATGTCTAAAGATGATTTTGAGCGCAAGATGAGATCAATTAGTGCTCAAACAGATTATCGTGGATTTGAACACTCTGATCTTGTGATCGAGGCCGTTGTTGAAAATATGGATATTAAAAAGAAGGTCTTTGCAGAAACTGAAACTAAGGTTCGCAAAGATACGATTCTAACTTCAAATACTTCGTCTCTTTCAATTCAAGAGATGGCAAGTGCACTTGAAGACAATTCAAGATTTGCAGGTCTTCACTTCTTTAACCCTGTTCACATGATGCCTCTTGTAGAAATCATCAAACACGATGGTGTTTCTGATGAAACGATCGAATCTCTATATGATTGGGTTGTTAAAGTTAAGAAAACTCCAGTCGTTGTTAACGATGGCCCAGGATTTCTTGTGAATAGAATTCTTATGCCATATATGAATGAAGCTGGATTCTTACTTGAAGAAGGTGTTTCAATTAAAGATATCGATGATGCTTGTCTTAACTTTGGTATGCCAATGGGCCCATTTAGACTTCTTGATGAAGTTGGAATTGACGTTGGGGATAAGGTATCGAAAATTATCTATGATGGTCTAGGTGAGCGCCAGGCCTCAAATGCTATTGGAAAGCAAATGCTTGGAAAGGAATTCTTTGGTAAGAAAAATGCTAAAGGGTTCTACCTATATGATGAAAAAGGTAAGCCAACTGGCCCTAACCAAGAAGCATGGAATATGCTTCCAAAAGCATCTAAGAAAATGAGTGAAACAGAGATTCAAATGAGAATCTTCCTGCCAATGATTAATGAAGCGGCGACAACTCTTGAAGATAAGATTGTTGCAAAAGCAAAAGATGTCGATCTAGGGCTTATTTTTGGAATCGGTTTTCCTCCATTTAGAGGAGGGCTTCTAAGATATGCAGATACTCAAGGTATCGCTCGCCTTAGAGATGAGATGCTTAAGTTTTCAGAGAGTGTAAGTAAGGATCGCTTCACTCCATGTGCGCTTATGAATAAGCTTGCAGATGAAAATTCAACTTTCTATGAGCTATAGATTAAATGTTTCTAAGCTTTTTTAGATTCTTTCTAAATTACTTATTTAAAGCTAAGACTCGCCAAAGGCTACTTATCATGGCCTTGGCGAGTCTTATCATATCAAGTTTTTCACTTCTAAGTGTCCAGTCTGTCCTTAAGGGGCTGCAAACGAATCGTATTGAACGAGGAAAACAGACCCTTGGCCGCTACATTATTGATCTGCCTAAAGATCTTAGCTTTGAAAAGACACAGTCCTACTTAGATGATAAGAACTTGAAATATTCTTTTGAATATGAAATTGAAGGCCTTATCCGTCTTGAAGGCTATTTGGCCCCTGTTATTTTTCACGGGCTAACAAAAGAGACTTCAACTGTTCTACCTCAGGCCATTGATCATTGGCCCCAGCGTGAAGAGATTCTCTTATCACCATACTTGGCCAGAAAAATTTACGCCGGTCTTGATGATAAGATTCAATTTATCTCACCAGCTCACACTGATGTGTTCTTTGGAGAGTTGCCACGCTTTAAGTCTCTTATGATTGAAGACTTCACTGATTCTATGGACCCGGATATTGATGAGCTTCATGCTTGGGGCCATGCCTATAGTGCATTTTCAATTGCTAAATCTCGTCGTTATAACAAACTTAGGGTTTATAGTGTTCTGGGTGCCGCTGAAGTCGGGGAACTTAAGCAGTATTTAACTTCAAAAGGTGCCAGCTTTAAAACTTGGGAAGAGTTAAATCAAAACCTTGTTTACGCGCTTGCTTTAGAAAATAATGTGGTTCTCTTTTTATTTTTAGCGACAATTGTTCTCGTTACTTTTTCAATTATTTCAGGCCTTTCAATATTCTACGCAAGAGTTAGAAACGACTTTGCTTCTTTTTGGATTCTTGGCATGAGTATGGACCAGATCAAAAAGTATGGAGGCCTTAATATTGCCATTATCACGATTTGTGCAATTGGGATTGGGAACCTTCTAAGCTTTATTGTTCTTAAACTTTTAGCACAGTTTTCACCAGTTATTATGCCGGCGATGTTTGTGGATCGTTCACTTCCAGTGCGCTTTACTGGATCGTCGTTCGTCTTCTCATTTCTAGTGCCTGTGATTATTACAGTGATCTTCACTCTTTTCTCTAATTGGAGATTTTTCAAGGATAATGGGAACTTCATTAGTTTTGTTAAAAAAGTAGGAACTTAATGTTTAAGCATATTCTTCTATTAGCTTTCTTATTAAATTTATCTGGATGTACAGCTATGAGTAAAGTTGCTTCTGTATTTATGTCTTCTCTTGGGGCCCACCCTGATAAGAGTGAATTAAGAACATTTGAAAAGTCGGAGAACTTCGATGCTTCAAAGCAAATCTTTGTTAACCGTAGACCTAATATTACAAAAGAGCAGCCAATTCAAAAAGATGGTTTTGGCCTTTCTAAATTTATTGAATTCTTAGGGAAGGGCGGAGGACGTTATCCAGAAAAGCCGCTTCCTTCAATAAGGCCAGATATGGAAAAGTTTCTGGAGAAATCTGATCATGTTAAGTCGATTTGGTTCGGGCACTCAACGATCCTTTTAAATGTTGATTCAAAGATCGTTTTAATTGACCCAATCTTTTCAGGTTCATCTTCACCTGTTCCTTTATTCGTAAAGCGCTTTGCACCTCCGATTCTCTCTTTAGAAGAGCTTCCAGAAATCGATTATATTATTATTTCTCACGATCACTATGATCACCTTGATATGACGACGATGAAATTTTTCGCTAAGAAGAAAGACGTCAAAATTATCACGCCTCTTGGCGTAGGTTCACATCTAAAAAGATGGGGATTTGATGACTCTCGTATTACTGAACTTGATTGGTGGCAAGATGTGGATTTTGAAGGCATCAAGTTTACTGCTACTCCTGCTCAGCACTTCTCAGGCCGAGATCAGGCCCATGAGAATACGACTCTGTGGGCATCATGGGTTGTAAAGACTCAAAATAATAATCTCTACTTTAGTGGAGACACTGGCTATGATATCCATTTCAAAGAAATTGGAAGCCGTCTTGGGCCATTTGATGTGGCCTATATGGAATCTGGCCAATATAACCCTGATTGGTTTGCAGTGCACTTACTTCCTGAAGAATGGCCTAAGGCCTATGCTGATATCAACGCAAAATACTACTTCCCAATTCACTGGGGTGCTTTCTCTCTCTCATTTCATACATGGGATGATCCTATCTTGAAACTTAATGAATATGCTCAGCAAGGCGTTCTTAAGTTAATGGCACCAAAGTTAGGAGAAATTGTCTCTTTTGATGAACGAGACTATGTTACAAAGAAGTGGTGGTGATCTAAATAGTAGGAGGCCTTTTGAAGTTTCTTTTCTTAATCCTATCTTTCTTGCTCTTAAGTTGTAGCTCAACTACTTACCATAAAACTGTGGACTATGTTGATATTGATCGCTTTATGGGGGATTGGTACGTTCTTGCTGCAAGAGGAACATTCCTAGAGGATGGTCAACATAACTCTGTTGAGACTTATTCGTGGAATGAAAAAGAAAAGCGTATTGATGTTAAATTCGTTTTCAATAAAGATTCATTTGATGGTGAAAAAGAAGTCTTAAAGCAAAAGGCCTGGATCGAGGATACGAAAACCAATGCCCATTGGAAGATTCAGCTTTTTTGGCCTCTTAAATTTGATTACCTCGTTATTGCTCTTGATCCCAAGTACGAGTGGGTGGCCATCGGCGTCCCTGATGAAAAGTACTTGTGGATCATGTCGCGCAAATACTCTAAGGATAACGCCTCCAAAATCGTCGCAAGGGCCATCAGAGAGCTAGACTCCTTAGGTTACAACACTCGTGATTTAATTCTTATACCTCACCACTAAAAGGGGCGCGGGTACGAATCGAGATTCCCAGTAGTTAGCGTTGTTCACTTTTTATCCATAGAGATAAATATTTCAACTTTTCACATTTTTCTCCACAACGAAGTATTCTGAATTTGTTTAGTTAAAGATTTATGAAGAAGAAAAATAATGGAGGACATTTATGAAAAAATTGTTACTAGTACTTTTATCACTAACTGCAATTTCAGCTCATTCTGCAACTTATAAGGGACAAAATGAAATGGATCAGGCCCTTGTAGGTAATGAGAATGTTGAAGTTACAGAAATCGTAGCAGGTGAGAAGTATAATCTTAAAATGAATTATGCTGGTCAGCTTCAAGTTGATACAACTTGTGAAAAAGACCGTGTTTCAAATGGCTCTATTGTTTTCAGCTGTATGATCTATGAAGAAGAAAACCACAAAGTTGATCTAGTTTTTTGGAAGCAAATGGGTATTCAGGATATGATCACAATCGATCTTAACACTGGAATGGGCCTAAGAGTAAACCTAGAAAGAATTGATTAATAAATTTGAATAAGGATAGTTAAGATGAAATATTTTATAAAGTCATTACTAGTATTAACTTTAATCTCTAATGTTTTTGCAAGCGATAGCTGTCACAACTACTTAGTTATGTCTGAGTTAGATGGACGTGTCGACATTACAGAAAAAGTTCTAAAAGTTTTTGAAGATAAGGGTTATACATTTACAGAAGTTAAGAGTATCGATGATTTACCAACTAATGGAACTGTAAATTATATGACTATCTTTTCAGATCTTCATAAGTATAGAGGTGCATATACTAGTATTTCTATGCATGAGTCTTTTCTAAGAGATGGTGAAGCTGAGTATTCACAAAAGAGTTCGATTCAACTTACTAAGAAGCCTTTATTTGGTTCTTGGGTAAAAAGCCTAATTCGATCTGTTAAGAAAAAAGTTCCTGATTGTGAATAATTAAAAAACAAGCAAAGCAAAAAAAGGGCCTCTCATTAGGCCTTTTTTAATATTTCTTTATTTGAAGACTAACTCTTTAAAATCTCGATTGGTACCCGTGCTCCTTTATAAAAGTAGCATGTTTCTTTAGCTAACTTTCCCATCGCTCCTGAGGCAACAAAGCCTGCATAAACGCAGGCTTGTTGAATATTGTTTTTTAACTGAAGTGTCTGGGAGCTATAGGTGCGTCCAATAGTCTGCCTTTGGTCAGACAATACCGCACCTATTTAACTTTAAACCCAGCAAGTGCAGCAAATGCGTTATTCTTTAAAGGTGCATCGTTTTGCTTTGGCATCTTTGGTTTTCCACCACCACGTGGTTTGCTTTGACGAGGCCCTCCTGAAGGGCGCTCATAAGTCTTTGCTTCTTCTGTACCATCTGATTTTAGAGAGAGTGCAATACGTTTTCTGTCCATATCAACATCAAGAACAACAGCTGAAACCTCTTGTCCTACTTTAAGAACATCAAGAGCATTATCAACAAAGTGATCTGCCATTTGTGATACGTGGACTAGACCATTTTCTTTAATTCCAATATCGACGAAAGCACCAAATTGAGTGATGTTTTTTACGATACCTGGGTAGCGCTCACCAATTTTGATATCTTTAATTTCACGTGCATCTTTTCTAAATTCCGTTGTCTTAAATTCTGTACGTGGATCTTGAGAAGGTGCTGTTAGTGACTTATAAATGTCGTTTACAGTGAATTCTCCAAGTTCTGCGATTAGAGACTTATCTGACTTAAGTTGGTTTGCAACAGCGTTGTCAGTTGTTAGTTGCTCTAAAGTGAAGCCTTTTGATTGTGCCCAGTTCTCTAGCATATCGTAGTTTTCTGGGTGAATAAATGTTGCATCTAGTGGGTTTGCACCATTGTAGACACGAAGGAAACCAGCAGCTTGTTGGAAGACCTTATCTGTGAAACGTGAAACTTTTAGGATATCGCTTCTATCTGAGAATAATCCGTTCTTATCTCTGTGCTTAACAATATTTCCAGCTACCGTTGGCCCGATACCAGAGATAAATGAAAGTAGTGGAGCTGAAGCTGTGTTAATATCAACACCTACAAAGTTCACACAACTCTCAACAACACCATCTAGTGACTTCTTAAGTCTAACTTGGTTTACATCGTGTTGGTATTGACCAACACCAATTGATTTAGGATCAATTTTTACAAGTTCTGCAAGTGGGTCTTGGAAACGACGTCCAATTGAAATTGCACCTCTTACCGTTGCGTCTTTATCTGGGAATTCTTTCTTAGCAATTGGTGAAGCTGAATAGATTGAAGCACCATCTTCAGAGATCATTGTCGCTTTAACTTTTCCGTCTTTAACTGCTGTTACGTTATCTTCAACAAATTGAAGAGTCTCTCGTCCAAAAGTTCCATTACCAATTGCGATATATTCAACATTGAATTGTTCAATCATTGCATTAAGGATTGTTGCCGACTCACGAACCTGATTTCTTGGTGGGTGAGGGTAAACAACAGTATCAACAACAAACTTACCTGTGTTATCAACAACAACAGTTTTACATCCTGTGACAACACCTGGGTCAAGAGCAAGTACTGTCTTAGAACCAAGGTATGGTTGAAGAAGGAGGTTTTTAAGGTTTACACCAAATACATCAATTGCTGATTCATCAGAAAGCTTTTTAAGCTCACCTTTGATTTCTAGATCAAGTGAAGAATGGATATAATTCTTATATGCTTTTGAAGCACAGTCGACTAGTGCCTTGTAGCTTGTCACACTTGTATCAGCAAAGTGCTTTGATAGGATCATATTATTTGCGTATTCTTCATCAAAGATGATTTCTACTTTAAGAATCTTTTCAGTTTGAGCACGACGGATAGCCAGGAATCTGTGGGCCGCTTTTGGATCACGAAGATCTGCTACTTTTTGCTCGTACTCAAAGTAGTCTTTATATTTTTGCCAATCTTTGATTTCTTCATAACCCTTTCTCGGAGAAGACTTAATCATCGCCTGTGCCCAGTAGTCATTACGAAGAGTTTCTTTAAGTTCTGTATCGTGAGCGATTTCTTCAATAATAATATCGCATGCACCTTTTAAGACATCTTCAAAAGTTGCAATCTTCTTTTCTTTATTGATGAACTTAAGGGCCTCTTTTGCAAGCTCAGGCATTGGAAGCTTAGAAGTCTTCATAAGGATGGCAAACGGCTCAAGTCCTGCTTCTTTAGCGATCTGTGCTTTTGTTTTTCTCTTTGACTTAAATGGCGCGTAGATATCTTCAAGTTGGTTGATATTTGTTGCGGCCTTAATTTTCTTTTCAATCTCAGGAGTCATCATCTCTTGTTTAGTGATGGCCTCAAGGATGAAGGCACGGCGTTTTTCACGCTCAATATATTCGTCGTATTTTTCTTGGATTAGACGGATTTGTTCTTCATCTAAACCACCTGTTTTATCTTTACGGTAACGTGTGATGAATGGGACGGTACAGTCTTCTACAAGTAACATAGCCAGTACGGCCATGATTTGTTTAGCTGTGATATCTGTGTTGTCGACACAAAATAGGACGGCGTTTTGATCAATAACGTCCATTGGGTTCTTTGCTGCTGTTGTCGTCTCTGACATAATTCATACTCCATTAACTAAATTTGAATTAAAATTGTATAGTTATTGAATTTGGAATGACAATTAAAAACTTGAGTAAATTCGACTGGTTAACTTAAAAATATTGATGTAAGAAGTTATTATGATAAAGAATTACGATTATATTGTGGTTGGTGACGGTATTGCAGGCCGCGCCATTTTATATTTTTTAACGATGAAATACCCAAATGCTAAGATCGCCCAAGTGTTCGATGATGAAGGCTTTCCAGCATGTTCCACTCGAACGACAAGTGTTGTTTCCTTTGGCCTATTTGAAGAAGGGATCTCAAAGCTTGGGGACATCCTTTATCATGCTCATGAATTCTTAAATGACTTTGTTGAAAAAGAACAACCTCCAGGAGTCTATTCCTGTAAACAATATTATCTACCGCCTAATATTAAAGAAGACCCTTTAAAATTTAAGCAATTTGAGGCCCGTTATGGAACTGATTTTGTTGAATTTAAGAATCAAAGGATGGTTGCCAAGGATGCATTCGTTATTAATCCACATAATTTCCTCGATTTTTTTAAGACTGATGTTGATAAAATCAATGCGAGAGTAACTGCAGTTAATAAAGGTGTCGTTCAAACTAGTGCTACTGAGCTTAAAGCTGAAAAGATCATTCTTGCAACCAGCGCTTATACATCATTAATCTTCAAAGATAAGAATCTTCCTGAAGGTAAGCCTGTTAAGGGAACTTATTTTACATGGGATATTGATTTAAATGAAGATTCATTTGTTCTTTCTCGTGGCCACTATAATTTAATTTACCGCGCTCAAGATAATCTTCTGCTTTTTGGGGCCAATTCTATAGAGGGACTTAGTCATCTTCATTCTCCTAAAGAGGTGTATGAAAAGCTAGAAATATTCCAAGACTTATTTCCAGAATTTTCAAAGCTTGAAAAACCAATGATTCATACTGGAATCCGTCATAAAGGAAAAAGACGCACTCCATTTTGTGGCGAGGTAAGTGAAGGGATCTACGCTCTAAACGCACTCTATAAGAATGGCTGGAGCGCTGGAATTTCTCTTGCTAAAGATTTAGTGGATAGGCTCTAAGTTCTCGCAACGATTTGCTCTTATTTCTTCAAGAACATAATCCCACATTTGTGATCGAAGCTTAAGGGAATCAAGGGCAATTTGAGTTGCTTGATCTTCTTTTTCCTTAGAATCACAAAGTTGTGAAAGTAGCTTTCCTGCAAGGTCTCCGTGTTCGTCACCATCAAGTTCAATATGGCGAACTAGGTAGTGCTTAAAATACGGAGCATCGATATTTTTTTCTTCTAAAACATTAACAAATGGTTGAAACAGATCAGGGATCAGGTTTTCTCTTCCATAGAAGAATGCTGAAGCAACAGCACTTGGGTGCGCATTTGTTACTAGGTTTAAGTTAAATGCCGTAAATTTTGCGATCTCTTGTGGCAGCTCATCAAAAGAAAAATCCTTAAAGAAGTTTTCGATTGGAGCAGTGTCTGCACCAACTTCCTTCATGGCATTTAAGTACATTGTGAAGTGATCAATATGACCGCCGTTTAAGTCCTCGTCACTTTCTTCACCAAGAACGATTTCATTGATAAAGCGTACGCATTCTTTGTCGTACTTAGAAGGCATCCACGGAGTTGTTACACATGTAACTTCACGCTGTAGGCCTTTTAGAAGTGACATAAAATCCCACACAGCAAAGACATGCCATTTCATCAGAATTTTTACATCTTCAATATCGTTGATATTTGTATAAAGTGGGTGAGCACATAGCTCGTTATGGGCGTTTTGAATTGCTATATTGACCGTTTTCATATGCGGCCAATATAGCTTAAAATATCTCTTTCTTAAAGCTTAGATTCTTAATTGTGAAACAAGTGATGGAAATCAGGCCTAGTTAATGAGCGACGTCTACGTGGACCATTGCGTCGTCCGCCTTGCATCTGTAGCCTCTGATTATATTTCTTGTCTTCAATATATTTTATGTACTTGGCTGCGTCTTCTTTGCGGTAGGCCTCAAGCTCGTAAAACATTTCATTAAATGACAGAATTCCACCGGCCTCTTTTTCTGCCTGAGCGATTCTCTCATAGAGTTTTTCTCCAACTTGGTCTAGCACCACAAAGAGATCAATTTGCTTTGAACCTAGATTTAGAGGGAATTTTTCTTCAAGATTTACACCTGCTACAAATTTGATAATCCCGCGACTGATGACAGAACGACGAGCAAGCCAAGCAAAATCATTTCCTAATTTTGTGCCAAAGCTTGGATCAAATTCATACTTTTCTTTTTCCATCCATTCAAAGATCTTTGATAGAATCGCGTCCTTATAACGTGTGTCTTTTAGCTTATCTGGGTTTCTCCATTCGGCCACTAGATCAAAACGTGAATCAAATTGAATCTCACCAGGTCCAAAAGTTTTAAATTTTGAGATATTTTCTTTTGTTACCTTTAGCCCAAAGTCTTGTAGGAAAGAGAGGAGGGCCGGATTAAATGTTGTTTTAAATTCTGGAATATCCATTTCAGTGCCACTTAGTTGCGAGCTTGCAACTTTATAACCATGGTAAATAACTTCAGAGCAAAAGATTTGAGAGTCATCTGTGTAATCCATGGCAAAATCATAAGGGATATTTTCTTCATTCTTCTTTGTGAATTTCGTGAATCGCTCGTGCATCTCTTTGGCCGCAAGGTGTGCTAGCTTGGCGTCTTTGTGACGAAAGACCACGGTACGAGAGTTTGCCTGATCAAGGTGAACTTGAAATGGAGCGGCGACATTTCCGACTTCAATATGGGCCTCTGACGTAAAAAGCTCTCCTGTCTTCTTATCTTTGTAAACTAATGTTAAGTGTGAGAATTGATGGTCATCATCTCCGATTCTTGCAATGGCAGCACTTGAATAGGCATTACCACGAGAAAGGATAATATCTCCTGACTTGAGATCGGTAGGGCCTGCAAAACTATATTCTGGGTTAACCATGAAATGAATAGGAGAGTCACCATCAAAGTTTAGTGTCGTAAATTGGCGAGGGACTTTCCCTTTTGGCCTTGATGCGTAGTACGACTCAATAAAGTAATCTTCAAGATAACGAAGGGCCCTAAAGATATCCTTAACGCCTTTTAGACACTCTTTCTCGTCTTGATCAAGTTCATTTGAGCTATTGAGATCTTTGAGTTTCTCTTTGAGGTCCAGGCGAATATTGAAAGATGCGTTCACAAAATCCTGCATCTGATATTGGGAAAATTCTGAAAAGTCGATATCCGTTGATTTTATCGAAAAGAGCTTGTTGTAGTAATGCTTAGTCTTTGTTGCACATTCAGCAGGGGATTTAACGCCTTTTGAGACTTGGGCATGCATCTCGTGCATCAGGGAGTCAAAATTAGAGCTCTTTAGAGAGCTGGGCATTCGATAGGACTTTTGATTACAGGAAACTAGTAGTGTCGAGAAGAGAAATGCTCCTGCGATACCTGTAAGTTTCTGATTTTTCATACTTTTCCCCCATAAATCTGAAAATTCTAAAGAACTAAATAATCAAAATTGAACATGACTCAATAAATTTTTATCGGATTTTACCTTTTAAAACTTAAGTATTATTATCAAGTATAGAGAGATTTATTTATGACAAGCAATAAAAGTGAAGAAGTACATTATCGAATTTTAAACGCAGTAACCAAGTTAGAAGTTGCTAAGGGACACCTGAATTGGAAAATCGCCGAGGTGGCCAAAGAGGCCGACGTAACTCGCTCCCTCATCTATTATTATTTAGGTAAGGAGAAGGACGTTATTCTTAAAGAAGCTGTGAAGTATATGATTTCTCGTATCTTCAATCTTTCTCAGGAAAACTCTGTCGGAATTCGCGAGCGTATTAAGATTGTTCGTAAACAAATCATTCAAATGCCATATCTGCTTGCTCTTTATATGATCAATAAAG
The DNA here is from genome assembly GCF_043196685.1 of Halobacteriovorax sp. RZ-2. Classification (NCBI taxonomy): domain Bacteria; kingdom Pseudomonadati; phylum Bdellovibrionota; class Bacteriovoracia; order Bacteriovoracales; family Halobacteriovoraceae; genus Halobacteriovorax; species Halobacteriovorax sp. RZ-2. The sequence goes on from NZ_JBEBMR010000003.1 coordinate 288,522, forward strand.
GTGCCGGCAATGAGTTATCTGATATTATCGTGGAAGCCGAGGCCGAGTTATTTGAACTTCTAAAAAAGAAGTATCCAAATGTTGATCCTCGTGAGCACTTAAAAATTTATCTAATGGAATTAGGGGTGTGTCTTTACCGCGATGTTGATGACGACACTCTTGATTATATCTTTTCGAAATACGATAGCTTTGAAGCAAAATAATTCATATAAAAAAGGCCGCTTAGATAAGCGGCCTTTATATTTCTAGCAAAAATCTACTGATGCATGATTATATTCATCTGGTGGAAGCTCACAATTATCTTCAGAGAAGTTGTGGTCTCCGCCGTTTTTGATAGGATCATACTTCTCAACCGTACCTGGAATAGCTTGGTCATCAATTAAGTCATGATTGCTATCAAATGCTTCTTTATAATTCTTGTATACATCTAGCATATATACATCTGGTGACTGAGTCTTTCTTTCTTTGATGTTAAACATCGAGCTTGAAGCTTTTGATAAGAAGTCAGTAAACTTATAAAGTGTCTTTCTTCCTCTAAACATCATCGTGTATTGGTTTTCAGTCATTCCAAGTCTATCTCTTAGGATTGAGTTGAATTGGAAACCTTCACCAGTAAAGTACCAAGTTTCTTCTAGCCTTTCTTTTCCGGCCTTTGGCTTACAAACTTTGTAACGAATTGGGTTGTTCTCTGCTACGTATTGTAGAGATCCACCAAGTCCGTGATTACCTGATCCATACATTTGTGAGCTTACCCATTCAGCTTTAAACTTAGAAGTCCCTTCAATCATAAAACACTGGTGTGTTCTTGCTTCAAAGTTAAGTGTAATTGCTTCAGCGTATAGATCAATTGATTGTCCGCTGTCACTTCTATTATTATCACCATTTGACTTATCTAGTGACCATGAAGTTGACCAGTCATATCCTGCTGATACACCAACTCCACCACCTACTGGTGAACTTTCACCAAAAGGGATTTTAAAGTCTAGTTTCGCACCAACACCTGTTTTGTAACCGTGTGAGAACCCAACTCTTCTGTTTTCAGTAAAGTAAGTTCCGCTTCCTGTTGATTTAGAAATTCTAATTGTATTAGAGTGGCTAACTCTTGGCTTAGATAGAATCTCTTGTACGTGACTTACTGGAGTAATCATCATGAATTCCCATGGAGACTCAATACATTTTCTCATATTGTAGTCTGAGTATGTCTTCCAGATTAGTCCTGTCTTTTCTTGGTTAAAGAAAGTCCCACATAGTTTTGCAAGTGTTGCAGCATCGTACTGGTCTTCATAAAGCTTAGAAATTTCTGTTGCAGTTAGCTTATTTTCTTCAATTAGTTTCTTATTAAGTCCATTGTGATCAACTTTGATTGTTTCATCATAAAGCTCGTGCTTCTTAAGTTCATCAGAGAAGATCGCTTCAGAGCTCTTGTTGTATCTAGGAGCAAGTTTTGCTGCAATGATATCTTTCTTAGTTACACCTTTAACATCGTTAGATAGTTTTTCAAGGTAGTTTTCTAGTTGTACCATCTCAGTCATTTTCTTCGAGATTTTTGTATTTGTGTAATCCTTCGCTTCAAACTCATCCGTCACTTGTAGTTGCGTGTGTAGGATTGAGTGAAATGTCTTTGATGAAGCGTGGAATGTACCTGCTGCCCATGCTGGACGAGGTGCAGTTCTTGGATCATCTCCTTCTCTTAAGATTGGTGATAGTTTAATTGCCGCATAAGTTCTTGTGTGGATATATGGCATGTCCACAAACTTGATTGGCATATCAATTCTTGCCTTAAGAAGGTTGTTTTCAACATCGACTTCACGTGAAGCTACAGAGATTAGCTTAAACTTGTGCTTGTTCTCATTTGTTAAATCAATATCACCTTGAAGTGGAGCTAGGAAGTAAACTTCAAGCTTAAGCTTTCCTTGGTAGAAAGGCTCAATTGGGTTCATGTGGTGTACGTAGTTTCCGTAGTTAACCTTTGGGTACATCTTAACAATGAATGACTTCTCAATTACTAGGTCAAGGTTCTTGTTAAGGTGGAAACCATTATTATTATCGTGTCCTAGGAAGCTATAGTTAACTTCATCGACAAATAGTCTTGCTCTTTGATTGTTATTATCTTTTTCACACTTTCCTGTTCTTGAAACTTCTGCAAAGATCCAACCATTGTTTGACCATGGGTATAGACATAGTCCACGTGTTACTTTTGCATTTTGAAGTGTTTCATTTTGTACTTCAATTTCAAGATTAAAAGGGATACGACGAGTATTTGTGTATCTTTCGTGCTCAAGGTAGAACTTGATTTCACCACATCCAGACTCATCAAGTTGTCCATCTGTGATGTCATACATTTCAGTTACTGCGTGCTCTTCACCATTTTCTTGTTTTTCAAGGTTAATAAGTCTTGCCTTAACAAATTCATTTGAAAGTGAACTTCCGTTGGCCTTAAGGTTAAGACAACCGTTAACAACTACTTTTTGATCGATAATTAAGTTGTCGTTTCTTGGATCAACTTGACCAAAACCTTTTGGAGTGATCTTAACATTCTTAACATTGATGATCTCGTTTGAACTTAGACGAGACTTGTTAAGTGAAGTTTTCATTACATAATTATTTCTGTGAATAATGCTATTTGTGTATTGGTTCATCGACAGTTTTAAGTCATATGAAATATTAGCACTTGTTCCAAGAGTAATAACTCGATCACCCATTGGAAGGTATGTATTAGGAAGAGAGTAGTCCATTGTGATTGGCTCATCCCAAAAGATACAGCTATTGTTATCAGCAGTTCTCTCTACAGTTTGAAAGTTTTCTCCTGAAACGTAAAATGTTTGATATTGAAGGCTTTTTCCAAGTTTTGAACTTAGACACGCTTTTACATGAAAAGTCTTACCGTAAGCGATTCTAGACTTCATTGATGTCTTATCTTCAGTAACACCTTCTACAGTGAAACGTGAAACAGACACAAGAGCACTTTCATTTGCAGAAGCTTTAAGCTGTCTTGCAAGTTGCTGTCTTTCGTCGTTGGAAGTGTCACTTCCACAACTAACAAGTGACGTTAGTGCAAGCATTGAAATGCTTAGGAGAGTGATGTTCTTCATGTTCTTACAAAATGTCATATTCTTTCCTTAGGGAGATTGTGTAAACTTGTTCGTCACTGTAACCATCAATTAAGTACGCTGAGTCAAGGTTTCCAAGTACAGTGCGATTAATATATGTAAATTCAGTACTAAAGCCTTTTTGAGTTTCTAGTTGAAATCCTGCTGCATAACCTTTGTAGTCATTTGAAAAGATTCCACCACGGTAAAATGCTGGAGCAGTATCTGCTTGATTTTCAAATGCTAGCGCCTTAAGAGTTAGCTTCTTGTCACCCATATTTGTTTTGAAATCGATTCTGTATGAGTAACCAGTGTTCTTATCATCAGGAATAACTGTTTCAGTGTTTTTAATATATGATCCAGAAAGCTTAAGAGTGTTATCTCCTAGAGCGATCTCTGCACTTGCGTTTGCAAAGATTCCTGTGAAGTCATAAAGGTAAAGACTTTGATCAATTGGTGTACCGATGCTAACCGAGTTACCCCAGTAGTAGTCTTTATTTGCAAGATCACCTGATAATTTCTTGTAACGATAAGTTCCAACAGCACCACCCATTCTTAAAGCTTTTGATAGGTAAGTGATGTCTGCAGATTCAGAGAAGAATTGTGGATCACCTGAATCATCAATATTAAAAGTTTCTCTTAAAATTGCATTCTGTGGCTTTGCTTGTGTTGCTTGAAGACGGAAGTAGAAATTTCCAACTTTCGTCGTAATAACTTCTCTGGCACCAATAAATGAAGTTCCACCGTTAATGAATGGTGAGATATATTGACGCTTAGTTGAGTTATCAAGAGCACCAGCACTAATTTTTACAAAGCTTAGTGGCCTAATATCAAAGTAACCATAGTCATAAGTAAACTTTGGCTTATAAGTTTTTACTCTCTCAGCTTCTTGTGAAGAAGAGTTACCTGACTGATAGCTAAAACCACCACTAAAGTTGAAGTCGACACTGTCTACTACTTCAGCTTCTAGCTCAAGATTCATCTTAGTCTGATAAACACTTCCCTTATCAGTTCTAGAATCAAGAGCACCATAATCAGCACCAAGCTCTAGTCCCACATTCTTAAATCCAGCACTTTTTAGAGAAGAACTAAGTCCTTCTGTAAAGATTTTTGCCGAATCATTCTGTGCGAAAGCTTGGCCCTGGCTTATTAATGCCAGTAAAATTAAATGTTTAGTTACGTTTTTCGCTTTAATCATGTCATTCCTATTTGTTTTGATACTAAAATAGATGCAGGAATGATGCCATGTATCATGAAACAAGTTCATGGGTGTAAAAAGTTTAAACTGCTGAAATGTGGTGTAAGTATTGAAATTTAGTTTAGTGACTTAGTGTTGAAGAGCTGAACAGTGTATAAAACTTGAACAAACACAGGTTTTTAGTGTTTACTTAGTTGTTGTTAATTTTTTGGAATTAGATAAGAGAAGAATGGTGCGAAAGGGCAACGTCTTAAATGATTATTGCCTTGGTTTTTCGAGTTATTGTTCTGTCTCAGTCTAGTATATTTGTATGAGCAAGTCGTCCTGAGTTGTTACTAATTGGTAGGTTATTCTGTCATTTTATCAATCGCAATAACTGTAAGAATTGAATAAGGCTTAATATCGCAAAGTCTTTAACCAATTCTGACTGAATTAGGTACTTGTAAGTGCAAGTATAAAATTAAACCGTTGTTATTATGAAGGCTTTCAACTTTTGTAGTAGGTGTGGAATAAACCTGAGCCTTGAGCGACAGCATAACCAAAATATGCAGAGTAAGTCATAGTGTTCTCAGAGTCTGGAAAGTATATTGCGTAGATAGAGATGACTAAATTTATAAGGATAAGTAAGAAAGCTTTTTGGTATTCTTCAGGATTCTTTGGAAGGAAATTGGATTTGGAGAAATGTTGATTCCATTTGTGATTAAACAATATCGAAAGTAGAGAAATTAAGAAGTAGATTAAAGTCCTGACACCATTGTCTTTTAGGTAGGGCTTATTTGACAATGGAATTGTTTTGGGCAATTCATATTCAATATTATCCGCATTTTGTGATAATTGTAGTATAGAAATGTTTTTGTCGTCATATATTTGAAGTTTGTTTTTTAATTGTGATGTTTTTTCTTCTGAGATTTTATTAACGCTAGCTTTAGAAATTATATTTAAATTGCTTTTGTTACCTGATTCACTGTTATTGATTATAATATTTGCTGCCTTTATATATTCTTTCATTTCCACTACAGTTTTTTCATTATTAAGGATGTAGTATTTTGAAGCAGTGTTGATTTCAGTGTCTATTGTATTCGGAAAGATTTCTTTTACTGTTTCTTTATCAATTTGTGTAGCGTTATATATGTTTGCTAGAAAACTCATGAGGATATGGTTTTCCTGCATTAGGTCCACCGCTCTGGAGTATCTATTTTTAATATTAGAAAGACTGCTTACTGTATCATTCACTGAGTTTATAAAAAATAAAATACTGATAATTAGAGGAATTTTGAATATTAAATTAGATGATATATTTAAGTTTTTATTCATGTACTTAAATTAGCATTAAAAACAATACTCTGTATTAAAAATTATAGCTTAGTTTATAAAAGAAGTTGATGTCATTTAGTTTCTTCGAATAAAGTAAGCTTTGTAAGCAACAGTTAAGTTCGATGGGAATTTCTATTTTGTTTCTCAATCATAAATGGTTAAGGGTGGCTATAAGTACTAAAAAGTTAAAAAAATATGCAAAACTCCCTTTGTTGTAGTTGGTTTTGAGGTTTTAAAGAATTGATGATGACCCTTAGTATAAGCTAGGGGTTCTTGAATGGTGTTTATTCGTTTTGAGGAGCTTTGTCACTAAGAGTAAAGTCTTTACATGACTCGTTCTCACTTTTAAAATCTACAATAAGTGTAAGGAGTTTGTATGTCTACTACGTTTGAAGACAGAGATGAATTTGGTAGAATTTCTACTGCTATTAAAATTGCCAACTTAATTAAAAGTGATATTGATGTTTCTCCTATTCTAGTGGATGGTGGCTGGGGAACAGGGAAAACCGAATTTTGTGTGAAGTTCGTGAGCTTTTTAAAATCTAGTCATCCTAATTTGACTCCTGTGTATATAAATGCTTTTGAATACGATCACACAGATGATCCTTTTACAGTTCTAATTGCAAAAGTTGCTTCAGTGGCTCCTGTTGAAAATACGGCAAAGGAAAGATTTATAAACTCAGCTGTCCCTGTTGCAAAAGTATTCGCTAAAGCAATTGGTCGATCTGCTATAAGTTGGGCGCTTAAGGCTGAAGCAGACAGCGTTGTTACTGAAATTAAAGAGGCTGTAGAAACTGGGGCAAATGAAATTCTTGATATTGGTATAAAAGATACATTTGAGCGATTTGAAAAACTTGATGATAATTTAAAAATCTTAAGACAGGCAATCAAAGATGTCGCTTCTGATAAACAGATAGTAGTTATTGTAGACGAACTTGATAGATGCAAACCTTCTTTTGCATTAGAATTCCTCGAAAAGGTTAAGCATGTATTTAATGTTGAAAATATCAATTTTGTTTTTGCAACAAATCTAAAGCAGATGCAAGCGATAGTTAAGAATACTTATGGAAGCACTATAAATTCTCAAGAATATTTGGACAAATTTTTCAATTTAAAAATAAACTTTTCAAATAGAAGGAGTGTCACTAGTCATGAAGTATATTTAACTAATAATGGCTTATTGGTGTTTGAACAAGAAATGTTAAAACATGAAGATATGACAGAGGTATTCGAGGAAGGTTTATTATCTAGAAGACTCATAGCCGAATTATTTGAAATGCGAAATATCAGTTTGCGTGAAGCTAAGACTTTTAGTAGGCATCTTTGTATTCAAAATGCTTTAGATTCTAATTCTATTGGAAAAAGTGCTAGTCATCATACACAACTATCTACAATTTTCGGTACATACTTGTACTTGTTTGAGCCTGAGCTCGCAGATAGTCTTTTATCTGACTATATTGAAAGGCCCAATCTTGAAAGTATTTTTGGTTTCTCTATTTCTGCCTTATCTAGCTCGGGTGCACCTATTAAAGACCCATTGCAAATGATGTTAGCAATTCTATTTGTAGACGCAAAGTCCCTTATTGTTGAATCTGTAGAAATTGCAGAAAAGAAAGTTCAGCCTTCTCATCCTGCATATACGGAAGTTGTTATTAATAATTTGTTAAAAGCTACGTACTCTAATAATGACTTAGGTGCTGCCAGAAGGGCCAATAAAATTAAAGAAGCTATTATGAATTTGTCAGCAATTTAATTCGTTCATATAATTTTATATAATTATTCTTGCTTCTAAGAATTTTTAGTATAAGAGAAGGGTTATATAATTAAAGATTAGATAAGAGAAGAATGGTGCGAAAGGGCAGATTTGAACTGCCGACCTACGGGATATGAATCCGTCGCTCTAACCAACTGAGCTACATTCGCACATTTCGATTGATTAGGATATTAATAACTTGCGCCTCGTATGTCAATATTATAATTTATCAAAAAGTTAAATTTTGTGAAAAAAATAGCAATGAATCTAAAACCTAAACAAAATAAATCACATTCTCTCTTAACCAGAATGTTGTCCCACTTCAAAAAATTCAATCTTGAAATGGGCCTTGATTTTGATTCACCCATGGCCGTGGCCTGTAGTGGAGGTGTTGATTCCATGGTTTTGGCCCATTTATTGGTTCAGGCCGGGGCCAAGAAGCTAAGACTTTTACATATTGATCATGGCACAAGAAAAGAGATCGTCGAGGAAGTTAATCTAATCTCGAGTTTTGCTGCAAGATATGACCTAGAGTTTCAAAGCTATAAAATTGAACACCTAAGCCTAAAGACAAAGAATTTTGAATCTGTTGCACGCGCAAAGAGGTATCAACTACTTTTATCGAATCTAAGAGGCAATGAAATCTTACTTACTGGCCATCATCTGGATGATTGTTTTGAGTGGTCACTTATGCAGCAATTTAAATCATCTGCTAAGCATATTGATCTAGGGATGCCATATCGTAATGGCATCATTTATAGGCCACTATTTGCTTTTTCTAAAAATCATATCTTGAAGTATGCAAAGCTATCGAAAATCGCATGGCTAGAGGATAGTTCAAACGAAGATACTCGCTATGAGCGAAATTTCATCAGAGACTTAACTAAGGCGTCTATTGCTACGCGCTTTCCAGGCTACCTTAAACACTATTGTAATCGCATGAATCGTCTAAAGGCGATTAAAGATGAACAACTAGATGCACATAATTTCAAGGTGTTAAGACGAGAGTGGGGAATACTCATTAAATTTGACGGTGTTATCAATGAGGCACTAGAGCAGGTGATCTTATCTCAGTCTGACTCATCTAAAGGTAAAACACATTCACAATTTGAGAAACTTCGCTCACTGATAAAGTCATCAAGTATTGGCCCGTTAAGTTTTAGTGGTGGGCTTCGAGTCTATAATTTCAAAAACCACTTGGCCGTCGTAAGAAAGGGCCAGCAGATGAGCTTTAGTTTAAAACATTCGCAGATTCCTGAAGGCGTTCCATTCTTGTCAAATAACACAAGTGCGAAGCATTCACTTAAGAAATGTCCCATAGCTGATAGGGATGGTGATCTAAACAAGAGCTTTTCGCAAATTCTCCTGCCAGTTCATTATTCATGGCGTAAAAAGGGTAAAGTTTTAGTTTGGCTTTAAATTACTAGGCTTGACACCACCGAAAATGATACCATTTTAATAACTATAAGGTTACAATGTAGCTTTATATTTTATTAAGAATTGTAATTAGTTAGTGAATATTTGATTAAATAGTTAATGTGAAAATTAATTAAAAAGGATTTTAATGAAAGGACAAAACAAAACACTCCTCCTATGGATTATCTTAATCCTTATGTTTGCGGCCATCGCTAAAATTTCTTCTGAAAGCCGCCAGGTTTATAAGCCTGTGACATACCCGGACTTCGTAAGTGCAATTAAAGGTAAGCATGTTGATAAGGTTGTACTTAAGGGGAAGGACAAGATCTTAGGTAAATTTAAGGACGGCTATGAGAATGGTGCTTGGTTTGAAGCAACAGGAACGACAGGGGCCGAAACTTTTAAAATTTTAGAGTCGCACGGAATCTACCCAGAGTACGAAGCAGAAGAGAAACAAAATGTTATCACGACATTCTTGCTGCACTGGGGACCGATGATTTTCTTATTCCTCATTGTCATCTTCTTCCTTCGCCAACTGCAAGCTGGTGGTGGAAAGGCCATGAGTTTTGGAAAATCTAAGGCGCGTATGCTTTCACCACATGACAAGAAAGTAACTTTCTCAGATGTCTCTGGTGTTGAAGAAGCAAAAGAAGAACTAGAAGAAGTTGTCGACTTTCTTAAAGATCCAAAGAAATACACTAACCTAGGTGGTAAGATTCCTAAAGGTGTTATCCTTGTAGGTCCTCCAGGTACTGGTAAGACTCTTCTTGCAAGAGCTGTTGCTGGTGAAGCTGGTGTTCCTTTCTTTTCGATCTCTGGTTCAGACTTCGTTGAAATGTTCGTAGGTGTTGGTGCATCTCGTGTACGTGACCTATTTGAACAAGGTAAGAAGAACGCTCCTTGTATTATCTTTATCGATGAGATCGATGCTGTTGGTCGCCACCGTGGACACGGTATGGGTGGTGGACACGATGAGCGTGAACAAACTCTTAACCAACTTCTTGTTGAAATGGATGGTTTTGAATCAAATGAAGGTGTTATCCTTATTGCGGCAACAAACAGAATTGACGTACTTGATAAGGCCCTTCTAAGACCAGGTCGTTTTGATAGACGTGTAACGGTTGGACCTCCAGATGTTCGTGGACGTCTTGGAATCCTAAAAGTTCATACTAAGAAAACTCCACTTGATACAGCTGTTGATCTTGAAGTTATTGCAAAGGGAACTCCTGGTTTCACTGGTGCAGACCTTGCGAACTTAGTTAACGAAGCTGCGCTATTTGCTGCTCGTTACGGTAAGAAAGTTCTTCAAATGATCGACTTCGAACAAGCTAAAGATAAGGTTCTTATGGGGCCTGAGAGAAAGTCGATGGTACTTTCAGATCTTGAGAAGAAAGTAACTGCATATCATGAAGCTGGTCACACTCTTGTTGGGATGAATCTTCCAAAGACAGATCCTATTCACAAGGTATCAATCATGCCTCGTGGTGGAGCTTTAGGTGTAACTCAAACTCTTCCTAACGAAGATATGCACAACCTAACTCTTGAAAAAGCAGAAAACTTCATTGCTTTCCTAATGGGTGGTCGTGTTGCTGAAGAGATCGTATTTAACGAAATCTCAAATGGTGCTTCAAACGATATTGAACGTGCAACTCAGCTTGCTTCAAGCATGGTTTGTTCATGGGGAATGAGTTCTAAAATGGGACCTCGTAACTTCCATCAGCCAGGTAGCTCTCCATTTGGATCAACTGCTCCAAGTGAAGGTGTTGGCTACTCTGAGGAAACAGCTCGTGAAATCGACACTGAAATCACTCGCTTCCTTGATGAGAACTACAAGCTTGCTAAGAAGATTTTAACTGATCATCGTGATGCTCTTGATAGAATTGCTGAAGGCCTAATTGTTTGGGAAACTCTTGATTCTAAGCAAATTCAAGCATTAATTGCAGGTGAAGATATTGGTGTACCTCTTGTTGAAGAAGTAAGTACTCAACAATCAGCGGCCCAAAAGCCAGCAGGTGAGGCCAACGTTTCAAAGCCGATTGATGACCCAAAATTAGCATAATCAAAAATGACTAAAATATCTTTTTTAGGGGTAGTGAACGCTACCCCTAATTCTTTCTCTGATGGCCATTTAAATCTCAATCAAGACTATCAGGACAAGCAATTACAAAAATTTAAAACGGCCAATTATTCATTGGATATTGGCGCAGAAAGTAGTGCTCCTTTCAATGATCCAATTTCTTTTAATGAAGAATGGCAGAGACTAGATCATTACTTCAAAGAACACATTGAACGCCTTAGAAGTTTTAGAACAATCTCTATCGATACTTATAAACCTCAAACGATGAAGGCATTCTTGGAAAAGTATGCGCATCAATTTGAACATATTATTTGGAATGATGTTTCAGGTGTTATTGATGATGAGTGTCTTAAGCTCTTACTCGATTTTCCATCAGTGGATTATGTCCTGTGCCATACGCTCGTTCCAAGTCGCGATAAGACTTTAGATCATATGAAGTATCTTGATCCTGGATTAGGTGTTGAATCTTTAAAGCTCTTTTTTGAACAAGGGCTTAAAAAGTTTGAGAAAGCGGGAATTAATCAAGGGCGCATTTTTTTGGATCCATGTTTTGGCTTTTCTAAAACCACTGAACAAAACTTAGAACTTCTGGAGAGTCTGCATAAGATTGCGCAGATTTCTAAGCGGTGGCTTATTGGAATTTCGAAGAAGTCATTTCTAAGACACCTTGTTCTACAAGAGTCGCCTGAGATGGATGGTGATAAACAAGCCCTTTTGGCCGCCAGTGAAGTGCCTCACTGGAAGTTTCTGAATCAGTTTGCACGTGATTTTAATAAGGTAGAGGAGTTGATCTTTCGCGTTCATGAGGTTGGAAATATTACAAAAATCACCTAAAGACTCGTGTTTATTAGCATTTTGGCCTATATATATGAACATTGTTTTATCAAGGGCCAAAATGAACAGATTAAGATTTCTTCTTTCACTTACTACTCTTTTCATCTCACTTAATGTGTCTGCTTATTTTTCGCCGACCTTAGGTCAAATGTCTGAATTCATCAATAACTTGGACAAGGCCATCTATGGAGAGCTTGATATTGTGGATGTTGCCTCGGGCACACTTGTTCACAATCCTGGCGCTAAGGTTAATTCACATTCAAGTGCTATTATAGTAAATCGCTGGAGTTTAGAAGAGGTTATAGATGACCGCTTATTTTCTGTCACTGGTGTTGATTTTAAGAAGACAGCTAGACTTTGTGAGGGCGAAGAAAAGTTCTTAAGTCAAAAGGCATACGGAAAGTGTAGTGCAGTATTAGTTGGGCCTAAGCAGGTTTTAACGGCCGCTCACTGTATTCAAAACGCTCAGTTAGCATGTGATCGCAAAAGTTTTATCTTTGATGCAAGATCTGATTTAGGAAGTGATGGAGCGACTCAGTACTTTGTTAAGTCTCAAGTTTATAATTGTAAGAATATCCTAGCTTATCATCAAAGCCGTGATAAGACCTTTGATTATGCCCTTATTGAGCTTGATCGCCCTGTTGAGGGTGGAAGAAGGCCTGTCGAGGTTCAGCAAGAAGAGCTAAAGGTTTCTGATGAAGTTTATATGATCGGGCATCCAAATGGCTTCTTATCAAAGTATTCATATAATGGTTTTGTTAGAGATATTGATCCTCTATTTTATATAACTAATCTTGATGCCTTTGGTGGCAATAGCGGTGGCCCAGTTTACTCAAAAGAGAGTAATCAGATGGTGGGGCTTCTTATTCGTGGCCATGATGATTTTGAATGGGATACTGAGCAAAGCTGCAATCGTGTTGTTCACTGCCAAGATGATAAATGTGATGGGGAATATGTCCTAAAAATCGGTGCTATCATTGACGATATCGAAAAGGCCCGCGATAATTAAGAGATGAAATTAGGTCATATCGTTTTATTTAGCTCAAATGCTCATTTAACTTCCACTTTTTTAAGTGAGGTTTTTGATCTTGAAGTTGAAGGTGCGTCTGACTCAGTAGTTGTCTTTAATGATGATCTTCGTTTCCTTGTCGTTGAACGTCCAAAACTTGCGCAAGTTGGAAATAATATTGTCTTTGATTTTGTCGTTGATAATTACGATGAATTGATCGAGCTTCAAAAGAAAGTCGAATTCGTAAACTACCGACTAGAAAGCTCTGGCGAAAATCTCAATATTCTTTCAAATGAAAAAATCCCTGAAATACTTGTGCACGAAGGTGTGCAATTCTTCTTTATAACTGATCCTGACAATCGTCGCTGGAAAGTTACCTTAATAGAATCCAATTAAATTTAAGCTAATTTAAATTTTATTTAAGTCACAATTCTGACACCTAAATCTTCGCAAATTGGCCCTAGTGTGTGTCATTTTGACAGGTGAATCGTGGGATGTAGCTGATATCCTAACATGAACAATTGGCACGGTTTGTGCTTATTATATGGCAGATGCCTCAGGCAGGATGCCAAGGGCCTATCTTTATAAACAAGATAAAAGAACTCAAGGATTGAGTATGCGACTTTTAGTACTTGCTTTGGCCGCCTTCTGTGCGGCCAATATTTCGGCCAACTTCATCATCAAATACAAAGACGGCAGTGTCGAAAAATCAAAAATTAATCCAAGCTCACAATTTACTTCTTACGCTCTTAGCGACGATGTTGAATACGTCGAAGAAGACTTAAGACTCTTTGCTAATGGTGGAGAGTACAACGACACTTACTATCCGAGTCAGTGGCATTTCTCTAATTATCTGGACAATACTTTCTATCATGCTCGCGAGTATGCAACTTCTGAAAGTGATGCAAGAGTTAATGTCGCAGTCATTGATACTGGAATTACAGATCACTTTGATCTCAATTCAAATGTGGTTGGGGGTTATGACTTTATCTCTGATCCTGATAATTCAAGAGATGGTGGCGGGCGTGACAGTAACCCAAATGACGAAGGGGATTATGGCTCTCCTTCGACAGCTTGTAACTCTGGTACAAGTCCTTCAACTTGGCACGGAACTCACGTGGCCGGAATTATTGGAGCTCGTGCCAATAATAGCTACGGTGTTGTCGGAGCTGCTAAGAATATTAATCTAGTACCTGTGCGAGTTCTTGGAGCATGTGGTGGGCTAACTTCAGATATTGCAGATGCTCTAAGATGGGCCGCTGGAGGAAGTGTTTCAGGTGTTCCTGCAAATCCAAATCCTGCTCGTGTTGTTAATATGTCACTTGGCGCACGAGGAAGCTGTAGTCGCTATATGCAAGAGTCAATTGACTTTGCTCGCTCTAAGGGTGTTGTGGTTGTTGTGGCAACTGGAAACTCAAACGCTGATGCCTCATTCTACACACCATCTAATTGTCGAGGTGTTCTAAGAGTTGGTGCCGTTGGTACAACTCGTGCTCGTTCATCGTATTCAAATTATGGACGAATTGTCGATATCGCCGCACCTGGAGATAGTATTCTATCGACAGTTAATAGTGGACAGTCAACACAGGGGACAGCAGTCTTTTCTCGTATGAATGGAACATCGATGGCCGCAGGATTTATTTCAGCAACTGCTGCCATGATCTTTCAAGCAAATCCTTCTCTCTATCCAGATCAAGTTAGAGATATCATCACAAAAACAGCAGTGAGTTTCTATTGTGATCGCAGCTCTTGTGCTAAGGGTGCTGTTGATGCCTATGAAGCAGTATCTCTGGCCTTCTCAACAACTGCAAATGCTAATTTTCGCTATAGTGATCCTGTCTTAGTTGGTGGTACGGCCGCTCTTAATGACAGCTATAGTAGTGGTAAAAGTAGTGGTGGTGCTTGCGGGACTATTGAAGATGTAAATAATGGAAGTGGCGGCAATATGCTTGCAGGCCTTTTCTTAATTATTGCGATTGTCATTGGCCATAGAGTGAGACTTATGAGGCCTTAACGGGGCTGCATTCAACTTCGATATTATTTTCAACGATTTTACAACTATCGACTTTATAGATTTGGGCACGAGAAGAGTGCCCTTCTAGTTTTATGATGGCATTCTTTGGAATTTCTTCCTTTGTTAAAAGCTTTAAGTGTTTATGATCCTTTTCAATGACCCGATACCCCTGGACAATATCACTCACCTCAAAGACCTCAATGATGTCACGGCCTAGTCTATTTTCATCATTAATAATTTTATTAATTTGATTAATAACGACATCAAATCCTTGTTGTTTTAAAATAAAAAGATCGATTCCTTTACGTGCGGCCTCTTCGATAACTTGGCTATCATTTTCATTTGTTATTAGTATAAAACTCATTTCCTTATCAAGTAGTGAGATCTCGTCGTAGAGCTCGATACCATCCATTTGTGGCATCATATAGTCACAAATAATATAGAGCTTTTCTCCACGATTAAGCTTAATTGTTTGTATATCTTCAATGGCCTTAAAAGGATTTGTATGAAAGCGAACATGTGAATTAAATGTATTCTCGAGGCTAGTGGCAAGGAGCTTGGCAGTTTCGTAGCAGTCGTCAATAACCATGATATGCTTTTTCATAATGACAGTATAGTTGACTTAAGTACTTGCATAGGGACAAGTCGTCTAAATTTTACTTAATTTCAATTAAGTAAGATGTTATTTGAGGAGCCTGTAAGTCGATGCGACTTACAGTGATACCTCTTGAATTTTATAGCCTTCACCGTAGACGCTCCTAATAATGAAATTAGAATTCTTAATCTTCTTTCTAATGGAGCTAATATAAGTGTCTATCATACGATCGTTAACCTTGTGATTATCAGGTGCGATATGATTAAGTATCTTTTCTCTTGCAAGAACACTTTGTTCATTCTTCAAAAGAAGATGAATGATTTTAAATTCAGAAGAAGTGAAATGAATTCTTTCTCCACGAATCTTTACTTCTTGCGATGGGATATTTAATGCAATATCCCGGTAATTGATCACCTCAAGAGCATTCTCATTGTTAACAGATTTAAGTGTTGTGCTAATAATACTTTTCACTTCTGAAGGTTCAAATGGTTTGCTAATAAAATTTATTCCACCTAGTTGGTAACCAGTAACTCTAGTATTAACATTATTCTTTGATGAAATGAAAACAATTGGTGTATCTTTAAGCTCATCATTCATTTTTAATTGCGAGCAAATTTCAAAGCCGGATTCATTTTGTAAAAGAATATCTAAGAGAATAAGATCTGGTTTTTCTTGCCAGGCCGTTGCGATGGCCTCATCCTGATTACTAGCTTCAACGATATTGTAATTGCTTTCTAATAAGGCCCTTAGAAGGTCTCTGATTTCTTGATCGTCGTCGATTATTAATATTTTTTTCATGAATAACTCCTTTATATTCATGAATATAATGTATAAATATATCAAAAAATCTTCAGCTTAATTTAGGTAAACCTTATATAAAATTCTTAAACACTTGTTCTTAAATCTTTGCCATTTGCATAGTTTTGAATATTATCAAAAATGAGCTGGGCCATATCAGAACGAGCAACATCATTGGCCGAACCAATATGCGGTAAGATAAAGATATTATCGAGTTCACGTAGGGGAGAGTTATCACTTAAGGGCTCATTGCAAACGACATCGAGCCCCGCACTTGCTTGTTTACTCGATTTAAAGAAATGATACATGGCCTCTTCATCAATGATTTCACCTCTGGCCGTGTTAACTAATAGAATATCTTCTTTCATCAAATTAAAAGCGTCTTGATTGATAAGTTGATGGGTCGCTTCGCTATATGGACAGTGAATTGAAATGATATCGCTTTCTTTGAGAAGCGTTTGTAAGTTGACGTACTTTGCTTCACACGTCTCTTCGATTTCTGCTTTTTTATTTGGCCCAGTGTAGATGATTTCTTGATTAAAGGCACCTTTACACATTTTTGCAAATTGAGTTCCAATCCTTCCTGCGCCAATTACTCCGTGTTTTATGTTAAATAGTGACTTACCAATGAAGCCTGCTGGCTCCCAAGTTTCCCATTTTTTATCGATGACATTTTGTCTTGCTGCTTCAATTTTTCTTGCACTACAGAGCATAAGGGCCATGGCCAACTCTGCTGTGGCATTGGTTAGAACATTTGGTGTGTTTGTTACACTAATGCCATTTTCATGACAGAAGTTAATATCAATATTATTGAAGCCGACAGCGTATTGAGAAATTAATTTTAACTTCGGAAGTTGCGTTAAAGTTTTTGCACTCAATTTATTACTAAGCATCGAGATAAGAACATCACAATCTTTTGCGCCACTTACAATATCAGCTTCTGAAATTGTGCCATTTTGCGTGCGATCCCAAACTGTGACTTGGTGGCCTTCTTTTTTAAGATCTTCAAATAGGGGACCTTTTATGACATCTGTGGCGAAAATTGTTAAATGACGCATGTTTTCCTCTGCTGTAAGTCAGTGTTTTCTTCTATTCGTTCTATGTAAGACGTTGTAAGCTAACTTCATTTTACATATGCAATCTAAATTTTAAAATAGATAATAGTCTTAAATTAAATTCAAATATATTTCATTGGAGGAAATTTTGAAAATATTAGCAAATATATTAGCAGTAGCACTTCTATCAAGTGCAACAAGTGCTGCAACAATCGCAATTATTGATTCTGGTACTGATATGATGCACGAGCAAATTGCTCCTAAAGCATGGATCAATCAACTAGAGATTCCTGGAAATGACCGTGATGAAGATCGCAATGGTTACCAAGATGATGTTTATGGATGGAACTTTGCTGAAAGCAATAATCAAGTTATCGACTATAAGTATCTTGGTACATTAAATGACGATATGGTTAAGTTCTTTGAGCTACAAGAAAAGTCGATGCGTGGAACGGTTACACAAGAAGAATTAACTTGGATGAGAGAAATTATTCAAGACCAAGACTTCATTAAAAGAATGACTGTCTACGGAAACTTTATGCACGGAACTCACGTTGCTGGTATTTCAGCGCAAAAGTCTGACGATGCAAAAATTCTTGCTGTTAAACTTATCCCAACAGAAGTTAAGCTTCCTGGACAAAAAGTTGCCATTAATTCTTTCTTAGGTGGTTTTGTTGAAAAACTAATTAAGGCGGGGATTGATCAATTAGCAAAGGCGCAAACTTCGACGTTTAATGAAATTGCTTACTATGTAGCTGACCATGGAGCACGTGTTGCTAACGGATCATTTGGTACTGGTTATCCACAAGCGAAGATGATTGTTGAAACAGTTATGAAAACTTTTTCGAAGAAAGAACCAAATCCTGAAACAGTTGATATGTATGCAAAGTACTTTCTAAGTGCTCTTGTTAAGAACTCTCAATCGATGCTTGAGGCAGCTCCAAATACTCTTTTCGTATTTGCTGCAGGTAATGATGGCCTAAATAATGATATTTTTCCAACATCGCCAACAAATATCCAAGGTAATAACGAAATCTCAGTTGCTGCAACAATTGACTATGATCAATTAGCTCCATTCTCTAACTACGGTGAAAAGATGGTTGACGTTGCTGCTCCAGGTGTAGGGATTCTTTCAAGTGCTCCAGGCAATAAGTACATTAAAGTTTCTGGTACTTCACAAGCTGCTCCGTATGTAGCTGGTGTTGCTGGTAAGGTATTTGATATTAACCCTGAACTAACTCCATTTGAAGTTAAGAGAATTATCATGGAAACTGTTGATGTGAAATCGTTCCTAGCTGGAAAGGTAAAGACATCTGGTGTTGTTAACTCTGAGCGTGCCCATAGAGCTGCGATTCTATCTCTTTCAGCTTCTGTTGATCATGCAATTGCTGCTGCTAAGAGTGAGGTACTTGATATGGAATCTCCTCGTTTAGAGAAGGGATCTAAGAGACCTATCTATATTAAAGGATCTGTACTGCCACTACCTTCAAACTTTGTTATCTCAAAGTAATCAATAAAAAGGCCGCTAATTTAGCGGCCTTCTTTTTTTATAATGTATCTTTTAATTCTTGAATTGATCCTCTTTTGGCCGTGCCAAATTCTGGCCTTTTATTTTTCTCATTTAACTCTTTCTTATTTAGTCCTTTCATATAAACCACAAGACTTAATTGTTTCTCACGTTGCGGATCTTCTTCTTGGTTGATAAAGGTTTGGACAAGATCAAATCCATACATGGCAGGTTTTCCCATAACAAGATTAACATCCCAGTCGATTCCGCTCTTATCTTCATTTGGATTTGTTTCATATGAGTATTGGATTAGCTCTGTACACACAAATCGTGAGTATGAGTTACCATTAAATGAGTAATCATACTTTTTACCAATACTTTTAAAAGTTCGCTCTAGGGCAAGTGCCTTGTCTTTTTTTGAGAGGTTAGGGCGGAGAATAACAAGATTATCCCATGCCATTGATGGGCCAAGCTCCATAAAGACAACACCTGGCTTTAGCCCTTCAAGTGTTACGTAAGGCCTACCCTCTTTTTCACTCTTTTCGTATTCATCCATTGACTCAGGATATTTTTCTTTTAGATATGACATATAGTCATGACACTTCATCAGTTCGACAGCGCAACGTTTTGCAAAGACTTCGTTTGTTTCAACGTCATCTTTGAAGTAATTATTAAACTTTGAATACTTGCCAATAAACATAAGGCCATGGGTCCAATTACCTTTGAAGACAAGATTAGATAACTTTCCATAACGTTGGATCGCACCAATATCTCCAGGCTCAAACTCTCTTTCAGATACCTTCTTGAGTTCATCTACTTTGATAGCATGCTTAATTGGAAGGGCAACATAGCTAAAACTTTTTAGTATAAATTCTTTGATATTATAGAGAATATTGTAGCGGCCAGCATTCCAACTTGTTTCTTTTAATAAGCTTTTGAAAGACGTTAGCTCTTGGCGTGATTCATCAATATCATCTTTAATATCTTCCACAAGTGCCTTTAGGGCCTTATCACTTCCTGCAAGCTTAGTAATTTCACTGTCAAGATTATAAAAATCTGTAATTGTCGGGGCCTTAATAAAGCGCAGGTTATAGCGATTATACGGAGGGTCCATATGATCACGGCCACCTTGATTATGAGAACGATTTGAATCGTTTAATTGGCGCTTTGTTTCTTTAAAGTCTTTTTCAAAGTGTTTTGAATAATAATCAATGTCTTCAAAGTCATCAGAGAAGACAGAAATAAAATTCTCCCCAGACATCATCATATAATTCATGAGAGATAGCATTGCTTTATATTTGGCCGTACGAATTCGTATTAACTCTAGGGCCTTGGCATTATTCTTCTTTCTTATATGATAAGTTATCTTCTCCAGTGCCTCATCATGTGAGTGAAGAAGGTAATCAAGTTTTTCGAACTCATTTATTAGCTCTACTCTTTCGTGATAACGAACAATATAGCGTGGAGTAAATGTTGTTTGATAAGATATGTCTTTAGTTGCGAAAACAAAATCCATAAGGGCATCTTGTAATTGTTTATCAAATGAGGCCGCAGACCTTTGAAAGTCTGAGCTTTGATATTCCTTGGCCATGATAGATAAAGGCAAAGACGTGGCAATTAGAATTGATACAAATAGAGTTTTCATCCTCTCTTTATAGCAAATTTATTGGGACAGGAGGGCCTGGCCTGTAAAGCTTACAGGCCTAGTATCAATAGGTTAGTCACTTACCATTAGTGATGACATTGTGGCGATAACGGTTATTAATCCAGTTACTTACATCACTTTTGTAGTTCTTTGAAAACCTGCGGTCACTAAGTCCTCCAGGTAATACGGTATAGACATCTGGAGATGAGTGATTTGTCACCATCTTCCACGAAGGGACAAATGATGTTGTTCTTCCGTGGGCCTCGTAGACTGCTCCTTGAGTGATTGTCGAGCGATTGCCTGGGATTTCGACATTATCAATATCAAAACCTAGAAATAGTGGGAGTTTACCATCAAAAAGAATATGCTTCATTTTATAACGATTCTTATCTCCCCAGCGCATATTCTTTGGGGCATCTGCAAGGCACTTATTTAGGGCAGCTTCAATATACTGTTCTTTTTCCTTGCTATCTTTAAACCAGATATGGTCAATATCACTCGTTAGAAAGATTCGATCAAATAGACCGTAGAAGTCAGCAATGATTGAGGTTTCATCCATACAATATGTCGTCACTTGCTCACCGAGTAAGTGATCACTAAAGAAGTCCTTTAGTAAGGTACGATAGAAATTTTCAAAGATTGTGGCATCACAATTATCGACATCATAATTTCTCTTCCACGCTAGAAGTCGTTTTCCAATTTCATTCTTTTCAAAAACACTATGAAAGACATTTATATAGAGATCAGCTTGTCTTGAGAAGGTATCTGATTGCATCGTTTTAAACATCTCAACACTGTGGTCTTTGTTACCAATTAAAAGCTCCTCAATCCTATCCTTACGATATGATGCCATTGGTGCATTGATTGCTGTTGGGAACTGCTCATTTTGAATACGGTTATTGGCCGTTGCAATAATTTTGATATCAGGATTTTTGAAATGATAGAGTTGGTGACCTTCGTAATAGCCTTGCCAAATATTTTGTTTAAAGAAACCTTCAACAGGGTATAGGCCTGAGTGGGCCCTCTTTGGTAGAACCCCTGATTGGTGGTAGGCGATATTTCCACTTGAGTCCGACAGGAGCCAATTACAGCTGATGGCAACGTTTGAAACACAACCGAAAAGATCATCGACATTCTTAGCATACAGAAGGTCCATGATGGCCTTTAGAGTTTTTGCTCCACCTCTTTTTCGACATGACCATGCCATCGATAGGTAGTGGCCATCGATGATATTTTTATTTTCACTATCGACTTCAAGAAAACCTGCATGAGTTTCTCGAATGTAGAGTTCGACATCTTCTTTCTTCTTTCTTTTGATGAGGTCTCGTCTTACTTTGAAATCAAAGAGATTCGACTCAAAGCGATACTTATTATCACGGACTTCTTCAATAAAGTGGTCCACCATATCCATGAAACCATAGGTGAATGAGAAAGCTGTGTCATCACTTCTACCCATAACAAAGCCCGGAACACCTGGCATCGAGATACCAAAGAAATTTCCAACATTTTTGATATTGGCCTTCATCTCATACCAAATGGCCGGTAGGCGATTACACTCTAAGTGTGGATCGCAGGCGTGAATGGCCTCTCCCTTCATATTTGACACCCAATTATTTGAGGCCTGAATCTTTGGGATATTCTTTAAAAATTTATAGCTTTCAGGAATTAGAGGATTATAAACTTTGACCTTGCTGATAAGATTAATTTCACTATCTGTTATCGTATCAAGTGCACCCTTTGCAAGTGATTTAATACGCTCTACTTGAGTGTCTTGATCAACTTTGTCATTTAGTTTTTGAGCATTCTGTAGCAACTGAATGATTAGCTTTTCTAGGTCCTGCTGCCCTTGAGCGAGTCCTAGAAAGCTCATGGCCTTAATTGTTAGAATCGTATCACTGATACGCCACTCGCTAGGCCTGTGACCTAGAATCTTAAATTCAAATGGGTGGCCTTCACCGATGGCCTTATTAATTCCATCTACGTAGTGTGTTAATAACGTATTTGTCTCTTCATCGATATTTTGAATTTCTTCTTTTGCAAAGTGGTTAATTCCCAGCTCACGCATATATTTATCAATGGCGAAAGTCTCTTCACTGTCCTTTATGCACTCACACAGGCGTCCTTGAGCGATAAGACGCAACATCTCCATTTGCATCAAACGGTCCTTGCCGTGGTAATATCCTTGTGCGAAGAGAAAAGATTTGACGTTCTCGCATGAAATATGTCGAGTGACATTATCTAAAACATCTGAGGTATAATCTAAATTAGGTTTTTCCATATCTTAATAATGACACGTTTAGCGTTTCCTAAAAAGGAATATTTTGGGATATAATATGTAAAATTACATTCAAGGATTATTTTATGACGACGACTGATCTATCAACTGATCACTCTCAAGATCACATGAAGATACCAGATCTTGAGCACAGAAATTTTAGAAATGATGACTTTTGGAAACAGATCCCAGCATGGGCAAATGTAACAAGAGGTGAGTTCTCAGATCACCTATGGCAACTGAAGAATTCCATTCGAAAAATTGACCAAGTTAAAAAAGTTCTTGGTGATAAAATCTCAAAAGAGTTCTTTGAAGACCTACAACAAGGTCAACATATTACTCCAATGAATATCAGAATCACTCCATATGTTTTTGCACTAATTAATTGGGATGATCCTGTTAACTGTCCACTACGTAAGCAATTCTTACCAATTGGCTCTCAGTTCTTAGAAGATCACCCTATGCATATGGCCGACTCTCTTAGTGAAGATGTTGATTCACCTGTGCCAATGCTTACTCACCGCTATCCTGATAAAGTTCTTTTTCTTCCACTAACAATTTGTCCAGTTTACTGTGCTTACTGTACACGCTCTCGTGTTATTGGTGGTTCAACTGAAACAGTTGAAAAAGAATCTTATGGTGCAAATCAAAAGCATTGGGATAATGTTTTTGCTTACCTTGCAGCTCACCCAAAAGTTGAAGATGTTGTTATCTCTGGTGGGGACGCATTCATGCTTAACCCTAAGCAGATTCAATATATTGGTGAAAACCTTTTAAAGATCCCTCATATTCGTCGTATCCGTTACGCGACAAAAGGGATTGCAATCTTTCCACAAAAGATTCTTACAGATGATGCGTGGATGGATGCCCTTATTAAAGTTAATAATCTTGCCAAAGGTTTTGGAAAGCAGATGATGATTCATACTCACTTTTCTTCACCACTTGAAATTACGAAATGGTCACAAATGGCCATGGATCGTCTTTTCAGTGAAGGAATTCTTGTTCGTAACCAAGCGGTACTACAAGAAGGTGTAAATAACCACGTCGATACAATGGTTCTTCTAACTCGTAAGCTTGGGTATATGAATATTCAACCTTACTATGTTTATATGCACGATATGGTTCCAGGCTGTGAACACTTTAGAACGACACTTGCTGAAGGAGAGGAGCTTGAAAAGGCCGTTCGTGGAACGACTGCAGGATTTAACACACCTACATTTGTATGTGACCTTCCTGGCGGTGGTGGTAAGCGCCACGTAGCTTCTTACGAATACTATGATCAAGAAAATGGAATCTCTGTTTGGCGAGCTCCATATGTGAAGCCAGATAAGTTATTCACTTACTTTGATCCTATTCATAAATTAGCACCTGATGCTCAGGAGCGCTGGAGAGATGCGGCAACTCGCAAGGCCATGATCGATGAAGCAATCGCTAAGGCCTAATAAATCACTAGTACGATAAGTATCTAATATTACACTTATGTGTGGCATTAAGTTGGCACACATAAGTGATTGATTTCTCATTTATTCAACCTAAAATTAAATATTTATATTCTGCTTGAGTAATTTACTCATTCTTCCGATAAAATATATATAAATTTAATCTTAAGAAAATTAAGAGGGAAATATGTTTCGTCTCATAATATTAATCACTTTTACCACTCTGTTCAATATGCACTCTTATGCTGCAAATGAAACTGATGCGTTCATTAAATCAGAGGCCAAGAATCTTGAAGCGGTTGTTGGGAAATCATCAAAAGTAGATGCCAAGGCCGTTGATGCCTATATCAAGAAAAATCTTGAGGCCTCAAGCGATGAGTATGTAAAAGTAATTATAAATAAACTCAATAAGACTTCAGTTAACTCTAGGCCACAAATGATGGCCCAACTCCTATATTCTGATAAGAAATATTTAAAAAGGGGACAGGCCTGTTACTCAGCAACAAACCAATGCCATAAAGGACTGATCTGTGGACTGCCACTATATTCAAAAGATAAGAATTATTATGAGAAATGCTTAGTTGCAAAAAAAGCTAATCAAGCATGTTCTCCAGAAACTGATATGTGTGAAGCTGGCTCTTGTAAGAAAATGAGACGCCTAACTAATATCAACACTTGTAGTATTGAAAAGGATTCTTGTTCAAAGGATAGCGAATGTTGTTCAAACTCTTGTGATAAAAGAAGAAAAATTTGTCGTGCAAATTATAAGTGTTCAAGCTGTTTTGGTATGGGACAGAGACCTGATAAAGGTGGAGAGTGTTGTGAGTCGCTTTTTAAAAACTCTAATGGTGTTTGTGCCCCAATTCTTCCAACTTTTTCATCACTGCTTGAATTTATCATTCCAAGTGCACATGCTTTTACACGCGCAGGTGATTCATCTGAAATTCAGTCAAAGGTCTCAACTCTTAAGTCAAAGCTTGAGGCGCTCTTATCAAATAATCAAGTATCCTCAAGTAAAACGGCCACGTATATGTCAAGTCTAGATAGTCAGGTTAACTCTTGTCTTTCAAAGCCTGAAAGAGATCATGATCGTGACGCTTCAACTCGCTACCCACGAAAAGCATGTCTGGAAGAAGTTTATGCAGGTATCTCTACCGAGTATACTCACCAACAAGCTGTTGGTAGTAAAATGAATGAGGCCACAAAACTAATTGATAATTTTAAGAAAGAAACGCAGGCCAACCCAAAACACCCACAGCATTCAAGTGATGCTTTTGATAAATTTGCGGCCCCTTATCGAAATGCTATTACTTCATGTGCCAATAAAGGTTCTGCCTTAGGCACTGATCACAGCACTCGTATGAGATTAGTTAAGCAATGTGTGGATAATGCTAAAATTACAATTAATGATGGTGTTGTTGAGGCCAATTATATATCAATGATGACAGGGAAAGAAACGACAGACCCTGACTATACTCTTTATAATGGACACCAAGACGCTTCTCCTTTATTTGAAGATGTTTATATCTCTGATATGAAGTCTTGTCGCGTAAACCTATTTGGTGACTTTCTATCGGCACAATCAAATGACTACTTCGAAGTTATGATGATGATGTATGCAATGGACTATACAACAGGTGGAAAGGATGAAGGTGACTTCTTTCACATCAAGTCGCAATATAATACATATAAAGCGGCAAGTGGTTCTTATACTGGGACAGATAATCAACCTTATAATTGGAACGTCCAAACAAACTCAATGCGTGGCTTTAACTTCTCTCGCTTCGATCCTTCTATTGTTGGCCGTGGAAGACCGCTATGGGATGAATTTGATTACTCTGTAGGTGAGGAAGCACTAAAAGAAATTACTAATTATATAGAAGACCTTCCAAGAAACGAAAAGAAGATCTTTCTACACCTTTTCTACAACGGAAAGCTTACTCCTAAGGATCGCAATAGTATCGTAAATTACTATATGAAAGACGATGACAAATTCCTTGAGGGATTTGATGGACACGATCCTAAGTCAGGTGCTGGACGCTACAATATTCGTGACGTTGTACGCTTTGAGGCCATTAAGTATAAGCACTCACAATTTAAACTCTATTCAGTTCTAAAGAAGAGGTCTCTTGAGATGATGTGTCGTTGTGTTGATACAGTGGGGCCAATGAGTCCTGAAGATTGGCTACAACCGGACGTCGAGGCAAATTATATCGCAAATTGTAACGGCCTTGGTAAGTATGACACTTATGTTCTTAATAATGAAAAAGAAGTCTGTGATGAAACTGGCGGTAATTGTAAAAAAGTTTCAGATAAAGACTATATGAAGACAATTACAGATAAAGAAAAGCAAGGTGTTGAGGCCCTTGGTGGCGATTCTGCAATTGAGGAAAATTCTCTAGGAAATGCAGTTGTTAAAAATGATGGTTATTCATTAAAAGATCGTGAACAAGACTACTTTGTTCAAACTCTCGATCAAGTTACTGCCTGTATCGGAAGCGGAGAGTGTACAAAATCATCTCGTTACGGCGAGTTTGTTCAAGATGGAAAAGTTAAATTTACTGATGCAAGAAAAGAGACGGCAAAGGGCCATGGTATGGACTTTACGCTCTTTCTACGTGATATGGCACTTATGAAGATTAAGGCCATTGAAGATGCTACTCTACAAAATATCAGCGCTGGTACGGCCCTTTTTGAATATACTGTCCAGTGGCTTAAGGAATATAATTGGAATTATATTAAATACAATGGAAAGAGGTACACACTTGGTAAGAAGTGTCTGTATCCAGTTTGTTGGATTATGAAGTTAATGAAATTCTTTGGACTTCATAAGAATAGCC
Source organism: Halobacteriovorax sp. RZ-2 (assembly GCF_043196685.1). Classification (NCBI taxonomy): domain Bacteria; kingdom Pseudomonadati; phylum Bdellovibrionota; class Bacteriovoracia; order Bacteriovoracales; family Halobacteriovoraceae; genus Halobacteriovorax; species Halobacteriovorax sp. RZ-2. The sequence continues at coordinate 315,380 of NZ_JBEBMR010000003.1, forward strand.
TTATTGGAAATCTCGTCAATATTACAACTGGAGGAATTCTCTTTGGTAGTGACTACGACGTCGACCTGGACCCTGAAAGAGGGCCAGAAAATATTTGTGGGCCAAGGACAAGCTCGACTTGGAAGATTGCTCGTGTACCTGTTGGGCGAAAATACAAAATTAAATGTATGAGCTTCCACTCCCAGAATAATGACGTCTGTAATAAGGAATTGGCGGCCGGTGTTTGTACGCGAAATACATATGCTAAGAAAGAGGGAAGTGTTGCTCTAAAGCTTCTTGATCCTTTCCTACCAGATATGTCGAGTCTATATTCAACGAATTACTCTTCTCGTACGAAGATTCCATTTAATGCTGGAAAACACGATATTCATAATTACTATGTATTCAATGATCGAATCACAAATTTTTACCGTGACCATGCTAGAGGATACTTCTTATCGACTCTTGTTTCAGAAGATAATGGTGACGAGAAGGAAACTGAAGATAGAAAAAGAATGGCCGACGAGTTTGCCCAATATGCTTATCGTTACCACTTCTATGCGCCAAAAGTGAGTCGCTTAGACTACTATATTACACCAGGGCTTATCCCTTATTTTGAAATGCTAATTGCTAAGCTTAATAATTTCATGGGGCAAACTCTAGCAAACTTATCTGGAACGGCCGCCTATGCGCTAAAAATGCATAATTTCTATCACACTGTAAATGATGGGATTAATGCTTCCACAAATGTCGAGCGCAAGCAGACTCACCGTGGGATACCAGATGTTCAACTAAGTAATGGCTTTGGTCAGTTTACAAATTGGTTAAGTGGTTTCAGTACTGCTGGGGCCAATTTCCAAGATGCCTTAAATGGGAAGAAGACCCTTAATTCAACAGTGAGTGGAAAGTTAAAAACAGGGGGAAGTTCAACGAACTCTGCTATTTCACGTCTAAGTAAAGGAATTAGAAAGCAGCTAGACCGTAATGCGAAAAGACGCACGGACACACAGCTTATGAAAGATACTCTTGCAAAACGTGGAAAGAGTGGCGAATTTGCTTCCCTTCAACGTATTGCCGATAACAGAAGCGCTGAGCATAGTGCAAACCTTTCATCACTTACGGACTCTTTCCTAAACTCAACTCTTGGAAGCTCGGCCGCTTCTCGTATTAGAAATCGTATGGCCAATGGTGGGCAAAATGGGGACGGAAGTCTTTCTGGTGAAGGCCACTCACAAGGTGAGATTAACCCTGATGCTCTTTCTGCAAGCTCTAAAAGAGGGCGCGGTGGAAATGGTATTGGTGATGGAGTTGGCGGTGATGGACTTAATGGTGGTGCCGGTGGCGATGGCCTAGGTGCTGATGGTGCAATCCCAGCGATATCTTTTGATAACCTAGAAGATACTGATGGACTATTTGATATGGATGATGGTGCCATGGTTATGCTTGGGGATCAGAAGATGACTGCAGGTCAACTTAAGAATTATATTTCAAATATTAAAGATAAGCGTGCAAGACAAAATCTCTTCCAGAAACAAGATAAGGAATGGGAACGTGATGGAGTGACTTTATTTGAGCTCATCTCTCAGCGCTATCAGCAAACAGCTTTTCCTAAAATGCTTAAGTAGGGTGCCATGCACTTTTGGTTTCGCACTTGCTAAATAATGTGGAAGCTTCGACATTATCACGCATTTAATAAATGGAATAAGAGTAAAAAAAAGAGGTGCAGCACTTTTGATTTAGCAGTTGCGAAACCAAAAGTGCATGGCACCTTATGAACCAGCAATCATTAGGTCTTTAAAGAGAATCTTTGGTGTAAAGAGTGAGTGATCACTTGAAGATTCAATTTTATCTCCAATTAACTCAATTTCACTTAGCATTTTAAAGAAGTTTCCACTTACTGTTACATCTTTAAAATAACCTTCAATTTCACCATTATTCCAAACACGTCCACTAACACCTAGTGAGAATTCACCACTAATTGGCCTAATCCCACTATGAAGTCCTTGAGCTGTTAGAATTTCCACATAACGACGAGAATTGAATTCGTCTTGCGTATTTGTACCGGCCTCAATAATGAAATTTGAAGTCGTTGCACCTAGTGCAGATTTTGCTCCACGAGTTGCGCAGAAATTATTTTCAAGCCCTAGCTCTTTTGCCGTGGCGCTGTTGTGTAGAAATTGTGCAAGCTTACCATTTTCTAAAAGAGTGTTAACCTGCTTTTTCTTACCTTCGCCGTCAAATGGACAAACACTATAGCCGCCAGCAAAGAAAGGATCATCCTTAAATGTTAGGCGAGAGTCTGCAACCATTTCTCCTAATTTATCACGCCACGGATTTGACTTATCAATGGCCGCACGTGCACTAAAGAGAAGCATAAAGCTTGATAGGATATTATCAAATAAATCGATTTCAAAATTTACATCGTAGTCACCAGTTTTAATCTGGGAAGCATCGATGAAATTATTGGCAACTTCTAATGAAGTATTAATAACCTTATCGTAATCAAGCTCTCTAAAATCTCTTTTAGTATCAGCGAAGTAGTGCATAGCATTTTTATCGCCTTTTTTAACAAGAGCAGATGTGTATGCAGTATATGCCTTTGACTGGTGCGTACAAAGAACGCCTCTTGAGTTACCAATGGCAAAATTTGAAACACCTTCAGCAATTCCATTATAAGGAGCACTTTGGCAGTTTTCGTCACGACGTCTAACTTCAGATTCAAGATAAAGTGATTTTTCAATCATTTCATTTGCATCTGGAGCATGTTCGATATTTGCCGCAGGGTTAGCATCATCAAGAGTGATACCTTCTTGAATCGTTTGGTACTCATCAACCTTAGAAAATTTTGAGTTTTGAGAAGCATTGTAAAGTGTCGTGCGAATCGCTTCATCACTTAAGTCTTCTGTGAAACTTAGGCCGACTCTCTGATCCTTAATGACACGTACACCTAGTGCACCAGTATTAGACTTCTTGTATTCACTTAATTCACCTTGTTCGGCCTTAAGTGAAAATGATTCAGAACCAGAAATGATAACATCAACATTATCAATTCCCATGTCCTTGGCCATATCAAGGGTACGGTTAATATAATCTTTTTGTAATTGTGTTTTTGTCTTACTCATTACTTACCTCCACCCACAAGAATTTCATCTACTTTTAGGGCAGGTTGTCCTACAGTTGTGTTAACGCCACCTGATACTGAACCACAGACACCGGCCGCAAAATCAAGATTATCTGAAACCATTGAAATTTGCTTAAGTGTTTCTGGGCCTGTTCCAATTAGAGTTGCACCTTTTACTGCATCACCAATCTTTCCATCTTTAATTTCATAGCCTTCGATAACTGAAAAGTTAAACTCACCAGTTCCTGGACTTACTGAACCACCACCCATTTGCGCACAGTAAATACCGTGGTCAATTGAAGCGATCATCTCTTCAAATTTATCTTTTCCGGCCTCAATATATGTATTTCTCATACGAGATGTCGGGGCGTACTTGTAAGATTCACGACGGGCAGAACCTGTTCTTTCATAACCAGTCTTCATTGAACCTAGTTTATCAACCATAAAGCTCGTTAGCTTTCCGTCTTTAATAAGTTGGGTTTTTTGCGACTTCATCCCTTCATCATCGATATTGATTGAACCCCAGTAGTTTTGGTTTGTTCCATCATCAACGGCACTAACAGCGCTTGAAGCAATCATTTGATCCATCTTGTCCCAGAAAACTGAAGCTTTCTTAGCAACAGAAGTTGTCTCAAGAAGGTGACCACAAGCTTCGTGGAAGATAACTCCACCAAAACCATTATCAATAACAACAGGCATTTTACCGGCCGGACAAGGCTTGGCCTTAAGCTTTGTTAAAACTTCTTTTGCAAGCTTTTCAGAGATATACTTAGGGTCTTGGCCTTGAATAAATTCCCAACCAAGCATCGCTCCTGGAGAATATCCTGCACTATCTTGAATCGTACCATCACTCGCAATACAGCTTGCTCTTAGACGAACATAATTTCTTTCATCAGTTACGTGTAGGCCCTCAGAGTTGAAAATCTCAATCTCTTGAAAACGTTGACTTGTGCCAATTGGAACTTGTGTGATCTTATCTGTTGTCCCACGAGTTAGGCGATCAATTTCTAGAAGTAGAGGGATTTTCTGATCGAGAGAGATATTATTCTTTAGCCCTGTTTGCACAAAGTGATTTTGTAGCGGCTTTTCATAATTAAAATTCGTTGCAGTTACAATCGGATCTCTTAGGTCTTTTGCACTCAAAGAAGAAACAATATCGAGTAATTCTTCTTTCTTTGTTGAGTTTGTATAACCATAGAGAACTTTTGTTCCATAAAAAAGACGGATACCAATTCCGAAGTTAATTCCGTTTTCAATATTTTCAACATTAGAACTTTTAATGCTGATTGATTCAAACGTTTGGCGATCGACAAAAATTTCTGCAAAGTCAGCGCCGCGAAGAAGTGCGTAGTCGATAACTTCCTTTGCAATTGTACTATCTAACATCATTGTGTTTCCTCCAAAATATTAGGATATGTTAACAAAGAATGAGGGTGATTAAAAGGCAACAAGCGTTCTAGGGCCGAGTTTATGCCGCTTCTGGCTCGTTTTTTTCCTGTTCCTTAAGCTTTTGCTGAACTCGTTTCACGCTTGGGCTGTGACGCTCTGAGCGATCTGTGGAGCGACGAGTTGTAAGACTTGTGATACTTACCAGAAGGTCATTATGTCGCGATGAGATCTCATCGAATTGCTCTTTATCAAGCTTATAAAGTTCACAATAACCAAGGGCGCGGACATTTGCGTTTCGCTTAGTATCGTGTAGAAGGGCATTTTCACCGAAGAATTGTCCTTCATGAAGGGTTGCTACAACATTTCCATCACTGAGGATAACTTCAACACTACCGTGACCAATAAGATACATTTCATGACCTGTTTCACCAATATTAATAATGGTTTGTCCTGGCCCGTAATATTTTTGCTCAAGGGCACCAGCTACTTCTTTTAGACAACTTGATGTAAGCGTCTTAAAGATTGGAAGGTTTCTGATGAGCTTAATATTCATATAAACTGTCAGCTCTCCCTGCAGGGCCTGAGGCAGTTCATTAATGATCTTATTATCATTTTCTGTAAGCCTCTTTGTCACGAGGTGATTATAGTAACTATAAACATTCTGCTGCAGACGCTCTGGAACATTATAGTGCTTCATAAAGCTTACGAGATCATGCATCTTCTCTCTATTTTGCTGCTTATAGCGCTCGCCATCTTGTACCATCTTGTTAACTGTACCAATAACGAAACCGTAAACACCAACCCCTAAGATCATGATGACCATCGTAAAGAGGCGGCCTTCATTTGTTGTCGGGGTAATATCACCATAACCAATTGTCGTAAGTGTAGTTACTGTCCAGTACATGGCCGTAATATAGTGAGTGGCACGATCTTGAATCAGTGATTGATCAATAGGTGTGATCATAATCCAGCAAAGACTAATCCAGTGAACGGCAACCATAAAGAGGGTCAGAACAGCTGTGAACTTAATCATCTTAGGCACAAAGGCAAGATTTGAAACCATTTCAAAGAGACGAGCAATTCTTACAAGACGAAATAATCTAAAGTATGTGAAGGCATGGAATCCTAGCGCATAACTTAGAATGTCGTACGGTACAGATGCAATGAGGTCGATACCAATTAAGGCATACCACTTATTCTTATGGGCCTTTGAAGTAAAGCTCATATTTTGTGCTCTCTTTTTTCGGATTCTTAGAAAGAGGTCACTAACAAAGAGTGAAGAGACAATAAAGTCGCAAATTAGTTGCCATCCTTGAATCTTCGTTTGAAAAATAAAAGAGAAAGGGGCCTCAATGGCCGTAAAGATAACTGCTGCAAAAATGATCGCATTCCATAAAATCTCTTTCTTTGTAATGTGCTTATTGTTGATCATTTTGCTCTTTTTAAATGAAAATCGTTAACAGTTTCTTATTAAATACTCGGTTATTTATTAAAATTCTTTAAACTTTCTTAAATCCTGAGAAGAATTGTTAATTTTTTGTAAACAATAATTCATCTTATTGACCAAATTTAGAATTAATCTCTATCATATTGGGAATATTATTTTTTAGGAGTTAATCTAAAATGCTAAGAATTGGTTTATTTTTACTTACAAATATCTTGGTTGTTGCAACGATCGGTATTGTGCTTAATCTACTTGGAATCCGTGGCTATATGACGGAAGCGGGAATGAATTATAATTCCCTTATCATCATCTGTGCTGTTTGGGGACTTGGTGGATCATTTATTTCTTTGGCCTTATCTAAATTTATGGCGAAAATGGCCTATCGTATGACAGAGATTTCTCCAAACGATCCAAATTATGGATGGGTTGCTCAATCGGTTCACCAATATGCTCGTGCTAGTGGAATCAAAAACCCTGATGTTTATATTTATAACTCAAATGAAGTCAATGCCTTTGCTACTGGGCCTAGTCGAAATAACTCGATGGTTGCTGTCTCAGCGGGACTACTTCATACGATGAGTCGTGATGAGGCCGAGGGTGTAATCGGTCACGAAGTCGCTCACATTGCTAATGGTGATATGGTAACGATGGCACTCGTTCAAGGTGTCGTTAACGCTTTTGTTATGATCCTATCTCGTATTGGAGCGATGGTTATTTCAAATGCACTACGTTCTGATGATGAGGAAGGACCAGGACTTGGGCCTTTTGCTCATATGGCACTTGTGTTTGTCTTAGATATTATTTTTGGTCTACTTGCTATGCCTATTACAATGTGGTTTTCACGCTTTCGTGAATATCGAGCAGACGCTGGAAGTGCGAAACTTGCAGGGCGTGACAAGATGATTGCGGCCCTTCAAAAATTACAACAAAGTACAAAAATGGTTGATAACTCAGATCCTAATCTCACAGCATTTAAGATCTCTAGTGGGCCATCTTTTGCTGAACTTTTTAGTTCTCACCCAAGCCTTGATAAGCGTATTCGTGCGCTTCAGTCAGGCCTATAAGATTACTTTGACGTAAATTGCGTAAAAGCTTCTAATACATTCATGCCCCTTTTCACATTTGAACTTGGGGCATGATTAATCACAATTCCATCACAAGGTGCTATGATAGGGGAGATCACTTGCTCTAGGCTTTCAAGTTTATCGAAATGATAAACACTCATGATCTTTTCACCTTTTTTAAATTTCTCTCCAGGGGCCTTGTGGTACTCAATAAAGCCTGCACTTGGAGAAAAGAATCCCTTATAGTTTTTCAATTCACAAAAATACTGTGTGTTCTTCTTTGTGTTGATCTCGTCTGCATCGATGACACCTCTTTTAACAAGGTAATTAAAGATATTGATGGCATCTATTTGGCCGGCCTTTGAGTCGATGACTTCTTCACTTCCTAATTCAAGAGTGTAGGCCTCAAAAGAATTCTCACTTTTATGAACTTCATGAAACTTTACCCACGGATAGAAACTTGCTTCATCCATTGCCCCACCAAACTCTGGTGGAATGACTAAGTGGAATGGAAAGTTTAGCTGTGCCATTTTCTCTTCTAAGAAATCTGGGCCATAGATATAGCGACAGCCAACACCAGCAGTATGAAGGTCTAAGACAATATCGGCATCACTTGCTAGCTCTTGCAGGGTTATAAAGAGATTCTTATTTTCATCAATACCATAGGCCTTGTGAAAGTTTCTATATTCAGTAATCTTTGCTTTTAATAGTTCTTTGTAAGCTTTTTTATCTTCACACGCCTTAATTTCTTCTTCACTAATTAGGCCTTGTCCTTCTTTTTGATCAAAGAAGTTTAGGTACATGCGATTCCAATTGTCTCCGGTAATAGGGTTAAAGCGCCCGTAAGTATAGGTTCCCATTTTGACAGAGGTTGCATATGGGTTTGCATTTGGAATCATTCTAATTCTTGCGTTTATATGTTCATCTTCTAATAAATTTAGAAGTTTAAAAATGGCCATATTTCCTTGCAGTTCAGCGCCGTGAACATTTGCTTGGATATAGATTGTCGGAGCATTCTCATCAATTTTATCAGGAACTAAGTCATAGATATTAAGCTGGTACTTGCCGTGATTTGTTTCATCGATATTGATAATTTTCTTTTCTAGGTTCCAATTAGACATGATCAACTCCACAGTGCCTCTTTTATAAGTCACTAAATATTCGAATTTTGACAGATAACCTCCTAATTATACATTAAAACCCGTAAGTTGTTTGAATTAATCAAAATTTAAATAATAATTAAGTAATTCTAGGTGGCCAGACGATAAGGTAGCGATGGTAAAAATAAGTCGACTTTTATATTCAGCTTTTCTTGTTCTAGCAGTAGTTCTATCGACAACTGTGAATGCGAAATCGAGTCAAAGAGTTTATACTCTTGATTTAGCTAAACCTGAGTATAAGAATCTTCTTACTCTACAGTACTATCATAATTCAATTGTCGACTTTCACGAAAATATTGAAAATGCTCGTAAGTATAAGAACCGTTATACTTTTCAATTCTTAATTGAAGAAGCCTATGCGGCCTCAAGTGACTGCTTTCTTGCTGGACATAAGTCAACTTTAGTTAGTGGAAAGTGTCAGATCCCAAGAAAGATCTCATGTGAAAAAAGTTTCTTTGGTAATCGAATCCTTAAAGTGAGATGTAATCCTTTACTATTTGGCCCTGGTCAAGATGGACGAGGTGCATGTGTGAATGCACGCCAAAAGGGAAGTAATAGCTCTAATTTTGGAACGAGTGCATGTAAGAACTCAGCAAGTGAATACACGACACCGCAAATTGTTAAGGATCTCTTATCAGATGATAAGAAGATGCAGGCCTTTGATAAATTAGCTTCTGAAGTAGAAGAGTTTTGTCGTCATAATGTTGCCGATGCAGCATGTATCGCACAAAAAGAAAGAATTGCTAAGATTAAGGATTCAGTAGCTAAGGCAAAGGAAAATCAAGAAGGTGTTGAAAAAGGTGTAAGTCTAGGGCTTTCAAAGGGTGTCGGAATTCTTTCACGTTGTGAAAAAGACTACCGTGCAGAAGCTGAAGATAATATGCTTGGAACATTCTTTATGAGTTCACGTAATATCGGTGACACTCTTGTTCAAGTAGCTTGTAGTAATGACCAAGTTGTTCAAAGTGTAAGTAGTTCTGAACTTGACACTCTTTCAAAGGATTTTGATCGTATTAAGAGACATTCATCAATTAAGTCTCTTTTAGATGATGGGCTAAAAATCGGTAGCGAGCTTTCAATGAAGAATTATATTCTTCATAAGCTAAAGTCTAACGGTGTGAGTGAGGCCAATCTTGATCGCGCAATCGATGACATTCTTAAAGAGACGCAAGACTTTGGTCAAGAACCATTCTTAGGTATTCTTAATAGTGCAAAGGAAGAATTTAAGAAGGCAATTGCTGAAGGTAAGATTAAAAAGACAAATAAAGGAGAGTTAAGAACTAAGGTTAACGAACTCCTTGATGGCATTAATAATCAATGTGATAAAATTAGAAATAAATTTCCATGTGTGACATCTTCACAGGCCGGTAACTACTATATGGGTGAGATTCCATATTGCACGGTTGTAAGACGCTCTAAAGATTATAAAGATTTTATAGCAAGTGAACAGAATAGCTATATTTCTAATATGATGAATTTTTCGAATGAGAATCCTGATTTTAGAAAGTATTACGCAACAAATGAATTCCGTTCAAAATTTCATGCACCATCAAATGACTTTGCAAAAGACTGTGCGGAGAAAACTTCTTTATTTGGGACAAGTAAGCCAGCAAGTGCAATTTCGACAAGTGATTTTGAAGATCTTGAAAAGACAGTAAGTGAGAATATGCTTGAGGATTTAGAAGATCTAGAAGACAAGATTCCTTCTTCTTCAAAAGATATTGACGATATGGATGATGACCTAAAAGATCTTCTTAAATATAGGCCATATCTTATTGCACAAGCTTTTAAAAATAATCGAGTTATTCCTGGGCTTCAGGATATGCAGGCATCATTCTTATGTAGCCAAATGCGCGATATATATTCAAACGATGAAACATGGAAGCTTGCAAATGTTACGATGGCCGGAGCAGGTATGGCCTTATCTGGTGCCCTTGTTATGACAGGAATCGGAAGCCCGGTGGGAATTGCACTTGCTTCAGCAAGTTCAGCATTAATTGTTGGTGAGGCCGCCGTAGGTGTAAGAGAAATTAATGATGCTAATAAGCAGCTTGATACAACTGATTCGAAGCACTCACTTGGACTTTCTTCAACTGAAGAAAATATTGAGGCCATTGCAGCTGCTGAGTCTCAAAAACTTAGTGGTCAGATTGCCGTTGGTTTATCACTTGTTAGTGTTGCAACCGATAGTGTAGCTGTTGCAAGATATGGTGCTGAGGCCCTGAGCGCAACAAGAGCTGGCCGAAGTGCAGGTTCGACGACTGGTGCAGCTGTCGCTAAAACAGCTAAAGGTACACAGGTCGCGACAACAACGACAAATGCATCTCCTTCACCAATTGGAATCTTAAATACTAGAACATCGCTGAACGCACCAAAGCCTCAATCTGTTATAGCACTACCTCCACCTAAGGTTCTTGGACTTCCGGCACCAACGACGACGAGTAAGGCCGTTGCTGTTGTTGATGATCAGTCACAAGTTCCAGCGATGCTAAGAAGACTGGAAAACCAATCTGGTGGTAAATTAACTAATGCAAGATTCTTATCTGATAAGGTTATTCCAGAGGTGAGAAGCTATATTAATGGATTTGATGAAGCCGCTAACCCAAATGTTGTTTTCTATACGCGTTTAGGAAAGCGTATGGAAACATTAAAAGAAGGAAAACTACTTGAGGATGGAAGTGGCCTAATTATCAATAAAGGTTCTGATAATTATCAGGCCATCATTGATTCAGGACTAGGAACAGTAACTGATAAAGGTGTTGTCCTTAAGTTTGGTATTGATATTGATAATATTAAAATTCTTTCTGATGCTAAGACTGCTCAAGGCCAGGCCATGAGAGCAGAGAGACACTTTGTTTTTAAAGAAACTCAGCTTCCGCAAATGAATGGAGCTGTTCGTAGTCTTGATGATGTTAAGGATAGAATCTATGATTTTTCTGGTTTAAGTGACCTTCAAAAGGCCACGACTTACCAAAATATTGAAAGTAAGATTACTCGCGGAGAGCGCTTAAGTGATATGGACTTACTTGCATTGGCCTATCGTAAGGATGTTGCTAAAGGTGGTGAGCAAAGAGCACAGGGGATTCTTGATCTTGTTACCTCAAGAGATCCTTCTATCGTTGATAAATTAATTAGTGGCTCAAGTGCTGCCTCAACTGCTCGTCGTGAAGTCCTAAGACAGGCCGTAAGTTCAGGTAAGCCTACGACACCGCAAATTGCATCAACTAATTCAAATGCTCTTATTACGAGACCAGCTCGTGCACCGCATGGGACACCACAAGGTGCAATTGCTGGTGAGAAGGCCGTTGGACTACCTGCTCCTACTCAAGCTAATCTTCCTGTTCCATCAAATCCAGGAAGTCTTATAAAGGCAACAGGACAACGTATTGTTGATAAGGCCAGACAACTGGCCCATACAATTGCCAGAACTGATGATAAGGTAGAGCTTATTAAGGCCGCTAATAAGAAAGCAAGTGATGCAAAGACAGCTAGTGATACTAAGACAGCTGTTAATGATGGAATTACAATTGAAGGTGAGTATACTAATATTACAAATCAGGTAAATGCTCCTAAGTTAAGTGGACCTCGTCTTACTTCGAATGAGACTGGATCGACAACACCTGCCATCTTAAGAAATCCTGGTGCTACACAAGCTGTGGTTCACACATCAAATGCCTCAGCTGCTATAACTGAAGTGGTTAATACTGTTGTGGATGAAATTGGAACTGAAGAAGTTGTCGTCCATGATCCTGATGTTGTTGAGCCTCTACCGACAGTAAATCCTGATCCTGGAAATACTGATGTGCCGGGTGATGAAACAGAAGCTGATCTGGCCATTGACTTCAATGGTTCAAAACCGGCCATTACTGTCACTTTCGTAAAAGAAAAGGTAAAGGCCTGTAAGATTAAAAAGACATACTTTGAAGAAGATGAAGATGGAAACCGTAAAGAAAAGGTAAGCACTCTTAACTCATCTCTTGAAAGTGCAAAAGAGTATGAGCTATCTTCATATGATTATGATTACATTGTCTCTGTTGAGTGTAAGGTTGCTGATGGTGAATTTAAATTAGTTGAGACTGGTAGCTTTTCAGACTCTGGAATTAGTATTTCTGGATTAAGTGACGGTAAGGCCGAGTACGTTGTAGGTAAGTGTGATGGTGATAATTGTGCTTCAGAAGACTCAACAGGTCCTGGCCGTGGAGTTCCAAGACTTACTCCTGCGCAACTAAGACAAATGTCACCGCCAAATATTCAGCTAGAGAATATTCCAATTCTAAACACACTCTAAGAGTGGAATTACTCCACCCAATCAGCACTTGTTTTAATCGTTCGAGGAATCATAACGTCTCCTTTGTATGAGACGACTTCAGCTGGCAGGTTATGACATAAGAAAAATGGCATACTTTCTGTAAAGCCATAAGCGCCACATTGAGTGAAGACTAACCAGTCTCCATAATCACAATCTTTAGGAAGTTCAAAAATACCTAGCTTATCTAGTGATGTACATAAAGGCCCATGAACATGAAATTCTCTCATCTGTGTTGATTTCTTTTCTTGGTTTAAAACACGACAAGGAAAGGCCTGATCAGTAAGTGCCGGACGAGCAATATGATTGATACCGCCGTCAAGAACAAGGATTTCTTGTCCTCGCACATTCTTACGATCAATAACTTGACTTAAGTAGAGCCCGCATTCTCCAACTGCAAAACGTCCTAGCTCCATCCAAATCTTCTTTAAACCATGCTTGGCCTTTAAGCGCATAAGGGCCGCATTGATTTCTTTAAAGTCGATTCTTTCATCTTGATTTTGGTAGGGAATACCAAGGCCTCCGCCAAGGTCAATGACTTCTGGTGTGATATTCATCGTCTCTGCTAGCGTATTAATGCGCTCACAGGTCTTATCCCAGACTTCTTCAAGTCTTTTAGGATCAAGAATATTTCCCCACTGAAATACATGAAAGCCGATGGCCTCAATATTTTCATACTCTGAAAGATTAATCGTCGACCATGTGGCCTCATCTAGGCCAAAGGCCGTAACTTCATCGCCACCAAGGACAGACTTTTCTTGTGAATCCCACTCTAGTTGTACCCTTAAAAGTGCACGTGCCTTAATCCCAAGCTCTTTGGCCTGTTCGTTTAACCACTTTAGTTGATAGATACTTTCCACAACCACACAATTAATTTCATGCTCTAGTAACGTACGAATATAGCCACGTGACTTACTTGGGCCAGTTGAAATGATGTCACATGACTTCACACCACTGGCCACAACTTGGGTAAGCTCTCCCTTGGAAGCAACGTCGACGCCGATTCCAAGGTTTCTAATAAGTTTTAAAATCGAAGACAAAGGGTTTGCCTTACAAGCATAGTAAAGCTTAATGCTTTCATCCTTATTATTTGTGATATAGCGAAGATGCTCTTCTAGGGCATCTAAATCATAAAAGTAAAATGATGAATCCAATCTCTTTGTTAACTTCGTTAAAACTTTTTCCATTAAAATTTTGCCTTATCTTAAAAATGCTTCTAGCTCAAGTGAGGCATCTGATTTTTCATCACGGTACTTTACAATCATGGCACAATTCATTGATAGTCCCATATCCCTTGCCCATGAAAGCTTCTCATTAACAGGACGAGTTCCTGGAACAACGATAGCACCTTCTGGAATAGGCTCTCCCGGTTCTAATCTTCTTTCATTAACACAGTCATATACTGGAACGCCTTTAGAAAGAATTACTCCTGGAGCAATAACAGCGCGTTTAAGAACTTGGATTCCTTCAACGATAACGGCACCAGCACCAATAAAAGCGTCATCTTCAATGATTACTGGAGCAAGTCCAATAGGTTCTAAAACACCACCAATTTGTACACCGGCACTTAGGTGAACATTCTTACCAATCTGTGCACATGAGCCCACAAGTGCGTGAGAGTCGACCATTGTCCCTTCATCAACGTATGCACCAATATTGATATAAGCAGGAGGCATAATAATCACACCACTTGAAACATAGGCACCACGACGAACACTTGATCCACCTGGAACCATGCGAACACCGCGATCTTCGCTAAATTTTTGAGCAGGGATATTGTGTTTGTCGACAAATCCTGGCCAACCAAATTCTGATTGCTCAACATTTTTTCCGGCCTTAAAAACCTCAAGGATCATTTGTTTTACTTCAGTGTTAGCAACCCATTTGCCATCAACTTTAGATGCTGATCTTAAAGTTCCACTTTCAAGTCCTGCTAAAATTTCGTCTACAGTCATTATTACTTTCTCCAACTTTGAATATTTTTATTTGCGTTTAAAACATTAGTTTCTAATTTCATATCTTTGATTGAAAGTGGTGGGCGAAGACTTGCGTCTTTGATTTGTCCATTTTCTTTCATTAACCATTTAGCAGGTACTGGATTTGAAGCAACAAACATAGCGTTGCTTGATTCGACCCACATTTTAGTTTCTTCTTCACTTAGTTCGCCGCCTAAGCAAGCAACCGTGTATGCATGTGTTTGGGCAGGCCATGGATTTGAAGCGACAGAAACGAGTCCTTTGGCCCCTAGAGGTGCAAATTCAGGTAACATTCCATCATCACCACTATAAACTCGCCCTAGCTCACCAGCTGCTTCAATATACTTTGCAAATTTCTCTGGGCTTCCACTCGCTTCTTTAATGGCCCAAAATTGCTTGTGTTTATTTAGGCGTTTAACGGCCTCAAATGATAATTCAATCCCTGCGCGAGAAGGAACATTGTAGAGCATTACTGGTTTATTTGAGACGTCCATGAGGGTTTTAAACCACTCATACTGGCCTTCTGCTCCAGGTTTAGCATAAAGAGGAGTCACCATAAGATAGGCGTCAATACTTAGTCCATCTAAGTACGAAACCCACTCACATGTTTCAGTAAGGTTAATACCACCAACACCGCACATTAATGGCACCTTAAGATCAAGATCAATAACGAAGTTTAAGATATTCTTTCTTTCTTCAAGGTTTAGGTTTAAGGCCTCTCCAGTTGATCCAAGAATTAGGATCCCATTTCCTGCAGCTTCTTGTTCCCTTAAAATCGACTCTAACGAGTCAAGATCAATTGTAAGATCTGAGTTTAGGGGAGTGATGACCGCTGTCCACAGAGGTGTTGAATTAATATAGTCATGATTTGCCATTAAAATAGCTCCTTAATTTCGTTATCTTTTTAACTCTTTCTAATTACTTGTAGTGCAATGTCACTAAAGTCGTGTAGTCCTGGACTAAGATTTTTTACGTGTTCACAGGCCCAAAGAGCTCCTGCTGCAAAAATTTTACGATCCTTAGCTTCGTGTTTAATTGTAATATATTCATTTGGAGTATCAATCTTTAATTCGTGAATTCCAATAATATCTCCAGTTCTTTCACTGGTAATAGTTGAGTCTTTTTCTAACCATTCTTGCCATGAAAGGGCAGTACCACTAGGAGCATCTAATTTCTTTGTATGATGAACTTCATGGATTTCATACTTGAGATCACTAGCAGGAAAGAGAGCTTGTGCCTTGGCCGCAATACGAATCATCTCTTTTGCTAAATTCATGCCTAGGCTAAAGTTTGTGGCCTTAATCCAAGGAGCTTTTATCTTGCTAACTAACTCAGTAGTCCATGCAAAACCAGTAGAACCAGTTACTACGCAGATTCCTGACTCGCTTAATAATTTGAAATAGTGCTCTAAAAATACATCACCATTCAAAAAAGAGAGGACCATATCAAATCTATTAAGATCTTCATTCTTTAAAGGATTTTTTGAGTCAAAAACTTCTAATTCAATATGCGAATATTCTGGCGATTTACATAGTTCAATAACTTTTGAGCCAGTTTTTCCTTTTCCTAAAAGTGCAATTTTCATTAAATGAATTCCTTGTGTAATCTTTGAATTGTTCCGTCAGCATCATTCTTACCTACTAAGAAACAAAAATTATGCTTACTGGCACCTAAGCAAATCATACGAACATTAATTCCATCAATTGCGTTAAAAATTCGTGCTGCAATATTTGGTGTGTGATTGATTTCATTTCCAATAAGACTTACTAATGTTAAGTCCTTTTCTACTTTTACGCTACAAAGCTGGGATAAACGATCAATAATCTTCTTATTTAATAAAGCACTATCATCTAAAGTAAGTGCAACTGAAATTTCTGAAGTTGTGATTGAATCAATACTGACTTTAAACTCGTTAAAGATCTTAAAAATTTCAAATAAGAAGCCATGTGCTTGAAGCATTTTTGGCGTTGATAATGTGACCAGGCTTTGCTCACGCCTTAAGGCCATGGCACGAATTAACGGCGCAGACTGAGTCTGAGCTTTAATCCATGTACCTGGTTCATTAGGTTCATAGCTCGATCCAACAAAGACCTTAATCCCAGCACGTAAGGCCGGAGTTAAGGTCGTTGGATGAAGTATTTTTGCACCAAAAGTTGCCAGCTCGGCCGCTTCAGAAAATGTTATTTCGTTTAAAAGTTTTGCTTCTTTAACAATTCGTGGATCTGTTGTTGCAATACCTGCAACATCTGTCCAAATTTGAAGAGTGTCAGCACCCATGGCCTCTGCAACGAGGGCCGCTGAATAATCAGAACCACCACGTCCTAATGTTGTTGTTAGACCTTCACTAGTTGCGCCAATGAAACCCTGTGAAACATAGACAATATCGCCATATTTTGCGTTTACCAATAACTGGTCTGCACGGGCCCTTGTCGCCTCAATATCAGGAGAGGCCTTTGTAAAGCTATCATCCGTTACAAGGACTTGGCGAATATCAAATAATTCAACTTTCTTATTTGAAGCTGACTGTTCATTAATACGAGCGAGAACTTCGCTGAAGACAAGGGAAGAAAGTCGCTCACCAAGACTAACAAGTGAGTCATAAGCACGATCTGAGCATTCTCTTAGAAGAAGCATTCCCTTGGCGATCATATTCACTTCTGAAAGAAGTTGGGTAACGTCATCTCTTAGGTCTTCTGAAGCTTGCATTTCTTGGAGGATATCACGATGCTTATTTTCAATTTCGTGAATCAACTCATTAACTCGGGCCTCGTCACCAGCAGGTGCTTTCTTTGAGATCTCCACAAGCAGGTTCGTAACACCGTAGACGGCCGAAACGACGACCATGTTGGCGCCCTTATTGACACTAATCTGTGCACTACGAGTCATGGCCTCTAGATTTGCCATGGATGATCCACCAAATTTCGCAACAATAACTTCATTTGTTTGAGTTGACATAAGTCTCCAAAGTAAAAACGTTTAAAGTTTTAAAATTAAGATAATTGTATGTAGGAGAATAAAGAAATGCAAAAAACATCTAGCTAAAAGAAATAAGCTAACATTTGCATTTGAAGCTCTCCACATAACTAAATCCTAATTTCGTTAATTAAAATTTACTATATGACAGTCCTAAGGCTTCTCCCTTAGTGACCAATAAGACGAGCTGCACACTCTGGCCTTATTTCGGCAATATTCCCATTGTGTTGACTGATAACGGACTAAAATAGTTGTGCACCCTTATCAACACGCTCTGAACACTGCGCCTCTTCAATTGAAATTAATTGTAGTGGATAGACACATTGATGTCTATACATTTATAATTTTGGCCATAATTAAATAAAAAAGGCCGTAGCCTGTGGAGATACATATGAAAAAAGTAGGAATTATTGGTTGGCGTGGAATGGTAGGTTCAGTTCTTTTAGAACGAATGGAGAGCGAAGGAGACTTTGCCAAGATTGATCCTTATTTCTTTTCAACTTCTCAAGCAGGACAAGCTGGGCCACTTCTTTACAATGCGACCCATACTCTTAAGGATGCAAATAATATCTCTGAGCTTGCAGATATGGATATTATCATCTCTTGCCAAGGTGGTGATTATACAAAGCAAGTACGCCCAGAGCTAGAAAAGGTAAATTGGCCAGGCTTTTGGATTGATGCCGCTTCGGCAAAGAGAATGGATGATGACTCTCTCATCATTCTTGATCCTGTAAACCGCGATATAATTGATAAGGCCCTTAACGATGGAATTAAAAACTTCGTAGGCGGAAACTGTACCGTTAGTTTAATGCTTATGGGAATTGGAAGTCTCTTCCAGGAAGGCCTTGTTGAATGGATGAGTGCAATGTCTTATCAAGCAGCTTCAGGTGGTGGCGCTCGCCACATGAAAGAGCTTCTAACTCAAATGGAAGTCATTGGAAATATGGCCAAGCCTCTAATGGATGGGCCAATTCTACAACTCGATCAAAATATCTCAAATCTCTTAAAAAGCAATGAACTTGATAGTGATTGCTTTGGTGTGCCTCTAGCACTTAACTTAATCCCTTGGATTGACAGTGCTGTCGAAGATGGCCAGACACGCGAAGAATGGAAAGCATTTAGCGAAACAAATAAAATTCTTGGACGATCAGAGAACCCAATTGCTATTGATGGAACATGTGTAAGAGTTGGTGCATTGAGATCACATTCTCAAGCTCTAACAGTTAAACTCAATAAGTCTGTTGATCTAAAAACAATTGAGGATATGATTAAGAACTTTTCTGAGTATACTGAGTTTGTTGAAAACACACCTGAGGCCACTCGTGAAAAGCTTAATCCACGCTATGTTTCAGGAACGCTTAAAACGACGGTTGGCCGAGTTCGTAAGATGCACATGGGGGATGAGTACCTAAATATCTTTACAAGTGGTGACCAACTTCTTTGGGGAGCAGCAGAGCCATTAAGAAGAATGCTTAATATCGTGCTATAATAGTTTTATGGAATTAGATTATAATAAATTAGTTAAAGATTTTTATGAAAATGGCTTTTGCATTGTCGAAGGCCTTTTTGATTACTCTGAGATAAAACGCATCAAGCGCTCTTTTGATAATCTATACGAGGCATCTCAAACGATTGATGAAACGCAGATGCTAAAGTTAGCACAATTCGTTTTTGACAAGACTGCACTAAACCGTATCGTTTGGTGTGGTGGCTATGATGAACATCTTCTTGATATTGGTGCTGACAAGAAAATCTTAAGTGTTGTGAGTAGGATTTTAGAATCAAACGAAATGGTTCAGCTTATTAATCAGGCACACTTTAAGCTACCTGGACAAATTGTCGAATTCAAGTGGCATCAAGATAGTGAACATCGTCGTTATGGTACGGAGATGTGGGAGGATGTCGATGGGCGTGGAAGCTATGTTCAAACTGTTATGGCCATTGATGATATGAATTCTCTTAATGGGCCTCTTAAGTTCATCCCAAAATCACATCTTCAAGGTCATCTTAATTACAAAGAAAACCCAAGTATTATTGATGAACTTCTTGAAAAACTTCCAGCTATTGATCTTAAACTTAAGGCCGGAGATGTTGCCTTCTTTGGGCCATATACATTTCACTCATCATCACTTAATAAAACAGATTCACCTCGAAGAGTTTTAATTAATGGTTATGCACAACCAGGTGCCAATAAGAGAGAGTATCCTGGAGCTGGTTATGGAAGGCGTCTTACACTTTAAGTTTTTAACTTTAATTCACGATTATTAAGTTCATCGCTATCTTCCTTGCGCTATATTGTGACTAAGCACACAATAAAACGAGGAAATAGCGATGAGCAAATCAAGTTATCAAAAGTATCTTTTTCCTGCCTTAGGGGTAGTCCTTGCTATCTCTTGGATATCGACTGTTACTTATCTTGTACAAACAAATACTCCTGAAAGTTATCGAACGCATCTTTCTCAAGCGGCCATCGATAAAATCTACTACGGAAAGGAACGTGGTGGTGGCGAGAGATCAATTGCTTCTGTTCCGGTTAAAGATGACCCACTTTTAAAAGAGGCCTATTCACTTGGTTTAAATGCTTATCTTTGGGGTTCAACACTTGTGAGAATGGAAAATATCGCGCGCACTTATACAGACGTCACTCAGAAGCAGTCAGAGACAAGTTACCGTGCTCCATTAAACGAATTCGGCCACTCGAGACGCTTGCCTGGGCCAAATGATACAGATATGCCAACGGCCAATCAAGACACACTTTATTCAAGTGCTGTCCTAGACTTAAATCAGTCGCCAATGGTTCTTTCTGTTCCAGCAATCAAGGACCGCTACTATGTGATTGATGTCTTCGATATGTGGCATAACTTAATAAAGTATGTAGGGACGAGAACAACCGGGACGAATGCACAGAAGTACTTAATTGTAGCGCCAAATACCAGTGAGATGTACAAGAACAACAAAGGCCTTTCAGGGCTCACAATCATTGAGTCACCAACATCTAAAGTTTGGCTTTGGGGACGCACACAGATTTTGAAGTCAGATGATATGGATAAGGAACTTGCAGAGGTTCATAAGATTCAAGATAATTATAAGCTTACTGAACTAGATGAATACTTGGGAAATAAAAAGCGAGTGCGTATTTATCCGCTGGAAAAGCGTATTGGAAGTGATAGTGATCCACTAAGATTCTTTCAAGAGCTTGGAGAGTATATAAAGGTAAATCCTGTTAGTGATAAAGAGAAGGCCCTATTTGGACAATTTAAAAAGATTGGCCTTACTAAGGACGGTTTTAAGAAAGAGATGCTGTCACAGGCCGTTCAAGATGTCCTAGTGCAAGTGTTAAATGATGGCCCTCAAGTCGCGGCCGCACAAATCAGAAACCCTGCTAATACGAAATTTGCCAATGGTTGGAGCTATGTCTTTGGTCTCGATAATTTTGGGGATGATTATGCGTTACGCTCGATGGTTTCCCATCCATACCTAGGAGGGCAAGGCGAGAAGGAGGCCTTATATCCGCTGGCAGAGGTCGATATAAAGGGTAATAAGCTTGCTGGCTCTAAAATGTATCGAATTCGCTTTAAGAGTGAACCTAAGGTTGGAGCATTCTGGTCTGTCACAGTATATGATAGCGTTAGCAAAATGCTCATTAAGAATGATCTCGAACGTTATTCATTAAATAATAGCAGTAATCTAACTAAGAAATCTGATGGCTCGTTTGACTTATATCTTTCAAATCGTATGCCTATGGATGAAAAGCAGAAGGCCAATTGGCTGGCAACTCCAAAAGGGAATTTCTATGTCATTATGAGATTATATATTCCATCAAAAGAGATCCTCGATTTAAAATGGAAGGTTCCAGGCATAGAGGCAGTTGAACCAAAAGTGATCTCAATGAAGTAGGTGGTGTTATGGTTTATAAGAACTTTTTTAAGATCAGAAATACTATCCTATCAGTCGTGGCCATCATCTTATGGGTGGCCATGATTACTTATATGATTGTAGAGCGCGATAAGCTCGATCGTGAACCTGCGTCGGCTTCAGAAAAACAACAAGAGAAGCGAAAGCCCAAGCCTCATAGCCTCTATCGTAACTAGTGACTCATTTTTTTACACCTATGTAGAAATGTTAGAATCTTCAAGAAGAACGCTAGGTTTTGTTATATTTGGCCTATGCGTTTCTTATTACTACTTATTCTATTCTCAATATTCAGTGTGAATTATTCCTATGCTCAGGATTATGGCCTGCTTGATTTTGATAATGGAGTGTTGTCAAAGAGAAACGTTGATAATTACCTAAGGCCATTTCAAACAGATGGTTGCTCATCAATTTCACCTCAGGGAACATTTAATGCTCCTAAACTGTGGCAACACTGCTGTGTCGAGCATGATGTTAGTTACTGGATGGGTGGAACTCTAATGGAAAAAATAAAGGCCGACGAAGAGCTCAAGCAATGTGTTTCAGATGTATTCTCGAGTATTTTTGGTAAGGCCATGCAGGTTGCAGTCTATATTGGTGGTAATCCATCATTTCACACAGGCTACGCTTGGGGCTATGGCTGGAACCATATTAGAGGCTATCACGATCTTTCAACACAGGATAAGTATGAAATTTCTAAGAAGATGCCTGAGGACCCACAAGGGCAAGAAATCGTTGAACTAGGTTTTGATAAAGAAAGAATTCCACTTAAGAATGATAATCTTTGCTTAGAAGAGGTGAATGATTTTCTTGAAAAGCGTATCAAGAAAATAGTTAATATCAATGTCATTGAAGAAATCGATACATTCTTTTCCACTGGCTTCTTTATCGAAGCGGATAATTGTAAGGGAACAATCAGGGCCATTATGCGAAGAACTGTTAGTCATAATGACTGCCGTGATATTCCATTTGAAAACAAGTGGAGTCGAACAATTCGAAGTATTGAGGCCACTGGAGAGTGTGCTGAGGTTTACGGCGAACAACACACTCTTAGAAGGTAATTAAGCTTTCTTTCCAATATACTTGGCAAAATAATCATCCATCTTATGCTTAACCTTTGGTGCCAACCAAATTGTGGCAATCATATTTGGAATGGCCATAAGGGCAAAGCCAATATCCATCGCATTGACCATATCATCTGGAGCAGAGATTGCACCTAGAAGTACTGTTGAAGCGTAAAAGATTGCGAAGGTTAATCTTGCACCTAAGAGAGGCACTCCACCAAAGAGGAAATCCCAACACTTCTCACAATAATTTGAGCATCCGATAATAGTCGAAAGGGCAAAGAGGATAATTGATAAACCTAGTAAGTGAGATCCCATGACACCAAAATTCTTCACAAAGGCCATTTGAGTGATAAGAACGCCATTTGATTCTTGCAATTCTTGTGGAGTAAGTGAGCTTAAGATTACGATTGAAGTCATCGTACAAACGATAATGGTATCGATAAATGGGCCAATCATTGCCACGAGTCCTTCGGCCACTGGCTCGCTTGTTTTAGCATTTCCGTGGGCCAAAGGTGCTGAACCTACACCGGCCTCATTTGAGTAAGTTGCTCTTTTAATACCTGTCTTAAAGATGTGTACAACGGCCAGTCCTGAAACTCCTCCAGCGGCAGCTCGTCCATTGATGGCCTCATTAAATATGAGATAGAATACATCCATAACACTTGAAAGATTCATGAAAATAATGGCAACAGCACAACCAACATAGAGCAAGCACATCGCGGGAACAATTTTAGAAGTCGCCCCTCCAATTCTTCGAACACCACCCATAAGGATGTAGATGATCAAGAGTGCAGCTGCAATCCCAGTTATATAAGTTGGGATACTGTAATTGCTTTCAATGAAGGTTGCCATTTGATTGGTGTTAAAAATACCAAGGGTACCAATTAGGCCGGCCAGGGCAAAGAAGTAGGCCAAAAAGTGCATATACTTTGGAAGGGCCTCTATAATAGTATACATCGGTCCACCTTGGATTTCACCGTGGTGGTCATTTTTTCGATACATAACTGATAGGGTACACTCAAAGAATTTCGTATTCATCCCAATAAGTGCACCAACCCACATCCAAAAGATCGCTCCAGGTCCACCTTGAGAAATGGCCACAGCAACACCTGCAACATTTCCCATACCTACCGTAGAGGCCAGGGCATTTGTCAGGGCCTTAAAGTGTGAAATCTGTCCTTTACTCTCATCATCATGAGCGTGGTGATACTTTCCTGCAATAAGCTTTAGCGCATGCATGAAGCCGGCAAGCATTTTAAAGCGAGAGATGGCCACAAGATATAAACCACCACCAACAAGCAACATCACTAATGGTAGGCCCCAGAGGATATCTACAGTTTGCGCAAGAAATACAGAAATATCCATATAATTCCCTATGATAATTGAGTAATAAAACTTATTTAAAATTTTTCCACAAAATGACATAAATGGCCAATTACTTTACGGCCCATTACGAGTTTACAAAATTAACCATAATTAAGGCAAAGGAATCTATATTGAGCGATATGAGATTAATCCTAAGCTTATGCTTTTTAACCATATTCTTATCTTGTCATAATCAAGATCGCGATCTTGTTACCATAACGTCAAATAAGATGATTTACGGTGAAGATAATCGCCGTGAAGTAAGTAAGAGTATAGTCTCAGATGCCACAGCGGCCATAATTCATAAAGATAACTTGGGACGCTTTGAGAGCATTCAAGAGCGCTCAAACTTATGTGCCTATGAAAGATTTGCCAAACAAAACTCAATTGGAGAATGTAGCTCCTTTCTAATTTCTAAAGATAAGATGATGACCGCTGGCCACTGTGTTTTTCTAAACGAAGGTGATCAGTATAATTTTTGCGAAAACTTTGTTTTCGTTTTTGACTACACAAATGGAAACTCGAATTACAAGAAGGTTTATGAGTGTGAAAAGGTAACTCATATTCTCTTTGATGTGGAAGAAGAAGCGGATGTCGCTATTATTAAATTAAAAGAGGCCGTAGAGGATGTGAATCCCTTAAAGCTTTCAAATCATTTCCAAGAAGGGGAAAAGCTTTTAACTGCTGGCAGTCCTCTTGGTGCTCCTTTAAAATTAGTCGATCAAGGGCAAGTTGAATACGATAACGGCCAAACCTTAGAGTATAATCTCGATGTCTTTGGTGGAAACTCAGGCTCTGCCATTTATAGTGTTGAGCAAAATGCTGTTATTGGAGTTCACACATTCGGTTCAGGCTGGTCTCTTACAAGAGATAATGAAAATAATTGTATACGCTATAATCGCTGCTCACAAGACTCACAGGACCCTCAATGCATGAGTAAGGGCGGCTTTGCTGGTGGTATGCCAATACGTGAAGTTCCAGCTTATTTTCTCAATGACCTAAATTAATAAAGTTGGCATTCTAGTTGCATCATATACCCCTAAGAAATCATTGAGAGAGGTATAAGGTGTTTAAATCTAAATTTCTACTAGCAATTCTTTTGACAGTGACTATTTTTTCGACACAAGTGCTGGCCAGGCCAATGCACAGTGGACCGATCAGTTCCCGCGCCGATGAAGAATGGGGAAATGAAGAAGCACTGGTTTCACTTAAGTGGCCTCTTAAGTTTCTGCGCTATGATTTACAAGATCTGCTTGTTGGTGATGGAAAAGGAAGCTTTAAAGAAATTACGACGATCGATCTCGATCCAATTAATCGCACATTTCACCTTGATGCCACTGTGATTATTCCAGACTCAATGCTCTTATCAATGGAAGACAAGGCCGGTGATAAGCTCTTAAATGAACATTCAATCTCACTCGTTCTAGGATTTCCTCCATATGTACGTGGCCAATATGTTGAGCTCAGTATTGAAAAATTTGTCTTAGATGATGTTGATTATACAAATGGTATGCATATTGTAACAAATGTGACGGCGGCACTTTTAAGAAACCGAAGCCTGCTAAATTACTTTATGGCCGACGATAAGGCTCCAACAGATTATTCTGATGAAGATCTTTCTAAAGTCATTAAAGATTTATTTGATAACGAAGAAATCGTTTTAAAAGATAACCGAGTACGCCTGCGTTTTAACTTCATGAAACTCTCCGGCCTGACTCGTTACCGCGACCTTGAGAATCTTCAGGTTTGGTATATTGGGCCAAAGAAATTAAAAGGAACAAAGCAAGGGGCATCTTTCTTAATTGAAGGTGGAATTGGTAACCCTTCGCTAAGTTATATTAAAGGCGTTAAGGCAGAAGGAAAAGTTGCTGCTGATGAGCTTAAAAAACTCCGTGAACAAGAATATAAGACATATGGTTTTAATGCAGAGACAGAGCTTAGACTCTCCAAAATGCATTCAAGATTTTTAGAGGCAACAGGAATCTATAATTGGAATGATCGCGAAAGAATGATCATTAATGAGATACTAAAAACATCTATTTCAAAGGCGAGAAAAGCATTAAGCCTTAAGGATCTCTATTTTATTGATGAGCCACAGCTTGCTAATATTAAATTCTTTGAGCAAGCAGATGAGTTTCTAAGGGTTTCTATTGCGGATCTAAAGCTTAGACACGTTGTGGATATGGAAACTCGAAATGGAGGACGCAAAGGCCCAGAGATGCCATTTGTGAACTCTCGTATCTCACAAAATGCTGTCTCACAATTTACTAATTTCTTCCGCGACTTCAAACTGATTGATAAGGAGCCACTATTTAAAGAATTAGATGTCGTTCTTGCTCCTCATTTACCTGGCGTAATCTTAAGAGGACGTGTCAATCTTGAACTTAATTCATTATTTGAAATGGGACTTGAAGGTGAAGGAATTGACTTTAATAATCCAGATATTCGCCTAGATAGCAAAACTTATGGAGACTCTGTTCCATTTGAGATTTCTCTTTATACGTATATGAGAGATAAAGGTGTTCTAGAGCTTGATATTAAGGATGCAACTCTTGGTAGCGGCCAAGGGCGTATCCATCTAACACCTAAGACAGATAAGGGATACTTTCTTGAAGAGTTTACGAAGCTTGCCACAGCAAATATCCTAAAGACTTACCTGATTAGTGATCCACTTGCGACTAAAGAAGACGAAGTGGTTGTTGATGAGGCCGAAGTAAAAAGAAAGCTTATTGAAAAGTTAGAAAGCTTCAAAGTGAACTTTCAGCGTACTCAGACAGTAAAGACTGAAGAACAAATCATTGCTGTTAAAAAGCTTGATCTTCAAAGTCCATTTAATTCGATTCCTGAAGAGATGACTGAAGAGAATCTTGTGGAGTTCTTTAATAATATTTTAGGAATCGATCGTCGCACAGGAAGACTTCAGATTAACTTAGACCCAACAATTCTAAGTGAAAAGATTCTCTATGCTCAAAATAATGTTCAAGTTTGGAATATTGAGCCGATCTTCGATAAATTAATGGATAAGACCTATATTGATCTGGCCATTGGACACGGTGTGAGAACAAAGGATTTCTTATCTCATATCTATAGTCGTCCAGAAAAGAAAGATAGCCTAAACTTTGTGGGAACGACAGGTGACCTAAATAACGAAGGCCCTACTGATTACTCATTTAAGATCAATCTTAGAGAATTTGAATCAATGGTTAACTCAATTCTTACGGCCTCTATTGCGCCACAGGTGAAGGATGCAAAGGCGCAACTTTCTGGCCTTGAAGAAGGAAGCGTAAATATCCTTGAGGATCTAACGGTAAGATCACAGGGAGATAATCAGCTATACTTATCAATCGCCCTTAATCAAGTTGAAAAGAAGAAGCGCTGGTTTGGTGCAAGAGTCTTTAATAATATCTTTGGCAACGAAGACAAGAATTTTGTTATTGAAAATAACCGCTCATCAATTAGTGCCAGAATCAAGCTTCATGCTGTGGCCTTAAAGGATTATAAGAAGGATCTTCTTGAAAAGAATGAAGATGAGATCTTTTTAGGAAATACACTCCTTAAGATTGAGCTTGAATCAATTGGTCGCACGGCCAAGAATGCTGGACTATTTGGATCAATTTTAAATGCCATGATAGGGGATGTGAATCTAAAGAATGGTATCGTAGGCTCAAACCTTAAAAAGCTTGTTCTAAAGATTGCAGGTCCAATGCTAAACCCTACAGATGAAAGAAATGGAAATGCAACTCTTGCAGGTTTCGCTCTTAATAATTATCTAAAAGTCTTTACGACGAAAAAAGATATCTTACTACAACTAAACCCACGCCTTGCAGGCCCTGTATGGGATCTTCTTCTTGTGCAAGATCAAGACTTTAAAGGACGCAAGATTGGTATTGGGATCGATTACCCAAGTGAGACAATAAACTTTGACTTTAAGATGGTCTTTAATCCATCAACAGTTGATAAGCATGAGCTTTACCTGATCATGAAAGAGGCAAATGAGATCTCTCAATCTGTGAAAGATGGAAAGCTTAAGACGCCAGCTGATTTCTTAATGGCATATGATCGTCTCTTTTA
Organism: Halobacteriovorax sp. RZ-2; assembly: GCF_043196685.1. Classification (NCBI taxonomy): domain Bacteria; kingdom Pseudomonadati; phylum Bdellovibrionota; class Bacteriovoracia; order Bacteriovoracales; family Halobacteriovoraceae; genus Halobacteriovorax; species Halobacteriovorax sp. RZ-2. The sequence continues at coordinate 343,207 of NZ_JBEBMR010000003.1, forward strand.
TAATAGTGACATCACAAAGCTTTCACTAAAGCATCGTCTTATGAAGGTTATTAATAGCTACAATGCACTTTCAGTCTTAAATGACGAGGACACTCATGCAGATAATTACTCAACAACAGGTGCCGAGCTTATGCAAATTGCAACTGCTGCAAAGGTCTTAAGAGACGCCTTAACGAGAATAAGTGATCTTAAGCATCCAAGTAGCGTTAGCTCTTATGCAGATAATGCACACAGGGTTTTAGCTGAACTTGATGAGCGCTTTATTGGGCCATATTACCGCTTATATAATAATCGTTATAAGAAGAATAACCTTAAGATTATTAATGGTGATATCACAGACTGGACGCTTTATATCCTACCTGATGCACTCTTTGCACAGAAGGCCTTTGAGTTTCTTGACTAGATTTAAGTATCTAGCGAGTAGACTCTCCAAGAATATAATTTAGACCGAGAAAAATACTTTCACGATAGCCTCTTTTCGTTAAGGGGCTATCTTCTACCGCAGAAGAATACTTCGTGTACGAATAGAAGCTATTAAGCACGTATTTCTTGCCAATAGGGTAATTTAGGATAAGCCTAGCACTTAGCTGATGAGAGGCCCCTGGAGTATATTCAGGGCGATCTGCGCGTGCTTCAGCACTCGAGACACCAAAATAGTAACGGCTCCAATTGTCACTGTACAGAGAGTATGTGACACCTGGAATAAGGACAATCTTTTCACCTTTCCAAGGCTCAATTGGAAATGCCTTAGAGACTGATACGTAGTACTTGCTGGCCTCTGAGCGCCCACTGATATCGTGAGTATAGCTAAATCTTGTCATAAACCACTTAGATGGCAGAATGAATGTTAGACCTAGATCAAGAGAACGATCACGCTCTTTTAGTCCATCGTTATATGTTCCGGCCTCGGCCTCGACTTTGTTGAAGTCTGGAGTTAGGGTTAGGCTTGTCAGGGGAAATAAACGAAAGCTTGCGGCGATTCCGCGAAATGAAAATCTCTTATAATTGTAATTAATTGAAGGAACGACAGGAATGTCGAATTTATCTCCAACTTTATAGAGTGAAGAAGAGAAACTTGTTCCAAGACCTACTTGATTGGTAGGTGCTGGCCTCTTACTTCTTTGCCTTTCTAATTCGTTGATCCTTTCGGTTCTCCCATTAGAAAAAGCAGGGGCCGCAATAACGGCCCCTAGTATGATTATTTTGAAAAATAATTTTTTACAACTTGGCAAACGTACTCGCATTCTTCTTCCGTGATATAGGCGAAACATGGCAGGTTTAAAACTGCTTTACTAATATAATCGGCATTACCGTGATCAATTGATCCAACACTGTGTGCAGGAGCACCTTCTTGCTTGCTCATGGCACCTGGATAAATTGTCCCAAATCCTACATTTGCTTCTTTAAGAGCAGCTGTAAGTCCATCTCTAAGCTCAGGCTCGATAAGGGCAACACTACAGTAACCGTTTTCACCCACGTGAGAAGGAACTGATTGCATCTTAAGAGGTAGGCCCTGAAGATTTTCTTGGTAGTACTTAACTGCCTTACGACGAGAGTCAAGTCTAGCATCGATATGCTCAAGCGATAGGTTTAGAAATAATGCTTCATAAGCACCAATTCTTGAGTTCCAACCAATTAGGCCGTGGCTATAGTGACTTGTACGCCCATGGTTAATAAGCGTGCGACAAGTATTAATTAGAGTTTCATCGTTTGAAAAGATTGCTCCAGCATCTCCAGAGGCCCCAAGAACCTTTGCAGGGTAGAAGCTTGTCGTTGAGATCTTAGCAGTTCCTAGAATCGACTCTCCATTGATTGTCGTCCCATAGCACTGAGCACCGTCTTCAATTAGCATTACGCCATTTTCTTCAGCAATTTGTCTGATTTCCATCGTATCTGGACATGCCCAACCGTATAGGTGAACAAGAATAGCGGCCTTTGGCTTAAATTTCTCAACTGCTTCCTTGAAAGTTTCCTTATCCCAGTGAAGAGTTTCGCGACTAACGTCTACTGTTGCAGGGTTTGCACCTACGTTTACAACGGCCTCAAAAGTCGCCCAAAACGTCATATCTGGAACAAGAACAACATCGTTCTTTTCAACTCCACTTGCTCTTAGAGCAATTTGGATCGCATCTGTTCCATTGGCACAACCAACTGAATACTTAGCTCCAGTCTTAGCTGCTAGCTTCTCTTCAAGCTTGTTAACTTGAGGTCCACCGATAAATTGTGTGTTATCAAATAAAGTTTCAACGCCTGAAAGGAATTCTTCACGAAACCCGTCTTCAAAGCGATTTAAAGTAATAAATGGTACGCCGTTTACTGACATATTTCCTCGCATTTTTAAGTAATTAGACACATTATAGGGGAAAGAATATGACTTAGGAATAGCGAATATTGTTAAATTTGAGTCAATATAAGGGGCAAAATAGGGGATTTTAGGCACTATTTAAGATCAACAAAATCTGTACACCACTATATATAGATTTCAACATTACTCATTGCGTTCAGATTATCTGCTATATAAATAAAATGAAAACAATCCTACTTGCACTTACTTCACTAATTTCAACTAATTTACTTGCCTCTAGTGTGATCACTTCAGAGGGAGAGTTTCGTGAGGTCATCGAGAGTGTCCTAAATATCTACGACCAGCATTTACCACAGGGGAAGAATCGCCAAGTCGATATTAATTGGGAATCCAAAACCCTAAATGCATCAGTTGGTTATAAGAGACACTCTGAATCTGTGCGCTTTAGTTTTCACGGGGAGTTTGTTCGCAAAAACAAGCTTACAAAAGATGCTTTTGCCCTTATTGCATGTCATGAGGTTGGCCATATTATCGGTGGTCATCCGAAAGTGATGCCAACTCAAAAATACTCAAGTGAGGCCCAATCGGATTATTTTGCGACTAATGAATGCTTAAAGAAATACTTTGCCTCAAATAGCTCTGATAACTTTGAGAGGGCCGGTATTAGCGCTGAGAACCTTTCTGAGTGCAAACAAGATAAATCATGCCTAAGAGGCCTAAGTGCCATTAGAGATGCTTCTGTCATTTATCCTGGAAGCAATATCAATTCTAAGTCAGATCATGTTTCAAAAGTGACAATCTTTAATGATTACCCACAAAGTCAGTGCCGTGTGGACACACTAAAAGCAGGACTTCTAAATCAGCCAAGACCAAATTGTTGGTTTAAGTCATATCAAGCTGAGCGCTATGAATATCAGTATGACTATGAATATGAAGAGGCCCAAGGAGTCGCTGAGATCACCGAAGTAACAGCAACAGATTTCGGCTGTCATATTCGCACGAAATACCCCGATGTATGGATGGGAAGCTACTTAAACCCGCTATCTGAGAGTGAGCTTATGCTTAGAGGTGTGCGCTACGTAGGGACTAATTGTAAGTATCAGGTAGGGGATACGCTTAGTGGTGCCATGACCCTATTTCGTGGGAATCTATACCTAAATTTAAACCCAACAGATAAGTAAATCTTAAGTTTTCTTAACTATTAAGTTCGCCTCCAATTGCATAATAATTGTTAAATATTATTTACAGTTGGGGGACAAATGAAGATTTTAACGAAAATCTCTATTGCATTAACGCTTATTTCAGCAGTTTCAACAATCGCAGCAACCGTAGACTTTGGAACGACAAATCACATTGCATTTCGTTGCCAAGTAGACATCTTTGAAAAGAAGGTCAATCCAGTCTCATATCGTGCTTATGCTGGACGTCTAATTAACTCAGTATTTCACGAGCAATATAATAATATCATGGGTCCAGACCTTAAAATGCTAATGGATTATGGCAATGGCCGCGCACTTTTTTCTAACGTTATTATTGGTGGAAATGGCTATTTGAAATGGTCTGTTGTTGAAACCGATGATCATGCAATTGATATATTAGATGCTAGATGGCCTATTTCGGCCCGTGTTCTATATAGTCAAAGACATTATGACCGCGCTAAAAATCGCAAATCGCTAGGAGAGTCAAACGACCACCTGTACCGCGTCGAATGTTTTGAAATCAAACAAGCACCTGGTGACGATGATATCGTAATTGGTGTCTAAAATAGTGATTGAAAAATCCCCTTCTTTTATGAAATAATTTTTGCTTACTTATTGTTTTATAAAAGAAGGATTTTTCATGAAACTTTCCCTAATCATTTTGTCAGCTATTTTTAGCTGTTACTCATACGCGCTAAATTTTGAAAATACGGTGCAAAATACCTATGAAGCTGCGACATTAATTGGTGGTGTTGGCATCAAATGCGACAACGGCTCAAATCAGGCCGTAAAGGCCTTCGGATGTAAAACACGACATCTATATCCCGTAAGATTTGAAGACTTCATTGTGGGGCAAAATTTAGAGGCCGATAAAATCGTCGTGTCATACACGGACGAAAAAGGCAGAAAAAAATCAAAAACTCTCCGTTACGATATGACTAGTCAACGTACCAAAAAATCACTGAATCTTTGGCAGAAAAACTTGCGAAAAAAACCTGTGCTACACACGGGCAAAAATATCATAAAAATGAGCGCATATTTCAAAGGCCGTTTAGTTGAAGAAAAAACACACGAAATCTTCGTTGAAGACCTAGGCCAATTTTCATGTGGATCACAGATGTTTATCTCACGTGATATGTCAGATTGTTTTTCAGCGGCCAGAGCATGTGAGAAGTTATATCAACTAACAAATTTCTGTCGCTAGAAATAATACGAAAAAAGTGACGTTCTAAAATGGATTCTAAGAGCTTCAAATAAATTACGCGACCAAGTTGTCGCGTTTCTTGTGTTAAAAATTGCCTAGGTGAACACAGCAAAGATTGGGGTTATAATCATTATCATAAGTTATAATATGGCCTTACCCCATATAACTGATATTATATGATATAAAATATTTTCCCCTATAGCACTTAAGCCCGTCTGAAAAAGTCACTCTCTAAAAGCTTTATATCCATAAATTATTCTATGTAATTCATTATATTTTTTATCTGCGTCTTTTTGTTTCTTAAAAGAGCCTCCATGAATTTGTAAACAAGCCTTCCACTTTTTTTGTCTTGTACAAAAATTACTTCCAAAAGTATCGCCAGAATTTCGCTGACTTCTTCTTAAATGATTTTGCTTATGTGATACCCATTCTAGATTCTCGTAGAAATTATTGGCCCTGTTACCATCAATGTGATTTACACTGTCAAAGTTACCAGAGTTTTCTACATGAAATAAAGCAACTAGTCGATGTACATACATGGTCTTACTTTGATTATTTGTTAGACTTAGGGAACACTGCTCATATCCAGCTCTTGTTATCCACGAACTCAAGAGCTTAGACCTTCTTTTACTAAATATAGTCCCATCTCTATTTACAATATACTTAGAGGAAATTTCTTCTTTCAAATTATTTAAATTTTCAGTAGCAGCTGAGTAATTTTTCTTTTGTTTTCTTAATCTAAGAATATATTCAGCTACACTGAAAATTTCAGCACAGAAGTCTTTCTCATCTGTAAACATAAGTTTATGTTCTTCGTATAAGCATGTTAGTTTTTTGTATAGGATGTCCTTTGAGTCATCCATATCACCTCGCTTGATTGTATGAATAATGAAAGAATACCAACGCTTTTTAAGAGATTCAAAAACTAAGAGTATAATTTAGTTTATATTTCGCCTTGAAAATTTGCTTTAGGGGCGCCCCCTTTAACTGAATTAAAGTCTCACTCCCGTCCTTTGATAGTGAACTTCATCCATTTTTTATCAGGAACGATTACATACTGTAGAAAAGATTAAAGATGCAGAGAGAATGTTTTAATTCATTTACAAGTCCTTGAATTCAACAACCCTTACCGCAGAATCTCTATAACTGAACTCTTTGGCCTTGCCTATGTTGTTTGCTTGACTTCTTATTTTGCATAATTGTTATAACTATAAATGTTAGCCCAACCAAAATGCTAAATATCATTTCAATGTACTCACCAGTTTTTGGATTAGATGGCCTTATTAGATAAATACCTGAGACCGTATTGTTTATTCCGTGTAAAACAGCACAAACCCAAATTGAATTAGACTTTATTTTAAACCACCCCAGGGCAAAGCTCATAAAAATAATAATTAAAGGGAAAGTAATAAAAGTAGTCAGAAAAACGTTCTCTGCACCATTTACACCTCCTAGGTTTGCAGGAATATGCCAATATGCCCAAATCAATCCAACGAGAATCGTTCCCTTTAAAAAGCCGTACTTATTAGTTAAAGTATCTTGTAAATACCCTCTCCATCCAATCTCTTCTCCAAGAGTGGCCATAATTGTTGTTGGAATAGTTCCAATTAGAATTGTTATAAATAGATTCAAAGCAAGGAATGAATATGACTGCTCACCTGTCCCTAGCATTAAACCAATCTTTTTAACTTCAGCTATTCTGGAAAAATCGGGACTCAAAACAAAGCTTTCGCTATTCCATGACCCTAAATCAAGCATATAAAAACTTAGCTGTGACAGGATGTATGGCGTCAGTGCAACGATAGGCGTGAGTGCCATATATTTAAAAGAAAAAACTCTTAGATTTTTAATAACGTCTTTAGCTTCTTCACCAACTCCCAGTAGGCCAATCGCAGGAGTCCACATCGCTATAATTAGGAATAAACTATTCTTATAATAAAGAAATAATCCCTGACAAAGAAAACCACTAATAAAAGTAATTAACAAAAATTTAAAAAGCTTCTTATCTTTAATCATAGAACCTGAGTAACCATATTGCATTGAACAAACCCTTTCTTCAGATTCTCTTTCAATCTTGTTGTACTAACTAAATCTGTTACCGAAGAATTATCTTCAGCATATTTAACTGCACAGCGGGTAACTTTCTCTCCTTGTGATTTACAAAGAGCTGCAGTATCAAAAAATTGAGTAATAAGTTTTCCAAATGATGATTCGTTAGAGATATTTCCGACACACTTCACTGTTTCATAATCATACTCATGACACAACATTAGATTGTAATTAAAACCGTAAGTCGAAAGAAGTGAGCTCGTCGTAACTGCACATTCAATAGTTTCACCTGAATACTTCTTACAAGTTGCTAAATTATCCTTAAATGAATTAGGTATCCATATTGAGTTATTATCAGATAAATCTAATGAACAATTAATATCTTCTTGGCCCTCGCTTGCACAGTAGCTTACAGCTTCTTTGATATTTAAATTAGAAACTTTTTTATTCAGGTCTTTTCCGCACTCTAGTTGATCACGTGTGTAATTTAAGCATAATTCAATACCCGCTTTAATATCTCGTGGTGATAGATCTACCCCACACTTTATATTTTCAATATCTAGTGAATATTCTCGGCAAAGATTTAGCGCCTTTACTTGGGAAAGTTTCGTGTTACTTGTTGTGTTTTTAAGGATCTCAATTGAGCAATCAAATTGTTCCTGCGTTACCTCGTTTACACTTGAACAACTGTCTTGTGCTACGATACGCATCGAAAACAGTAATGAAATTGTAACTATAGAAAATTGCATAATTTTCATGAAACACTCTCCTAATGATAAACATTTAGAGAGTGATACTATTTTTATTGAAGTAGATAAATACGACCTATAATAATTACTTTCCTTTGATAGTGAACTTCATCCATTTTTTATCAGGAACTCCACCATTTATGATTGTTTGAAAGTCTTCGAGTCTAGAGTTTGTGATCTTTGCACCAAGATTAATCGAAGGCAACTCTGAGCTAACGATACCAAATACTTCATAATCATGAGAATTTTGGTTATATCTAAGAAGTGGCCCTCCAGATTGACCTAAATAAGTATCACACTCAAACTTAATACTACTTCTATTAAAGAAACGATTATTAACCTTACAATCTTTTTGAAAGTACTGAGTTCCTATTATTAGATCACCAGGATAACCAATTGTCAGAATTTCATCAGTCTTTTTTGTGGGTCCATCAGCTGTCATCTGAAATTCACCAAGTAGCCTACCAGCAGATTCGCCCCGAGAGTTCTTTTTGATTTTTAAGATCGCAATATCAGTATTAGGATTTACTGTTTCTAAATCTTCTTCGAAATATTCCTTTAGAATATAGGCTTGAGTAACAATGAAGCCACCTTCGGGCGTACTTTCACTCGTTAGCTGCCCTGGATAAAAAATAGTATCAGTCTTAATGTATATTTTCAGACTCATAATACAATGAGCGGCCGTAATAACATAATCATCTGCAATGAGAGAACCTGTACATGTAGAAGTACTAATAGAATTCCTTAAGGGAATTGTTGAAACTAACTGGCCAACTCTATTGCTTAAACTGCGGGGGAGATTATTTGCACTTACTCTTCTATCATCCTTACCTATAACACTATTACCTTCAATAATTTGATTTAAATTAGTATTGACGCTATCTTTTCCACAGCCAGTACTTAAAATAGCAAGCGTAAGTAATGGTAGAATTTTTAACAACTTAGACATATAACTTCCTCAATTTTGTTAAATAATAGCGTATTACTTGATTACAATGATATCTATTGAAGCTTTTACTGGTGTTGTTTAATTAATATACGACCACTCTCCTTACCAAGAGCGCTTTATTAGTGATAAAAAAAGCAGAGAAAAATCTCTGCCTTAAATATATCGTTTAAAATTTAATTTCTTTCTACTTACACACATCAATCGAACGATATTTCTCGTAGTCTGACCAAAGGCCATATTTGTAATGTTTTTAGCTATGTCTATATATTTAACGGCCTGTCTCCCCTACAAATTCTTAAACTCAATGGCAGTATATCCATTGAAATCTATATTCATTACGTATTGGTTTCGTGTGACATATTCGCGGTAATCATCACAGTCATCATAGATTTCAAATTCTACTTCATTAAATTGTGCAATCAACTCCAGTGATTCATTTAATCTGTTAGTGATGAAATCATAAGCTTTTTGCGCTAACGAAGGCTCCATAAATTTCGACTGAAAGAAGACCTTTTCATCATTAACTTGTGCCCAAAATACGATATTTGAAACATTAGTGTAGACGCTCTTGATCAGCAGGCTTTCACGATAGACTTTGGCCGTTGTGAGATACGCTGGTCTAATTGAAACTATATACTCATTATAACCAAAACAGCCTGATGCATATGCATTCGTAAAAGTTATTAAATTTACAATAAATAAAGCGGCCAAAACCTTCATAAACTCTCCTATTAGTTACAAGTTGAAGTATTTATAGTTGAAACCACTCAATAGATATAATATATAATAAACATAATTATCATTCTTAATATGAATAATAGGAAGTCTTATGGAATTAGGTCATTTGAAACATTTCTACTATGTCGCTAAGTATGGAGGCTTCACAAAGGCGTCTAAGAAGCTCTACGTCCAGCAACCATCGATTAGTAAAACAGTGGCCCTATTAGAAGATCAGCTTGGTGTGAAACTCTTAAACCGTGAAAAGAGAAAGACGACCCTTACTGATATTGGCCAAGAGATCTATGCCAAATGTGACCTTATTTTTAAAACAGTTGAAGATATCGAAAATATCGCAAGTGACGGAAAATTTGAATGTTCAGGCCCTTTAAAATTTTGTGCTAGTGAGCCGATCTCAGCACATTTTGTCCCAGGAATCTTAAAAGAATTCCTTAGTGAATATCCGCAGGTACAACCAGCGTGTTTTACAAGTTTCTCATCTGATTTATTTAATAAGATTGAAGACGGAGAGTTTGAATTTGGACTCTTTTTTCATACGCCAGAGATGGCCAAATACGCCCACAAACTTGAATTGGAGGAAATTGCATCAATCCCCTATGATTTAGTTATTAAGGCCTCTGAACATAAGAATTTGGACGTTATACGATCATTCATTGGCTCACGTGAAGTAGATGATGTGACAACGAAGAAATACCCGACAATTTCTAAGATGAATAAGGACTATAAAAACGTTAAGATTACAATCTCATCAAACAGCTTAACGTCACACAAGGAAATGGTCTTACAAGGCCTTGGGGTTTCAATCCTTCCGTCAATTATGGTTGAAAAAGAAATCAAGGCAAAAGAGCTTAAAAGATTATATCCAAAGGGGACATTTCACTTCCCTCTTAAGCTTGTCACAAAGAAGAATCACTTTCTTTCACGAAATGCACAGGCGTGGATTAAGTGCTTAAAAGAGCAATTATCAATCATTTAAACAGCTTGAAATAACTTGGTAGCCAGCAAGAATGATATCAAGTCTCCAGGCCGATGCTCTGACAATTTTTATAACCTGCTTCTTATCTTCTTTGCTAAGCTCACAGTAGCCTGCACTCAGATAACAAGGAACGTGGTGAGAGATGGCAGTTTTCTTAAACTCTCGACAACTAGACTCAGAAGAAATGTCATTCATGCCCGAGATTAGGCAGGCCTTAACATCCTGAATCCACTTCCTACCATCTTCAGAAAACTTCTCAACCCTAGAATCGAATTTATTGCAATATTTTTGCCCAAAGGCCAAGGGATAACCACGCTTTCCACATACTCGCTCTTTTTCTATACAGCTGTAATACGCACAGTCGTCACTTAGATCAGTACAATCATTTGCAGCAAACGAATGCGTGGCCAAAAGAATGGAGAAAAAGGTGAAAATGATAGATTTCATAAGCAATAAGTAGCAAACTTCTCGTTGCTTAGTAAACTTAATGAAAAGTTTATATTCCCCTAATCATCTTATTTTAATTATTGATTCCATGCGACTTTTCATTGACCGTGCATAAAGAAAATGCCTCTATTCCTTCTAAGAGCATAATTCCATAAATGAATTAGTCTTCAGTTACAACAACATTTAATTTCGATTTTCGTCTTGATTCAATTAGATAAATGAAGTCCACCGTGTTTCTCAGCCTCTAATGAAGGAGGCCCTTTAGGTTAAAGGAGAAGTTATGGAGGACTTCATAAGGGTGATTAGATTAATCATTCTCGTTTTAGAACTTGTCGTTCTGATTCTTGAATGGATTAACTAGTCTTTGGGGGCAGTGTTCGTAGCACTGCCTCACCTTATGAATTTTAACACAATCAAGAGAGATATTTCAGCTTAATTTTATCAATTAATTTGAGAAAAACATTAACCCACCGTAAATACGTAAAATAAGATTTACCTTCGCTCCTTATAAATTACGCAAAAAAGATAGCTAAAGCAAAGACTGCTAGTAAACTAATTACGATTGCTTCAAAGAAGTAGTTCTTCTTTGTCTCCGGTACTTTAAACTCACCTGTTAAACGAAAGTGTGAATCGTTGATATTGTTTATCACGTATTGAATTTCCCCTAGGGGTGTAAGTCCTGTGAAGTCATAAAGAACTTCTCGGTTTTCACAAATGGCCGTGTATGGAACTCCACGAACACCAAAGTGATCCGCAATCTCAGGACTCTCCATGGTATTTACTTCATAAACATTCACTTCTGGATTTTTTTCATTTAAGGCTTCAAAGACAGGTGCCATTGATTTACATGGGCCACAGGTATCAGAATAAAACTTGATAACGAAAACGCCTCTTTCACTAGATACGACAGATTCAAAGTTTTCATTATTTATTCTTTTTATATTCATAAAAGCACCACCCTGATAAAATCAATCTTACTATAACCATTCACATTAAAATTTACAACAAACATAATTGGATATAACAATTTGTATTCAGGTGGCGTCTACCTTCTATATACAGTAGAATAGTATTTTTAACCTACATAAAGAAAAGGCATATATTATGAGAGGGACTTTCTTCTTAAAACCATTAGAGTTGAATTTAGAGCTTGCTGGCGAGAGCTGGCCCCAGGGCGACCAGATTAATGGAGAGCTTACGATTAAGGCCCATGGTGAAGCCAATCTATTAAAAATAGGCATCCACCTGTGTGAAGTGAATATAAAGAAGTTTAAGGCCAAGGACGAAGCGGCATTTAAAGTTATTGAAACAGTTGAAGCAAGCGGAGAGCAGACAAGTTTTAACTTTAAACTAGCTGAAAACTGCCTTATTACTGAGAAGGCCACTTCCCTTTATGTTATCTGTGGAGATATTGATACACCATTTGAGTGTGGGCATCTTCAACTTGATATCCTTCCAAATAAGAATATTTTGAGCTTCATTGAAATCTTTGAAAATTTTCTTAAATTCAAATTTAAGCCCCTTAAAAATAAGGCCGGAATGATTCAAGCAAAAATCACTCCGCCTGACATCAAAGACTGGACAAGTATTCAGACCATGAATCTAGGAATGTCTTGTATTGATAATATTCTTTCACTCGATTTCGCTTTTAAAGTGAAGAAGATGTCATACGAAGGCGGCGCTGTCGAGACGAAAGAAGTTAAGATTAACAATAAAGTTGAATTTAAACCTAAGGATTACATCCTTTTTGAAAGTACACTAAATCAAGATTTCATTACTGGAGAGTTAAACAAAGTTCTTGATGAAGTAAGATTTAAGCCGGTTATTTAATTCAAAATATTTAATATTTACTTGAGCTTGTAAAAATTATCCATTTAAATTATTACAAGTGCCAATGAGAATGCTTGTTGCTAATTATCCCAAAAAAACAAATATACTTAAGGAGAATTATGAAAACTATTTTTACAAGCATTCTATTAGTTGCATCTGTATCAACTTTTGCAAACGAAGGACTAAACGATCTAATTGGTAAGTACGAAGTTGTTTCTGGATCAAATTGCAACATTGCATCTTTTGAATTTAGCGGACCTAGCGAAGCTGATGAATGGACATACAACCCATACTTAAAGAGCGTTTATCTAACATCATTTGATGAAAACGAAGAAGAACTTAATAGCACGACTTTCAATTTTATCAATGATGGAGAGAAAAAAGTAAAAGAGCGTGGTGTATTTGGTGGTTGCTCATATAGATATAAAACAACTTTCAAAAACAACAAACTTGAATACAAAGAAACTGAGTGTGGGAATATGTTAGGACTTGGAAAGAGCTTAATCGAAAAAGTTACGGTTGAGATGGACGTTGATACTGTTAAACTAACTTACAAAAACAATAAGAAAGCTAGCTTTACTTGTACAGCAAAGAAACTTTAGTAAACTTTAAACAGTTTTTAAATATAAAAAGAATGGCCACTTTTGTGGCCATTTTTTATGACTTAAGACAACTGTAATAGATTGTATCCTTGTGTCCACCAAAACCATATGATGTATCCTGCGATTCAACTTTATAACCATCTGGACAGCTTTGTTTCATTTTCTCTTCACATGATCCAAAAATAGCATTTGCCTCACACTTATAAGTGTTAGAACTTACACGTTGAATTGATGAGCAAGAAATAGCAGTTAATACTAAAACGCCAATTGTCATTAATTTCATAATTTTCATAACTCTCCCTTAATATTTGTAAGCACCATATCGGTCTAAACGACCTCAATTGTAAGCAATAACGCTATATTAAGGAATGTTAGAGAATCACTTGATAAGCGTACGATTTTATTATTTTGTGACTTTAACCCTTGTCCAATCCTTGCATTGAACGAAGCTCGATTTTGAAATCAAACCATTTCTTGAATCAACAGTGATGGCCTTTCCATCGCCAATATATTCATTCTTGGTTTTACTCTCAATTAGAACAAAAGACTTGTCACCATATTCGGCCTTAATCGAATTATTGTAGCTCGTTTTATAGCTATTTATGACGACTTCAGCGAGGTTTTTCTCACAAATAAGGCCATAGGCTTCATGAGGTTTTAGAAGCTCCCATTTGGTTTGAAGATAAGAGATTCTATATTTGTAATTATGCTCAATACAAGAATAGAGATCCCTTGCTTTCCAACAATCATTACGTCCTTTGACCCAGCCCCTTTGCATGGCCTTAAGTCTCCTTAGTTCGGACTTAGAGTCAATATCAAGACCTTTCACGACTCGGATTGAATCCTTGTAGACGATGGCCATATGACGATCAAGATTAGCAAGTTCGCTTTTTTCACAAATTAGAGTTTCGGCCTTATACGTCGCTTTTTGACAGTCAAATGTAGGGGCCATTGGCCCTGTGGCCTCTCGTGTCTTTGATATGGGAAAAGTGTACTCTTTATCTTTATATAAAACCTTACAGATCTTTTTATAGCACCCAAGATTCTTCACGACCTGTTTCTTGCCTTTGATTTCAACCTCAAGGAAGTCTGGCCCAGATGCTGTTGCAAAAGCGTTGTCATTGAAAAAGAAAACGAAACAAATAAATAATACTTTTTTCATTCCTATATTTTAACATAACTACTCGTACAGCTAGATGCTTTTTCATTTACATTTTCGATCTAACTATAGAGAATTAGAACAACACAATTACACAAGATTTATGAGACAATTAATATTACCTATTTTTATATCCCTGCTTACTCAGCAAGCTCTTTACGCATGTGATGAATGTCGCCTTATTAATAATAGAGTCATTCAACTTAGTATTAATAACCAAATCTTCGGACAGGTCTTAATCGGTAAGTTTTTACTTTAGGGGCGCCCCCTTTAACTAAATAAGCTTCTTATCATACGCAACCTTTAGACTGCGCTCGACTAGATTGTTCACAACCTCACCAGACGGGTTGATTTGAAACGGCATAGCGAAAGCGAAGAACAGCTGAAAATAAGTTTCGAGTCCGTCGGCAACACTAAAGCGATCAATTTCATTGCCCTTAGCATCTTCAACGATTGTAGTGGCCCTAAGCCATATGGTTTCCTTGGCCGGTATAACTGTTAAAGTCATAGCAGATAAGAATGAAGCAGGACCGGCCTCTTGATAGACCTCTATTGTGATCTTAAGCCTGCGACTTTCCTTTCTATTCTTACAACTTTTTAAGCTACAGATTTCAAAGTCCTTAAGCTCGACCGGATTAAGTCCTAGCGAAACACCAAGAGGCTTCGTACTACGTTTCCCATCAGCATTGCCATTATAATAGCGTGGGATGACCAAAATCTTTGCATAGCGACTCTTATCGCGTTTATAGCGGGCCTCATTTTCAGCGCTCAGCTTCTTTGTTGCACAAGATAGTGATGAAAATAATATGATAAAAAGTAGCAGCTTAGACTTCATTTCTTTGTCCCTTTTTCTTATATTCATCCAGGTCAGTTATGATCGTATCAATTAAAACCTTCTTGTAGAGTTTAAACTCTGGACCTTCATAGATTTTGATAATTTTCTCTATGTCTTCATCTTTGATATTTTTGATGACAAGAAAGTAATACGGTAACGAAATTTCTCTCGAAACCTTCATCATGCTAGAGAAGTTAATCTTTAGAAATGTTTTTGTTTCGTATTCAGGAATCTTATCAGTCATTCTTTTTAGCATTTCATCAGCAACACTAAAAGAAAGCTCTAGTTCTTGGATTTTTTTTGCATATGCAATTTTTTTCTTGTTTGCCTTTTGATCAACTTTCTTGAAGCTGTTAACAATCTCATTCGTATTCACGTTATTATAGAAGTTTCGTTTATGATCATAATTCTTCCAAGCAGGGTAATCACTTAGCTTATAAGCGAAACTATAAGTCTCATCCCTTTTCGTTTTTGACTTGAGATTTTGCTTATACTTTGCATATAATTTATCGGCATCCAAAGTACTATAATATAAATAGGCCGGGTTATTTTTAAGCTCGGGGTATTTTGAAACAGGGATTTGCGAATACTGATTTTTCACATTGGCCAACATTCTAAAATAATCAATAGAAAAAGATCGATAAGCAGTTACATTAATAAGTCTTTCGTGATCTAAAACTTCAAGTGGCCTACGAGATGGATTTGAGCATGAGCTAAGTCCTAAGATAATAATCGCAACAAATACAAATAATCTTGTATATTTCAAGAACTCCCCCTTAATAAAACAATAACTTAATCTTAACCTCGTTTAGAGTTCTAGAGTATCAATTCATAATGATAATAAGACGGCTTTAGCTTCTTTTAAAGTTACGAAGCTAAGTAATTGGAATATTTATTGGCCTTAAATTTTGTGTTACAGGAGAGTTGTCTTTGATAGCGACTAAAGCGGAAAAAGCTGCCAATTTTCTAAGTTTCACTCATGGGATAAGCCCAATCTTTCGTTCTAGACTTCTGTCATGTTGAAAAAACTTTACTTGGCTACGATAGAAGTCCACCACTGTTTTCTCCATTTCTGGATACACACTCTCCGCTAAGAAGCTTTCTAACTCTTGGGACTTGATCTGCATATCAGGCTTATCTTGCACATACTTAAAGTAAATCGTCTCCTGTACTTTCTTATAGCTAAAGTCGAACTTAATATTCTCTGCAGGTTGTATGCTTTTATTACCATCCATGTGAAGTCTAAGTAGGATAGAAAAAATCCAATAACCATTTTCAGCAAGCTTTACGGCCCCGTGAGGTGTATAGGAAACGTCCTCATCAATAGGTGAAAAATATTCTCCTTCGTCTTCTTCACTAAACTGAATCGTTGGGACAAGCTTGATTAAGTCATACTCATTCTCAGCAATTCCTAAATGATTTTTAAAACCTTTAAATAGGATTGTTGCAAAATGAGAGGCATCGTCGTGAGTCTTGAAGAAGAGCTCACGTGATTTCTTGTATTCACTACATAGATCTAGGTATGACATGAAGGATTTATCGGGATCTTATAAACATCTAAGTACTTAAAAATTCTTAAAAAAGTGTAAAGCTTACACACTTTTTCAAAACGTCACCTCATGTAAATGAGTAAAATCCAACTATCGATTACTTTGTCCTCACGCAAAAACAAACAAAACAAAACATGATTATAAAAACGAGGAGAAAAACATGAGAAAATTATTATTAGCACTTGCACTAGTATCAACACTTTCAGCATCTGTTTCAGCAAATTGTGTAGGAATTTATGAAAACATCACAATTCAACACAATGAAAAAGCTTCTAAGAATGTCTTAGCAGTTATGGGCAGTGAGTATAAAGATATGTTCGAATTTCTATTGGCAAGTGGAGATGCATACTCAATTATTGTATCGCCACTTGCTGCAGTATTGGTATCACCAATTGTTCTTTACAAGTCGATTCATTACAAAGGAACTTATAAGTTCTATAAGAGATTTGTATCAACAATGAATGAAAATAGTGAAGACCATAAAAAAGATTTTAAAAAATTTAAACGCTCAGTTGCAAGACGTTTTAAAATTTCGAATGAAGAATTCCTTGATGTATTAAGGGACCTAAATGAAAGCAGGTCACTTTGTGAAGGGTATAAGAGAAATACAGTTTTAACTGAGGAAGGTATTGCGTACCTTGAGTCAAGAGGTTATAAAACATTTCTTCAAGCAGCTCTAAACGGAAAAAGAGATCCTGTAACATTTAGAGAGTTACAATCAAATCCAAGATACTTCACAGTTGTTTACGGCGGAGTAATTGATGCATATGATTTTAAAAAGATCGTAAGAGCAGAAATTGAAGCACGCGGTTACGAAAAATAATTAATAAATTAAAGGCCTCGACTTTAGTTCGAGGCTTCTTCGTCTTCTTGTTTATCATCGAGATAATTCACAATATTTGCAATTTCATTAATCTTTTCTTTTCGACGCTTATTATACAAAAAAGTCATACGCGGGTCTGAGTGCCTCGCATACGTTGCCTGATCCTCAAGGCTTGCTCCGTTCTCATAGAGATTACCAATGCCTGTCGCACGTGATGAGTGGGGCGAAATCCTATGCTTGATTCCTGCAAGCTTGGCATATTTTTGAAAGATTTGATCAATAGTATTTCGATTAAGAGGTTTAAGTTCCTGAGACTTACGGCCAGAGGTAAACAAAGGCTCATTTTCAAGAAATTCACGGCGAACTCTAAAGACTTCCATATAGTGCTTGATATCACCGAAGGTTTCATCAGAGATATAAACCTTCTGCTTCTTGCCACCCTTACTTCGTACATGAAGATAGTTGCCAATATTATCACTAGCAAAGTCCCCTACTTTAAGTGCAATTAATTCCGACTTCCTAAGTAAGGTATAGAACATCACTCTTAAAATCGTATAGTGAAGAACACCACTTAGATTATAGCTACCATCGCGGTTGTTTTGATTCACACTTTCAAAGAGGTCCATAACTTCAGATGCACTAAGATCATTGGTTTTAACTTCCATGACGACCTTTGGGCGAAAGACTCCAGTTGCAGGATTTTTGTAGCAAAGCTCTTTTTCAACTAAGAAATCAAAGAAGCGCTTTATGGACGACAGATGTCTTGCCACGGTGGCATCTTTTAATTCTTCGTTTTTTAGAAGATGGTCTCGGTAGGCCGAGATATGCCTCTGGGAAACATCAGATAGGCTTGAGAAGCTCTCAAATCCTTTTAGAAACGTTAGAAACTTCTTAAGATCACGTCTATAGGCATCTCTAGTGTGGGCCGAATTAGACTTGGTTAGAAAGTCTTCAAAGATATCATTAATTTTAGCATTAGACCTAGCTGGCCTTATGGCCCTTGATCTTGAATAGCTTACCCCAACCATTACTGAAATGATCCTTTATCCACTGTATGCTTATAGCTCTTAGACCATGACTCGAGTGCTTCTAGAAGGTTCTCCTTAGGCGAGATAACCCAAGTGTTAATTTGGGCCAATTCTTTCTTTGTAAAGGCCTCTAGAAGATCATCCTCATCAAACATAAATTCAAAGTGAAGTCTCTTAAAGATATGGCGCCCTTTAAGCACACGATCTTGGTAGTGCTGGGCCTGTGAGATACGGCCATGTTTCTTATTAGAGATCAAGAGCTCTGTATCATCAATAATAAGATCAAAGAGGTTTCTAAGTTTTGTCAGTAGCCTCTTCTTACGAGTTAGCTCCTTATCATATTGCTCAACTAATGCTTTTAAGATTGTTCCAAGACCAGGCTTCTTTCTCGTAACTTTTGAGGCCACAAGATCATAGGCCCAAGAGATATACTTTGACTTAATCATCAGTGTCTTGTGAATAACGTCGTCATTTGTATGCTTGTGCGCGTACTCACTTTGATTGGCCCCACTTGAGAGAACAATCATATCGTATTCATCATATGTCGGTTTTGTATTATCGATTAAAGGTGTCGATGCTTGAGATGTCCTTCCTGACAGGGATCTAAGCTGTTTCATAAGCGCTCCTTGCTTATTTTAATTTTATCATTCACATGGGTCATATATCAATTTTTCCCCACGTCGAATTTTATTTTTTTATATGTAGGCATAACTCCAATTATGCCCAGATACAAAACATGTTACCTTAAACATAAAAACATGTCATGTTTTCGAGATCAAAATTTGTCACGGTAAATATTTTTAAGCGACATTAAATTTATCATCTGAACTTTTCTGGTGCTGATTCATGCGCTCATCAACATCTAATAACCACATAAGCCTGATTCCTGAGATGATTAAAACGACTCGCACAAAGCTGTGGAGATAAATTAACGGTGCGAATGCTTGATAACGGAGCTCATTGAGACTTGTCAGGTTTAAGGCCATAAAAACTAATGCTGCTAATATTGTCATGGCGGTCGTTATGCGTGGCCTTCTAAACTTAACAAGACATACACATAAACTCATATAAACTGCTATCATGACGACAGAGACAAAGAACTCAAAACTAGGCTTCATCCCTTGAAAAAATAAAATGATAAATGCGATAGCCGCCCAAAGTGAATGGCCAGTTAATATTGAAGCACATATTAAGCGCCATTTTGTGATTTGATTTTTATCAGATCTTTCGGCTTCATTTGGCTCAAGCCTATTATGTATGAAGACAATCAAGACAAATGAAAGAATCATTAGCAAGAACGGAATCATTGGCGTGAGGCCAAGATACTTTGCACAGACAAAACCAAATACTCCACCAATACCCGACATAAGAACATTGGTCGGTCTTTGTGCTTTATTCATAAATTCTCCCTACATAAACAATTATTAAATGAGAAAGACTTTATTCAAAATTGTGTTTTGTTAAAATTTGCAAAGTAGCGACTTCATTCTAAAATTAGGATAGTTAGATGAGATGGCCAAAGCTTCTCTTAATTCTAGAAATTCGTTATCTAAAAAAATTCTGCCAATATTTAGCGACACTCATCGTAAACAAGGTACTTACTAAAGGCCGCATACTTTTCGCCTACAGCAAGACATTGATCACTTACAACAGGACACGACATCGGAATTTGATCCATGGCCTTCTTGATATTCTTGCGCATAAATTTTGAAGTATAAGTATTGCAATTTACTCCTTCATCCATACCATCATCAACAAAGTCGGCCATATCAATTTCACGAGTTGCCTCAAATTTTCCATCGATACATTTAATAACGGCCGTGCCTTCTAGATCTTCTTGAGTCAAAGGATCGACTCCCTTGCCAAAGAGAACTTGATAAAAGCGCATACCTTGGAAATTTGCGACCAGATCACCGTTAGAAATAATTCCATTAAAGAAGCCACCCCAAATGATATTTTCCGCATTCTTTCCATAGTGAATAATCTCTTTAATAGATAGGCCATGCTCGAGTTTTCGAAAGTAGAGATAACCAACATTAAACAGATGACTAAATTTATCACTTCCAATAAGAGCATCATTGACCTTAAGTAACGGAGAGTAAGGCGTTAAGTTTAAAATTGGCTTATAGATAAGAGGAATGTAGCGAAAGATCGATTCACTTTTTTTGGTTTTTACCAAGTACTCTTTTCCAATTCTTCCCTTGTCGATATAGCGTTGAATGGGTGCACTAACAAAGAATCCCTTAAAGCTTGCCACTAGTTTTTTCTTAACCTTACGTCGCATGGTATAGGAGCTACATGTTTGATTAAAAATCCTATCTGCATGATTGGCCTCGGCCACAGCGTCCCTGATTCTATCATTAACATAGGCGTTAACTTTGTCTAAGGCATCGGCCTTCTCATAGGCCTGTTGGCGATGAGTGAAGCTATCGACTTCCAGAGCAAAGGTACTAAAACTAACAAGAAATATTAAGAGTTGAGCTTTCATTCAAAAAGCCTAGCCAATTGAGGACATTGTCAGTATTTAAGAATTCTTAATTTATAACTGCGTATATTATTAGAAGCCTAAAGAATCTATATATCCTTACCTTCTTTTTTAACCGAAAGAACACCAGACTCAAAAGGATCATTTATATTGATAAAGTAATAACATTTCGAATTATCAATCATAAAACCATTGGGAGTTTTAGAAGACATTTGCATTCTCCAACCACGGGCCAAGATGGGCACATCGACTTTTATTAAAGCACCCTTGGTATCGTAGTAGAAATTTACCATCGTCATCTTTAGAAATGTTGGATCATCGCGAAGCTCGCTTCCATGTAAAATATTGAAGGTATAGACCATACCTGTGGCCTGCTTTGCTTTTAACACATAAGCATGCTCTGGAATTGCAAAGTAGTAAAATGCTCTTTCAAAATCCTTGATACACATATCTTGTTGCCCAAAGCGATTCTCAATCATCCCAAGATTATCGCGGGCCTCAATTCCCCTATCACGCCAGTTTTGATCAAGTCTTTCATAATCAGAGAGCTCTTCGGAGCTGGGGTTTCTTTTTATTTCATTGGCCGTTTCCTCCGCCTTTTCTTTCTCATTACTCGAGCATGAGAAGGCCGAAACCAAGATAAAAGAAGTCATAAATATAAGGAGAGTGAGATACTTAATCATAAGAAACTCATCGGGCACGAAAGAATTTAGACAACGGTTAAAGAACTCTTTTAAGAATATTTAACCCATTAAATAGGCCTTTAAAGTTCTTAGACTCTGGTTCAGCTCTGAGCTTAGAAGCAAATCCATGATTAAAACAGAATTGATTATTAATTTTTGCCTTAACACCGATCCTTCCAATCTTCTTTTGAAGAAATGTCTTTGACGCTCCATTTGGGTATTGAATCTCATCCCATTGCTTCTTTAAAGGCATAAGTGAGTACATATCTAATTGATATTCTTTTTGCATATACATAAGCTCACGGTAAAAGCATCGCAAGGCCTTAACAGAATCAGTATTTGTTTGCTCATTATCCTTTGTGTATAAGTCCTCAATTGAAGCGATTACTTTTTTAAGTGAAGACTTTAAAAGTAATTTAGATTCTGCACTGATATCCATAGCTGAAGCTTCCTTTAATAGCTCTTCCAATGGCCTTTGTGCATAGTCTGCAATTTGATTTTCATCAGAATCTTTAAAAATATTGAGATCAAGTAGCTGAGAGTCTACGTATTCTTTATATTTACCAAAGCCAATGGCCACAGCAATGATAATAATGAATACAGCTGACAACGAGATTAGTATTTTATTTTGTGACATTAGTAATAATCTTCTTCATTTTTTAGAGAGTCACGAATTTTTTGGAGCTCAAGAGTATGCTTAGTCCCAAGTCCTAGGTGATCATTTAAGTATAGATCATCGATAATGATACTTAAAGAATCTTTTACATTAGATGCATAATAATCATTGTACAAATCAGTGTCATTCATTCTTTTACTTAGATTTTTTTTGATCGACTCAATATTATCTTTTAAGAGATTAAGCGTTTGTTGAGGATCTTGTTTGATATACGCTTCATGAAAAATCGATGCAACAACACGGCCAGAAGGGTAGGCCACGTAATCAGCAGAGCTATCCGCTTCAATTTTATCAATAAGATCATTTGCCATTTCATTGCCATACATTTTCTTGTCCCAATCAGAAATAATGAGAGTCGATAAGTGTAGACCTATAGGATTAAAGTACTCACCTTGCGAACTTGCTAATAGGGCCTGGGCCTCTAAGCTTCCTGGATTTTCTTTAATATAATTGATTGTTGCTCTTATTCCATTTCTTGTTAAATAGGCCTGTTTTGAATAATCCAAAAAGTCTCTTACATAGCGAATATCGTTTTCATTAACATAATCACCCTGACAAACACGACAAGCGGCATCCACTCGTGCATTCTCCTCGTCTCCCTTATAAGACAAGCAACAGTCTTCACAAGCATACGAAAACTCGAATCCTTCTCCATGAGAGTAACCTAGGTTATGGAGCTGTTCATGAAAGAGTGTTTTTCTAAGCTCCTTTCTTTCAGCGTCTCCTTCTGGAGTGAATTCTAAAGAAGATGGCTGACTTGGGTTAATGGCCATATAAGGATGCTTTACTTTGCCACCGAAGGTCGCTTGCGTTTCTTCTGAAACTGAAGCATAGGCAAGGGTGCCTTCCCAGTAAGCTGGATCATCTGACTTATCGGTGCACATAATCGTGACTTCATTATTCTTTAGTAGCTCTTCAAGTTCATAAGCAATACGAGTTGAACCGACAGGCTTCTTTAGGTCCTTACCTAATTTCTTTAAACAAGCAATGCCGTCATCAATTGAGCTCCTTAAAAAATTTGGAAAGTCCTGTCCCCATTTTGAAAGACAAGCATTTTCAATTCGATACCCAAAATCAGTTGGGAGGAAACCGTCATCAAAGCTTGCGCTCACTTTATTAACAAGAGAAGATAGTTCACCTATAACAGACTTTGCTTGGGGGAAGTGACATTCTTGTTTTTGAATAAGGCTTTGTGTGTTTTTATATTTGATTTCGAAGACTCCATCGAAGTCCTTATCAACCTCGATTGTTGCCTGAAATTGTGAATCATTTAGCTTTCGATAGCTAACCTTTCGATCGATTTTTCCATCACCATTGATATCTTGAAGAGTTTGCTTGTAGATACCTTTTAGTTTGAACTTAGTAATAAATTCAAATTTACCGTCACCATTTCGGTCTTCTTGGATTTCAATAAGTTCTTTTCCACGACGAATATCAATACGATCGACTTTGCCATCTTTATTGATATCAATTTCTTTTCGACTCAGATTCTGGGCCGCAAATGAATTGAGAAATAGTAAGGTAATTAGGAAGTATTTCACTCCTTAATCTTAACATAAAATAAAATTATCGACGGATAAATTCTAAAGAAATTTCGCGGTCACTACTAAATACAAATTTCTGCTTTGGCTTCACTTTGCTTAGATCACAGGCCGCTTTTATACGATAACTTCTTAAAATATGAGCAAGAATGAGCTTTACTTCAATACTGGCCATCTCGCGTCCAAGACAAGTGCGCGTTCCAGTCGAATACGGTATATAGGCCTTTCTTTGTTCACTAGATAAATTATTAAATCGGTGAGGATTAAATTGGTTATGATCCTCTCCCCAAATCTCTTGATTATTAAGGATTTTACCAAGTAGAGAAAAGACAATTGTTCCTTTTTTTACCTTAAAGCTTATATCTCCATCGATTAACTCTTCATCTTCTGCGGCCTCTCTAAATAAGATAGGGAAGGCCGGCCTTAAACGCAATGTCTCTGCCACATAGTTTTCTAGTAGCTGATTTTTAATGATAGAGTCTGAATTGCTCAGATCTAATGTACTCAATTCTTTATATAATTCATTTTGAAGTTCTTCGTTTTGTGCAAGAAAGTAAAGGGCCCACGTAAGAGAAACTGCTGTTGACTCAAATGATGCTCCAACCAGTCCATAAATTTGTCCAATAATTGCTTCTGTATCAAGGCCTTGATTCTTTAAGTGAGTAATTAGGGTATAGCTAGATGTCCCTTTTTCAACTTTTTGACGAACAAATTGTTTACCTTCTTTGATAAATTTAGAAAAACGAAGATTACTCAATGTTGGTAGGTACTTCCACATTGGCCCATAATTCATACGTTTTGTTAGTTCGGCAATCAGAAATTTTTGAAAGTAATAAAAGCTATCACAGTCAGCTTTAGAATTAGTGACTTCTTCTTTTTGAATTTTAAAATCGTGTTCGATAAAGAATTCACTTGTGATAGCCAGTGCGATCTTTCCCATTAAGACTTCAACATCATCAACAAGAGAGTTTTCTCCAAATAGAGGAAGATCTTTTTCAAGCCTACGATTTGTAATTGAATAGAGGTTCTCAAGTACTTTGGGAGTAAAAAAGTGGACTAACTCCCCTCTTAAGTCTTGCCATTGTTTACCATCAGCATCAAGTATTGAGGCCCTGCCTTTATTAATATGTTTAATCTCGTTAAGGGTGCTTCCTTTTAAGAATGTATTTCTCTTCTTAACAATAACATCTTTATAGAGATCATAATTTCCAATAACCACAATATCTTTGTTAAAAATTTTAAAACGATATGAATCACCAAGTTCATTACTTTTTTCATTAAGTTGTTTAAAAAGACAATCTTTGAAGTTTAACTCTCCAATACTGCCGATAATTGGTAATGTTTTTAAGCTTGGTATCGTGCTCATATAACCTTCTTCTAAAGACCTAGAATATCGCCAAGGCGATCTAAAATTCCACGTGCCGAATCGCTAACAGGTTTTTTAAGTCCATATTCAACTGTGCGTGGAGAGATAACGAAGCCGAATACTTCATATTCTCTAGCATCTAATTCAATAGGCTCGTCCTGAATACATGCTTTTTCAAGTTCATCTAATTTAATTGTTCCAGTTTTTAAATAATTCTCTACACAATTTTTCTCTTCTTTAGTGTTAATTGCGGCCGTTAAGAGAACCATTGAAAGATTAGGTGCAGGGTATTTCATATCAAGCTCACCTTTTCCAACATAATTTCTTAGAACAGATAATCCAATCTGAGACTCTTCTTCAGAATTAGATGTATAGGCGGAGCAAGCAGCGATGCTTGCAACTTTAAAAGAAGAATAGCTCGTAGCATAAGTCACACAAGAAAATTGAGTTTCAGTTGTAATCTTATTACAGTATTCGACGACTTTATCATCGATATTATAATCTTCCTTAAGATAATCAACACATGCCGGAGATGGATCAATTAGACCTGCCTTAACTTTTTGAATGATGAGTTCCTTCTTATTCACTCCAATACATTCTACATCTGCATCCACTGAACAATAGGCCATATCACCTGCGATATAACAATCAGTATTGCTGAAATCAATTCTCTCATTATTGTCACAAATTCTCTTAATACTATAAGTCGCGTTGGCCTTGGCCTTCTTTGTTGCTGAAAATTTCGCCTTTGTCTCAGCAAAGAGTTTTCCTTCAACTTTAGACTCTCCCTGCGCACGTAGGCTTAAGTCTGCGCGATCGCCATATTCATGTAAACGAATCTCCTGGTACTCAACACTATCCATGGCCTGGTCTGCGATAGAGATCGCTGCCATACTTGTCCAATGGAGCATAAGAAGTGCGATAATAGATATAGTCTGTTTCATAGTATTACCCTTTCAGAATCGTATACTTAAAGGCCAGCTGTTCAAAAAATGAACGCTCTATTGCCTATAAAGTGCTAAATTCTTTAACAAATTACTTATTCAGGGTAATAAAATGCAAGGTATGGGCCAAGTTAGAAATTTGTTTCGTAGCCACTTTCTTTGAATTCAAGTTCACGCCAAACACTATCCCAATCCCCTTTCAGTAGAGTCGTAGGTGTTAGCCTTGATTCGTTTGGTGAAGAATCACTAAGTTCGTATTTTTCAATACCAGAAATAAGAGTAAGCTTATCTTTATCAAATTCGATATAGAAGTCTGATTTAAATGAGTGACCTTTTTTGGTCTTACCTTTTATAAGAACAAGAAGGTAATCACTAGTCTTACACTCCTTTCCAAGTCTAAGCAAGAGTTCACTCTTTGCGTCGTTATAGGTCTTTCTAAGCTCACCAAGACTGATTCGCTTCTTACCAATTATTGGAAAGACAATATTTTCTTTTAAAAGGTAGGAAACAGTTGTCGGTTTGTCTGGGTAGTTAGAGTAATATTCTTTAAAGCATTTCTTATTGAAGAAACTTCCTCTCGTGGTTGCTGCGAGTTGCCCTCTCACTTCAGATATATGATCAATAATATGGTCATTTGAGTAAGTTGAATATTCGAAGAAATCAACAACAACCTCACCTGCAAATATAGAGGAGCTGTATATTAAAATGAATATTAACTTTGCATAATTTCTCACAACACTCTTTATTTACCATGAAAATCTCTTGTTTCAATGAAGCACTAAGATTTTTGTAAAATATCTAAGACCATGGCCTTAATGATTCGCATTTGCTGGCCATCCTTAAGGTGATAATTAGCGCCTGAGTGTCCCCACCAGTCCCAGCACCCATGTGGATTACGGCCAGGAATCACAGACTTCTTCGCTTGTGGAAATAGAACAACAATATCAAGCTTATCAGCGGCTTCTTTAATGCCAGTATCATCCATATAGCTCGTACCAATATGATCTACTGTTTGCTTACATCCATGAAAAGCTACATGAAGGTCACACTTTCTATTGCCCTTACAACGTGAAGGTATATATAAGTAGGCCTTGTCTTGTAGCAGTGGCGTAAATGCTCCTACATCAAATGCTGAATAATAATTTGTTTGATCGACTTCTTCAGTTTTTCCCTTGAAAGTAAATCGTCTTTGCTTCTTATCTGGGTAGAGTGATGTTAACGACTTAAGCGCACCATTATAATTGCAATTTCCAATATAAGGTACTTTCGATACCTCACACTCTACACCCTTATTTTCAGTAGGATATGTATGTCCAGCAGCTAATGTTCCTTCATACTCGAGTTTCTTAACACCAAAGAAGGCGTACAGGTCTCTAAGCTCTTCACTCACATTTGAAACAACTGTTTCATCGTTTTGCCCTGAAAAAATAAAAACTCTATCGTCTTTGAGATTTGCAGTCGGATCGATAAGTCCCATCACTGCTAGGCCACTAGCGAATACATAAGACTGATAACCGCTTCCCCAGATTCCATTTCCTTTCATACAGGTATTAGTTGCCAAGGCCACTGAGCCCTTTGCACAATAATAAGGACCTGCTGCAAAAATCGCCGCTCCTTCCACAAGACTACTATTTGCGATGTGGAATTGATGTGCAAAGAATCCCCCTGAGGAGATACCTGAGACCGTTACCTTATCACTTAAGTTAAGTGCAAAAGTATTTGAAATTAGGACAAGAAAGATGATCGTTAGTTTTTTCATTTTTGCTTTATAGAACAAAATCTATCGAATTTAAATGATTGTGAAATAATTAAAGGGGGCCTCCTCACAAAGCCCCCAATATATGCTGGAACAATCAGCAAACCCCTAAGATTTCTTGATTATTCGACAACAATAAAGTTGAATTCACAAACGTATTTTCCACCGCCGAACATACCTTTCTTGTAGAAATCCACATCACCAAATACATAACCAATAGTTGTGTTGATGATTCTGTTTCTCATTTTCATACACTCTGTGTACGACTTGTCGTAGTTATTCGTGATTTTTTGCTTAATTTGCTTCTTAGAAAGAACTTGCTCGTAGCTATCAAGAGTTGTTCTGATTTCGCATAAGTAGCTGCTTCCTTTCTTTCTTGTTACGAATTCAAAGTCAATTCCCTCAACTTTGATATCCTTGATTTCATCATATTCAACTTCTGCATCAAGACATGCTTTCTTTGCTTGTTCCTCTGTGTCATAACGATCGATTTCGATACTAGCAGATTGAAGCTTTGCAAAAGATGATAGTGAAAATACTGCACATAAAATAAGAACTAAATGTTTCATAGGTTTCCCCTCTGTTTTTCAATTGTTAAAAAATAATGTTTTTTTCTTGATGAAACTTATAGCTAATGCGCCCAACCTGGTCAGTTTAAGAAAGGTAAAGTTAAACGTTAAATTATAAAAAAAGTCTTAACTTTACATTATCTGGAGAATTTTGTTGGAGATTTCGGTATTTTAGCGAAATTTGCGAGAAAGAATACTAAGACCAATAAGAATAAGAGAAAAACAAAAAATAGCAAATCCGATAACCTTCACGATACGCAAAGGGTCGTAATGAAGACTTAAATTGAGAGAGTTTTGGTTACTTGGACCTGAAACAGAATCGAAATGAATCAACCATGACTCACGATAAAGCTTATCATTTAACTTTACCCTTTCTTTGTGCCCATTAATAAGAATAGTCGCTACACTTTTATCTTCAATACCTTTTAGACGAATATCAAATGGAAGTTTAAAGGGCTTTTTTTGAAACTTTAGATCATAGAAGCGGCCATCATAATCAATAATCTCTCTCTTTTCTCCAAGCCTCATTTGATAAATTTTCTGCGTATTTCCCTTCTCATAATATTTTAAAATATCTGAATTATTATTTTGATAATTACTACTATAGCGATACTCTAACTTAAGCGCAGTGTCCCTTCTAAAGTCTAATAAGCGATACTTAAAAGAATCTCCTACTAGCTCTAATTTCACCCGGTCTAATCGACAGCCATTGCCAAGAGAGTAGAAACCATCTTCCTTAACTAAGTATTTGTTACTCACACAAAATTCCGCCTTAAGTTCAGCAACTGATTTTCGTCGAAGAAAAACAGAACAATCAGGATTAACAGTCGATAATTTATTAAGACACTTCAACATTAATTGATTAAAGAGCAAAATCTCTAAATTACCATCGACTATCCTACTTTTATAATCTTCCTGATTTGTTGAAAGGTAGAGTGTTTGTGCTTTCGTGTTAGAAAGATAACGAGATTGTCTCAAAATCTTAACACTATTTTCACCACGACTATCATAATTAGCATGATACTTTCGGCTAAACGGCAAGTATGAAATGAGATAGACTGGGCCAAAATCCAAATTTAATCCCTGAGGTCTAATTGAAAAATTTAAATCAACATAGAAGGTCTCTCCAGTTTGTCGATTTCTAATTTGGGCCTGGTTCTTATTCAGTTCCATAGTATTTGTTTCTAATCCACTTGTTAAATTAATATGGCCACTCTTAGAGACAATAGAAGAGAAAATTGTAGCGAC
Source organism: Halobacteriovorax sp. RZ-2 (assembly GCF_043196685.1). Lineage (NCBI taxonomy): Bacteria > Pseudomonadati > Bdellovibrionota > Bacteriovoracia > Bacteriovoracales > Halobacteriovoraceae > Halobacteriovorax > Halobacteriovorax sp. RZ-2. Next base: position 372,918 of record NZ_JBEBMR010000003.1, read on the forward strand.
TAGTAAAATAATTAAACCCACATGAAAGAGATAGACTCCCAAGAGCTTCTTACGAAAAGGCCGCCTTTTTAATAGACCTAGAATCAATGAGAGAGTAATTACCGAAAGAAAAAAAGCAAAGAAAGGTCCATTAAAAACAAGAGTGTCCGCAATCTTTGGGCCATAGAAGTAATCAACAGTTGAGCCTATGACTAAATATATGACAAAAACAACAAGCAGTATGACTGTTCCATATACACTACTAAGAGAATGATCGATCTTTGATAATACTTTTCTCATGCAAATAGCATAACTCTGGTCAAAATCTCTGTCTACGGATGAAAAAGCAGCTAAAATAAGTAAAGCACTAAATTAACCAACCGATAATATATAGTATGAGAAGAGCGATTTTACTGACAATGTTTTTACTTTTTGGCCATCTTGCTTACGCCAGTAATAATCAGAATTTAAAGTGGGTTCACGATTTTAGTTTTGATAATATTCAGGTATGGAAAAACTCACACAAGAGACTTAGCGTCGAAGATAAAAAAGCAAATAATAAAATTGAAAAATACACTAAAGAAAAAATAAGAAAATACTTAGCCCAACGAAATAAAGTACTCAAGTATAGTGACTTCTCGAATTTTCAAACAGACTCTTTAGAGTTCACAAAAAAGAAAGATTATATTCAGCTCTACAAGCTTGGAAGCTATCAAAATTCAAGAGCTAAAAAAATCTATCTTGCAGAAATTCATCGTCTTTACAAAGACCGCACTGTCATCACAATGTTAAGCTCAGAAAAGAAACTCACTAAAACAGACATAAAAGATTTAAATTCTAAATTTCAATTTGTTACGGAGCAAAGATAATGAGAAGACTATGCACAGTCCTTGTCGTTATATTAAGCATGTCAGTCCATGCATTTGTTCCAATGAGTAATTATGAACTGGACCTAAGTGTTGCTCATACGCAGTGTCTTGAAATTGGAAATTTTGATATTCTAGATGATTCAAACTCTCAAAAGCTTTGTGAGATTGTTGTTAACTCACCTGCCTGTGATGATGTTGAAGCAATTGATAAAAGAAGATGTGACCCTAAGCTGATTGTTGAAAGTAATATTGCCGTTGACTTTATTTCATGCCTAAAAGGTCTTTGGGGTTCAGCTGTTGAATTCATGAAATTCATAGGCTCTGTCATCGATTATATTATTGATGATGAGTACCGCGGAGAAAAGAACGAAGAACTTCTAAATACACTCCAAAGTGCAAAGCATATGCTTGCAATGGAATGGTCTCGTTCACTCAGTGAAACTGATGGCCTAGGTCCTATGCACTATATTAATGCCGCAAAACACTTTTCAAAAACAATGGGGACAATCATATTTAATATGCTTCAAGATGCTTATTATTCGTCCCAAGCAAACTATGCATGCCTTTCTCCTGCAGCGAGGACCAAGGCGATCTGTCAATTCGCAGGCTCTTATGTGATTCCACCTACAGTTGTGATTGCAAAGGTTGCAAAGTTTCTTCTAAAGACAGGAAAAGGTGTTAAGCACTATACCCGTAAAGACTTTGCAAAAAATGAGCTAGAAGCGGATATACATGAGAAAAGAGATATTGATGAAGATGTTGTTGACACGAAGGGGCCTTATTCGGAAGAATCAAGCTTCTTGGCCAGACTGGACCTCTCTTTAGCAAGAAGAGCATTTGAAAAGCCTGAACAAATTACAGATATTGCAAATGCACAAGTGGATGCGCTATTACAAGTCGTCAAGAAAGTCGATCTTCCACATAGTGTCCATATGATTGAGATTGATGGAAAGAAGTCAAAGCGAATACTTCTAACTGAAAGTGATTTAGCATCTTCAAACTCTCAAGCGGCCAAAGAGCTACTTGCCTATATGAAACAAAGTGGAAGAAACCAAATCGTTATCTCTCCGCAAGAAATGTATCAAAGAAATACAACCCTAATCGCAACAGATAATGCTACATTTGTCTCGAGTACAGGTTTTGCAAACTTACTACGTTTGAATGAAAAAAATAATCTTTCACAAAATAAAGCATCCGCAGCGATTGAAGCAACAATGATTAATTCTTCCGATGATAATGTCATTCGACTTGCAAAGGAATTGAACGATCAAGGGTTCTCAGTTCGTGTTATCGAGAGACAGGCCGTTAAAAAAGGCACAGACGAAGTTATAAAGAAAAAGGCCCTACAATTTAATCGCTTTGCAGCTGATCAAAATAACCCAGCAGTCCTTAGACTAAATCGTTTTAGAAATGACGACTTTAGACAGAAGATTATTTTCTACCCTGATGATCTAAAGCCAGCACAAGGGTCTTCAAATCGTGCAACAAGGGCCGTTTCATTCAACTTCTCCAACTTAAGAGAACTTGTGGACGGAGGATATGCTAATACTGTTCCACACGAGTTCAGACATGCTAAATTCGAGTATAATCGCTCAATTGGGAAAGAATCTGCTTATGATCTACGTGTCCAACACTTAAAACCAGATGGAAAACTTCATGATGGGAAAACTTATACAAACTACTTTTCAATGGAAGAAGTTTATAATCATGCACAGGATATTCACAGTGTTACTCGCAAAATAAAAAAGGATCCTCAAATTGGTCTTACCCTAGCGAAGGTTTCAGCAAAGGCCGACACGATCATTAATATTTCAAGAGGATTTAAAGTCCAAAATGATTCTCTAAATTTAAACTTGATGTCGAGAATTCTTCCTTCTCAATTGAGTAAACCAATTCGAGAACAGGGCTCATATCGAATTAATGTTGGAAGCGACAGTTTTGTTAGGATTGTCAGAGATAATAACAACTATTTCTCAATTTCTCTTAGAGATGGTGACATCGAGCACTCAGTGCCAATGGCCTCAGGACGATCAAAAGACGTGCTAAGAAATTTCATCAGAAATGCAGATCAAGCAGCACAAACGAATGACATGAATGCCATCGCAAGTGAGCTAAAGACTGTCTTAAGAGAAGTTGTTGCAAAGAATAATGAGAGAAGAAGCTTAATTAAATCAATCGAGCCAAAGGCCAAGGCCTTGAAAGAGGCCATTAAGAATACTGATTATTCAAATCAAAGCTTAGAAGAAATTAGAGAGCTGTCACGCCAGCTCTCACAAGCTTCAAAAGGTCGTGCTAATTAGACTTAGTTTCAAGTACGGCCTTATAAAAGGCTTCAGGATTAACAATTCCACCACTTTCACAAGGAAGCCTACCACTCTTTGGGATATAGGCCGTTGCAAGAAGAAGCTCCTTTAGCTTTAAAGGTGCTAATTCTGGATTAAGTTTATGACCTTTAAGTAATACGTTTGTTATAAAAGGAGCCGCCATCGATGTTCCATTTAGAGGAATCGTTCCACCACCAGACTGTGCAGAGACTACACCTTGTCCAGGGGCAAAGATTTGAACTTTCTTATTTCCAAATTTTGAAAAGCTAGCTGGCCTATAAGTATCCATCTTATCTTTTTCAAGAGTTGCTGTATTTAAGGCCCCGACCTTGATCATATTGGCGTAATCATAACTTGCCGGATAATTATCATTGCCCTTTAAGTCGAGATCAAGATTACCACGAGCGTTTCCTGCAGCAACGACAAAGACCGTTTCAGGATTCTCAACAAAGGTATTTTCTAGATAATAAAAGGATTCACGAGGTGCCGACATTGGGGCCCCTGGAAAGCCAATAGCAAAACTCATGTTAACAAATTTCACTTTCTTTTCTTTAATGTATTCAGCGGCCTTTTCAAGGTGATCTGAAATCGCGACGTCTCCTGCAAAGCCAACTAGTCCATACTTATCCAAATCCTTAAGTGCCAAGGCCGCAACGTGAGTTCCGTGAGAAACAGGATAAGGTGTATGAATAAGAGAGTGAGTTTCACGAATATTATTATCGTCTCTTAAAAGGCTTAAGCCAGCATCGTCTTGTCTTTGCCATCCCCAAGAATCATCAACTCTCCCATTGCCATCATTATCAATACCATCACCCGCAATATCAAATGGTGAATTATATAATTTATGTGTTAATGAAGGGTGCATAATATCAAAGCCTGTATCAATGATAACGACAGGCTCACGAGTCTTATCCTCAAAGACACTTAGTCTTCGTTGATATTCTTTATCAGTTAGATTAAATTTTTTAAGCTGCTCACTAACACTAAATGGAGCTTCTTCATTATACTGGCCAATTAACTTGCCATCAGGAGTGAAGGCCTTAAATTCGATCACAAGATTGGCCAGAGGTGCTTTCATATTATAAACGACCTCATAATATTTTGAGACCTCTCCGTTAGGAGTAAGAACGTCGATTCGATATGGTTTTGGCGCAAAGAAATCGAAGTCGTCATCATTTGTGTCGTCATAACGATAGTGTTTAATACCAATTTGCCTGTATGAGCTTTGCGAGATGACCCATTGTTTTAAAATCGTTGGATCATCAAGGTCACCTTCAACAAGGGCCTTCTCCTTTACTTTATCTGTAATAACACCGTTATCATCAATGACAAAAACGCTCTTTAAACGCTGTCCATTTTCTAAATAGCTATACTCGGCATGGTATGTGTAAATACCATCGGTGCTCCAAGAGTCACTTGTTAGAATTCTGCCTTGTTGGTCATAAGTGCTGGCACCTGTTTTTGCTCCTGTTTTCAAATAAGTTTCAAAAGAAGCAGAAAGCTTATTGTCTTTACACTGATAAGTGGTTTGCCAATTCCCATCTGTTACGACTTTATTTGTGGGACATGGAGCTGCCATTGTTGCCATAAAAGTGAGTTGAGATAAAATAAGAGTTCTTACTGTTGTGTTATATTTCATGCCACGGTTTTTACCACACACAGACGCACCGCAGTTAAAACTTGAATAGATTACATGAAAAGCTCTTAAGACTATATAATTTCAATGAGTTAAATGTCTTAAGAATACCCCATCCCCTATATTTCTGATCACTTTATATGGACGAATTATGGCCCCTTCGCTAGTATGGCGCCATGAATGAAATCGATCTAGAGAAATTTATCAATACTCCAGGAGCAGATCATCGCTCACACTTAAACCGTCTAAAGAGAATTCAAGGTCAGCTTGAATCACTAATTAACTTAGTTGAAGATGGTAAGTATTGTATCAATATCGTTCACCGCTCAAAAACAATTCGCGGCGCCCTTCGTGGATTTGAAAGTTCTGTCATGGAAAATCACTTAAGGGGTTGTGTGGCTAAAGCAATTCAATCACAAGACACAAAACTCATTGATGAAAAAATTGATCAGCTTTGTACAATTATCAGAAAGGACTAACCAATCTGAAACTCTGTAAAATTTGAGACTGGTAGCTCTTCAATAATTGTCACATTCGTGACCTTGGCCGTCTCTGGGCCGACCTTTAAAAATTCTTCTAGATTAGTAATATCATCGAGTTCACCGCTGGCCAATACTTCGACACTGCCATCCCTAAGATTTTTAACGTAACCAGTAATTGTCGGTGTATGTTTGAGAACATACTCATAAGTACTTCGACGAAACCAAACACCTTGAACAACGCCCTCGACGCGGTATCTTCTATTAATCATAAAATCATCCTAGCATGCTCTTAGTAAGTGAAGATGCAATTTTTGTTAAATTATATGTTAAGATATTAGCATGTGTTTTTCGATACAAGCGCAAACAAATTTAAAAGAGCTTTCACAAAAGCTTAATACTCCTTTAAACACGAAGGCTTACGAATCCTTTCGCATGTTACAAGAATTCGAAGCCTCAATAGACCCGCAACAGCTGAAGAAAATTCTTGGCCTAAAGAGAAAGCCTAGTAGCGATGTCTTTAAAACTGCAGATAAAGAAGGACGTATTTTTCCAAATTACTTCACTAATGTCATTACCCAAGAGGGCAAAGAAAGGACGATCTCGCCAATGCGCTATAGAGTGCGCCCACGAGGCTCTCAAGAAGAGATTCCGACGAAGTTTAATGTTTTCAATGCTAGGCTTGATTCACTTGAAAAGCGACAAACATGGTCCCCTTTATTTATGAGAAATCACGCGGTAGTGGCATTCGATGCTTTCTATGAATGGGTTGAAAGAAATGGTAAAAAAACACTTATTAAATTTCATCCAGAAGATGGCAAGCTGATTCTTGCCCCCTGCCTATGGGATGAATGGACTTCAAATGACAAGCAAGTAAGTTTTAAATCATTCGCTATTATAACGACTGATCCACCTAAAGAAATTGAAGTCATGGGCCATGATCGTTGCCCAATCTTTTTAAAAGAAGAATCTTTAGATGATTGGCTTAATCCAAAAAATCTCAAGACACAAGATGCATATGAGATTCTCACCCATCCGTATCAAGAACATTATGATTACGAATGGGCCTAATTTTTTAAGTCATTAAGAAATTGAGACGACTTCATACTCACGAGTAATATCACCTGTTTCCACATCAAAGATATCACCAACTTCCATACCGAGTGCCTCATTTCCAATTGGCGAAAAGACAGAGATTACAAGAAGTGGATTCCCATCAAGATTTAACATCGTTCCACCAGCAGTAGGTGTAATGAAGTAGTGTCTAGTTTGCTCATTGAATTTCAGCTCAACAAGTGATCCAAGAGCAATTTTATCACCATTTGGAAGGTCTTCAGAGAGTTCTTTAATCATATTGATATCGATCTCTAATTCATCGACACGCTTTTTTTGAGCACCAGCAAGATAGCCGGCCTCAATTGCGCGAGTGTCATACTTTCCTTCTTGGGCCATATCTGGCTCTTGGGACATTGTTCGAGTTGTCTCAAACGCGGCCTTGGCCTTAGTTAACTCTGTTTCTAAATTTTCAATTAATGTACTGATTATAGTTTCTTTATTCATATTAAATAATTTCGGTAAATTACCTTTAAGAAATGGTTGTATTATTTTCAACAATATACCTCAAAATCCCCTTTTGTACTATAAATTGGCCATATGAAAATCTTGCTCACCTTGCTATTAACACTTACGACAACATTTGCTAATGAGCGAAATCCTCATGAGTACCAGATTTTGGCCCATGAAGAGCTAGGCTCAGAAGTAAAAGAGCAAGACTTCTACTTTGTCGTCGTGGAAGCGCTAAGACTATATCAAGACGAAGCAATTAAGCAGAAGCGTGGAATTTCAGTTAAGACATTGGATTGGCAAACACCATATTTTAGCGCCTGGGCCTTGTATGATGAAGACGCTGATCACTACAATATCAACTTCTGGGGTGGTTTTGCACGTATGCCAAATATGACTAAAAGGGCCTATGCCTTTACGGCCTGTCATGAAATTGGCCACGTGCTCGGTAAGGCACCACGTATGGAAAATAAGCACTTTTCTCAGATGAGCACAGAAGGTCAATCAGACTTCTTTGCGGCGGCCAGTTGCTATAAGAAATTTGTTATTAACAACCCTAATTATTTTGACTCGCCAATTGAGTTAGATCCATTTGTGGCCTCACTATGTCGAGAAAAATTTACGGCCGACAGCTTCAACCAAGAGCTTTGTTTCGAGACGATGCAAGTTGCTCAAGACTTTCCAAAGGCCATTGCACACATGAGCTCTGACCCAAGTAAGCAAACAAGAATCTCAGATTCTGACCCTACAGTTGTGGAGAAAACCCTTGATAGCTACCCAACTCTCCAATGTCGTATGGATATCATCAAAAATGGGGCACTTCTAGAGTATAGCGGTGATGACATCTCAATAAAAAACCTCGACAAGCGCTTGCCATGCTGGTTTGCAAAATCAGCCACTTCACATGTGCATTGACATTTAGGGCCTAAAACCAGTTAAGAGAAACTTTGCCGTATCTATATAATTTCTTAACTTCTGATATAATTTCAGTATGCACGAACGTAATGGCGAACTCTATTCCAAATTCGAAGAAATCATCAACTCAACGACTCACAGTCTCGGAATTATTCTTGGAGTTGTTGGAACAATAATGATGATTATGAAGGCCAAAACAGGACTGCATACATTCGCCTACACCGTATTTGGACTTTCCATTACATTTCTCTACACAATGTCCACTCTCTATCACGGGACGGCCCACAAAAAACTTAAGAATATCTTTCGTAAGATGGATCATATAGGAATTTACCTTTTAATCGCTGGCTCATATACACCATTTCTCATGCTGGCCATTAAGGGTGAAACTGGCATGTGGATGATGATCAATATTTGGGCCTTGGCCTTTATTGGTATTCTGATCAAAGTTTTTGCCTTTAATCGCTCAGAAGTCCTTACTGTTGTCCTATGTCTCATCATGGGTTGGATGGTTATTGCCATCAGAACTGAAATGATTGCAAGTCTTAGCTTTGACTGTCTTAAGTGGATTGTCATCGGAGGGGCATGCTATATGAGCGGAGTTCTATTTTACTTACGTGAAAGTCTCTACTTAGGGCATGCTATCTGGCATGTTTGCGTTCTACTAGGAACGACATCTCACTTTTATGCAGTGTATGCATATGTCTAATTTGTCTTAATCTTCAATAGATTTTTACTATGAGCTGACATACATTCTTTATTGGATTCGTATAATTATTATTGTTATACTTTAGAAAATAAAGGAGACCGTATGAATACAATTAATCAATTAAAACTAATTCAAGCAGATGCCCAAGTATACTTCATGAAGTTACACAATATTCACTGGAATGTTACAGGGATGATGTTTCAACCGATTCACCTATTAACTGAAACTTTATATAATGAGTTTGCGATCGTTTTTGATGATCTTGCAGAAAGACAATTACAACTTCATCAAAAGCCAGTTCTAACGATGGCAAGTGCACTTGAAATTAGTCGCATTAAAGAGACTAACGAGTCATCTTTTACAAGCACTCAAGCACTTGAGCTTATCTTAAAAGATAACCAGTACTTCTTAGAAGCCTTCAAAGAGTTATCCGCTACAGCTAGTGATGAGAACGATGCAACAACAGTTGCTTATGCTGACGAGAAAGTTGCTTGGCTAGAAAAAGAAAATTGGCAATTAAGAGCAATGCTAGAATAAAAATATATTAAAGCCGAAAGTCTCCCTTTCGGCTTTTCTTTATACGCTCAACAATGACCTTGAAGATGTCAATCATATGATGCTTCACAGGTTCTCCATCAAGTACTGCCAATGCGTGGGCAATGGCCTCATAAGTACAAAGAAAATTTTCTCCAGGTGACTTTCTTAGCTCGTAAATACTATGGCCAACATCGATTAAGTGATACTTTGGCATTTTCGCCAAGACCTCTTCACGCTTATGGAATTTCTTTGCCTTCGACCAAGAACCATCCGGCACAACTAAGCAAGGCGTTTTATCAGACGAGCGATATTCATTTATAGGCAATGAGTCTTCAGTTGGGAAAAGATAGATATAATCAAATGTTTCAAAGTCAAAAGAATCAACATCAAAAGGCGCTTCAAGGTTACCACGTTCCATAATTTCACAATTCTTAAGTACTTTTGTTGCGAAATAGGCCGTATTACTCGTTAGCCAACGCTCGGTGAAGTGCATCGGTATAATCACTTTAGTTTGGTTAGCGAACGGTTTTAAAACGTCGCAAAAGCACCAATGAGTATTGATGCGACAATTTGGACAACGGGAATCTCTTGTATCTCGACGTGACTTTGACATAGGTTTGATTTATCATAATTAGTGCATTTATTCGATTTTAAAATAAAGGAAAGGTAAAAAATGAATTATTTTAGTGATGAAAGTGAATGGAAGTGGATGCTTAGAAACGCGATTGATTGGAAAACGATCATTCCAATGTACTATCCAAACTTCCCTACTGAAGATGGCTTTAATAATGAAGAAGAAATCCTAGGCTTTATGGAAGAGCTTCTAACTCAAACAGGGAGTTGGGCGGCCGACGCAGTTTATGGAAGAGCTGAAGCTATTGATCAAAATGGCGCCGGTGAAGTAAAAGATGGACGAACGATTCCAGGGCCAGAGCTTAGTGCTTTTTACAAAGAAGCAAAAGAGCTAGGAGCATTTGGTGTAAGTCTTCCTACTGACTTTGGTGGAATGGGACTACCTGCGGTGGCACTTATGGTTTTACTAGAGCAACTATCTCGTGCCTGTAACTCACAATGTACACAACTGGCCTTCTTTAGTTCGATTGCAGATATGGTTCATCGTTTTTGTGATCATGAAACAGCACAAAGAATTGTTCCAAAGATTATCTCAGGGGAACTTTCAGGTTCAATGAATTTAACAGAGCCAGGTTGTGGTTCTGACCTTGGAATGATTAAAACTTCAGCAACACCTGTTGGAGATGGAACATACAAACTTAATGGATCAAAAATCTTCATCACAAACGGTGGTGGCGGTGTTGGATTTGTTCTAGCACGTATAAAAGGGGCCCCTGAAGGTCTTCCTGGACTTTCACTTTTCCTTTGTGAACAAGATGAAGAAGGTATTGAAGGGCCAAACTTTATCGTTGCAAAGAACGAACATAAAATGGGAATGCACGGCTCTTTTACTTGCGAAGTTGTTTATGAAAACTCAATTGCTCGCCTAATTGGCGAAGAAGGCCAAGGATTCAAGTACATGCTTCACCTAATGAATGAGGCACGTATTGCTGTAGGAATGCAGGCCCTGGGTGGAATCGAAGGCTGTATTGGTTATGCAAGAAAGTATGCAGATGAGCGAATGCAATTTGATAAGCCAATTTCAGAGCTTCCACTGATGAAGAGAAATCTTGAAGACTTTGAAACAGAAAGAGATGCCCTAAGAGCACTTCTTGTTGATACAATTTCTTCGTATGATATTTTTCAAAAATTAGACCTTAAAAAGAAAATGACTGGTGAACTTTCTAGTGAAGAAGAAGCACAATTTAAGAACGCTTCTATCTGGACAAGAAAGCGTACACCACTTGTAAAATACTATTCTTGTGAAGCTTATACATACCTATCAACTAAGGCCATTCAAGTTCTTGGTGGATATGGATTTATGGAAGAGTATCCAATGAGCCGCTATCACCGCGATTCATTTGGGCCATTACTATACGAAGGAACAAGTCAGATCCAGGCCCTTATGGCACTAAAGGATATGATTAAGTATATCGCTAAAAATCCTGACAAGTACTTTAAAAACCTCTTTATTAAGCACCCTGCATTCAATTGGGTAAGTGCAGAGAGCAAAGAACAAAAAGAGCTAACTTCAACTCAGTACACTTTTAAGAAAAGTCTAGTGAAGTTAATTATTAAATGTCTTAAGCCTGACAGTCTTTCTGATCTTGCTAATCCAAAGGCATGGATGAATGAAGAAAATGTTGATAAGCTTATGATTCATGCAGAAACAATCTGCCAAGGATTATCATATCTTGAAACCTTACGTGTTCTTGCAAATCATGCATCAATCGATAAGGAACGCTATGATTTATTCTCACGTTACCTAAGGCTTGTCATGCCAAGACTTACTGCAATTTATAATGACTGGGATATAAGATAATTTAAAGGGCCTCTAACAAGGCCCTTTTTTTATTTTAGAGAATATTCTTCAATATTTTGATAATCATATTTCACATTGCCATTAGAGCATTGTGTTTCGTATTCAATCTTTTCAATCATCGCGTTTCTAGTCGCAGCTGAGTTTGCTTCGACAGTATAGGTTTTCTTTTGTGACAAAATCGTTTCGTTAGTAGTATTCTTAGTAACGACGCTTCTAACAATTGTATTTGAATTTGGGAAAGCATAGACAACTCCTAGGCCGAGAAAATTTGAGTAAACTTGGTTAGGGTCACCATTATTAAAGAATGCCTGACAAAATTGTTGCATGATACCGTTTTCATCTGTGTTCACAGATTCTTCAAGAAGCTTTCCAGGAATATCATATTGAGATAATGTCGTAACCGATAAGGTAATTTGATTATTAAATACAGAATCAACAGTTGCTCTGGCCGACATCACATCGGGATTTCCATTACAAGAACCGAAACGAACGTCAAACTTAATCGAGCTTATATCATCAGTACTTGCTAAATTCATTCTCATCGCTCTTAAGCGAGAACAGGCCGAACGAGCATTAGAGAGAGAAAGTTCATCAAGAGATGGCTGAACTTCAATAATACTTCCAACACGAGCACTTGAAATAGGTGCAGGACCACCACCGTATTCACCACATGAAGACATCACAAGTGAAGCGGTGATGGCCATAAAAATATGAAAGAATTTTGATTTTAAAACCTTATTCATCAATATTCTTCTCGGATACACTTAAGTAAACTTAAATTTCCATGGCCGTGAAATAGCTCAAATGTTAAATTTTACCTATGAAATTCAAAACAAAATTAGGCGAATACCAAGCTGTAGAAACCGCAGATGGCCATCTTACACTACACAGTGGCCTCTACGATGAGAATTGTCATTCAACGGCCGGAGCTTACAAGGAAACTCTCCATAACTACGTATACGGCTGTGAAACAATAGACCGAGCAAATAGCTCGCCTATAGTCATCCTAGAAATTGGACTTGGGGTAGGCCTAGGAATTCTGGCAACATTCAATGAGACAAAAAACTGTCAACATAAAATCAAATTCATCTCAACAGAGATCGACCCAGAATTAGTTCAATGGGTTTGCAAGCAAAATAAATTCTCTAATAATCAAGTCGACAACGATAGAATTTCATTCGATTTAAGTGATAAATTTGAAGTTGAAATACTCATTGGTGATGCCAGAGAAACTATAAAGAAACTTATCCTAGAAGATATTAAGGTCGACTGTATTTATCAAGACGCGTTTTCGCCTACTAAAAATCCTTCTTTATGGACTAAAGAATGGTTCAGGAATCTGCGTAGTATATGTGATAATAATTCAGTAATGACAACATATAGTGCTTCAGTCAAAATTAGAAAGGCCATGTTAGAAGCAGGCTTTCACGTTACCAATATGAAAGGTTTTGCTAATAAGAGAACGGCCACTCGTGCTTACACTAACGGCCAGTACAAAGATGAGAAATTAGAGGCCGAACTTTCGCGCTCTAAGACTCCCCCTTTTTCAGATAAGGATTTAAATGAACTTTAATACTTTTAACACACAAGAAAATATAATTTGTAAGCTCTTTAATATTAAGTTCCCTATCATTCAAGGTGGGATGGTTTGGGTTTCTGGTTCAAAACTAGCAGCTGCAGTAAGCAATGCTGGAGGCCTAGGCCTTATAGGGGCCGGTTCAATGAAGCCGGATCTTTTAAGGGAGCATTTAAGAAAAGCTAAATCACTTTTAGATGAAGGTAAGCATATAGGAGTTAACGTTCCTCTTCTGTATCGTCTTGCTGAAGAACAAATCCAAACTTGCCTTGATGAAGGAATAAAAATCTTTTTTACTTCAGCAGGCTCACCTAAGAAATATACAAAGTTTTTAAAAGACCAAGGATGCACAGTTGTCCATGTTACCTCAAGTCCTGCCCTTGCCAAGAAATGTGAAGACGCAGGTGTTGATGCCATAGTCGCAGAAGGTTTTGAGGCCGGTGGCCATAATGGTCGAGATGAAATCACAACAATGTGCCTTATCCCACAAGTTTGCGATACAGTTAAGATCCCTGTCATTGCAGCAGGTGGAATCTTTGATGAGCGTACAATTGCCGCAGGCCTATGCCTTGGAGCAAGCGGTGTCCAACTTGGAACACGCTTTCTTATGACCAAAGAAAGTAGCGCCCACCAAAATTATAAAGAAATGATCTTAAAAGCTGGGCCAGGAGATACTCGCCTTCAAATGAAGCCCTATGTTCCAGTGAGACTTTTAAAAAATAAATTTGCCATGGAATCACTTAAACTCGAACTCGAATGTGCACCAGTTGAAAAGCTAGTAGAACATTTAGGAAAAGGACGCGCCAAGCTTGGTATGCTTGATGGTGATATAGACGAAGGCGAATTAGAAGTAGGCCAGGCCTCGGGTGCCATTCATGATCTACCAAGTGTGGACGAGGTTATGTTAAAACTATCATCGGTTTTTAATTAATTACCAACCTTTATAATCTTGAAATTGGCCGGCCCTATAACGACGATCTAATTCTTTATAGAAGATTTTCATATATTGAAAATCTTCTACTTCTATACGAGCATCCATAAGCTCTGAGTAAGTTAATTGCGTAAAACGCTTTGCCTTGGTTAGATCATTATCGAAGTATTCACGATACAACTCGAATTGGTATGGGAATAAGTCAACTCCTTTAAAACCAGAGCAATATTTAAAATATGCAGTAAATTTAAAACGATCATACTGAGGACTTTTAAACTTATCTCTAAGACTAGAAAAGAAATTATTATAATAATTTCTTCTTTGTGGAGTATTAAAGTAGAGCGCATACAACTTTCGTTTTAAATAATAATCATCAAACTTAAGATTATCATAAATACAAAACCTTAAATTATTATAGAGCTGAATTTCACGCTCAACCTGAGTATGATACATATTCTCTAATTCAAATATTCTTTCAAAGTTTCTCAAATACAAAGAAGCTATCTTCCTCTCCTCCTCATTATCATTCTTTAAATTTGCCATTACATAATCAAACACATCGTCTCTAATCCCATCACCATTTTTATCAACTCCTCTAAGCGTATCACTTAGATCCTGATTTAATAGTACATGTATAGGTGGAGTTGATCTCATTTTCTCAATGATCCCATAGAGTAATAAACCTATCGCATTGGCCTGAGTAGTAAAGATGAAACAAACCAAAATCTTTAACATTAATATATTATTTATTTTTTTCATTTATGAAATCCGTTATTGTACCATATTCATGTTATATCCACGATCCTTATCAGAATAAAATATTGCAGTTACAAAAGTTTTAGTCCACGACTCAGATGTAGGGTATTGCAAATTAAACATCCTATACCTAGGATATACTCTAACAACAATATCTTCGATACCATCATTATTGATATCACCATAGGAACTAACGAATACTCTTCTGTCACATACAACATAGTCATCACTTAAAGAAGATTTTTCACATTCGTAGGAAATATAATCTCGTTCCTTACTCCCATGTTTTTTTGTATAGATTACTGCCTTATTTGACTCATTAAGTTTGATACCAATCTCTGAATTATCTTTATTATAAAGTGTAATCTTCTTCTTATCTTTTAGAACATACTCTTTTTCATACTCACCAACATTAAGCTGAGTAAGATTATACAGAGTTTGAATTTCTGAAACTTTAAGAAGATATGCACATGAATCTGTGGAAATATTATTTACGAGTGATTTATAGGAAATTATATCCGTGTCCACAACATAATCCCCTTTTGGCCCAACAGATGCAATGAATAAATCAATAGGTTTTAAACGATCATCAAGACATGCCAAATCAAACGGTTTTTTTAAAACATTTTCATTATTTATATGACGAAAACTATATTTCTTATATCTTAGAGATACTATATCCAATTCCTCTTTATTAAGACTAAACCTGACATTGTCATTTCTTAGAATCTTTCTATTTTTTATAAAAGCAGATAACTTAACATAAGCATCGCTAACACTTTTCTCATAGACGCGGGATTGTTCTATTATCTTGCCAAGTGTTACATCTTGATTCCGATTATATTTAAATTCTTTATTGAATCTTTTCTTATATTCATCTTCCAGATTCAAAAATTCTTTATAAATAAAGTTCGAAAATTCATAATATTTTTCGAAGCGAACAAAATCACCACAAGACTTTAAAAATTGAGAAATCAAAATAGGTAATTCTTCATCTTCAATTTTTCTTTGCTGAATTCTTTGAGAAGGAATCATTCCACTAGAAAGAGCGAAGAATGCATTATATAAGCGATTCTCCCATGCGTATTCAATAGCTGTAACCCCACTTGCTAGTTTCGTTAATGAATTAATACCAAAATTATTATAATCCTTAATATTTGGATTCCTTAAAGCGGCTTTGATAATCTTATCATTAAGATCTGTGTCTTTAATTTTAGCAATAAATGGAGCAAGCTCATAAAGATTTTCACCAATATCCTTGCGATTAGAAAACTCCAGGATATAAAGAAGAGGTATAACTTCTTCTCCATTAGAGTTTTCAAATCTCTCTACAAATGAATATCCTGATTTATATAAATCGCTAATGCTATTTTTATCTAAGGAAAAGCTAGTCTTGTAATTATTCGTAACAAGCATTAGAGACTCATTAACAGTAAAACCAGCTTTAGCAAGTACTTTAGTTTTATCAAATAACTTCTGATCTTCTTTGATCATGGTAAAGATATTATTGTATTTATTTTTTCTTTTGTATGGTTCTATACTCATCAAATCAGTCATGTATGACTTTCTTGCCTTATCGCTAAATTTATATTTCGATAAAATTGGAAAAAAGTAGTCATCATACATTGATGCCTTTAATAAGGTATCATTCCCAACAACTTTCGTTATTTCATCGACATTTCCATTATAAAAATAACTTAAACGTAACGCCAAAAACTTTAAAAAGTCTGAGTTGTAATGATTAAATAATATTTTTAAACTTTCGAAATTATGACTACGAACCGCTTCTAAAACATATGCAAAAGAAGAAGAATAGTGATTTACATCTTGCTTTCTTCTATAGCTTACGTAATTACTTTTGTAAGTTATAAGACGTGAATACAACGCAAAAAAATATTCATCTGAAGGTATTTTTATATTTGTAAAAGTCACTTCGCCAACCTTCAACTCAGGCTTGTCTATTACAAGTTTATCAAATATTTTCTTATTTGTTTCCAACCTTTCTTTTAATAACTTTTGACTTTCTTTGTTTCTGACAAGCTTCAAAACATCCTTATCTTCGCAAAGAAAAAATTCATCGGCATATAAACCGTATGTCACCTTACATGTATATACTATTTTTTCCTTTTTTATATAAATAGATTTGTATGCAAAAACTGAATAACTACACAATAAGAAGACAACAAAGTATTTCATAATATTTTTTTTCAATTAGAACTTCCCAATTATTAATTAATTTATCTATTTATCGACAAATAAAACCTATTCATTAAACATATATTACTGTTTAAAGATCATTAATTGTGGCGCCGCTCTGATCCCGAGCTATTTAGACAGTTACTTTGTGTCACCTGTTCATTCTTTTTTTTAGATAATAACCATCTAATATTGTTATGTTTTTTGGCACGTCCCTTGCTTTTATATAGCTAAGGAGGTGAAGAAGTCCTTAAATAAGGCACACACAACACACGCACATTACACAGACATTTTGACGGAGGAAAACGCAATGAATGCAATCGCGATGAATGGATTATCGTTTGGTTTCTATCGTGAATTGGCCATGACACTAGTATGGTATATTGGCTCACTCTCGTTGATGTTATCGCTATTTGTTTTTGTTATCAGACCAAAATTTGGTCTAGCGCAGGCCGAGCAAGCAGAGTTTAGAACGCAAATGGAGATTGCCAAATTTATTCACACAAGAAAATCCCAAGTGGCATTTGGGAATGAGAAAAATTGGAAGTACTTACGTAAGCAAGTCTTTCGTATCCAAGGCACGAAGTGTCTTAAGTGTGGAATCGAACACGACAATATGCATATTGATCATATTAAACCTAAATCGATTCACCCACACTTAGAGTTTATGATCGACAACCTTCAGGTTCTTTGTCCAACTTGCAACAGAGAAAAGTCGAATAAAGATGAAGCCGACTATCGCAAGGGACATCATTTAATGGCATTAGTAAATACCATTAAAGAAAATAAGTTATTAAGAGAAAGGTATACTTATGACTTTGATAAACTAACGAACCTTACAAAAGAAAAAATGCAATTTGAATTAGCAGCATAATCAAATGAAAGAAGGGAGCATAGGCTCCCTTTTCAATTATAGGTACTCGATCTTCGTTACAGAAAATAAAAGAACATCACTGTCTGTTTCGACAATAGTGTCATTTGAAACAACTTCAGGACTATCATTGCGATAGACAACTTCAAGAACTCCAGCTTTTTCAATCTCGTAACTAAGGCCAAGATTTGAAAATAACTGAGCAGCGATACCTTTTGAACTATCGAGAAAGTAATGAGTGAAAGCACTCGATTTAGTGTAATCATAGCCAAGGCCATTGCTTACATTCTTCAATAAGAATTTCTTCTCGTCAGAAATACAGTTAAAAACATTGATTGCATTACGCCACTCGAGAACTTGCGTTACTTCACATTCGGCCATGACAACAACTTCATTAGTCATAATATTTGTCATTTCAAAGTTAAGTTGAAATCTCGCAGTTGAATTTGCATAAGAACAAAGACTGATTGTTACAAATGCAAGTACCATTAATAAGTTTTTCATATGAATCTCCCTAATTACTCTTTAGGGATACGGTATAAAGATTGGTATGATAAGAATATATTCAAAGCAGCAATTTTTTAAGAAACTCTCCCCGAATTT
Source organism: Halobacteriovorax sp. RZ-2 (assembly GCF_043196685.1). Taxonomy (NCBI): domain Bacteria; kingdom Pseudomonadati; phylum Bdellovibrionota; class Bacteriovoracia; order Bacteriovoracales; family Halobacteriovoraceae; genus Halobacteriovorax; species Halobacteriovorax sp. RZ-2. Next base: position 391,296 of record NZ_JBEBMR010000003.1, read on the forward strand.
GTAACAAGATTCACAAAATTAGACACAAGCAAGAATTCTTACTCATTAATATCATCACTACCAGGATTAAAGAGGTTAAAATTTAGCACAAGTGTAACAACATCGTTATCTTTGTCCTTATCTTCAGTAACGATCTTTTTAAAATCCTCAAAGAATCTTAAGTATAGAGCTATGATCTCTTGCCTAGCATTTTGACTCGTATTAAAAACCATTGATCCATAGGCATCAAGGCCAGATTTGTGCTCAAGGTTTGCAATTGCTTTATTTAACCAAAATCGACGCACATCAGTCATCTGCTTTACGCTTCCTCGATCGCTTAGCTTAATTTTTCCGGCCTGATAAATCCCGTTAACTTTCTCAATTAGATTATTCTTCTCACAAATTTCAATGATCTCATTTACTTCCTTTATACTAAGGCCCGTGGCCTTTGCGACAAAGGAGTCTTGATGAAAGCTTAACTTTTTATAGCCTGGTAGATCCAAACAAACTAGTACATGGCCAATATTTGGATTCTCAAAATAGTGCTTCGTGATCGCAAGGCGCATTTGATTATACTGATCCAATACTTCAATAGAGCGATTTGATGAAAATTCAAAAACAAGGGCCATGGACTCCATCTCATCAAGGCCAAAAATAATTTGTAAAAAGTCATTTAAACACAGCGCCGTTTCACCACTTTTTAAACGCCTTAATTTAGATGCTGAGATTTGACACGAATTAGAGATATCACTTAGGGACTTATGACTAAAGATATGTTCTAGAAGCTTATCTGTTTTTGTCACATCATCATTAAAGCGTAAATAAGACATAAGAATCGCTTCGACATCGATATTAAAAATCGAGCAAAACTTTAAAAAGTCTTCCCATGATGCCTTAGAATGCCCCTTCTCCCAACGATGAATGATATTAGAGCTCGCCCCTAATTTCTGATTCACCCATTCTTGGCTTTTCTCACCTCGAATGGAGCGAATTAATTGTTGTGAAAGATCATCGTAATTTATCTTTTGTGCTAAACTCATCTTCTAATACCCCAAACTATCCCGCTTTATATGATGGATAAATATCCTCATACGAGTGAACACCGTGATTACTATCGCGCTTAAAAATATCTTTGCGCTTTAGATCTTTTACATTTTCATAGCCTGCTGCTGCAACAATCTCACGCACGGCCTCAACTGTAGCGTGATGAAAATTTGCCACACGCTTTCCTTTTTGATCAACATTAAGCCCTTTAACAAGGTCTGGATTTTGTGTCGTGATACCAACAGGACACTTATTTGAATTACAAGTTAACGCCTGGATACAGCCTATGGCAAGCATCATGGAACGTGCCCCATAACAAGCATCTGCTCCTAATGCCACGGCCTTAACGATATCAAATGCAGTAAAGAGTTTTCCTGCAGCGATAACCTTAATTTCATCTTTTAGGCCATGCTCCTCTAAAATATTAACAACAGTCGTTAGCCCTTCAATTAAAGGTGTTCCAATTGAGTCTGAAAATTCTAAAGGAGCGGCACCGGTACCACCCTCGGCACCATCAACTGCAATATAGTCAGGATAGTTATCAAGGTCTTTAAAAGTTTCAACCATTTCAATAAATTCATCTTTTCGGCCAAAGCATAATTTGATGCCCACGGGCTTGCCTCCACTTAACTCTCTTAGGCGCTGAATAAAGGCAACCATCTCTGTCGTGTCTCGAAATTCTTTATGAGATGGTGGAGAATCAACTTCTGTTCCTTGCTTCACACCTCGAATACGTGCAATTTCAGCGGTATTCTTTCTGGCAGGAAGTATTCCACCGTGTCCTGGCTTTGCGCCTTGTGAAAGTTTAAGCTCAATCATCTTCACTTGATCATGGCCGGCCTTTACTTTAAACGTTCTTTCACAGAAGCGTCCCTCAGGTGTTCGCGCCCCAAAGTAGCCTGTCCCAATTTGCCAAATGAGATCACCACCACCTTTCATATGATAATCACTAATTCCACCTTCACCTGTGTTATGAGCGAAGTTATTTAACTTTGCACCTAAGTTCAGGGCCTCAACGGCGCGGGAACTTAGGGCACCAAAGCTCATGGCCGAGATATTAAAAATTGAAAGATTATACTTATGCTCACAATGCTTACTTCCCACAAGAACTCTTAAGTCTTTTTGGACCTCGTGAAATTCCTTCGGGTACATTGAGTGATTAATCCACTCATAACCTGTTTCATAAACATCTTTTTGAGTACCAAAGGGCTTTGTACTAAGAGCAAGCTTCGCTCTTTGATAGATAACATTTCTCGTTGTTCGAGGAATAGGTGTTCCATCTTCATCTGATTCGATAAAATATTGATAGATCTTAGGACGCAGATCTTCCATCACATAACGAAAGCGCCCAACCACAGGGTAATTACTTTTTAGCGTATGCTCACTTTGCATAAGATCATAAAAACCTAGTAAATAGATTGGCCCAAGCACCAAGTATTGATAGTAGAAGAATTCATTAAAGAAAACTCCAGCAAATATTGTGGCAGCATTGGAAATAAAGAAAAACCACCAAAATAACTTACGTGGGCTAACCCCGCGACCAAGATAGGCCATACTCACCTCATTCGTAATAAACAAATTAAATTACAATTTGTCAGTTTTATACCTTTTATGACTTACTTATCGTCAAGATTTACATTTGTTTTACAATGAAATTGCTCGTGAATTGTTAAGATTAGTTAAACACAAACACGAGAGACACCTATGTGCACAAAGACTTATTCATTAAAAAACTTAAATAAAACAAACACACTCTTTCTTCTAATCACACCACTAATTGCCATCGCAGGAACAATTGCATGGCTAAAAGTAGATGGTTTTGATTGGAGAATCCTGGCCTTGTCCCTAATCTTCTATATTGCGACAGGACTTGGGATTACGGCCGGCTACCACCGCCTATTTGCCCACAGATCGTATCAAGCAAGTTGGCCAGTAAGGCTTCTTCTGCTTATTTTTGGGGCCGCAGCTGTTCAAAACTCAGCATTAAAATGGTGTAACGACCACAGAGTTCACCATGGAAAGGTTGATACTGAACTAGATCCATACAATATTAATGAGGGCTTCTTCTATGCTCACATGGGATGGATCCTTCTTCTTGAAGATCAAAATGAGTACAAATATTCTAAAGACCTCTTAAAAGACCCAATGGTTATGTTCCAGCATAAGTTCTATCTTGGCTTTGTTGCGCTGTTTAGCTTTGCACTGCCTGCCCTTATTGGATACCTTTGGGCCGGATCATGGCTAGGTGGTTTATTTGTTGCTGGTGTTGCAAGAATTGTATTCGTCCACCACTGTACATTCTTTATCAATTCACTTTGCCATGTTGTTGGAACACGTCCTTATGACAAAGGACAAACAGCACGTGATAGCTGGGTGATGGCCTTATTCACATACGGAGAGGGTTATCATAATTTTCACCATACATTTCAAACAGACTACCGAAATGGAATCAAGTGGTACCACTTTGATCCAACAAAATGGTTAATTCGATCTTTAAACTTCGTAGGCCTAACGTGGAATCTTAAGAGGACACGTCCTGAGTTAATTCAAGCAAGAATTCAGGCATAAACGAAGCTTATATACCTGTTAAAGGCACATTCACTTGTGCCTTTTTTTCCCCTAACTTACCCCAGATAAAAACCTTGCTAAAATTGATCTATGTTCGATTTAAAGCAAGAAGATATTGGCCACGACTTTATTCTCGATGAAGAGTTTTTTGAAAACTTCACTTCATCTCATACAAGAAAATCTTATCTAAATGATATTAACCAATTTCTGTGCTGGATTAGTGACTATTATAAACTCACTTCATTTGACTCTATCGAGCGCATTCATGTCATCAAATATAGAAATTATCTTTCAGAGTTTGGTGGCCACAATCAAAATCCTTCGACGCCAAAAACTATTAATCGCAAGCTTGCAAGCTTAAGTGCATTCTTCAAATACCTTGTTGAAAAGAACCTTCTAAAGGCCAATCCTGTTGCCAGTGTTAGAAGGCCACGAAGCGAAGTGAAGTCCCCTACAAATGCTTTAAATAAGCAGCAAGTACTAGAGCTGCTTTACCACATGGGACAGAATGAAAAGAGTAAATACCTACACCTGGCCCTCTTTACGACGTTTTTTACGACAGGTCTTAGAAAGAGCGAAATCTTAAATCTAAGATTTAAAGACTATCAGGAGCAAGGTAATAATAAGATTCTTCAATATCGTGCCAAGGGTGGCAAGCTTGGAAAGAAGGTCTTAAACCCTATCGCAATCAAGGCACTCGACGAGTATATTCAATGGATGAATGAGTGCGAAAGAGAGACAGGAGAAAATGATTGGCTCTTTCAGCCAACGAGAAATCCAAGTGATCCAACAAATTTAAATAAACCAATAAACCCTCGAACAATTAACGAATTACTAGACAAGTATGCCCAGAAAGCGGGTATTGGTTTTAAGGTTACTCCTCACTCAGCAAGGGCCACATTTATTGGTGAGTTACTCGAAATCGGTGTTGATATTTACACCATAGCCATTGAAGTGGGACACGCTTCAGTAAAGACGACAGGCGAATACGATAAGAGAAGAAATAAAATTAAAGAGTCACCTACCTTAAAATTAAACTGGGAATAGGCCTAAATCTCGTCAACGCAGCTCATCGTTCGTATATTTTATCAAGATATAGTAGTGTCAAAAAAATTACGGCCACAACATATGGTATAAGCACGTCGCATCAAACTCTCCTGTTAGCACTAAAAATTAGATGACAGAATTTTTAAGACAGCATTTTTTTTCTAAAAATAAAACTTGAAAAAGTGCCCAAACCCCTTGTCTAATGGGTCTACAAAGACACACCAACCTAATCAAGTATAAAAATTAGCGGCCCTCCAAAAAAAAGAAAAATCTATGGAGTCTTGTGTATTGAAATAAAAAGTTACGGGTCATACACTGAATAAGAACAACACAACACAATCTTATTAAAAAACATTTAAGAGATTTAATATTTTTTTAACTAAATTAAGTTGCATGTATTTAGCACACACACGCTATTGCAAAAGTTAAGGAGGAACTTGTGACTTCACCAATTCTAGCACAAAATGACGATAGATTCGTCCTTTTCCCAATCGAATACAATTCAATTTGGGAAATGTACAAAAGACACATGGCAGTTTTCTGGACTGCTGAAGAAATCGACTTGGCCCAAGATATTACTGACTGGGAAAAGTTAAATGACAATGAGAGACACTTCATTACTCACGTTCTTGCATTCTTTGCAGCAAGTGATGGGATTGTTAATGAAAACCTAGCAGTACGTTTCTACAATGACGTACAAAACCCAGAAGCTAGATGTTTCTACGGATTCCAAATTGCAATGGAAAATATCCACTCAGAAACTTACTCTCTACTAATTGATACATATGTAAAAGACGCTAAAGAAAAAGATCGTCTTTTCCACGCAGTAGATCACTTTGAGCCAGTTAAGAAAAAAGCTGACTGGGCAATGAAGTGGCTTTACTCGAAAAATACATTCGCTGAAAGACTTGTTGCATTTGCTGCCATCGAAGGAATCTTCTTCTCTGGTTCATTCTGTGCAATCTTCTGGCTTAAGAAAAGAGGCCTAATGCCAGGTCTATGTACTTCTAACGAATTCATTTCTCGTGACGAAGGTCTACACTGTGAATTTGCGGTTCTTCTTCACTCACTTCTTGATAAAGAAGAGCAATGTAGCAAAGAAAAGATCAAAGAGATCCTTACTGAAGCAGTTGAGATTGAAAAAGAATTCATCACTGATGCAATTCCAGTTTCTTTAATTGGTATGAATGCTGATCTTATGAAGCAATATATTGAATTTGTTGCTGACTTCTGGATGCAACAATTTGGTCTTGAAGCACACTACGGTTCAGTAAATCCATTTGATTGGATGGAGCTTATTTCTCTAGAAGGTAAAACAAACTTCTTCGAGAAAAGAGTTTCTGAATACCAAAGACCAGGAATCCTTTCTGAGAAATCAGAAAATACGTTCACACTAGACGCGGAGTTTTAAGAAATGTACGTACAGACAAGAAGCGGCGAGAGAGAGCCAATTAAATTCGATAAAATTACAGATAGAATCAACACACTTGCTTTCGGACTAGAAGGTAATGTTGATCCAACACTTATTACTCAAAAAGTAATTGAAGGTATCTACGACGGTATCACAACAACTGAACTAGATGGCCTTGCAGCTGAGACAGCAGCATACCTTGCTACAAAGCACCCAGACTATAATGTTCTAGCGGGACGTATTGCAGTTTCTAACCTTCACAAAGAAACAAGAGGTTGTTTCTCTGAAAACGTTAAGGAAATGTACCACTACGTAAACGCTGCAACTGGTGAGCACGCGCCACTTGTTTCAAAAGAATTATATGAAACAGTAATGGCAAATGCTGAGCTACTAGATAAGACAATCGTTGATAAGCGTGACTTCAACTACGACTACTTTGGATTTAAAACTCTAGAGAAGTCTTACCTTCTGAGAATGGATGGTAAAATTGTTGAAAGACCAGGACAAATGCTTCTTAGAGTTTCAGTTGGTATCCATATGAATGACATGGAAGCAGCGGTAGAAACATATAACCTAATGAGCCAGAAGTTCTTTACACACGCAACTCCGACTCTATTTAATTCGGGAACAACTAAGCCACAGCTTTCTTCTTGTTTCCTACTAACAATGAAAGATGATTCAATTGATGGAATCTACGATACTCTTAAGCAAACTGCTCTTATTTCTCAGTCTGCTGGTGGGATCGGTCTATCAATCCACAATATCCGCGCAAAAGGTTCATTCATTAAGGGAACAAATGGTACGTCGAACGGAATCGTTCCAATGCTAAAAGTTTTCAATGATACTGCTCGCTACGTTGATCAAGGTGGTGGAAAGCGTAAAGGTTCATTTGCAATCTATCTTGAGCCATGGCACGCAGATATCTTCGAATTCCTAGAAATGAAGAAGAATACTGGTAAAGATGAGCAAAGAGCGCGTGACCTTTTCTACGCACTTTGGACACCAGACTTATTCATGAAGCGTGTTGAAGAAGATGGACAGTGGTCACTATTTTGTCCACACGAGTGTCCAGGCCTAGCTGAATGCTATGGTGCTGAATTCGAAGCTCTTTACACTCGCTACGAAGCAGAAGGTAAAGCAAAGAAAACAATTCGTGCCCAAGACCTTTGGTTTGCAGTACTTGAATCACAAACTGAAACTGGTTCTCCGTACATGCTTTACAAAGATGCAGCTAACGAAAAATCAAACCAAAAGAACCTAGGTACAATCAAGTCTTCAAACCTTTGTACTGAAATTCTTGAATATACTGCACCTGATGAAGTTGCAGTTTGTAACCTTGCTTCTGTTGCTCTTAACAAATTCGTTAAGACTGACAAGGAAGGAAATGTAACATACGACCACAAGCACCTTTACGAAGTTGTTTACCGTATGACGAAGAACCTAAACAGAATCATCGACATCAACTACTACCCTGTTGTTGAAGCGAAGAATTCTAATATGAGACACCGTCCAATTGGTCTTGGAGTACAAGGTCTTCAGGATACTTTCTTCATGATGAGAATGCCATTTGAGTCTGAACAAGCGCTTCAGCTAAACAATGACATCTTTGAAACAATCTACTTTGCAGCAGTTACTGCTTCAAAAGATGATGCAATCATCGATGGGCCATACTCAACTTATGAAGGTTCACCAATGTCACAAGGACAATTCCAATTTGACATGTGGGGACACTCAGCTCACTCAGGACGTTGGGACTGGGATGCACTAAAAGCAGAAGTAGCTAAGCATGGTGTAAGAAACTCACTACTAGTTGCTCCAATGCCAACGGCATCAACTTCTCAAATCCTAGGTAATAACGAGTGTTTTGAGCCAATCACTTCAAATATCTATGTAAGACGTGTTCTTTCTGGTGAATTTGCAGTTGTTAATAAATTCTTAGTACGTGACCTAATTGATCGCGGACTTTGGGATGATACTTTAAGAAATGAAATCATTGCTAATAATGGTTCAATTCAAACAATTGAAAGAATCCCTGAGGATTTAAAAGCTCTATACAAAACAGTATGGGAAGTTAAGCAAAAAGCAGTTATTGATATGTCTGCTGGACGTGGGCCTTATATTGACCAAGGTCAGTCACTTAATATCCACCTAGAAAACCCTAACTTCGGGAAACTTTCTTCAATGCACTTCTATGCTTGGAAGAAAGGGCTTAAGACAGGAATGTACTACCTACGTTCACGTGCTGCAGTTAACGCTGTTCAGTTCACAGTAAAGAACGAAGGAAAGAAAACTCCTGAGCAGCTTGAGCAAGAAGCGGCAGCAATGGTTTGTTCAATCGACAATCCAGAAGATTGCCAAATGTGTGGAAGCTAGAAGTTACATAAAAATTAAATTTGATCCAACTCCGGTTGAATCGAAGTGCTAGAAAGAGGGGCCAAGGGATTTGGCCCCTCACTACATTTAGAGTATCACTATGAAAATTGAAACAAATCAAAAACAAGATAACGCCAAGTTTTGGCAAGAAGGTTGGGATAAAGGATTCACTGGATTTCATCAAAGTGAATACAACCAGGCCATGATTGATTACTTCAAAGATATCGATCTAAAAGACAAAACAGTTCTAATTCCTCTATGTGGTAAGTCCCTTGACATGATCTATCTTGCAGGCCAGGGCGCAAAAGTTATTGGCGTTGAAGTCGTTAAAGATCCAGTGGAGCAGTTCTTTCAAGAGAATAAAGTTGATTTTGACTTAGGTGATTATGTCTATACATCAAAAGATGGCAAGATCGAAATCCATAACAAAGACTTTTTTAAGATCGAAGACTTAGGAAGAATTGACTATCTTTACGACCGTGCTTCAAACGTCGCCCTTCCAATGTGCATGAGAGAAGAGAAGTATTACCCTACAATTAAGAGATTAGTCCAAGAAGAAACAAAGACTCTACTGATTACAATGGATCATGATGGCTCACGTGACTTTGGCCCTCCTTATGCCATTAATAAGGAAGAAACAAAAGAGCACTACCCATCACTTAAGTTGATTAGTGAAGTAAGTTCTAAAGCAATGGAGAGATTCCAAGAAGAAGGGATTAAGAAAGTTAGACGCTATATTTGGGCCAACTAAGAAGCTGGCCCAAAGTATAAATCGAATTAGTAATCGTAGCTAGCAAGAAGCTTTAGGCAATCAGTCTCTGGAGATTCAAATTCAGCTCCATCTGACTCAATACATTCCTCTAGTCTTCCTTTAAGTTCAATCGACATTTCTTGACGCTCTTCTTCAGTCACAACACCGTCGGCAATGATCTGACCAGCTTCTTCAAACTCATCTGTTGTAAAAGCATCAGTGATGGCCTCAGTAGTCGTCACAAATGGTGAGATTGTTAGAATCGTTGATAACTCTCTTTCAGACATTCCTTCAGAATGTGCATTAAGACTAAGAATTGTTAAAACAATAAGTGCAATATTTTTCATAAACTCTCCTTTTCCAAACGATTTCGTTTATTGATTTCTTTGATTAAGTCTTTTGTTGATTTGATATTCATAGCAATTGAGTTAATACGCTCAATTTCTAAAGAAAAATTTTGGCGATAAAAACTATCAATACGATTTAAAATACGACTCTCAATAGGAGCTTTTCCCTCCCTAATAAGAGAATTATTCGTCCTGTACCAACCTTTGTACTCAGTTGCTAGGTTGCTAAATTCTTTTGCAATTGATGCATCCTTATTCTTTGCAGCAATATTTAAAAGATTCATATTCTCTTTTGAAAAGGCCATAGACTCTAAGAAAACAAATGCATGCAACACAGCTGTATCTTCACGATTTTTTCGTGATGCCTTATGGTGATACAGATTGGCCATCGCTGATCTCTTGTCTGGATCTATCTGAAGGTAGTCTTCAAAGCTTTCGACAGAAAGCTGTCTTAAATTTTCTTGAACTCTATTTGATTTCTCTTTCAAGACTCGGTTTTCTTTTTCATTGATAAGCCCAGCATCAAGAAGTTCTTTTAGGAGTCCCTTAGGTGTTGAGATCTTGTCACGTAAATCCTTATGGCCAAGAGCTGCCCTTAGAATTTTATAGGACTCAGTTGCACAATTTGCTGAAAAGAATTTATAGCGTCCCATATCTTTTGTCTCATATAAAGAGAGGGCGTGAGAAATAAACTTCCTTCTTTCTATCCCATCAATTTTTAAGTCATACTGATAAAGGTCTCTAAATTCTTCATAATTATATTTTTGTTTCACTTGTGACAAAGACATGAAATCAATCTTTGCAGCGTATCCGCCAAAGATTCCCTTAAAGAGGCCAGGAGATAAATCATCGACATCTGCGGCCACACCTAGAACAAACTCAACTTGTTGTCTTAGCGGACAATTCTCTTTATCAACCTTACAAGCAGCTACATAGAACATGCTGTGACCAAAACGGCTCATGGCACTTCTTCCATTAGAGGCCATTAAATACGAAAGCTTCGTAATACGATTCGTATAAAAACTTATTTCCACAAGGCCTGTTTGATTAAAAATAAATGTCGAGAAATGATTGTCACATTTACTTGGCGCAGGCCTCATACCTGTAACGTCTGCCATAAATTCATAAACAGCAAAACGCTCACACTTGAAATTTCCATCAAGATAGAAACTTTTTAAAACGGAAGTAAATTCCATAGCAGGTGATTTAAAATCTGATTCGAGATTAAGAGACTTATAGATGACTTGCCTCTTTCTGACATCGCCGTAGCGAATCGTTCGAATACTTCTCTTCCAATTAGTCAGAGAAAGAAATTGATCCCTATGGGCCTTACTTAATTGACGAAACTCAAGAGCACCTGCTTCATTACTAGCAAGAGCAGAACTTATAAATAAGCTCACCAAGAGTGTTGTGAATAGTTTGGCACATAAACGTAATTTCATATTTTATAAAATTACGCTAAATTAAGTCAGTAGAGTTAAGAAATGAAAGAATGTTATGGCCGACTATTAAGTAGACGGCCATAAAGTATTGAATTAATTAGCGTTGGCACTGGCCTGAACAAAGCTATAGTAGAATACAGCGTTAGGATCATTAGAAACCTTTCTAAGTTCAACCCTCATCTCATCAACAGTTTCCTGCTCCACTCGTCCTTCTTTTACAAGCTGAGGGGCCGCAGACAAAAGAAGCTCGCACCAATAATCGATAAATTCTTTTCTCTTATCAGGCCTGCGATTATCAAGGTGCCATGTTTTAGATTCCACCTTTATATTTCTAAAGCCTTGTTGCATAAGTAGGTTTCCAAGTTTTGCACCAATAAAAGGATCTCCGCCCATATCGTATTGGTAGTCGTTAAAGGCCTGCCAATACTTCCAAGTACTAGGTGAGTATGGATCAAGTAGGAAACTTGAGTTCATAACCTCTGTGATATAAATGCGCCCACCAGGTCTTAGAACTCTTCTTGCTTCAGACAGAACTTTGGCCGGCTCTGGCACGTGCTCAAGAATCCAGCAAAGAAATGCTCCATCAAATTTTCGTGAATCAAAAGTAAGATTTGTCGCATCCATTTGATGAAGTTCAAATCGATCTTTAAATGCACCATTAAGAGTGTTTCCAAGAAACTCTTTGGCCGAGGCAAGCTGATGTTCACTTCGATCAACACAAGTAATATGCATATCAGGAAATCTTCTTAAAAGGATTTCTGTTTGAGCACCAACGCCACTACCAATCTCAATTAATTCTTTTACTCTTGAAAGATTCACATCTTTGTAAACAGTTTGTTCTGCAAAGCGGGCCTGAGCTCGCAGTCGATCTTGTTCGGCCTTATCAAATCCGTGAAGATATGGAAATTCACTTGGTTTAATTTTATTTGTTTCATTATTATCAGACATATTTACCTCAATAAAGTTTGAGTAATTATAACATGAATGGCCCAAGCGTGATAGATTTGCTAAGTTAGAATAAATCGTTAACGGAGTAAAATATGCAATTAATCTTAGGAAGTTCATCACAATTTCGCCAGGCACAACTAAAGCAGCTGGGCCTAGAATTTACATGTATCTCCCCTAATATTGATGAAGAGTCTATCAAAACTCAAGGTCTTACTCCTCTTGAAGTCTCTCGTGAGCTTTCCCTACAAAAAGCACAAGAAGTACTTAAAACGAATCAAGATGCAATTATTATTGGTGGAGATCAAGTCCTAAACTTTAAGGGCGAAATCTTTAATAAGCCAGAAACACCAGAAAATGCATTTAATCACCTAAAACGCCTGCAAGGCCAAACTCACGAGCTAATCACAAGTATTGCAGTTATCTCAAAAGATAAGCAAGTTATCGAAACTGTTGTTTCAAAAATGACAATGAAGCAACTTAGTGATGAGCAAATCAAACGCTATATTGAAATCGATGAGCCTCTATGGAGCTGTGGTGCTTATAAGTTAGAAACACTTGGGATCGCGCTTTTTGATACAGTCGAGTGTCCTGATCATTCATCGATTATTGGCCTGCCACTGATCTCACTTTCAAAAATCTTAGAAGAATTTGGGATAAGAGTACTATAAGTTACTGAAAAAGCTCAGAATCACAATATCAGACTAAACAACTCCCCTAAAGGTGCCGATAAATAATCGATATCTATTAATGTGAGGGAGTTATCATGATGAGAAAAAGCGCCATAGTTGTCGTTATGGCAACCAGCTTAATTGTTTCAAGCTGTACCAAAGACTATGCGAATATCAATAGTAGGAAGATCTCCTCTGTGAGCCTCTATGGCCCTGAACTTGAAACATATTACGATCATGAAGAGTTAGAAAACTACCAAAATAGAATTGAAGAGATTCTTGTCTGGCGACATAAGGCCATTGACTTTATTATAGATATCCAAGAACAGAAAGTATTAAGAAGTGATCAAATCACTACGATGCATGAAGAAGGGACCGAAACATATAAAAGCTTCAGAGACGCAGTCTGGCCTAAAGTAGAAGAAACAATGTGGGTTGTTGATAAGTACAATGAAATCACTATCACTTCAAACAAAGCTTCTCAAGTTTTAGAAAAGAAGAAAAAAGTAAAAAGGCCAGGGGCCCCTCATAAGAATGAATCGAATAATTACCGATGGGTAAAGTACAAAGAAATAACAATCAACCCTAATGATGAATTAGGAAAGACTCTTATCTATGACATGAAAATGGCCATCGCCACTTCCCTTGTTATGTATGACAATTACATGATCGTTCTTTCACAGATCCAAGAAATGAAAAAGATCCGCCACCTTATCAATTACGACAACGCCGAACTTAAAAATCAGCTAGCTAAGATTACCTATAGCTATAATAAATATGATAACTATAATCGTATTGAAAGAGGGCTAGGCCTATATCACGATCTATTAAAATTCAATCATGACAATAAAGTCGTAGTTGACCGTGCAAATTACTATCTTGATTCACTCATCCAATCATCACAAAGTTTTGAGAAGCTAAATAAAGAATTTAAGAGAGGAATTTTTGGTCGCAAGCTATCAATGATCTGGCGCTATATTGGTGACTACTTCAAAGAAAGTAAGAATAACGTTACTCACGTTGTTTCTAAAGGTTTTGGAAATACAGCAGGACTTGTTCAAACAAGACGTGGAAAACTTTATGATCCAACACCTGAAAGAATTCAGGAGCTTGAATCACAACTTGAGCCTCTTGATGTTTTACTAGAAAAGACTCCATTTAGACTTACGGATAAATTTATTCCAGGACACTGGGGACACGTTGCTATTTGGACGGGAAATAAGGCCCAGCTACAAGAGCTAGGAATCTGGGATCACCCAGAAGTTGTGCCATTCCACGATGAGATTGAAAATAAAGGAAAGAGAATTATTGAAGCGCTTAGACCTGGCGTTCAATACAACACCCTTCACCACTTTATGGATATTGATGACCTAGCAGCAGTTCGCTACCAGAGAGAACTTACTCGCGAGCAAAAACAAGATTACTTAATCAATGCTTTTAAACAAGTAGGAAAGGTATATGACTTTAACTTTGATGTTGAGACAGATGAGAGAATCGTTTGCTCGGAGCTTGCCTACGTAACATTTGATGATATGGAGTGGCCAGTGGCCAAGGCCGCTGGACGTTATACCATTTCACCAGACAACGTTGGAGAGAAAGTCGGCGACAACTTAGACTTTAAAACAGTTGTTCTTATACACGATGGGAAAGAAGTCATTGGCGACTTAAATGCAGGCTTTAGAAAACTTATGAAAGACAGTAGTCTATAATCGATTTAAGACAGAGAATTTCCAAGCTGGGGAATTCTCTGTTTCTTCAAAGAATGCCTCATCACTTACTCGAAATTCACTTCGGTCAAATTTAGGAAAGAAAACATCGGCCTCTCCTTCATATTCGACTTCTGATAAATAAATACGATCAACCTTTGGAAGATAGTATTCATAGATAAACGATCCACCAATAACCACGGCCTCTTCAACGCCTGATTCTTTGAGATCTTTTAAAACAACTTCGGGGTCCGTGAAAACATCACAACCTTCAATTTTAAGTGAAGGGTCGCGAGAGATAACAATATTGCGTCTCTTAGGCAGAGGTCTGCCGATTGAATCATAAGTCTTTCGTCCCATGATAATCGGCTTACCACTTGTTATTTTTTTGAAATTTTTAAGGTCTTCGCTAATATGCCAAAGCAAATCATTGCCCTTGCCTATTTCGCGATTCTTTCCTATTCCAACAATTAAAGAGAGAATCAAACTGATACCTCACCTTTAATATGTGGATGGGCCTCATAATTTTCTAAAGTGAAGTCTTCATATTTAAAATCAAATATTGACTTAACTTCAGGGTTGATCTTCATTGTCGGTAGCGCATGTGGCTCGCGAGTCAATTGAAGCTGTGCCTGTTCGATATGGTTTAAATAAAGGTGAGCATCCCCCATTGTGTGAACGAAATCACCAAGCTTTAAGTCACAAACTTGAGCAAGCATCATTGTCATTAGTGCGTATGAAGCAATATTAAATGGAACACCTAAGAAGATATCGGCCGATCTTTGATAGAGCTGACAAGATAATTTCATATCAGGTGAAACATAGAATTGAATAAATGAGTGACATGGAGGAAGGGCCATATTATCAACATCGGCAGGATTCCATGCAGTTAAGATGTGACGACGAGAAAAAGGGTTTTCACGTAGACCTTTAACAAGATTAGCAACTTGATCAACCTCTTCTCCACTTGGAGTTTTCCAGTGACGCCACTGATAACCATAAACTGGACCTAGGTCACCATTTTCATCTGCCCATTCATCCCAGATACGAACTTTATTTTCTTTAAGGTAAGCAATATTTGTATCACCCTTTAAGAACCAAAGAAGTTCATGAATAATTGAACGAAGGTGACACTTCTTAGTTGTCACTAAAGGAAACCCTTCTTCTAAATTATAACGAGCTTGATATCCAAAAACTGAAATTGTCCCCGTACCTGTACGGTCTTCTTTCTTCTGACCATTTTCAAGCACGTGCTTCATTAGATCTAAGTATTGTCTCATCCGTGTGTCTCCCTAGCTATGTGTGTATTTGGTGTGTTTTGTCTAAAGTTTATTATACAGAATCAAGCACAGTTTTAATAGCTTGCAACTCGTCAAAAAGGCCCATAAAATATTACAAATAAGGGAATATATCATGATAAAAATCGGACTAGAGCGTCTTAGAGATGACGCAACTTTACAAAATAAAATTACAGGAAATATCGCACTACTGTGTCACAGTGCAAGTGTTGATTCAAAATTCAAAGTCGCCCCAATTATTTTCAAGGAAATTTTTGGAGATCGATTCAAGAAACTCTTTGGGCCACAGCATGGATTTGTTAGTGATGTGCAGGATAATATGGTTGAGACAGACCACTACACTCACCCATTTTTTGGAGTACCTGTTTACTCACTTTATAGTGAAACGAGAAAGCCTACAAAGGAAATGCTTGAAGGAATTGATACTTTTGTTGTTGATCTTCAAGATGTGGGAACACGTGTTTATACTTACATCACAACGGTGACTTACCTTTTAGAAGAATGTGCCAAGAATGGCATCAAGGTAGTTATTCTCGATCGCCCAAATCCAGTAGGATTAGAAAAGATCGAGGGAAATATTCTAGAGACAGAATTTAAATCTTTTGTTGGTGCACTTGAAATCCCACAGCGCCACGGCCTTTCAATGGGAGAATACGCCCTTCTTGCTAAGAAGAAACTAAGTATTGATGTCGAACTTGAGGTTATCGAAGTCGAAGGACTTACGCGATCAATGTTTTGGAAAGACACTGGACTTGCTTGGGTTAACCCATCACCAAATCTTCCGACACCAGAAGGCTCGCTTACTTTTTGCGGAACTGTTCTTTACGAAGGAACAAATTTAAGTGAAGGACGTGGGACGACACGTTCCCTTGAAGTTGTGGGCCACCCTGCAATTGAGGCCTACTCGTTTGTCGACTCACTAAAAGAAAGCCTAAAAGAAATCGATAATGGAAGTTTCATTTTACGTCCAGTTAACTTCATGCCGACATTTAATAAGCATGCTGGTAGTGCTTGCGGAGGTGTTCATATTCACGTCACAAATGAAAAAGAGTTTAACTCTTGGCAAGTCTCTCAATATCTTTGCCGTGAATTTAAACGCACCTTAGGAGACAAGTTTGAATGGGATGCCAAGGATTATGAGTACGCATTTGGCAAGCTTGCCATTGATCTTATTAATGGATGTGAGTTTGTAAAAGACTGGGGCAATCGACTTGGCAGCATGAGTGAGCTACGTGAATTTGAAACGAGGGGCCATGCTGAATACTTAAAAGAAATCGAATCAATTAAAATTTATAAATAAAACAAAGGCCCGACATAAAATTAAAAGTCGGGCCTTTTTATTTCTAGTTATAAGTTTTCATTTGTCCTGAATTAAAGCGTGCTAGATAGTCATTTACTTTTGCTTTAAGTAGATTAGAAAAACAAATCATCCCAATAATATTAGGGAAAGCAATTGAAAGCAGCATTAAGTCAGCGAAGTCTAGGACGTGACCAATCTTAAGAACTGGCCCTAGGATAATGATGAAGACGTAACAAAGACGGTACATCTTTACACTTTTAAAACCAATCCATTTTTCAAAGAGAAATAAAGTTGCTCTTTCACCGTAATAAGACCATGAGATAACTGTTGAGTAGGCAAAGACACAAATTGCCATAAGAAGACAATACGGGGCCCAGTCACCAAGTGTTGAAAAGGCATAGGCCGTCATTTCCACACCTTTTCCCGCAACAGCTGGGTTTTCATATGCTCCAGTTACAAGAAGAGTAAGTGCCGTAATCGTACAAACAATATGAGTGTCAATAACTGGCCCAACCATAGCAACGACACCCTCTCTTACCGGCTCACTTGTTTTGGCCGCAGAGTGAGCAATAGCAGCAGAGCCAAGTCCGGCCTCATTTGAAAATGACGCTCTTTGAATCCCAACTAGCATAACTGCAAAGGCACCACCAAAGGCCGCATCAGGAGTCATGGCCTCTCTAAAGATCATAGAAAACATATGTGGAATATTTTGATAATTAGAAAGAATAATTGCTAGACATGTAAAAACATAGAAAGCACACATAATCGGTACAAGTTTTGAAGTTACATTACCAATTTTCTTAATACCACCTACCAGAACAACACCGGCCAGGAATGCAAGAACAATCCCAACAACCCATGGGGATGCATCAGGGTGCTGATCAGCAATGATTTTAAAAGTTTGATTTGCTTGGAAAAGGTTCCCACCACCAAATGAAGCACCAATAGTCATAATTGCATAGAAGATACCAAGAAACTTTCCAATCCAAGCAACTTTCGTCAGCTTAAACATTTGAGTAAGGTAAACCATTGGCCCACCTAGCATGTCACCACTTGAAGTCTTGTGCTTAAACATTTGTCCAAATGTTGATGAAGCAAATTTCATCGACATTCCAAAGAAGGCAATGATCCATAGCCAAAGAACAACCCCTGGGCCACCCTTACCAATAGCTAAGGCCACACCTGCAATATTTCCTAGACCAACTGTTGCAGACAGTGCAGAAGTTAGGGCCTGAAAGTGAGTGATATCACCCTCATCCTCAGGGTTATCATACTTACCGCGGATAACATCAATAGCGTGCTTAAATAGACGCACATTGATAAAACCCATTCGAATCGTAAAGAAGAGTCCACCAAAAACCATAACAAATAAAATAAGTGGCATTTCGATGAAAGGAATTTCCCAGAATAAGAATGGATAATACTTTCCGTTAATTATGCCAAAGAATTCGTTAATTCGCTCTTGAAGGTCAACTTCCGTTTGACCATAATCCTGAGCATACGTACTTAGGCTGATGATAGAGAAAATGAGTCCCATCATCGCTCGTGACATTGCGATTTTAATCATTAAACAATCCTTTGTTTTAGTTCTACTCTCTCAAAATATGTATGTGTTTTTTATTGTCTTACAGTAAATTTTATAGAAACTTTATTGATCTTGTCACCTTTTTTATTTTCTGGCCTATCAAAATCGTGTATTCTTATCTCTATTAAAGATTTAAAAGGAGTAAAAAGTGAGTAAGTTACCAACGCTTGATGAAGCGATTGAAATTGTAAAACCACTTGTGAAGTATTCAACAATTGATAATCAAAAACATATCGACCTTTCTGTTGCAACAGCAGATAAGAGATTTCTTAGCCAACAGGCCCTAATGGTCATCAAAAGCTCAATTGAAGCTGGCCAAGCAGATGAAAAAGAAGTGAACGCTCGCCTAGGGCTATAAGCTTAAATCAGTGCAGATTCCCTGTTAAGTGATGAAAAACGCTTGCAGGAATCTGCGAAACTGAAGCCTTGTCTACCATCAATACACCCTTGTAAGCCTTACACCATTTAAAGAATGTCATTTTAGAAAGTGTTAAAATGAAAATATGAAAGCACTACTTCTTGCACTATTCATTTCAACTCAGGCACTTGCAGCTATCCCACTTAGTGGCGATGATGAAAGATCAATTAATAATATCTCTCAAATCCTAAAGCAGGACCAAAAGCTTAAAGAGATGACTAAGAGGCTTAACCTTGCCATTTTAGAATATGCAAATATTAAAGATCTTGCGCATCGAGACTACGGGCCAGAACTTAATGATATGGCCAATGAGCTGACACATTTAAATGATTACGCGAGCGAGATTTCGCCAGAATACTTAAAAGCATTAGAAGAAGATATTGAATATATCCATCAAGATTTAATCGAGATGAGATAACCCCTCCCCCCAATGAATATGAAATAAAAAGACCGATGTAACTCGGTCTTTTTATTTAATCTGCTCTAAGAAATTTTTGATAGATTAATTTATAATCCTTACCTGAGTGGTCACTAATAAAGATCTCACTCTGTTCTATGGCCATACCATAGTAGCGAGAGGCCTTATTGATATCAAAGCGGTATTGATATGATCGATATAAGTAATATTTTGAATCATTATGCTTAGTATAGATCCCGACATCAAAACGATCGTCAGAGACAACATTATAAACATAGTAACGAGAACCAACTAACTCTTGAACCTTTGGAGCTGGGCCAACATTATTTAATGTATAGTCACATAGAGAGGCCATATAGAGATTATTTTCAGTCGGAATTTGTGTGATAAAATTCTTAACGACTCCCCTCGTTCCTTTAAAGACCGGAGTTGATTGATAATCATTAGGAACTTCAATATAGACACCAATATTTGAAATATCTCTTACTGTAGGATCACCATAGTTTTTTTGACGACGAGAGAAGATAAAATCTTCCGAAAAACGACTTCTTAAAATATTATCGTGATACTCTTCAAGAGCTTCACACATTTTAGTTAGACGAGTTAAGCTTACACCAGTTAATAATGTATTTTTAATTTCTAAGGCCTGACCAGCGCGAATGACACCGCGATCACTATCTCCCCCTTCTCCGTAATCATCGCAAGAAGAGAAAGTAAGGGCGATTACAATTGGCCACAGTAAACCTGAACCGATTTTTTTAAGCATTAGAAACTCCAATTAAAAATATAAAAGTCATCTCTTATTCTAACGAATAAAAAGAAGTTAAGTTCTGATAATTTCTTACAATTATTTAATCAATAACACGATAATCGGCTTCGATTACATCTTTATCATGAGATGAGCTTGGCCCTTGTTGAGACTTATGTGCAGAACGGTAAGCGGAATGCTCGTACTGCTGGTGTTTTTGTGCTGAAGGCTTAGAATCTGAAAGCACACCAGAGTTTCGAAGAAACTTTCTTATCTGGATAAAGATAAAATAGAAAATGGCGGCCTTAATTAATGCTGCAAACATGCTTAAAATCTAGCATAAAAGTGGCCAAAATATCATTAAAAATCTTAACTACGTGAAATTATTTTGTTATAGTGTGAGCAATTTCGATTTATATAGTTTAAGCAGTAGGTATCATATGACACAAAAATTAAATCTTGTTCACTGGGCCGATATGACGGCAGACCGCATTATCCGTCAACATGGCGATAAAGACGACTATGTTGTTGCCAGTGGGATCACACCTTCAGGTGTTGTTCACTTTGGAAACTTTAGAGAAGTAATCACAACTGACCTTGTAGCACGTGGACTACGCGCTCGCGGTAAGAATGTTCGCTTCATCTTTTCTTGGGATGATTACGATACATTTAGAAAGATTCCAGCAAACCTTCCTAAACAAGACGAGTTAGCTCAGTACCTATTTCAACCAATCGTTGATACTCCAGACCCATTTGGAGAACATGATAGCTACGCTGCTCACCACGAGCACAACTTTGAAGAGCAACTCAAAAAAGTTGGCGTCGACGTAGAGCCAATCTATCAAGCAAAAAAATATCGTGCTGGAGATTACAAAGACCAGATTAAACTTGCTCTTAATAAGAGACTAGAAATTCGCGATATTCTAAACCAATACAGAAAAGAGCCATATGGTGATGACTACTATCCGGTATCTGTTTACTGCGAAAAGTATAAGACTGATAAGACGACAATTCTTTCATGGGATGGAGAGAGCAAGTTACGCTACAAGCATAACGAGCATGACTATGAAGGTGAAATCGATATTAATACAACAAGTCTTGTGAAACTTCCTTGGCGAGTTGACTGGCCAATGCGTTGGGCATTTGAAAAAGTTGACTTTGAACCAGGTGGAAAGGATCACTCTTCTCAAGGTGGATCTTTCACAACAGCAAAAGACATTGTAAAAATCTTTGACTGGGAAGCGCCAATTTACCTTCAGTACGATTTCGTATCGATTAAAGGTCTTGGTGGGAAGATGAGTTCTTCAAAAGGTAACCTTGTTACTGTAAATGATATCCTAAAAGTATATGAGCCAGAAATGGTTCGTTGGATTTTTGCTTCTTATAAGACAAATGTCGACTTTGCGATCTCGTTTGATCTTGATGTTCTTAAGACTTACGAAGATTATGATCGTCAAGAGCGTCTAGCTTATGGGCTTGAGCAAGGTAACGAAAAGAAAGTTGCCATGGCAAAGAGAGTTCTGGAATTATCACAAATTGGAGAGCATCCAGCGCAGTGTCCATTCCAACCATCTTTTAGACACCTTTGTAACGTTCTTCAAATTAATGATGGTGACATTGAGGCCGCTCGTGCTTTCTATGCTGACCAAATTAAAAATGACAGAGACGAAAGACGCTTTAGAGAAAGAAGTGCTTGTGCTCTTCACTGGCTACAAGAAAACGCTCCAGAAGAATTTAAATTTGCTATCAATAAAGAAGCTGTTGATATGCCTCTTGAGCAAAATGTTCGCACATACCTTGATAAGTTAGTTGCTCTTTGTGAGTCTGAGTGGGACTCAATTGCAGATGATAAAGAGTTCAATGATAAGATGTATGAAATTATGCACGAGCTAGAACTTAAGCCTGCAGATATTTTTGCACCAATTTATCAAAAACTAATTTCACGTGAAAAAGGACCAAAGCTTGCAGGATTTATCCGTACAATTGGTAAAGAGCGTGTGATTAAGCTTCTAAAGTAATCAAATCTTACTTAAAGAGTTATTTAAAGACTTTTTTAAATACTAGGCCATCCTTTGCGATGGCCTTTATTTCAATTGGATAATCCCTAAATTGTTTTAAGCGTCGCGCGACTTCAAGATCGCTCTTAGATAATAAACAAAGTTTAAATTTATTCTTATCGATATAACATGAGCTTAAATGTGTATGGCCAATCTCGGCCTTAATTATCTCTAGGCCACACTTACGAGCTTCGCTTTCAAGCTCCAGCATTGCATTCATAATCGTCTTATAATCAGAAACACTCTGGGCAGTCCCTTTAAAAATTTTTGATTCTAAAATAACGTCGCCGGCCAAGTGAAATCGTATTTGCATCACTTCCCTTTTGATGACCCCATAAAGAGCATAGGAGTGGCGCAAAAGCTTACGGTCCCACATTGTTGGACTACAAATCAGCTGATCATTGCAGTATACCTGCTGCCCAACAGTCTTCAGGTTTACGTACTCATTGCTTAAGGCGTGAATTTTAACTCGATCAAAGAAGCTCATTTCCATATTAAAATGATCGGCGTTGCCAAAAGTAAGTGTGAATAAATTTTAAATATTGATCATAATCGGCAAAATAGTGACATTAGGGGCCCAAAAACAGGGCATTTTTGTAAAATGTACAACTCGAAAATGTCATTTTTTGTGAAAATTCTTAGAATTTCTTACATTCGGCCTATTTTCTGGCCCGCTAAATTATTGAAATTGTCACTTTTGTTCTTTGTTCATAAAACTAACTTAACAAAATAAAAGAAACGAGAGGGGTTTTATTTATGAAAAAATTTTTAGTTGCTGCTGCTTTATTAGTTACATCTGCAATGGCCATGGCCGAGACTTGTCATGTTGATATGGTTGCCAGAAATGGACGCTCAATTGATAAATTCTCATCGTATGATTACAACTTTGAAGCTGCTTGTCGCCAGGCCCTAAGGCAATGTACACGCGAACAAGACAGAAGGTCATATGATCGCGTTGTTGCTCGTGCTACATGTACAGTTACATCAAGAAGGCCAGTTCCACCACCACACCAAAGAAAAGAAGTTTGTTCATTTAACTTAGTAAACACACAAAACGGAAGAGTTGTTAATACATTTACAGCTCAAGCAAATAACGAGCACCAAGCTTGTCGTAAAGCAGATGATAAGTGTTTTGATGCAAGATACACAAAACAAAACCCATGGAAATTCTCTTGTGAAAAGGTTCGTGGAGGTTCTAGGCCACCAAGACCAAACCCAACTGTGACAAGATTTTGTACTGTTGATAGAATTGCAAATGGAACAATCTCAGGTCGTGTTGTTCAAACATACACTTCAAGTGCAACAGCGAGAACAGCTTATGAAGCAGAAAGTCGTGCATGTCAAAAAGCAACTAGTGACTGTGCAATAGATGCAAGATATAGCCACCGTCGTGACACTTGTATGAGAAGATACTAATCTAAAATTTTTCAATAAATCTAATACTCCATTAGATTTTGGTTGTAAAAAGGGGGCGCCTTTTCCAGGGCGCCCTCTTTGCGTTTTGGGCATATTTTGATAGGATAACTCCATAAAAAGTGAGGTATTCAATGACAAATAATGTCTATATAAACCGCCGTAAAAAGCTACTAGAAATGATGGATGACGGAATTGCAATTATTGCTTCCGCTACATATGCTCATAAGAGTAATGACACAGAATTCCCATTTCGCCAAAACTCAAACTTTCGTTATTTAACAGGCCTAAATGAAGCCGATAGTGCTCTTATCCTTTCAAAGAAAGGTGGGGTTGAAAAACAGATTATCTTTGTTCGTCCAAAAGATGAAATTGCAGAGATGTGGGCCGGAAAAAGACTTGGCCCAGTAAAGGCTAGTGAGCTTCTTGGAACAGATGAAGGTTACTCAATTGAGGAACTTGATAAGAAACTAGAAGAACTTCTACCAGGACACAAAAGTCTTTACGTTCACCTAAGTGAGCGCACTGATATTGCAGATAAGGCCAGAAAAATTGCAGCTTCACTATTTCACAAGAAAAGAGCGCAACAAGAGCTGCCACCAGATACATTTAAAAATGTAGGCCACTTAATTGAAAAGATGCGTTTTATTAAAGATGAAACAGAAATCGCCACAATGAGAGAAGCAATGATCGTTACAGATCGTGCTCACCGTGCGGCCATGGCACTTGCTCGCCCAGGGGCAACAGAGCAAGAAGTAAATGCACTTATGACTTACCTTTTCATGAAGGGGCCATCTCAAGGAAGTGCATACGATAATATTATTGCAGGTGGAAATAACGCAAACTGCTTACACTATATCAAAAATGATGAAGTTCTAAATGAAGGTGACCTTCTTCTTATCGATGCAGGAAGTGAGCTAAATGGTTACGCAACAGATATCACAAGAACATTCCCAGTTAGTGGAAAGTACACAGGTATTCAAAAAGAAGTTTATAATATCGTTCTTGAATCACAGCTTGCGGCCATTGAATTATCAAAACCGGGTAATAACGCAACAATCCTTCATAATAAAGTTAGTGAAATCCTAACTCAAGGTCTAATTGATCTTAAGGTTCTTGAAGGAAGTGTTAGTTCAAATATTGAACAAGCAAATCACAGAAAGTACTTCCCTCACGGAACAGGTCACTGGCTAGGTCTTGATGTTCACGATCAAAACCCATACTTAATTGAAGGGACAAAAGATCCAATGACTTTCACAAAAGGTTGTATCTTTACAATTGAGCCTGGACTTTACTTCAACAATGAATTCTCAAATATTCCAGAAGAGTTAAAAGGAATTGGAATTCGTATCGAAGATAATATTCTTATCACTGATGATGGATACGAGAATCTATCTCACATGATTCCAAAGACAGTTGAAGAAGTTGAAGAAGCTTGTGCAAAAGACGTAAAGGAATTCCTACTGTAATGAAAACGACAAATCTTCTTTTAATAACTCTTTTTATTTTAATAGGTGCTTCTTGTGCCTCCAATGATAGACGAGATGATGAAATTCATCTCGTTCATTGGAATATTAAGGAACTTGATACTGCGAAACTAAGTAAGAAGAATGACCAACTTACAAGTGTTAAAAATATTCTAGAGAAACTTGATTTCGACGCTATTAGCGTAAATGAAATTCAATACGACCTTCCTAATGGAAAGAATCTAGAAAAGCTCTTGGGTCAATTAAAAGAAGATACAAGTGAATTTGCCTTTAGCTTCACTCAGGCAAACACTGGAAACAAAGCAAAGAAAGTAAATGGAAAGTACTCTAAGGATCGCAAGAATGCCGACCAAGTAAATTACGGACTTTTCCCAGGTCAGTACTCAACAGGTTTCGCTTCAAAGCATCCAATCAAGGAAGAGATCATCGTAAAGGATCTTCAGTGGAAGGAGTTTAATCCCGCCGCAGACTTTTCAAAATTTCGCGATGGTGGCGGAAAGAAACTTCCAAAAGAGATGCAACTTTTTGATAAGAGCTTCACTCACCTCGTCATTGAGGTCGCAGATAAAGAAGTGCATATTATTCTTCTTCACACAGTTCCAAGTTATCACTTTGGAAATCGCCAGACGCCAAACTATGAAAGAAACCGTGACCAACTTCGTTTTCTTGAGTGGTATGTAACTGGTGCAACAAATTTCAATGTGAAACTTCCAAAGAAGTATGCTCACTTAAAACCAATTCATAAAGAAGATCGAGTGATCATCATGGGTGATTTCAACACTTCAATTTATATGAATAATCCTGGCTCTGTTGTCCTTAGAAGATTATTTAATCACCTAAGTCCTTGGCTCAAAAATCCAGGGCCAACAAATGAGCGCCAAACTTTTGCCGGCAATCGTAATCCACTAACACTAGATTATATTGCTTACAGGGGCCTAAAGCTTATGGATTCTGGAATCTATAATCCAGAGACTCTTGTTAATAAAGGCAATGTCTTTTGTACGCCACCAAGTGAGCTACCAAAGTATATGGTTAAAGGATTAGATAAGCGTGTGACTTGTATTGATGACGATGCCATTGAGCTAAAGAAGGCAAGTGATCACTTCCCTATTTGGGCAACATTTCGATTATAATTTAAAAATAAAGTAATTAAACATTACGATTGAGGATAAAGCCACCGATTAATTCAAGTGGTTTTATCGTCTCTTGTAGTCGCTCTTCATTGAATCCACGTGCAATTAATTCAGTGCGGATTTCGTGAAGGATATCACGGGCCTCATCAATTAGTGCCTTTGCCTCATTTTTGATATTGAATACACTGCTAGCGATCTCATCGAGATTTACAATATCCTTTAGTTCACCACCTTTTTGGTAGGCTTCCATCTTAAGAGGATTGGCCGCAAGATAGTCATAGACAACTGAGTTAACTAAGTTTTGCTCAAGGTCGAGGTGAGCATCTTTTAAACTCTCTCCGTCACTGAAATCAAGTGTGTCATCGACCATTTGGAATGCAATACCAATGAGATGTCCAAAGCGTGCGGCCTTAGCTGCCAACTCTTCATCTTCAACACCAAGGTAGGCTCCAGACCAACAGCACCACCCCATAACAGAAGCTGTTTTATGGAAGGCGATATTTTCAATAACTTCTTTTGAGTATTTACGAGACTCAAGAGCATCAGACTGAACCCATTCACCAATGGCAAGGTCTTGAATAACTTGAGACATGCTTTGTAGAACTTTAATTGAACCAATTTTTGAGAGACTTAAGATAACATCTGCCAGTAGGTAGTCTCCAGCAAGTACGGCCTTCTTATTTGATGCTTCAACATTAATTGAAGGATTTCCACGCCTTTGCGTTGCGCCATCGATAACATCATCGTGAGCAAGTGAAGCAGCGTGAACCATTTCAATCGCACGAGCACAAATCGTCACATCCTCTTTCTCATGCGCATTAAAAAAATCTGCCATTAAAAATGTCAGCATTGGGCGCAGGCGTTTTCCACCAGATAAAACAGTTTTAGCGAGAACTTCCTTAATGGATTTAAGGCAGTTTTCAGACTTAATATCAAGGTCAATATTGACCGCTTTCTCTAAAATTTGTGGAGGGATGCTTTCAAAAAATTCGTTCATAGTTTTTTCCGTTTTAATAGTAATACCACTTGTCGAAAGGGGCCGTAAATGATTAATATAACGCAAATACTATTGATAAACACTGCACTGCAGAAGGACTGATTAAATATGAGCAATAAAGAACTTGCTACAAGAAAAACGAAGTCATTTGAGATCTTTGATAAGATCGCTGGTACATACGATTTACTAAATCACATCCTTTCATTTGGTATTGATATTTACTGGCGTAAGGTGGTTATTGCCAACCTTCCAAAGAGAGAAAAACTACAATGCCTAGACCTTGCTTGTGGAACTGGGGATCTTACAATTGCCCTTGCCCGCGCAAAAAACGTTGAGAGCGTAACAGGAATTGATCTATCGAAAGGTATGATTGAAATCGGTAAGAAGAAAATCGTAGCAAAGAAATTAGATCATAAAGCCAAGATGCATATTGGTGATGGCGTTGAAATTCCAGCGGCCGATGAAACATTTGATGTCACAAGTGTAAGCTTTGGTATTAGAAACTTCCCTGATTTCAAAAAATCTCTACAGAATATGTACAGAGTTATTCGTCCAGGTGGAAGAAGCTTTGTCCTTGAGTTTTCAATTCCAAAGAATTTTATCTTTCGTGGAATTTACTTCTTCTACTTCAGATACTTACTACCATTTGTTGGAAATTTAATTTCAAAGCATAAGGATGCCTACACTTACCTAAATCAAACTGTAGAAGACTTTCCATATGGACAGGAATTTGCGGACGAAATGACTAAGGCAGGATTTAAGAATGTCAGATTTATTACTCTAACATTTGGAATTGCCACTCTTTACATTGGAGAGAAGTAATTGCGTTTATCTGCTAATAACCTTCAAATTGATATTATCAATGCCTTGATTAAGCTTGATTGCTCAAGTGAAGATTTAATCAAAGGCAGTGAATATAGCCTCTATAAGTTTGAAGCTGGCTTTAATAATATTTCATCTATTATTGATCACTTTCAAACTTTTAAGAAGTTTTACTTTTTAAACAAGGACAAGGACACAGAAATCTTGGCCCTTGGTTCATGGCGTGACTTCAACTCTCTTTATCACTATGAAGACATTGAACGCCTTATTGAGTCACATGACTTCTTAAAAATCTGTGGAGCACAGCGCTTTAAAGCTGAAGCAGACTCTCTCGAATGGCACGGCCTTGAAGACTGCTCGTACTTTGTTCCCAAGGTTTTAATTGAATCAACTCCTCAAGGAGTCGATATCAATGTGATTCTACCAAACTCTTTCTTTGCGGATGAGCAAAATAAGAAACAAGCTCTCCATGAGTTAGCGATCACTTTAGATCCGAATCCTAAGCATACCCTTAGTGATTATAATCACATTACAAAGAATGTGTCTGAAACGAGCAAGAATCAGTGGAATAAAATTGTGAAGGCAGCTGTTTCAAAAATTAATCGTTCACAGATATCAAAGATTGTTCTCTCAAGAAAACTTAAGGTTTCTTTTAAGAATCCAATTTCCTCTTATGGACAATTTAAAACGTTGAAAGAAAATAATAGTCACAATAGCTATAATATCTTATTTCAATTTTCTCCTCACCAGTGTTTCTATAGCGTAACACCTGAGACTCTATTTAAACTTGATGGTAGAAAAATCTTTATTGATAGTCTTGCGGGGACGACAAAAAGAGGTGCAAATAAACAAGAGGACGATGCTCTTGAGCAAACACTTCTAACAAATACAAAAGAGCTAGAAGAACACAGACATGTCTCTAGCTATATTGAAGACACACTTGCGAGTCTTGCAAGTGATATTGAAATCACAAAGAAAGAGCAAATCTTAAAGCTTAAGTATATTCAGCATATTCACACTAAGTATGAGGCCATCTTAAATGAAAATGCAAAACGTAGTGATTTAATCACACACCTGCATCCAACTCCAGCTGTAGCGGGACTTCCAAAGCCACTAGCGATGGATCTCATTAGTGAACTTGAGACAAATTCAAGGGGGCTCTATGCTGCACCAATTGGTTATTTTTCAAAAGATAGAACTGAATTTGCTGTAGGACTAAGATGTGCCCTTGTGGATAAAACAGACCTTCATATCTATGCGGGTTGTGGAATCGTCAAAGACTCCTCGGCCGAAAAAGAATGGAATGAAACCACAAATAAAATGAAGAACTTCACTGAAGTTATCAAGGCCAAATCATGGACAAATTTCCAATAACAGAAAATCTTTCAAGACTTTGGGCATCCATTATTGTTGATGAGTTAGCAAAGAACTCAATCACACAATTTTATACAGCTCCTGGTATGCGAAATGCACCAGTTCTTGCAGCTGCCCACTACCATGAGTTAGTCGATACCTATTCTTACTTTGATGAAAGAGCACTAAGCTATAGGGCCCTAGGGCGCTCAAAAGTTTCGGATTCAATTCCCCTTCTGACTTGTACTTCAGGAACGGCCATGGCCAATTTCGCGCCGGCCATTATTGAAGCAAATAAATCGGGGCTTCCACTAATTATACTTACGGCAGATAGGCCAAGTGAGTTAGTAAAAACGGACTCGAATCAGACCATTGACCAACTTAGTGTCATCGCTGATCACACTTGCTATAACTTAAGCCTTGAAGCACCAAATGAAGCATTAAGTGCCACAAGACTTAGAACTCTAATTTCAACGGCCATAGGTCGAGCAAAGATCAACAAGAGACCGGTGCATATCAACCTACCTCTTAGAGAGCCTCTTGACTCAACAGCAATGCCTATTTCCAAAGAATACCTAGAAAAGGCACGAGAAAGTTTTAATGCAAATGGAGCAAAGGTTATCTCAAGCGCCTATCAAACATATCAAATGGAGTTTGAATTAGGTCAAAAGCTAGTTGAAGCAAAGAATATTCTACTTGTTATTGGTAAGCTTGATGGAAAGAAAGATCTTGAACACTATCAAGACGCTCTGATGAAAATCAAAGTCCCAAAGTATCTTGATCTAACAAGTGGATTAAAGTATCAGTTTTGCTTAGAAGACTACCTAACACCTAATTTTGATCATCCAGAAGTCTTAGATGTCTATGAGCAGAACCCGCCAGATATCATCATTCATATTGGTGGACGCTTAGTTTCTAAGCACTACTATAATTACTTAGAAAGAAATAATTGTGAGCTTATCCATGTAACAAATGTGGACTTTGATCACGACCCTGGTTTTTCTAATACACACAAAATCATCTGTGACCCACTCTCATTTCTAAATGGGCTTGTTAAGCTAGAATTAAACCAAGCACCACCAGTGATGTGGCATGACTTTGTCGAGAAGAAAAGGGCCATCATTGAAGAGCAAGAGCTAACACAGCCATTTATTTCTAAGAATATCATTGAAAATATCGACGACAATTATGACTTACTTGTAGGTAACTCAACTATTGTACGAAGCTTTGATAACTTTGTTTCTAGCAACTACAGATCAAATGTTAACGTATTTAGTAATCGCGGTGTAAGTGGAATTGAAGGCTTTGTTGCAACTCTTGTTGGACTTAGTGATGAGAACGATAAACCAAAACTTCTCGTTCTAGGTGATATCTCGTTTAAGCATGACCTAAATTCACTTTATATGCTTGAAGAAGCGGCCAGTGCCGGAAAGAATCTAACAGTTATTATCATTAATAATTTCCAAGGTGATATTTTTAACCTTCTTCCAATAGCAAAAGAAAAAGAATTTCTTCCTCTTCTAACAACACCACACAAAGACCGCTTTGATCGCCTTATCAAGGCATTTGATGGACTCACTTATCAGTGTTGTGAATTCAAGAAAGACTTTAATAAGCTAGTGGCAGATGCCCTAAGTACTAAAGGTGTCAATATTATCGAGGCCATCACTAATAACGAGTCAAATTTGGCACTCTTTAAAAAATTAAAAACAGTAAAAAGGTAAAATAATGAGTCAACTTGTAAAAGGATTTATAACTGCAGCAAGGCCCAAGACATTACCGGCCGGGGCCTCTCCGGTTATCATGGCCACGGCAGCGGCCTATTTTGATCAAGGTGATATTAGTTGGATAATATTTGCGATCACTCTTGTCTGCACTCTCCTCTTACAAATCTCTTCTAATCTAATTAATGATTACTACGACACCCAAACAGGTGTTGATACACAAGAGCGTTTAGGCCCAGAGCGTGTCACAAGCACAGGCCTTGTAACTCCACAGACAGTAAAGAAGTTTTTCATTGCTACATTGGCCATGGCCTTCTTACTTGGAATCTTTCTCATGAATGTTGGAGGACTGCCAATTATCATTGTTGGCCTTGCCTCAATTCTTGGAGCCTACGCCTACACAGGTGGCCCTTTCCCACTATCTCACTACGGCCTTGGAGAGCTTCTAGCTCTTGTCTTTTTTGGCAATATTGCAGTTTGTGGAGCTTACTATCTTCAGGTGGGCACAATTAATGATTCAATTATCCTTCTTAGTCTCTATCCGGGCCTACTAAGTGCGGCCATTATGGCCATTAATAATGCTCGTGATATCGAAAGTGATAAGGCCGCAGGTAAGCTAACACTTGGAATTTTACTTAATAGAATGATGAAGAATGCCTCAAGCTGGCTGCCTTTAATCTTTGTTATTATTGCCTTTGCCGTCTTATGCGGACATTCTCTTCTCATTTTAAGAAGTGGTCAGGCCATGGCCCTCGATCTTTTTCTTTTCATTTTAACTTTGGTATTTTTAAAAACATGGACGTATCCTATTAAGAATGGGCCATCGCCGGCCTATAATGAAAGTCTTGCCCGTACAGGTAAGTATCTTTTCATTTCAACTCTTATTTATAGTGGGGTCATGTGGCTAAGCTAGTTCTTAGACCTATATACAAAGAAGTTCATAATATGCGCTTAGCACTTAAGGCGCGTGCAAAAGAATATAAGAAGATTGATTACTTTGAAGTGGAAGTCTACATTAAAGAAGAAGTCTTCACTTCCTATATCACCCAATTTGCCTTCTTCTATGAGAATCAAGAACTCGAACACGAGTATGAGATCGACTATCCCCTTGATGAGTTTATTAAGGGCGATTTATTTGAAGCTCCTATTATTAATGAGAAGGAGATTCCAAATAATGTTATCTTGGCCTTTGAGTATGCACTCATTAAGTTCTACCGAAAAGTAAATGGTAACAATGATTACTTTAATCAGGCCAACAGCGTGAGGATCAATTTACTTTATCAAAAAGGCCTAGACTTAAAATTCCATTCACATGATATTTTAAAATATAAAATTTCCACAAGCTCCAACACTCATGATGTGATCTCAGACCTTAACTCATTGGCAGCTAAGGGTGTAAGACTGCGCTTAGATGGAAACCGTAGTCTTGATAGTTCTGTTTTAGAAAGCATCCTTTATAATCTTGAACCTAAGACAATTGAAGCAATTGAGTATATTGAAGAGCCATTTAGTGATCTCGGACTATGGGCCCAAAGCCTATGGAGTGATCGCATTGCCCTGGCCCTTGATGAGAGCTTTGAGTTTCAATTTAGAAAGAATATTCCAGAAGAAGTTAATCATATAATTCTTAAATTTGGTGTCAATATCAACGTTTTTGAATTCTTCCAGGTAAGGCGCGACAAGAGAAATTGGCAGATTATTGTCACAAGTGGACTTGAGTGCCCTCAATTATTTAACTTTGTTATTCATTTAGCAGCTTTAGAAAATAATTCCGCAGGCCTTTCAACCTTCAATTTCTACCAAAATGGGTTAAAATTATTTAAAGAATTTCAACCTGAAAAGAGTTTGCTAATAGCAAGGCCTCTTTAATCTTTGTGTTGAAGAGTTTTAACAAATTTTAAGGAGAAGTTATGTTTAAAGTACTTGGTTTAACAGCACTACTAGTTATGGGATCTTGCTCATCATTTCATTCAGATAAGTCTGGAAAGTCATGTGATCGCTCACAAAAGAGCTGTTGTGCAAAAAAGAAGAAGGATTGCAAGGACTCTAAGAAATGCGAAGGTAAGACATGTGATCGCAAGAGCAAAAAAGCTAAAAAGAAATCTTAATAATCGATTCTATCGATCATGTAATAGAGGGCCTGCACATTTTGCAGGCCTTTTTTTTATCCCTATTCGAGTTATAATATTGGCAGGAAAAGGAGTTTTTCATGAAAAAAATTATCTCTCTACTTACCCTGTCTACACTAGTTTTATTTAGCGCCTCGTGCTCTTCAAGCACAACTCGTGATGTCGCTTCTGAACGAAAAGATTGTAAGGAAACATCTGTTCCTGACTACGAACAATATTACGAGAATTACGAAGACTGTAATCAGCTTTAAAAAACTGCAAAGACAAATTTATATTGTAAGTAATTCATACTTAACACAATTCTGTTTTTACACATTGTCACTTAATTGATACATCTCTCTTATTAAATCGCCAATTTATAAGCCAATTTGAGAAGAGAGAGTAGACAATGTTTAAAAAATCCCTACTAGTTTCACTTTTACTACTTAGTAGTATTACTGCCCAGGCATACGACTTCAATGTTCGTGCCTTCATGGTTTTAGACCTAATGACACTTGAGAAGATCGGTGGTAACAGCACTCGTGCTGAAATGGGTTACGGAACAGCAGATATTAAAGTTTATTTCAACCACGAGCAGTGGAGCGCCAAATTCAAACTTGATATCGATGCAACAGAAGAAGCTGGGACAACAGTTGACCTGATGGAAGAGGCCCTACTTACTTACCGTTTCAATAATAATTGGAAGCTAACAGGTGGTAAGGGTAAAGTTCCTTTCTACACAATGCACTTTGGTATCACTGAAAGAAACCTAATGGACGGTGGATACCTAACACAAACATACTCAGGAATGAGAGCTGGATACTTCAAAAGAAAGTATCTTCTAACTCTTCGTTATGGTGGTTGGAGACAAGGTCAAACTCACGATGTGACTTTCTTTGGTTCAAATCAACAAGCAAGACGTGACAGAGATAATCAGTCGATCCCATACCTTGGTGGAGATCCAACATCTGAGCTTTCTTACGATACAGAAAGAACATTTAACACAAACTTCCAAAGAGGTTTTGCTTATAAGGGACGTTTTAACCCATCTCAAAATCATGAAATCATCTTTGGTGCTTTCACTTACTGGCGTGATATTGATCCTGAAGCCGATCACGGATACTCTGTTGCTTACCAATTTGAAAATAATAGCTGGGCATTTTGGACAGAAGCTCTTTACGGATACTTCTCAAAGCACCCTAATGATCGCTATGCAACTCTTAAGCAAGAGACTTATAACGCTCAAGCAGGTTTCATATATAAGATCGATGACAAGTGGGCGGCAGGGATCAACGCTGAGTACTCATTTGTTTACGACCTAGCTCACGATAAAGCCGATTACTCTGCTGACCCAGACACAGGTTTCGGACAGTCGAGATACAATGACGGAAATATCAGTAGAACAACGATCTACAAGCTGGATATCGGTGCACAATATAAGCTATCAAGAAAGGTACAACTTAATGGTGGTTTCCTTGTTGAGCGCCAATACAGAGAAGAAACAAATACATCAACAGATGGTAATGCGGACGAAACGAACGGATACGCAATTAACTTCTCACTAAGTACTTGGCTTTAGGCCCAGTACTTAGAGCTTAAAAGTTTTACTTATTTAAGTTATCTTAACTAACAATCAATACGATACATCTCCTAAAATGAATTAATTTAGGAGGTGTTTCGTGGCCATCGAACAATTTATCATAATTTTATTTATTGGTGCCATCTCTGGCTGGCTAGCAGGAAGTCTCTACCGTGGAGAAACCTTTGGCCTTGTGGGTAATATCATTGTGGGTATTATGGGCTCCTTCGTAGGAAGCTTCACATTCCACCTGGTAGGCTTTGCAAGTTACGGGCTTATAGGAAGTATTGTTATCTCCACCATCGGCGCTATCGTCTTCTTAGCGACTCTCCAGCTTTTGCAGAAGTTGTGATGATATCTTTTAATTATCTGGTAGACTATTCGCAGACCTGTGACTAAAATACGCCACATGGGCCTAATGTTTATATTTCCAGTATCAAAAGAAGAAAAAGATCGTATCACAATCAACGAAGAGGGTTTAACTCTTAAGACCTATGGACTACCGATGGTTTTTTGGGGCTACCTTCTAGCAGCTGCAACAGTCGTTATTGCCATGTTTATTGGTGTTAAAGGACCGATGATTAAGCTATATAACACAGGTGATAGCATCAACCAGGCACTGGTTATTGCGGTTGCGGCCACACTATTTCTTATCCCTTTCATCACACTTTCTTTCTATATGTATGAGAAATTTATTATCAAGCAAGATGATAAGCTTGTCCTAAAGCATAGACTTTTCTTTATCCCAATCTATAAGAAAACTTATAAGCTTGCGGCAAAGGATGCTTTTTCAATTGACCACTTCATGGACTCTCCAAATGTGGCAAAGATGAAGCAAGATCCAACAATGCGTGGTTTTGAAAATAAGGGCTACTTTCAACTTTTTGCAAAGCTTGAAAATGGAAATTATATTTTTGTGGATCGTTCAAATAGAAAAGCAGACCTGAAAAAGATTCAGGCCCTGCTATCAGAATTTTAACTGGATTTTACTCGCTATCGTCTTCTTTGTAGTTTTGACGAATTGTTTTAGGGCGGCGACCACCACCAAGGCGTTTTTCTTTTGAGCTGTCGCGTCCATCACGCTCCCAGTGGTTCTTCCATTCCTCTTTCTTAGAGTTCTTTTCTTCCCACTTTGCTTGGCGCTCAGTCATAACCTTTTCAACTTCATCTTTCTTTCTTACTTTGAAGTTTCCAGATTGCTTAAGCTTTGAAAGTTTCTCATTAACAACTTTCTTATTCTTAGCTTCACGCTTGGCCTCAACACCTGCTTTCGTGTGCCCTGACATATCCACAGTAACTTCACCGTTAACGAGTGTCTGACAAGACATACGCTCTTTAGTGATGTGGAATACATTCCCTAAAAGTTTTTGCTCAACTTCCGTCGGCTCATTTAGGTTATCTGCTCCAGCAGTGATTCTCACAATACAGTCAGTACATGTACCGTGTCCTCCACAACTAGAGTTAACATAAACTCCATTCTTTTTCAGATGCTCTAATAGAGACATCTCATCATCAACGTAAATTGTCTCATTTGATGGAGTAAGATTAACTTTGAACATTTTAAGCCTTCATTAAATTTATTGAGAACGAATAACTCGATTAAACGGTCTTCTTGATCTTATTCTCAATGGTTTCTAAAATTTTTCCTTTAAGAGGCTTTAGCATAAAAGATAGGTCAAGATCAACTAGACAGTAAGAATCTTCAAACTTTAGCTTCAATTCAAAGCCTTTTCCTTTAGCTTGCATGGAAAAATTACCATCATCTGTTGTGACATCAGCCTTTACATTGAATTTTGCCACGTACTCAGGCGTCACGGCCTGCTTTCCTAGATTATAAGCTTCCTCTTGATTTGAGGCCTGACTATAGTTTACCTTTAAACTCATCGAAATAATCCTTATTGTATTGGTTTGTTACTTAGTTCCTGTTGAACCGAAGCCTCCGGCCCCTCTTTCAGTATCAGTCAACTCATCCACGGCCGAGATTCTGGCCTGCCAAACAGGTGCCATAACCATCTGAGCAATACGCTCACCATGCTTAATGATGAAGTCTTCCTTTCCGAAATTTCCAAGAATGATCTTAACTTCCCCGCGGTAATCACAATCGATTGTCCCAGGTGAGTTAACAACAAGTAGGTCTGTCTTAAATGAAAGTCCTGAACGAGGTCTGATTTGAACTTCATATCCATGAGGGATCTCAAAGCTTAAACCTGTAGGAACAAGAACACGAGCACCTGGAGCGATAACAAGGTCATCTTTGTTCTCAAGGTGAGCACGAAGATCTGCTCCTGCAGCTCCAGTTGTTTCATATTGTGGAAGATCGAAGCTAGAGTCGTAATGCTCTAGCTTCTTAACTTTTAAATCAACTACTCTATCGATCATAAGTCTCAATCTGCCTATTAGTCTTTTTTGTCACCACGTGGCTTTCTGTCACCGCGAGGTTTTCTGTCACCTCTTGGGCGACGATCACCTCTGTCACCGTCTCTCGACTCACGTGGCTCGCGCTTAGGAGCATCTTTTTGTGCTTCAGCTTCAGTTTTTCCGTCTTTTCTCTTAAGAGCTTCAACTGCTTTGATAGAAAGCTTAGCGCGTCCCATTTTATCGATTTCAAGAACCTTGATCTTAACTTCCTGACCTTCATCTAGGTAGTCAGCAGCATCAGTGATTCTCTCTTCAGCGATTTCAGAGATGTGAACAAGTCCACCAACACCAGCAGCGATATCAACGAATGCACCGTAATCTTTTAAAGATGCAACTTTCGCTTCGTATACTTTTCCAACTTCTGGTCCATTCATTTGTAGAGCAACTAGTGCCATACACTCATCGATTGCTTCTTGGTTAGTTGAGATGAACTTAGTTGTTCCATCTTCATCAATCTCGATAGTAAGATCGAAATCTTCTTGAAGCTTCTTGATATTCTTCCCACCAGGACCAATAAGGCCACCGATTTGATCTTGCTTAATTTGCATAGACTTCATAACAGGAACACCTTCTTTAAGTGTCTTTCTTTCTACGCTAATCGTTTTTGCCATTTCACTTAGGATGTGTAGACGACCTTCACGAGCTTGTGCCATTGAAGTCTCAACGATTTCTTTTGTAAGACCAGTGATCTTAATATCCATTTGAATTGCAGTAATACCTTCTGTTGTACCTGCAACTTTAAAGTCCATATCACCTAGGTGATCTTCGTCACCAAGGATATCTGTTAGGATTTTGAATCTCTCACCATCAGTTACTAGACCCATTGCGATCCCTGCAACTGGAGCAGCTAGAGGAACACCAGCGTCCATAAGTGCCATTGAACCAGAACAAACAGAACCCATTGAAGAAGAACCATTTGACTCTAGAACCTCACAAACAAGACGAGTTGTATATGGGAAGTCTGTAGGAATTACTGCTTTAAGAGCACGTTCAGCAAGGTTACCGTGACCTTGTTCACGACGTCCAACACCACGTACACCACGTGCCTCACCTACTGAGTATGGAGGGAAGTTATAGTGTAGGTAGAATTGATCTTCACTTGTTCCGATAATACGATCACTCATTTGAGCACCTTTGCTACCACCAAGTGTAACAGCGGCCATTACCTGAGTTTCACCACGTGTGAATAGAGAAGATCCGTGTGGAACTTTAAGAACATCAATTTCTGTTTCGATTTCACGTACTTCAGCAAGACCACGTCCAGCAATACGCTTATCTTCGTCTAGGATATCTCCACGAAGCATTTCATACATTAGCTCATCAACACCTTTGTATGCTTCTTTTCCAAAAGCTTCGTCTTCAGCAAGACCAAATGCTGCAGGATCCGCCGCCATTGCGTCTTTAACTTGAGCTTCAATCGCTTTAACAGCTTTTTGTCTTTCAAGTTTATCTGTAATTTTTAGGGCCTCACGCGCAGTTGCCGTGTAGTCTGTTCTAATTTTTTCTAGCATTGTTTCGTTAGCAGCAGCAGAAATGAATTCACGCTTTTCTTTACCAACTTCTTTTTGAATATCTTTAAGGAATGAAACGAAACCTTCGATTTCTTTTTGTCCAAAGAAGATTGCATCAAGAACATCTTGCTCAGGAGCAACTTTCGCTTCCCCTTCAACCATAAGGATTGCATTGTCACTTGCTGCAACAACGATTTCCATATCAGACTCTTCCCACTTATCGTGGTCAGGGTTGATTACGAATTCACCGTCAATACGCCCAACCTTACAAGTACCAATTGGACCAGCAAATGGGATATCAGAAATAGTTAGAGCTGCAGAAGCACCAAGTGCTGCTAGAACCTCAGGGTCACCTTCTGGTGAGTAAGAGATAACTGTACAAGAAATAACAGTATCAAACATATATCCATTAGGGAAAAGAGGTCTAAGTGGTCTATCAATTAGACGAGCATTTAGAGTCTCACCTACTGAAGGGCGACCTTCTCTTTTTAGGAATCCACCAAGGAATTTCCCTGCTGAATAAAATTTTTCTGTGTATTCAACTAGAAGTGGAAAAAAGTCTTGTCCGTCTTTTACTTGAGTTGCAGATGTAGCAGTAACTAGAACTTGTGTACCGCCACTAGATACGATAACTGATGCGTCAGCTTGCTTGGCCATACGTCCAGTTTCAATTGTAACTTCCTTACCACCAAAGTTGTAAGTAAACTCTCGTTTGTTGTTTAACATAAATAACTCCATTTATATTTTTGAATGTCTATATTAAGAAATGTGTTAGTTGGAATGTATGTGAGAAGAAATCCAAAGAATATGAAAATCTAAAACCACCGAAATCAGCATGTTTTTAAATTTTAATATCCCTTAAATCTCAAACTCTCCTCTTAACCATTTCCGTACTAAAATTTTAACTTTTTAAATAAAAAAAAGGAAGCATAAAGCTTCCTTTCTTTTTATTTGGTTTACTTTCTAAGACCAAGTTTCTTAATAAGTGCTTTGTAGCTTTCTTCGCTGTTAGTAGCTACATACTTAAGAAGACGACGACGACGTCCAATCATCTTAAGAAGACCACGGTTAGATGAGTAATCGTGGATGTGTGAACCAAAGTGAGCTTTTAGGTTGTTGATTCTTGTTGTAAGAATAGCAACTTGAACCGCTGCACTTCCGCTGTCTTTTTCACCTGCACCAAATTCTTTACCAAATTCAGCTACGATGCTTGCAGTTTCTGCTTTTGTAATCATAATTTTCTCCGTACTTACCCAAAACCGAGCAAGGAAGTTATTTTCCAGGCCAAGTGAGGGGCGCTATAATTTTGAGCATATTATCTTATAATTTCGCTCATGTAAACCTTTAAATTCTCGAGCAAACGGGCCTCAATTTGGCGAATTCGCTCTCTAGACACCCCGTAATCGTCAGCAATGGACTGGAGTGAGCGCGGAGCATCATTTAAGAGTCTCTCACGAAAGATTTCTCGGTCCCTAGGCTTTAGGCCTTGAATGAATTGGTCCAGATTATCTTGTAATAATTTCAAGGATTGCTGAAATTCAATATCCTCAGCAAAGTCACCAGAATCAGGTAGCAGATCACCCATTGTTGATGATGACTCTCCCACAGGAGTATCGATGCTGACTTCTGAGCCACCTTCACCAAGGCGCATATCCATCAGGGCCACGGCCTTCTCGCTTACATCAAGGTTTTGAGCAATGGTCTTGTGGTCGGGTTTAATCCCCTGGGCCTCGAGGCGTTCTTTTTCACGCATGAGGTTATAAAAAAGCTTCTTCTGTTCATTAGTTGAACCGAGCTTAACTAACTTAAAATTATCGAGAATGAACTTCAAGATATAAGACTTAATCCACCAAGAAGCGTAATAAGAGAGCTTGGCACCCTTATCTGGCTCAAAGAGTGAGACGGCCTTCATTAAGCCGATATTTCCCTCTTGGATAAGGTCCATCACATTGGCATGAGCACTGCGATATTCCATGGCAATCTTAACCACAAGGCGTAGATTTGAGACAACAAGCTTCTTTGCCAGATCAATATCCCCTGATTCACGAAATTGCTTAACGAGTAGCTTTTCTTGTTCAGGTGAAAGGAGTTCGTAGCGAGAGATCTCTTTTAGGTATTGATTAAGTTTATTATCTAGCTTGGAAGGAACCGGCAGGTTCGAAGCAATGGCCGGTAGTGTCTCTTGAATCAGCTGGACTTCTTCATCAATTGTCAGCTTCTTTGGGCCGATATCAACGTAGTCGCCTTCCTCATCAGATATTGAATGAGGAGTTACGATAAGATCGGAATCTTCGACAGATGGAAGAACCTCGACATCGAACTTTGGTTTATTATTGTTTTTAACTTTTGCCATTAAGGCTATTTATCATTTTTTGGCTTCGACGGCCATAGAATCGATATTATTTAGGGTTTCTAAGGACTTAATTTCATTTAAGTCCCTTGTTGATAAATCAGTGACAATCCTTTTATTTCGTATTGCAACAAGAGCAAATGGAGCAATACGGATGTTAACTCCAATCTTTAGTTGCTTTGCTTCATCACCTTTTGGCAGCTCGATATAGTCAATAATATCGAATTGTCTAATAAGTTCATCGGTCATCACTTGAGTGAGATCTGCATTTACAGAGAACTGCATTAGGGTATTTTTAATATCCTTATAGTCATTTTCAATATAGAGACTTAGACGTTTTTTTAGCTGTTCAACTTTCTTGTCGTCATTTCCAACATGAGCGATTTTGTACTGCTCATAAATCCACTTAATATCAGTACGTGGAATATTGATATCGAAGTGGAGATTAATCATATTAGTTACATCACTGGCCTTATCAAATTCACCATGAAGAACATTGAAATTTATTTCAGGAAAGCTTTTGCGATAAACAAAGTAGTTATTTACTTCTTTATCAACTTGCATAACGAGAGCTTCCTCGTAAGAAAGTTTTTTAGAATTTGATTTTAAATAATCAAGGGCCCAAAAATCCCATAGGCCATCATTTGATAAAGAGATATAATCTTTGATCGTTTTTGAATCATGTGTCCAAACGTTAAAATCAGGCACTCGTGTGACGAGAGCCAAGAATTGACCAATAAGGCGAGGCTTTTCATCCTTAAATTCATCAAGCGCTTTAACAAATTCGCTATCAACCTCAGTGGAGTACTTTGGTGATGAGAAACGAAATTTTTCACAATAGGCCAGTTTATAATCAAAATTAAGATTAGCTGAACCAACTGGACGAATAATATCTTGTTGAATTTTGGAGATGTTTTTTGGGCGACAGATTTGATTTCGGCAAAGGGCCCCTTTTTTGTCTGAGAGCTTATCTTTAAATGCATATGTATCAAGTCCACTCAGTTCGCGAATGATATAGCTCATGACAGCAGATGAAGATAAGAAATTTGCAAGCTTTCTTGGGTAATTAACTTGGCCCCCCCATGAGCATGCGTATGAGAAAATACCAGTGGTGTAGTATAACTCATTAACTAGAATTTCATTTTCACTTTGTAGTTTATTTAACTTATCTGTATAGAGCTTCTTTCTTTGATCAATTGGTAAAAAGATTTGGCCTTCGTCTTTAAAGTAGTTTTGGAAAAGATATTTAATTAGGCGGTGGCCCATCAATGTAATATTTTGAGAACATTTTGAAACGAGAGAGTTAACAAGATTGTCATATTGCTCACTATCAAATTGAAGCTTCTTGGCATAGGTTGCAATGGCCTGCATCGAATAATTCATCATCTTATACTGAAGTGTGGCCATTATTGTTCGGTAGAACTCGTCTCTTTCTAGGCCATTATTGAAGTAAAGTTTTGCACTATTTTCACGACAAAAATAATCAAGCTTTTCATCTTCGAGATAGAATTTTCGGTAATTATTTAGAAGGTCGAAATTTTCTTTTGAATTTTTAACACGAGATTGCTCAATAGACTTACCAAGATTATCAAATATTTTATCTCCTTGTTTGTTAAGAACAAGAGAATCAGCTGATAGTGCTTGTAGCGATATCATTGCCAACAATGGGCAGGCCAACAAACGTATATACTTTAAGAATTTTGCAAAAACATCCATGTAAAATCCATTTAAACTTTCGCTTAAGTTATCGGAATTATTCCCGAAAGGTTTAATGGGAAATTTAAAAGAATTAAAATATGAAAATAATTTCACTTAAGGCCATTCTCTTACTCATAAGCTTATCGTTATTAAGTGAAGTCATTCGTGCGCAATCTAATGCAAATATTATTTCAAGGCAGGCCAAGCGTGAGCTAGATCCACCTTATAATATCTATCACGAAATTGAGGCCGCTTACTTCAATGAAGGGCTACAACTAGATGATCGCAAGGATTTTCTTGATCAATTGAGGGTTGCTAAATCCCTTTTAATTGATGGCCATTCCAATGATGCCATCCTTGTTCTAGAAAAACTTTCGGCCAAAACAAATAGTTATAAGAAACAACTTCTCATTAACCGCTTCCTTGTACTTGCATACTTCTCCGATGCACGGGCCAAGGAGACACGCGAGACACTGGCCTCCTTACAAGATAACGCCTCTTGGTTTTATCAAAATTGTACAATGAGAATGGTGAGTGCCCTTTCAATGCCAAAAGAAATGAATGAGAAAATTGAAGAAATCTTCAATAATTGCATTGTCAGAATTCACAACAAGAATCCTTATCAGGACAATACTTGGCTTAACCTTGTCTTAGAAAAGCGCCTTAAAGGTTATGTTAGATCAACACGAATCAGAGACCTAATGGCCAGCAATAATATCGATATCATAAAAACAGTTCTTCGTTATGGTATCTTTTTTAAAGAACACGAAAGAGTTTTAAAACACTATGGAACAATACCAGTTGAATTCTATGCAGACCCAATGCTTAGAACACTAGTTGCAGTTAATCTTTATAACGCTGGAAAGTATGATCAAGCATTAAAACTTGCTCAATCAATTGATAATACAAATACAAATAAAATTAAAGGCCACATGGAGATTCATAAAGATGATATCAAGACGGCCTACTCTCACTATATATCAAACTTAATTCAAAAGCCTGAATCAATCGTAAATAATAAGCTCATACTTACCACAGCATGGCTTAGTGGGAATTTTAAGAATGCTCGAATCGCACTTTCAAAAATTCCATTATCAGACTCACTTTCTCGTGAAAAAGAACTTTTAAGAATCAATATTCTTATCAAAGAGGGAAAGTTTAAAGAGGCCGTTTACCTAATGAATAATCTGGATATTCGTTATAACAAGCGTCTACCTTATGAGGCAGCGATTCTTAGTACATATTTAAAATTATTAAATAATGATCAAAACTGGATTCAGCTAAGTGATAAGTCATGCCTTAACAAGAATATCATCAGTTGCTGGCTGCATATGCAATCGAAACTATGGGATAATTTTACAACTGAAGTGATTCGAAAGGATCAAAAGATGGAATCAAAAACGATACAGGATCGACTTGAGTCCATGATTACAGCACCAGCACAAAAGAAATTTAATGAGCCAGTGCTTATTTATCAAAAAGATATTTACGAACTAGACTTAGCACAGTACCCAGACCTTGGGCACTGATCTCGTTAGAACGAATAGCGATAACCAAAGTTAATCATCGCGCCACTCATATC
The DNA here is from genome assembly GCF_043196685.1 of Halobacteriovorax sp. RZ-2. NCBI lineage: Bacteria > Pseudomonadati > Bdellovibrionota > Bacteriovoracia > Bacteriovoracales > Halobacteriovoraceae > Halobacteriovorax > Halobacteriovorax sp. RZ-2. Next base: position 435,579 of record NZ_JBEBMR010000003.1, read on the forward strand.
AACATCGCTGTCATTACCGCCACCAGAAATCGAGAAAGAGTGTGTTAAATACTCTAGCTCAGCGAAGACGAAACTATAACGATTAAGCCAATAATCAAGCTTACCTCCGAAATAAAGGCCCATACCACTTTCAATATCAAAGCCATCATCAGCATTGGCCAAGCTATACTTAGCACCAGCTTTAGCAAAGAGGTCTAGCTTTTTCAAATTAAGAACCTTAACGCCAAACTCTCCGATAAAATTGGTAAGAGTTGCACTGACAATACTAGAAGTAGCATTTAAAACAATAGGCTCTTCATCAATTGAAAGCTGTCCACTAACGTAGAAGATCGAACCAAATTGATAATCGACACCAAGATTCATTTGATAGAATCGTTCAATATTATTTGAAAGACTTGAGCTCGCAAAGTTTTCATTCAATAGTCTAAACTTGGCAAATGGACGAAAGCTTCCATTACCCATAAGGGCCAAGCTAAGCTCAATCCCCCTCTTGCCTAATTCGTAATCACCACTATCATAGCCGAATGTATGGCCCTGATTCACAAGAGAGAGCCCTACAATATTTGAAGAGAACCTTTCGGCCGTCGTCATTTTCTTTCCACTAACACTCTTATAGCTTGCAAGAAGTAAGTTTGATTTTAAGAGGTCATTTAATTCACTTTGTTTTTGAATTGACTCATGAGTGTTATTAACAACAAGAAATCCGCGGTTTGGATCAAGTGTAAGATTCTTTGGGGAAATAAAATTCCCATTGGAGCTGTTGATACGTCCAATTTCTCGTGCTTCATAGACACGATAATTCTCATTGAAGGTCGCATTCTTTTCAGGTGGAATATAAATACCAGAAACCAGATCAACTAATCCACCGGCCTTTGGCGCATACCTTTTTTGTGAGCTTGAATACTGGCCACGATATGAGCTTCTCTGCTCAGCAGGTTTGAAGAGATTATCTGTAAGTGGATAAGGAGATAAGTTAATTTCCTCACTATCAGTATCTTCTGAATAGACTGTCATATCTAAACGATTATTAGGATAAAGTTTTGATAGCTGTAGCGGATTTAACTTAACAGGCATGGAAACAGGCCTTGACTCGTGAAATGTAGCACTATATTGGCCACGTGCAACTGTTGCCACGTCCTTTAATTTTTCACCAAAGAGAACATCATTAATCTCTTTGCTAAAATTTCTGATTTCATTATTTGTACGAAATTTAAATTTAATTTTTTGTTCATTAAGACTTCTTCTAAAAACAAGTCTTTCACCCGCACTGAATTTATGAGAGCGATTGATTCGCTTCATATTTGCTTTACCTGTAAAAGTCAGCGTTCCAGTTACGTTATTATAGATATTGTAGAGAACAAGAGAGTCAGTGTCTTCAAGGCCAACAAGAGCGCTATTAGTTCTTACAAAAATACGATCAAAGCGAGAGTCCCTAACCTTTCTTTGTTTCTTAACTTTAAGTCTTATGATCCCAGCGTGAAGTGAGACAAAGTCACCTTCAGGTGCATTGATAAGCTCAATTGTAACCTTTGAATTAGGCCCAATGATAAGTAAATCACCACGTTCATTTGAAAGTCGAGCATATGAATTATCTTCAGTAATAATAAGAGTGTCTTGAGAAAGATTTATATCACTAGTGATTTTAGTTGCATCTATTTGGCGTGATTGATTCTTACTTATCAATGAAATATCACCACGTCCTGAATTAAGCTTTATTGCAGCTAATGTTTGGATTGAAACACAAAGTGATAAAACAAAGAAAGTACTTTTTAAAAGCATGTATATTCCTAAATTGACTTAAATTCTAAAATTTCTAATATTGAAAGTTACTTCAATTTTACTTGAAACTATTTTTAGGTCAACAAGCAATATAGACAACTCATTAATAAAGCGACTACTTATCTTCTTTAAACTCAACACCATCAAATTGATAAACAATAGACTTATCTTCCACAACAGTTGTGATTGAAACAGGTCTCTTCCAAATCTTATAGATATTTGCCATCGTATCTTGGGCCTGAGTTAAGTCTAGATCGACACCCTGGTGAACATGGCGAAGCAGTAACTCTCCACGGTTCTTATGATTAGCAGATTCGACCTCTATTATTGGAGAACCAAAATTCGTTAGTTGATTTAGAAGCTTTGCCTTAATTTCTTTGAAGTCACGTGTTTCGATCTCATTTCGGCCAGTGCGTGAGTTATACTTGTAAGTGAAAAGCTGCATACGGTTGCAAAATTCTTCAGTGAAGAACTCATCGATAAAAGTAATATCGTTATGAGTACGTCTTACTTCAAAAATCTTTTCGCGTCCTTTATTCGTTTCAATATGCCAATTCTCTTTCTTGTGTAGATCTGTACACTCTTGGTATTCTTTACCAAATTTTCCAGTATCCCAACGGTACTCAATATCGCGCATCAGCTCAATACCGATTTTATATGGATTAATATTTTGCTTACTCATGGCCATAACACCAGAGTGAATATCTGCAAAATCAATAATCTCAGAACTATTCAATGCCTTCTTCGTTAGGATCTTAGAGTGCCAATAAGAGGCCCATCCCTCATTCATAATTTTTGTCATTCTTTGAGGTAGAAAGTAATACGCTTCCTCTCTAAGAATACCTATGATATCCGCTTGCCAATCTTCAATTGGGGCATGATCAATAAGAAATTTCATAATATCACGTGTGCCGCGAATTTCTTCATCTAATAGCTCTAGAGGCGTCTTTTTGACTTCGTCCTTACCTTCTTCAAGTCCAACTCGTCCCATTTTAGAATTCATGAAAGAGCGCAGAACTTGCGAGCGATCATCTTTGAATTCAAAATCCTCGTCGGCCGATGTTTTTTGTTTTTCTTCGCTTTGGAAAAGAACATTAACATCCAGTAAGTTTTCAAAAGAAAGAACTGTATCAATGAATTCTTCCACACGATCTTGGCCATACTTATCCATGTAGCGACGTACTTTTGTCCCATGATTGGCCATAACATCCATCATGCGACGATCTGTTCCTCTAAACCAAGCGTTATTTTTAAAGAAGTCAGCATGGCCATAAACGTGGGCCATAACTAGCTTTTGATCAACATAACGATTAGAGCTAAGAAGATAGGCATAACAAGGGTCTGTGTTAATCACAAGTTCGTATATTTTTTGAAAACCGTATTTATTACCTTTAGCAAGGCGGTCATACTCTAGACCGAATCTCCAATGAGGATAGCGTGAAGGAAATCCTCCATTTGCGGCAAGAATACAAACGGTATCATAGTCACAAACTTCGAATACAACAGGATAGAAATCAAGTCCGTACTCGACTGCATAGCCGTGTACTTCATCTCTTAATCTTGCAAGTTCACCACTTAGTGGTTTTGTTCTTTCCATACTACTTATTACTGGAGTCACGCCTTACTTACCTTTTCCTAGAAAATCTTTTATTGAATCTAAGATTGCTTCTTTATTTTTAATTTTACTTAAAATGACATCCTCATGTTTTTCACCGAACTCTTTGGAAAGGTCTTTATAAAATTGACCTGAACCATAACGAGACTCAACTTGTCCGTAGAAGAATGCATTTGAATTTGGAATGATTGAATTCTTTAAAATATCAAGACAAACCTTTGTGTCTTCGGCCGACCAGTTATCACCATCAGAAAAATGGAAAGGATAAATATTCCATTCATCCGAATTATAATCACTAGCGATCATATCCTTACAAAGCTTAAGTGCCGATGAAATCAGAGTTCCACCACTTTCACGCGTTCTAAAGAATGTCTCTTCATCAACTTCTTTTGCCGTTGCATCGTGGATGATATAGCGAATTTCAATGTCTTTATACTGAGACTTAAGCCATAGGTTAATCCAAAAAGATTCTGTGCGAACAATTTCTTTTTGCTCATCACCCATTGAACCTGAGACGTCCATCATATAAATAACAACCGCAGAGTTTTCAAATTCAATCTTTGAATCACTTGAGCGGTAGCGCATATCACTTTTAATTGGAACAACCACAGGATTCTTTGGATCATAAGTCCCCATTGCGATTTGACGCTTTAAGGCCTCTTTAAAAGATCTCTTATAATGCTTTAGGGAATCTGGCCCAACTGTACCGATACTAGTGTAGCGATCCACAGTTGACTGCATATTCTTCTTCCCCTTAGGTTCAATCTTAGGTAGCGCGAGTTCATTGCCAAGAATTGAAGCAAGCTCATCGAGACTCATTTCAACATCAAGGGCCTTCTCACCTTCCCCTTCACCAGCTTCTCCTGGCTCTCCTTGACCTTCTTGTGGTTCACCTTGTCCATCAACTGGATCCCCAGGTTGGCCATCACCTTGTCCTGTTCCACCTTGACTTTTGTCGCCAAAACGAAATTGTGGAGTGTTGATAGAAGGCATTGGAACTTTAAATTGGCCATTACCTTTTGGAATAGGCATCTCACCGCCGGCAATATACTTTCTTAGATTATCACGCACCTTTCCTTTAATAATTTTACGAAAACGTGCGTGGTCTCTTTTAATCGGGTGATCCATTAACTCTCCAATTGTGGAGGTGCTAAGTCCTAAGACTTAGCACTGTCTCCTTTTGCAAAAATACTAGCGACATAATTAAGAGCATCAGTTGCTGAGATTTCACAGTAACCGTAGTTCTTAATTAGACGAGACTTGATAACATCAATCTTCTCTTGTGTTTCTTTATCAACAACATTAGAGATGATTGTTGTAAGTTTAATCGCATCTTTTTGATCTTCAAAAAGCTTAAGCTCAAGTGCACGATGTAGTCTTTCATTCATTTTGTAATCGAATTGTTTACCTTCGATTGCAAGAGCACCGATGTAGTTCATGATCTCACGTCTAAAGTCATCTTTACGAGATTCAGCAATGTCGATCTTCTCTTCAATGCTTCTCATGAAACGCTCATCCGCTTCTTCAAGTTTACCTGTGTACTTGTTGCGAACCTTCTCTTTTTGAGTGTAGGCCTTAACGTTATCAATATAATTTGCACATAGAGTCTCAATTGCAGTTTCATCAAGAGAGATAGCTTTTTGAACATCATTTTTAACAATGTCTGTATACTCTTGGCGAACGATTGCTAGCATCTCACGATACTTATCTACTGCCTCTGGATTATTTGCCATAGAATTTTTAAGTCCAGACTCAAGTTCGTTGAAAACCATAAATGGGTTTAGTGAACCAGTGTGTCCATACTTAACAAGAGCGTTAGAAATTTTATCTTGGATATAACGAGGAGAAATACCTTCTAAACCTTCTCTTACCGCTTCTTTACGAAGCTCTTTTACGTTGTCTTCATTGTACCCAGTAAGAGTCTTACCGTTATAAAGTTTAAGTTTTTGAACAAGAGTAAGATCTGCTTTCTTTGGCTCTTCCATTCTTGTTAAAACTGCCCACATTGCTGCCATATCTAAAGTGTGTGGGGCGATGTGAACATGAGGAATCTTTTCAGCGTTAAAGTCACGCTGATAAATTCTCACTTCATTATCAAGACGAGTGATATATGGAATATCAATTTTTACGGTACGGTCGCGAAGTGCTTCCATAAATTCGTTATTTTGTAGCTTTCTAAATTCAGGCTCATTTGTGTGACCAAGAATAACAAGGTCAATATCAGTTTGAGCGAATTTCTTAGGCTTAATCGATTGCTCTTGAGAAGCGCCTAGTAGGTCATATAAGAAAGCAACATCAAGTTTTAACATTTCGATGAATTCGATAATACCACGGTTAGCGATATTGAATTCACCATCGAAGTTAAAGGCACGTGGGTCAGAGTCTGATCCATATTGTGCGATCTTTCTATAGTTGATATCACCTGTTAGTTCAGTTGAATCTTGGTTTTTCTCATCTTTAGGTTGGAAAGTCCCAATTCCTAAACGATCTTTTTCTGAAAGAATTAGTCTTTTAACACGGATATGGTTTTCCATAACCTTCATGAAGTCACCATCATACTTAATCATGTATTCATTAAGGATATAACGGTCAGCAGGACAAACTTCACCACGGATTTTAATCTTGTGGTCCTTATTGCCCTTATTCATATTTTCTAAGAACTCTTTTCTTACTTCGTGTGGAATTAGCTTTAATGGATCTTCATGCATTGGAGATGGAAAAACTTTTTGTCCACCAAGAATGTCAGATTCTTCTTCGTCATACCATTCAAAAGTATAAAGAGCACCTTCATCTGTGCGTGAATAGTGTTCTAAACCTTTTTTAAGATTTCTTGCAATTGATGACTTAGCAGAACCAACAGGTCCATGAAGTAGTAGAACCCTTTTTTCAGTTCCGTAACCAAGAGCTGCGGCCTTAAAAAAGTTAACTAATTTCATTAGGTGTACATCAATTCCAAAAACGGCATCTTTACCATTTCCAATTGGGTCATCAAAAAAGTGATAGCGAGTGATTTCTTTTTTATATTCTAGATAAGTACTCGTTCCAAAAGTCATAATCATATCGAAAATTCTTTGGAATGAATTGCGTCCGATTCTTGGGTCTTCAGCTACAAGATCTACGTAATCCTGAAAACTCCCCGTCCAGTGTAAGTGAGCAAAGTCTTCAACTTTGTAGTTCTCACTCATAAAGTCTTTCATATTCATTTTAGTCATATCTTCTCCATCCATGAGTTGCATTCGATGCAAGCTAAATTCCTAAATATATTATAACGTGAAAAACTAAGTAGAAGCAAAGGTAACTATAAAAAAAATATGTAGTGACTTTTTGACACCGTAAAATAATCAGGTACTCACTAAAATTACTAGGCAAATATTTGGCAAAATGAATGCCCAACAAAAGCATTTGACTAAAATCTGTATCCAATTGAAAATATAGGAATTACAGATTTAGCATTGTTGAGGGATTACAAGGGTGAATATGGATATTATTTGTGCCGGCGTATCAGATATTGGACGCAAGAGAGAGACCAACCAGGATTCAATTTACGTTGGGAATTCAAGTAAACTCTATGTCGTGGCAGATGGCATGGGTGGACACTCTGGCGGTGAACTGGCCTCAACAATGGCCATCAAATATGTTGCAGAGAAAGTGAAAGAGCTCAAAGCATCAAGCACTGATACTTCTACTGTCCTCAAAGACTCTGTTCACTTTGCTAACGAAAAAATTAAAAATTACGCTGATGAAGAACCATCTTTAAAAGGAATGGGAACAACTGTTGTTGGAATTCTCTTTGGCGAAGATAAAGCAAGTATTGCAAATGTTGGTGATTCACGTGCCTATGTCATCACTCAAGGACAGATCTTTCAATTAACAAAAGACCACTCTGTCATCCAAGAAAAAATCAATTTTGGAATCTATACTCGTGAACAAGCTGCTAATGATCCAAATAAGAATTACCTGTCTCGAACGGTCGGGTTTGAATCAGGAATTGAAGTCGATCTTTATGATTACAAACCGAATAAGGGAGATATTTTTCTTCTTTGCTCAGACGGGCTTCATGGAAAACTAAGTGACGAAGATATCCTCTTTATCATTAGCGATATGATAAAAAAGAACGACGAACTAAGTCATCAGCTCATTCACGACTGCGCACAAACACTTGTGAGGCAGGCCAATGAACACGGTGGACAGGACAATATATCTGTAATCTTAGCTGTAGTTAATTAATCTTAACCAGCTTAATCAGGACGATTATTTCGTCTCGATGTGTCATGGATTAATGTCTTGCAAACTGTTATCAAGAAACCTACAATAAACATCAGAAATTATTGAAAATTCAAGGAAGTAATTTTGAGTCGTTTTTACACAATTATGGTAATTCCTGAAAAGGAGAAGGGAGTTAAGTCATTTCGCATTCCACGAGTGATCTTTAACTCAGTTCTATTTTTCATCGTTATCATTGTAGCAGTTATTGGTATTCTTACTTTTGACTATATTAAAATTCTTAAACAAGTTTACGAAAACCGTCACCTAAGCATTGAGAACCGTCAGCTTAAAGAGCAAATCCAACTCTTTAATATGAAACTCAATACCTTAACAGATGATATTGAACGTATTCAAAAAATCGAAAGTAAATTAAGAGTGATCTCTGGTTTTAAGGACTTTGATCTAACAAAGCCAGTAATGCAAAACTCTGATGAGCACGAGGCACAAGAAGGCGATCATGGCCATAATCACACGGCCCCTTCAAATCCTTCGCGCAACCCACAGTCTGTTCTCATCCCCCAACGAGACCAGGAGTTAATGAATAAAGTTAAGTCGGAGCTAATTGACCTTAAGAATGTTGAGGAGTTTAGCGACATTAATGATCTCTACGAAAGAAAGATCGCAACAAACTTTGGGTTAACTTCTGGTTATAGCTTCACAAAAGAATGGAGTAGCTTAATTAAACAAAGTTTTAAGTTAGCTGAAAACTTTGCGTTTTTTGATTATCGATATTCAATCCTACGCAAGATTTCAGGTGATTTAGAGATTCGTGTAAATGAGCTCGATCAATTCTTACTCGATCGCGAGTCTTTCTTAAGATCGACACCAACACTTCTTCCGGCCCGTGGCTGGATTACTTCGTACTATGGGCCTCGTATGAGTCACTACTCAAAACGAGTAAAAATGCACGAAGGCCTCGATGTTGGTGCACCAATTGGAACAATCATCCTAGCTCCAGCAGATGGGATCGTTAAAGTATCAAAGAAAAATTACGGTTTTGGAAACCACGTTGAAATAGATCATGGATACGGTATAACTACAGTTTACGGACATAATTCAGAAAACATCGTTGTAAAAGGCCAAAGTGTCAAACGGGGGCAACCAATTGCAAAAGTTGGTAACTCCGGTTTATCCACAGGCCCCCATTTGCACTACGAAATTCGCATTAATGGAACACCGGTGGACCCACTTTATTATGTACTGGATTAATTAGGAGAAATTTAAATGTTTAATCCGCTTAAGTCTTTTTTTGGCACGAAACACGATCGCGATATCAAGAAGCTCATGCCAATCGTTAATGAAATTAATTCTCTTGAAGCACAAATGGAAAAACTTAGTGATGACGAGCTTAAGGCACAGACGACTAAGTTTAAGCAACGCCTAAGTGAAGGAGCGACTCTAGACCAAATTCTTCCTGAAGCATTTGCAACAGTAAGAGAAGCTGCTAAGCGTGTCCTTGGTATGCGTCCGTATGATGTACAGATCATCGGTGGTATTGTTCTTTACAAAGGAATTATTGCGGAGATGAAGACAGGGGAAGGTAAGACTCTTACTGCAACTCTGCCTCTTTACCTAAAAGCTCTTGAAGGAAAAGGTGCCCACCTTGTAACAGTTAACGACTACCTAGCAAGTCGTGATGCTCAGGAGATGGGTGTTCTTTATAATTGGTTAGGTCTAACGACTGGTTGTATTATTGCAGATATGGAAGATGAAGATCGCCAGACGGCATATGCTTCAGATATCACATACGGTACAAATAACGAATTTGCTTTCGACTACCTAAGAGATAATATGAAATTCTCTTTAGAAGAATATGTTCAAAGAGATTTTCACTATTGTATCGTGGATGAGGTTGACTCGATTCTAATTGATGAGGCCAGAACTCCCCTACTAATTTCAGGTCCAAGTGAAGGTGACTCAACTCTTTATGGTGTTGCAAATAAAGTTATCCCACAACTTACTGTTGAAAAGCATTTCACAATTGATGAAAAATCAATGTCAGCTGTTTTTACAGAAGAAGGGATTTTAAAAGTTCAAGAGCTAATGAAAGTTGATAATCTTTATGATATAGAAAACTCTGCTCTACTTCACCACTTAAACCAAGCGCTTCGTGCTCATCACCTATTTAAAAGAGACGCTAACTACATCATTAAAGATGGTGAAGTTATTATCGTTGATGAGTTTACAGGACGTCTTAAAACGGGTTCTCGTTGGTCAGACGGTCTTCACCAAGCTATCGAAGCAAAAGAAGGTGTTGAGATTAAGCAAGAAAACCAAACTCTTGCCTCGATTACATTCCAGAACTACTTTAAAATGTACTCAAACCTAGCAGGTATGACAGGTACAGCAGATACAGAAGCGGAAGAATTTAAGAAGATCTATGATCTTGACGTAATTGTTATTCCTACAAATCTTCCAATTGCTCGTGTTGATGAAGCGGACGTTATCTATAAGAACAAGCAAGCAAAATATAGAGCAATTATTAAGCTTCTAAGAGAACTAAACGAAAAAGGCCAACCGGTTCTAGTTGGGACAATTACAGTTGACTCTTCTAACCTACTTTCGCAAGAGCTAGAAAAGGCAGGAATTGAACACAATGTTCTAAATGCCAAGCAACACGGTAAGGAAGCCGGTATCATTGAAAATGCTGGCCGAAAGGGATCTGTCACAATTGCAACAAATATGGCCGGTCGTGGTACCGACATTAAAATCAATGATGAAGTAAAGGCCCTAGGTGGTTTATATATCCTTTGTACTGAAAGACACGAGTCTCGTCGTATTGACAACCAGCTTCGTGGTCGTTCAGGACGTCAAGGAGACCCTGGTCGTTCAAAATTCTTCCTTTCTCTAGAAGATGATTTAATGAGAATTTTCGGAAGTGATCGTATCGCAAAAGTGATGAACACTCTTGGAATGGAAGAAGATGAGCCAATTGAGCACAAGATGATTACTAATGCCATCGCTAAAGCTCAAAAGAAAGTTGAAACGCACAACTTTGAAATCAGAAAGCACCTTCTTGACTTTGATAATGTTATGAATGAACAACGTCGAGTAATCTACCGTATCCGTCGTGATATTCTTTCAGATGAAGACAACCTTGGATTCGTTAAAGAGATGACAGAAGATGTTGCTGACAACCTTCATGAAACATATCGTCCACAAAAGAAAGTTCCTCTTGAGGACCTTCCTTGGGAAGAGATGAAATCAGGATTCTGTGCTACTTTTAATACAGAATACGAAGTAAGTGCAGTTGAATGTTCTGACAAATTCGAAGGTAATGTAAGCAAGTACTTTGAAGAAAGAGCAAAAGAAATTCTTGAAACAAAGCTTGCTGGTTATGACGAAAGACAAGTGACTCTTGCTCTAAGAGAAATTCTACTTTCAACTTTTGACCAACACTGGAAAGATCACTTAAGAAATATGGATCACCTAAAAGAAGGGATCAATCTTAAGGCCTACGCACAAAAAGATCCTCTTACTGAATATAAGAGAGAAGCTTTCAACCTATTCGAACAAATGCGTGTTGATGTAAAAGCAAGTGTTGTTCGCAATATGTTTACTGTACGTCTATACACTCAAGAAGAGATTGAAGAACTAAGACGTCAACAGGAAGAAGAACTACAAAAGCAACTAGAAATTCTAAAAGCAAAAAGAATTGCTGAAGAAGAAGGACGTGATGAACCAGCACAAGCTCAGGCTCCTCGCTCACGCGGTCAAGTTAAGGTAGGACGCAACGACGCCTGCCCATGTGGTTCTGGAAAGAAATTTAAACACTGTCACGGATCATAATTAATATGTCAGATGGCGATAACAAGAACGATTTAACACGTATTGAGGACTTGTCTGAGTTTCTTCATCAAGGTGATGATGAGCTCGACAAGCTTCTTTCTGATCTTGATGAGTCCAGTGAGGACTCTAATGAAGAAGACGAAGCTGAAATCGAGTTAGCGCCATTTGAATATTCAAATAACTCAGAAGAAAATTCGGATGACGACACTTATGAGTCAGAAGAAGAGTTTTATAATGACAATAATGAGGACGACTCATATGACGAGGCCGAATACGCCTTTGATGAGTCAGGCCTCGACGACGATGTCGATCATGAAGACGATCAGGAAGTTGGTCAAGAAGACGATCAAACAGACTTCAACGAAGACTTTGAAAGCAACTTTGAAAACGACTTCCAAAATGACGCCCTCGATGACGACTTCGACAACAATCAAGACGAAAATGTCGAATATGCAGAAGATGACCAAATAGAGGACCAAGAAAGCGAAGAAGCTGAAGAAGCTGAAATCGAACTATCTCCTTTCGAAGAAGAAACTGAATCTGAAACTGAAGAAGACAATAACATCCTTGAAGAAGAACTTCCTCAGCAAGAAGAGCTCTCTACACCAGAAGCACAAGCCTATGAGCAAGTAGAAACTCCCCTTACGGCCACACCTGAAACCGTAACACCTGAAGTTAAAATGGCCCAAGACTTTGCTGAAGTCAGAGACTTTGCGGCCAACTCAACATACGGCAAGGTTGCAATTGGTGGAAATCCACCTTTTTCCATCCTTATGCAAGGAATTATTCCTGGTGAATATGATGAGAGTATTCTTGCCATTTTAAATGAACATGGACTCTTAGGTGATAACGAAGATCTTTATCGCACAGGCCTAGAAAGTGGACAGCTTCTGATTGCACAAATTGGCGAGTTCAGTGCCATTTACTTAGCAGGAAAATTACGTCGCTATTGCCGTGTGATCAAGCTTGGACTGGCCCATGAAATCCATGCTAGCCCTAATTATGACCACAATGATCAGAGAGGGCTAACAGGGCCTCGCTCAGTCAACCAAAATAAAACAAAGCGTTTTGTCAGAAATGATGAAGACTTTAACCAAGAAGATGTTCTTCTTAGCTCTTCTCACTTCGTCCCAGGATACCTTATCACACATAGCTTAGGGCCAATGCAGATAAATGAAGTCATTGATGGTAACGAGTTTAATGATATTAAATCAATTAACCTCATCGAATACTTCAGTGACCAATTCAAAGAAAGCGCCTTTAAAAAGGGTGCCAATGCAATTATTTCGATCCATTTTACAGTGAATCATCACAATAAAGACTCAGCGTCTAATGATATTATTATCATGGCCCACGGGGACTATGTCGTTTTAGAAGAAAACAAGGCATAGAAAATAGACAATTATGATTAGCAATTTAAGCGATACAAAAGATTTTTACAGTACCATCATTATTGGAGGCGGCATTGTAGGGGCCGGAGTTTTCCGAGACCTAAGCCTACATGATGTCGATACTCTTCTTGTCGACAAGAAGGACTTTGCCTCTCAAACGAGTTCTAAGAGCTCTAAAATGCTTCACGGTGGAATCCGCTATCTTGAAAATTTTGACTTTCCCCTAGTATGGGAGGCCTTACATGAGAAGAACCTGTGGCTAAAACTTGCTCCTCACCTTTGCTTTGAAGAAAAGTTCTATCTACCGATCTATTCTGATTCAATTCGTCCAAAGTGGATGATTAGAATTGGCCTTTTCTTATACGATCTTCTTTCAAGTTTTCAAAACTCTCCGTATGAGATGAAGAGTAAAATTGAAACACTTGAAACAAATGCGGATTTAAAAGAAGACGATTTAAAAGGAAGCGGCGTTTATCATGATGCTGTTGTACACGATGGGCGATTAACGATTGAAGTCCTAAGAGATGGGGCCTTCAATCCTAAGTGTCATGCTCTAAATCATGTGGCCTTAGTTGATTATGAATTTCTAGCAGATGGAACAATCAGAGTTGTTCTAAATGATGAAATTGAAGGGACAACAAAGGAAGTCTACTGCAATGACATGATCTTTGCGACAGGACCTTTTACAGACAAAATCCTCGCAAAATCGAAGCAAATCCACTGGCATCCACAACTACTACCATCACGTGGTAGTCATATTTGGATCTCAAAAGAGCGCTTAAAAATAAAGAGTGCAATTCTTTTAACACCAAATGATGGCCGAGTTATTTTTGTCATTCCACAGGCCGATAAAATTCTAGTTGGTACAACAGAAGCAAAAGTAGAAGAAGATTATTTTGATCTAAAACCAACTCAAGAAGAGATCACTTACTTACTCGCCAACTTAAATCAATATTTCCCAAAGGCCAAGATTGAAGAAAGTGATATACTCTCAAGCTTTGCAGGAATTCGTCCACTGGTAAAAGATGATTCCACGGCCGCTCTAGGAAAGACTGCGCGAGTCCACAAATACTTTCAACCATTGAAAAACTGTCACGTTCTCATTGGTGGAAAATATACGACATTTAGAACAATGGCCCAAGATGTAGCAAGAGCAATCGTTCACAAACATAAGAAACCATATATTCAAGATAAGACCCTTGCAGAGTTTCGCTTTAAGATGCGCTACAATCCTTTTAAGCAAAAAGGCTTCACACCTGAGCAGGAAGCTGAAGTTAGAAAGTACGAGTTTATCCGTTGTGAAGAAGATTTTAACAGACGCCACTAGAGTATTAAGTCGCGTCTGTTAAGAGAAACTAGAAGCGTAAGTAGGCTCCAGCAATTGCTCTAAAACCACTTAGAGAGATCGTGTTCTCAACTGTCGATCCACCAGTTTCTATACTGAAAGTTGATGAGCTGCTAAAGTAGTCACCTTTTGCATAGAAACCAAATCCTGAATCAAGTGTGTACTTGATCCCACCACCAAAATTCATATATGTCCCTGAACCAGAAAGGCTTTCAGTTGTTGAAGAACCAGCACTCTGTGGGATTTCATTAAGTGAAGTCATCGATAGACCAAAACCAACTTCAACGTAAGGAATAAAGCGGTTTGTTGCAAGAGGATTAAAAATATGGAAATTAACGGCCCCACCAAAATCAATTGAAGATGAAGTTGAGTCAGAGATGCCATTGCTTCCAGAATAGTAACCAACACTTGCTTTAAGTGAAAATTTTTGTAGAAAACTTTGAGACTTTGGAAAGAATAGCTCAAACTCTCCAGCAAAACCAAGTGAGCTAAGTTCTGCATCAGTACTTACACCAACATTGTCATATGTTCCGCTAAGCATATTAAGGCCAGCTGAGACATTAAAGGCCATATTCTTATCTAGAATCTTACTTGGTGTCGGTTTAGACATTGTTTGATTGCTTGAAAATGATGTTGTTTTAATGGCCTCAAGCTCACTCTGTTCCTCATAGCTATTTGAAGCTGAAGATTGAGTATATGAACTTCTTTGTTGTGGGGCAGAACGGTTAACATCAACAGGCTCCCCCATCTGCTTTCCACCAGGATACGTTGCCTGTAGTGACTTAGATCGATCATCTGTCAGTTTCACAGGAGAAGAAATCTTTAAGTTTGCAACCTTATCACGTTGGATTTCATTAGGTTTTACAATTCGATAAATACTCCATACAGAACGTGAAGGAGTGGCCTTAATACAGACAGCTCTAGCAAAAACACCTGTCGTAATAAAGAACTTTGCATGATCCCCGATAACGAGGCCATCTTCAAGGCCTCGATTCATAAGAATCGTTTTCTTCGATGTTGAAGTCTGAAGAATTCTGAAAGTTAACTTCTCATCAATATCCAGAGCCAGTGTACTAGAGCTCAATAGTGTAATTAGTGAGAAGGTTAGAATTTTTAGTAAACGTCCTGTCATATCATATCCTTAAAAAAATATACTTAAACTAGCGATAAATTTTAAATTACTAACTGTTTGGTTAAGTGCAAAATTATTAGCATCCGTTGCATTAACTTCGCTTATAGGAGACAAACTTAGTAGTTCATAGTTTAACTTGGCCCCTATACCATAGCCAAACATATTTCCTTTTTCATAATCTCTGAATGTAGAAATTCTTGTTTTAATTCCAAGAGTAATTGAAGGAAGAGCGACTGATTCATAGTCATAGCTGTAATTAGCAAAAGAGGCAGAGGTCGTCTCACCAGTTCCACGCTTCATTCCAAGGCCAACAAAAGCAAGAAGTTTATTTCGCACGTAAGGAGCATTGTAGAAGTAATAATTAACATGCGCGCCAAAATTCATATAAGTCATGCGGCCATTGATACCACCAAGATCAACATTTAGGTTTGAAACGTCGAGACCAAAGTCAACACTCCACTTTTTGAGAGAATCATGTGCTCTGATAAGATGAAATTCATAAGAAGCGGCAAGGCCATAACCAAGGTTTTGGTGGTTACTGTCACTATCCGTATAATTTGGCATAAGGTTTGAAATAAAGCTTAACTGAACTTCATTACCACTTTCGATTGAAAGAACATTTTCTCTTCTAAATTTTTCACGAGCAATACCAGATGACTTTAAGTAGCGACTAAGTTGCTCACTATCCATATCAGCAGACCATAGTGGCCCTTCTTTATCGAGAACTGCCTTTGCCGATTTTGTCACACGATTCTTGGCCCTTTCTCTTGCAAGGCTTTCTTCCATCGCATTTGGAATTGAGAGATTTGAATTAGCACCAGTTAAGTCAGGTCGCCCACTATAGAGCATTTCTTTGTAGCCATCTTGGGCCGCAGAGATCTTACTTAATTGATCTTGATTTTGGCGCGCCATTTGAGCATCAAATTCTTCGGCCGTAAGTTTTGCTGTATCAACAGGCTCTAGCTGAGAATCGACATACTTATAGCGAAGTCTACCATCTCTAACGATAATCTCGTCACCATCTCTTAACTGAGTTTTCTTTGTGACCTTATAAATTGTCGACTCATCAATTCTTGAGTCATAATTCTTATCACTTGGAGTCTCTTTATCTTGCACAAGATCTGTCGGAACTTCTCCATCGATGGCGTGTTGATTATTAAATTTTGTTTTCTTTGACTCATAGGCCTTAATTTCGTAGACAGGTTTTTTCTTATAACGGCCACTTGCGGTTTGAGATCGAATTTGTAGCGCAATAGTTGCATCCGGAGCGAAATTAGCACGGTTTAGCTTATCTCCAGAAATATCCTTGAAATACCAATAAGATTCTCGATCTGAAACCTTTAGAAGCTCAATACTTCCAAGGTAGAGGTATTTTGGTTTTTGATAGTCGCCAATACGCATTGATACGTCTGCCACATCACCAGTTTTTAGTCCTGTAAGCTTTCCGACAGACAGCTTAATTGTGCGTCCAGACTGGGAAAGGGCCACAACTTTTGCTTGCATCATTGCATAAGTATTTGCCATCAATAAATTTAGCAAAAGTATCATTACGAATTGTTTATATTTATCCATATATTTAATTATAACGAATGGAAGTATTTGAAACAATATGGTAAGGTATGTATATTTTTACAAAATTATGCCACGGTGCACCACGAGTGAACGGAGGAAAATATGGCCAAAAGAAAGAAGAATATTCAGATTTTTCGATACGAATGCCAAATGACTGGCGAAGTTTACAAAACAACTAAGAAAGCAGCTAATCCTGATGATCTAGTAAGCGTCAACGCATACTACGACATGAACCCTGAGGAAGATGATCGTCCTGAGGAAATTAAGAAAGAATTAGGAATTGAATAAAATTTAGAAAAAAACGGAGTTTTTGAATGGCACACCACAAAGTCATTATTATTGGATCAGGTCCTGCTGGTTATACAGCGGCCCTATATGCATCACGTGCAAACCTTGAGCCTCTTGTTATTGAAGGACATGAGCCAGGTGGGCAATTAACGACGACGACTGATGTTGATAACTTTCCAGGATTCCCAGAAGGAATCATGGGGCCAGAGCTTATGGCCAATATGAAAAAACAAACTCAGAGATTTGGTACACAATACCTGAGTGGTTTTGTCACTGGGCTTGATACGTCAAAGAGACCTTTTACTCTTACAGTAGATGAAGATAAAACTTACACTGCAGATGCTGTTATTCTTGCAACTGGTGCATCGGCCAAGTATCTTGGCCTTCCAAATGAAAAAGAATTAATTGGTAAAGGTGTTAGTGCTTGTGCAACTTGTGATGGATTCTTCTACCGCGACCGTGTTGTTCACGTTGTTGGTGGTGGGGATACTGCAATGGAAGAAGCAACTTTCCTTACAAAATTTGCTTCTAAAGTATATGTTGTCCATAGAAGAGATGAGCTTCGTGCATCTAAGCCAATGCAAGAGCGTGCTTTTAATAACGAAAAGATTGAATTCGTATGGGATAGCGCTGTTACAGAAATCATCGCAGATGCAACAGGTGTAACTTCAATTAAGGTTGAAAACTTAAAAACTGGTGAGGTTACTGAGAGAAAAACTGATGGCCTATTTATGGGTATCGGACATAAGCCAAATACAGACTTCTTAAAAGGTAAAGTTGATCTAGATGATCACGGTTTTATCATCACTGAAGGAAGACACCCTGATACAAGTGTTGCTGGTATTTTTGCTTGTGGTGATGTTCAAGACTCTTACTACCGTCAGGCAATTTCTGCGGCAGGTTCTGGATGTCAGGCAGCAATCAGAGCTGAAAGATTCTTAGAAGAAAACGAATAATTTAAATTCATATCGTGGCCTAGAGAAAATCTAGGCCACATTATCTGAAATATACAACTCAACTCTTTCAACAGTTTCATTAAATAAGCGCTTTACAACCTTACTACCATTTTTAAGGCGGCCAACCATATCTTCGTAGTCGATTAAGGAGCCTTTTGCCACAGACTTAAGCCCTACGGCACCTTCTTTTAATTGCTTGGCCACGAAGAAATAAAGATAGAGGTCTGCACACTCCTGTTCATTTAGGTCATGTTCATCAAAGGCATTAATTTTTAAATCATTGGCCTCAATTGATATTTGTGGCTGTATGTCCTTTTCAAATAAAGGAGTGATCTCACTCGTTCTAATCGTCAAATTTCCACTGCCTTTATTAAAGATCATGAGTCTTGCAATACAGGCCTTGAGTTCAGAAATATTTCCAGGCCAGTCATAATCGAGAAGCATTTTTTGAACACGATGAGAAAGACGTTTTTTAGTGGTATGATTTTTAAGGCTATATTGTGAGATAAAGTAATTTGCAAAGAAGAGAATATCTTCCTTTCTCTCAACGAGTGAGATGGTTTTAAAGCTTGGAATCATTAACTCATTCAAATAAACAGTACCAGTAAAAAGAATTCTAAACGATTCTCTCTGATCAACAGTCTCGATAATATAATTTGCCACCGTAGGTGAAAGCTTATCAAGGCCCTTAAAGATTACATGGCCATTAATAACACGATCTCTAATCTTATCAACAACCTCATCAATATCTTTCTTTGTCATCTTGGCATAGCAATTAACAACTTCGATATGAGTATTAGCAGTATTAGACTGGCGAGCAATTTTTTCACAAAGATAGAACTTACCACTTCCCTCGCCGCCGTAAATATAGACAGGGCCCTTTTCATTAGGTGCGCTATATTGATCTAAGAACGATTGGGCACCTTTGGCAAAAACACTTATTCCCATTGAAGTATTTAAAGCAACTTCATTTTCGTAATCGTCCCCATAATCACCACTATTATATTCTTCATACTCTTCAATCTCATCACTCTTGTAAAAGTAGAGAAGGCCAATAACTCGAGCTAGGAACATTGCCTGTTTTAAATCGTTATCAGTAAAGAGTTCGTTCTTTTCTTTATTTGAAAAATTTAAAATCCCAAAGATATTTTCATTATGATCGAAAATCGGACACATCATATATGTTGAGATCGTTGTATTATTAACAACCTCGTACATATTAAAGAATTCATCACTTGATAGAGATTGAGAGAATTTTGATTTAATACCACGAGGATTGTTATATAGCTCCTCAAGTATTCCAACAATAGGATACTCAATTTCTTTTAGCTGATTCGTGTGAAAATCAAACTCACTGAAAGTGTGTTCATCATGTCCTACAATAAAAGCCCTAGCATCTCGTGCCTTAACAATTCTTTGGACTTCAATAATGAATAATTTTATCAATTCAACTTTATTACGATAGTTCTTAAAGATGTGAAATAAATCAAGAATCATTGAAACAGAAACATTATCATCGATATCTTTATCGAATGTATTATCAGAATCATAATTTCCCGCAACTGCTTCATTTAAAACCATATCATACATAAGGTTTCGAAGACGTCTCTTGCCCATTGAAGAAACAAGTTCTGTCATGAGGTTCATAATGCTTTCAACCTCGTAGTCAATAAACTCAAGGCCAAGGTAGTTATCACCAACATTATTAAAATTTGGACGATATCGTCTTAGCTTAACGGTTTGGAATAATCGTATTTTTTTAAACTTAATTTCAATCTTAAAAATTTGACTATCAACATACTCTCCGATGAGAACACCAATACCTGTTGTTGATATATTGTCGACGGCCACATTGAATGAATTTGAAGTTGAGTCTCCAATCATTTCATAGAGAATACACTCTATATTATCCGACTCTTTTAGTTTAATACGATAATTTCTAAGTTTCTTCATATGAATATTTATCGTCTAGTAAAATTACTAACTTTAACTCTCAGAGATATAAAAATTCTAAAGAAATCGACGATAAGAAGATATCTGAAATCGGACCCATCATTGAGGAATAATTGAAATTTAATATTCAAAATTACAAATTTTTCAAATCATATCGCTTCCCAATTCACGAGGAAGATAAAGTTAGTGCTGAAGTGATCACAATAGATCGCGAAAATATCAAACATAATAATGTTCGCATTGACTCAATAAACCTCTCTGGCCTAAATTTCATTTGCTCGCAAAAATATTCAATTGGCGAGAAAGTTAAAATCAAAATCGCAACTAAAAGACTTTTTAATAACTGGGACTTTGAGTTAACTGGAATAATCATCCGCTCATTCATCTATTGTGAGGATGTGACAAAGACGATATACGGAATTTCAATTGAACCAAATTCACAAACAACGGTTTTAAAATACTTTTTAAAAGACTTCTTATCACACTATCGAACGGCGAAGCTCAAAGACAAGCTCTTTCAAATCTGCCAAAATAAAATAAAGATCAATCGTGATGATGGGGTTGAGTTATTTTCACTCTTTCAAAGCTTAATTCAAAAAACTTATAGTGGTAAGATTATCGATATCTTAAATGAGCTTCCTAGCATTTTCCGCTGTGAAAACTATCATATCTTTCTCTTTGATGCCAAAACAGGTGAATTCGAAATTGAAAGAACCAATAGTGACGTTACACCGAGGGATCATAGCTTTAATAGCATTCTAAAAGAAGCCTACTTTAATAAAGTAATCATTAACAAAAGCTTTCATGAGAAAAAAGCAACCGGTGTCGATCTCGACATTAAAAATATCCTAATGTCCCCTATTGTTAACCACAATGGAGAAAGCATTGGCATTATTTGTATGTCTAATAGTGTATCGGGTGGGAAGTTTAATTTTACGATGATTGAAAATATAAAGATTATCGCTAGCCTTATCTCTTATTTTTATGCAGGTAAAAAGCATACTATTAGTAGTGAAAAGGTTGAAAACAAACTTCCAGATCACTTCATTTTCAGTGATAAATCACAAACCGGACAATCGATCATTAACACTCTAAATACAATTAAGAACACTAGAGAAAATCTCTATATCCACGGAGAAGTAGGCCTTGGAAAGAGAGCGTACGCACGTTATATTTGCGGCGATAATGAAGAGAATGTCATTGACTTTAATGACGATGAAATTGCTAATCATAAAAAACTTGAACAAATAAGTGAGCTGACAAATAAGGGAATAAAGGATTTAATCGTTAAAAACCTTGAGATGCTAAGCTACGATGAACAAGCAACCTTCTACAATATTATTAGGTCGCTTAAAATTAGAATCGTGACAATTGCAACCAATGATCTGAAGGCCCTTGAAAAGAACGATATTATTCTAACAGACCTCTACAATCTCATCACAACAGTAAAACTCAATATTCCACCACTTCGACTACGTCGAGCAGAGATTGTTGAAATCGCTAAGCACTATATTAAATATGAATGCACTAAACGCGGCATGAGTGTGAGAAAACTTTCACAAGAAACAATAAATGATCTAGAGGCCGCAAACTGGGACTTCAACAATAGCACCCTTCACGCAATAATAGTTAAGGCCTTATTAAAATCTGAGCCAAACGAACAGGTAATTCAACTAAGGCTTAGAACAAGGGATTCCAGAAGAATAGTAAGTAGCGACCAAAATACTCAACTACAAGAATACATCCTTAACACCTTAAATTCATGTGATAAGTCTATTTCTTATAAGAATACTGAAAGTATTTTTGTGGAAAATTTAATGAGAAAAAAAGCTTCTTAGATTTGACAGACCCAAAGCAAAATTGAAATAATTTTATTAACAGATCACGGATCGATCTGAGAGTTTACATTTAGTAACTAGAAACTGCATCGGATAGCAGTTTTAAAAAGACCAGGGAAGGTATCAATGAGTAATTTCTTTAAGTACAATACACTCAATATTTCACTATCTAGACAAACTCGTACATGCAACGTTGTCATCGCCAACGATGAACAGTTTTTCAATACTTCGACGTACTTAAATGAACTTGAACACTTCTTTGACTGGTTAACTAATAAAATTGAAATTCATTCAGTAGTTTTTAAATTTGCTAGTGATGATATTGAATTATTCAAAAAAGAAGAACTTAGGTTTTTCGATGAAGTAAACCTTGGTAATACTCTACAACAACTAGCAAGACTTAGCTGGGGACAATTGCTATTACCACAGACGATCCTTTGGTCATTTCAAAAATCTGCTTGCCCATTTAGTCTAGAATTAGCAATGGGTGGAGATATCCGCTACTGCGCTCCTTCTTTTAGTGTGACTTTTAATCAACTCGATAAGGGAATCACACCAATGGCAGGTATGAATACTCTTACTAACGAAAAAGCAAATAGTGCAAAGCTTATGCAATACCTACTATCTTCTCAAAGCGTAGGTGCCGATGCCCTTATAAACGCAGGCCTTGTCGGAAAAATTCTTTACAGCGAAAATGAACTTGAAGATATTGTAACTCGTATCTCTAAGCAGTCACCTACTGCAAGAATTCAAACAAAGAGATCATTTAACAACGCTCTTATTAAGGCAATGGAAGATGACCTTTTAGAGGAAATCACTTTTGCTAACTCAACATTGGCCACTGGTGACTTTAAAAACTATGCAAATGGAAAGGATTTCATTAATCCACGCGACTTTGCCCGTGTTTTAAAACAAGCTCCTACTGTTGCAGAGGCCATCTAGCCTAAGAACGGCCCATCTCGTCTCCAAAAGAGTGGGCCAAATCACTGATTTCACATAAATTTCTCTCGAAAACATAGCTCACCATAAAATATTTACACAAAAACAGTGTAGTGCACTTTTTTGTGTTATAACCTCCTCGAACAAGAAAACAAAAAGATTGAATGAGGAGAGAATATGAAAAAGTTAATTTTTGCACTATCACTACTTACAGTAACAAGCTCTTTTGCTAACTGTAAGCAAATCTCTAGGCACGTTAAAATTTATGAATGTAGAGATCTAATTGCACAACACGTACTTAAAAAAGGAAGATGTTGGTACAACGATAATATGTATATCGAATCTTATAATGCATTTGCAGGGGTAGCATTTGTTGAAGAAGTTTACCTAAAAGATGCCAATCACAATCTTCTTACTGAAAGAAGAACTGTTCTTAGTACAACGAGTGGAACAGGTACAGGTGTACAAGCAATGGATTCTTATTGGGACTGTCGCAAGGCCATGGGAGAGCTTGAAACATACAGCTTAGAAGAAGTTAAAGATCTTTACGGAATTCAACAGTAAGAACTCAAACAGAAAAAATGGAGAAGAACATGAAAAATATTATTTTACTACTATCGATTTTAGCGACAACAAATATCCTTGCAAGCACATGGTGTGAAAAAGGTAAGCATGACGAAAATTACAAATGCCGAGTGAGTGTGAATGAGTATGCACTATCTGTCGGACAATGTAGTGCCTTTCCATGGCCAAATGGAGATGTTGAATATAGTGCCAAGGCAATGGCGGTTGAAGTTTTTCAAGAATTTGAAGTAAACGATAATAACGAAGTTGTCTCAGATATAAGATATAACTACATAACAAAACAATCAGTATTTTCTGGTGTCTATGCCATGAAAACAATGAAGATATGTAAAGATAAAAGAAAAGTAACACCAACACACAAGCTTGCTGATATTAGAAAAATGTACGGTATCAGATAAGAAACTTAAAGGCCCACTTGTGAATGTGGGCCTTATTTATACTGGTCTAATTTCAAAATTAGCTAATTGTGAAGGTAGCTTAGAAATATCACGGGCCAGACCTAGAAGAAAACCTCCCCCACCGGCACCACAAAGCTTCAAATAGAAATCATTCGATTCAAGACCTTCTGTCCATAGATCTCGATAAAGAGCAGGAATCATCGGGTTGAAATGTTCAAATTGAAACGAAGATAACTCTTTAAACTTCTTCCAGAGCTTTTCACGATCGTCATTAATATAATACTTTATACACTCATCAGAAATTGGCGTTAAGACGCGATCGCAAAGATAAGCAAAGTCCTTAGAAGAACACTTTTCCATGAATAAGTTTACAAGTGGCTCTGTTCTTCTGGCACGGCCTGTATTTAAAAGAAATAGCCCTGGGCCTTTGGATTCATTTTTTAAAACAACTTCAGTCAGCTGTTTCTTACTATCAATTAGAAGCGGAACATTTAAGTAACTTATCAGTGGGTCAACTCCAGATGAAGATCCGTGAAAGTGTGATTCCATTTCTTTAAAACAATCCTTTAAGAAGGCAATATCGTTTTTTTGTTCATCACTAATACGTGCATAACGATCAAAAACGGCCGCACATAATGCCCCCGAACTTCCAACACCATAACCCTGAGGAATAGTTGATTTAAATCTAATGCCACTAGAGATATCAAAAGAAAAAGATTGGTGATCAAAGTTAAAGCTAAGGTTTCCCTTCTCATTTTGTTTCTTTAAATATTGTGAAAATGCAGATAACTCAGAATCAACTCCTGTGTTTTGCTTTTCAGGAAAGTTTAGCTTTCCGTCAAAAAGTGAGTAAGGCATCGCTAAAGCTTTTGACGAGCGAATGATTGAGTACTCACCAAAAAGAAGAATTTTTGCGCTAAAACTTCCGACACTTTCCATTATGAATCTCGATTTAAAAATTCCACTTCGACACCATTACCCATGTGATCATGGATAACAACGTTATTATGACAAAGGCCAGAAACTTCATCTTCAATAAATTGACGAACTTTAGCTTCATCTTCTTTTAGATAAAGAATATGCACATTTGGCCCAGCATCAAGAGTAAAACAGATCTTTGCGCCTGTTTGTGCTCTAAAGTTTCTGATCTTAGCGATGATTGCTAATGTATTTGGTTCCATCAGAATAAATGATGGTTTTGAATTCATCATTAGGCCGTGAAGTTCTAATGCCTCGGCCTCAACAATCTCTGCAAAGGCATCAAAGTCACCACTACTTAGAGCAAAGCAAAGTGAGTTAAAATTGTTGCAAGCATTTAAGAAACGAGTTTTTGCAAATGGATGCGTATTCATAAGAGCATGGCCAGCTGTAGAGCTTACGGCCTTCTCACTTGCACTTACAATTGCAATAGAATCACAAATTCCTTCAAATGACTTATCATAGCTATCAAGCCCAACAGCATACTCTTGAGAGCTTCCTTGAACCGACTTACCCCAAATCGACATTTTTGGAAAAAGTGATCGTGAAGCACTTCCAGAGCCTAAGCGGGCCATAAAAGAAGCTTTCTTTAGGTAATATTCTTCGTCGTGGTCTTCTTGCGTCACTATTTTTTCAATCTCACAAAGTGCACTGGCAAAATTTGACATTGATGCTGCTGAAGAAGCAATTCCAGACGAATGAGGAAATGAATTCATTGAATCCATTTCAATTCGACACTCATTGATAAATGGGAAGAACTCAACTGCTCGATTAAAAAACTTTTCAACACGGGCCTGGAACTTCTCATTACTCTTTGACTCAAATTTAAAATCTAATTCAAATTTATCAGATTTTGAAACTTTATAAGTTGTCAAAGTATGAGCATTATCAAGTGTGACACTTAGAGAAGGGTTTGAAGGCAGCTGCTCTCCATACTTTCCCCAGTACTTAATCAATGCAATATTAGAAGGGCTCTTTATATTGAAAGAGCGGCCTTCACTTAATTTTTCTATTTTATAATTCGTTAACTTGAAATTAGTGGACATTATTAGCTTCAACTTTTGGTTCATTATCGACAATTAAATCACGGTAAGGAATGATGACCTTTAGGCCTTTTTCCTCAAAGTAATTAGAAACGTACCTTCTATTATTCATTGTTGAAGCAAGAATGAAGTCACCACCCCATGCACCAAGAGATTTAATTTCTCCATCAAAGTCACTAAAGGCCTCTTGCTTAATAGGCTTAAGTTTAAGTTGTTTACCAATAATTTCTTCATGGGCACGGATTAAGAAGTTAAATTCCTCCTGCGTTTTTGCAGAAGCAATCTGATTTGATAATTCACTGATAGTATTGATTACTTCCGGTGAATGTGGACGCAACTGATTATAGTACTCAATAGCATCACGAGAGTTTTTCTTATGACCTAAGTAAATAAAGTATAAGTTATTTTTAAATGATGGGTTGAATTCAACCGGCGACCACTTTGGCCCGTCACCACTTTTTTGATAGATAAGTGGATCATCACTTTGCGCACAAGCGATATCGTATCCAGAACCACCAAGCGTATTAAATGCTAACTCAAATGGTGAAACCATCGCCCAGTCAGCAATATTATGAATTAAAGTTGAAGATGAACCTAGGCCCCACTCAAGAGGGAATCCAAGTTGAGTCACAACATGTACATCAACTCCATCTCTTAAGAAGTGCTTATTCTGCTTTCTAGCTTGTCTAAGCATCTGTTGCAGAACCATCATCTCTTTGGTTGGATTGTCATTTAAGATATTGAAGTGCCAGAATTCAAAGATCACTTCAAACCATAGCTTTCCAGCAGGGTCATATGACTTCCAATATAGCTTTGGATCAAATGATGCTGAATATTGAACGCGAAGAGATTGTCCAACAGTCGTTGGTAGACCAAGTGCCTGAGCACCGTCTAGAACAAAATACTCTCCAGATAGAAGTAATTTCCCATGACCAAAGTAAAGTTGGCCATTCTTTGGAAGTTCAAGAAATTGTTCTCCTTCCAAATATTTTAAAATTGTGTTGCTTGTGTGTGTTGTGTTCATAATTTAGTTTCTTAAACTCTCTAGTTGTTCTCTTACTGCACTGAACGAAACAACCTTGTCCGCAAAGTATTCAGCAATTTTTTCTTTCTCTTCATTATTAGCTTCAAGTTGTCCCAAGATATTCATTAGGTGCATTTTCATATGTCCTTTTTGAATACCACTTGTCACTAAACTCTTTAAGGCCGCAAAGTTTTGAGCAAGTCCCACACTTGCTGTAATCATCATTAGCTCGTTTGCACTTGGACGCTCTAAAATATCAAGAGACATCTTCGCTAATGGATGCAGCTTTGTTAAACCACCAACAGTTCCCAGTGCTAGTGGAATTTCAATTTCAAATAAGAACTTATCTCCTTCAACTTTACAATTAGTTAAAGAGCGATACTGTCCGTCTCTTGCAGCATATGTATGGCCACAGGCCTCAACTGCTCTAAAGTCATTACCTGTTGCAATAACAACACCATCAATACCATTGAAGATACCTTTATTGTGAGTTGTTGCACGATGAGGATCAATGTGAGCAATGCGAACTGCACGAGCAAATTTTTGTGCAAATGTTTTTGCATCCATTCCAAGACTCTTTTCATTCAAGTCTTCAATTGAACACTCAACCCATGCACGTGCCTTACAATTAGGCGTATAATTAGAAAGGATACACATAATCACTTGTACGTGCTCCCCTAGTTTTTCTTCTAAATATTTCCCAACAGCTTCTAAAACAGAATTAATGAAGTTGGCCCCCATCGCATCACAAGTTTCAAATGCCATCTTGATTTGGTAGTAGTTTTCTTCTTTATCTGTTAGATCAATTAACTCGATCGAACGAATCCCACCGCCTCTCTTATCCATATTGATAGTTAATGGAGTCAGAGAATTTAAAATATCAATTTTTCCATTTTCAAAGAATTCTTTAAGTTGGGCCTTGTCACCTTCATAGACAAAGTGAACTTGACCAATTTTTTCACTGCCAATGATTTCGGCCTTAAAACCACCACGAGAGCTCCAAAACTTTGCTGCCTTTGACAGGGCCGCAACAACAGAGCTTTCTTCAATAACCATTGGAACGTTATATACTTTTTGATTTAAAACAAAATTAGGAACCACACCATAAGGTAGGAAGAAGTTTGAGATGGTATTCTCAGAGAATTCATCAAATGTATTTTGTAATTTTTGATCCTGATGCCAGAAAGAGAGGATCTGTTCTTTTGAACCGGCCTCAAGATTCTTTGAGATAAATTCTACTTTCTGTTCTTTTGTTAGTTTTGAAAAACCTTGAATCAATTTCAATTTTCACTCCTTACACTAAGGTATGAATTAGCAAATGCTAGACCTGCTTTTATTTGTGTAACCTGTCGACTAACACTTTCATAATCAACCATTGCCGTCTTTAGGAACTCGCTGGCCATACCAAAAATGGCATTTCCTTTCGAAAGCCTACACAGGTAGAAACCATCAAGATATGATTTAATACCACCTGAGATGATAAAGTTCTTACACCTTACCTGCTCTCCTAATTGATCGATAATCTGATTGCTCATATTTACCATTTCTAGGGCAGTATGGCCAACATGACACAGAGGTTCATGAATAGATAAGTCATTGGAATTTCTAATATATTCAAGTTTAGAAAAATTAGTTCCACCAAAGGCCGCAAATTCTATTGCGGCCAGATCCATCTGCATAAGAGCGGCCAAAGATTTCGGCCCCATTCCCTGTCCAACTTCCTTGACGATAATTGGAAA
Source organism: Halobacteriovorax sp. RZ-2 (assembly GCF_043196685.1). Lineage (NCBI taxonomy): Bacteria > Pseudomonadati > Bdellovibrionota > Bacteriovoracia > Bacteriovoracales > Halobacteriovoraceae > Halobacteriovorax > Halobacteriovorax sp. RZ-2. The sequence goes on from NZ_JBEBMR010000003.1 coordinate 464,209, forward strand.
ATCAAACTCTTCTAAACAGATTTTTATAATCTCTAGTGGAGAGCGCTTGATAATATCACCTTCAGGTTGAAACCATTCTTGCGCTGGATTGATGTGAATAATTAGGCCGTTGGCACCAAGTAGGTCAACGACTTCTTTGGAACGATCAAGCTCACCATCTTCGATGAGCTCCTCTAACTGGGCCACACCAAGATTGGCATAAAAAGGCGCATTAGCTGTATATTTTGAGATATCGAAGTCGCTGAAGTACTGACTACGACCTTCTTTGGAAAGAAGTTTACGACAAGAACCTAGTCCCATCCCAATGCCAAAATCGCCACATGCTCGTGCAAGATTTTCATTTATCTTTGCAGCGACACCGGTTCCACCTGTCATTGATGAAACCCAAATTGGTAATTCTAATTGATGTCCAGCAAAGTTAAGACTGAGATCGGGCACTTCTCTATTTCCACTAAAAAGTGGCTCATAGTAAAAGCGCTTATCAGCTAAGATTTGTGCCGTCTGTGCAGCATCCGTTAATTTGATATGCTCAAGCTTACGATCGCTCGTTGCCTGGGCCTCTAAATTGTCTCTTTTCATGTACATACCTAATGATTTAGGCAATTTAGCAGATTTTATTCGAAGCAACAACATTCCATTTATGCTTTGGAAAAATCTATCTGATTTGCTAGGCCTTTAAACAATTACGTAATAATAAGAATGAACTCTTTCTTTAATCCAGAAACTTCTTTGAGCAATTTCGATAACTTACCGTATTTAAGTTCCTCGTCCTCTCCATTAAGTTCCATGCCGACAAAAGCGAGACGATCACCAAAAACTTCCACAGACTCTTCAAGAAGTCTCGTTAAGCGGTATGGGGTATCCATCAGAACCTTTGGCATATTTACCTTGGCCAAATTCTTTAAAAACTCCTTACGCTCTTCAGGCCTGCGCGGAGGAAAGCCAGCAAATGTAAAATTAGCGCAGTCGATACCAGACAGGGCAACGGCAAGTGAAATTGAATTGCTATGGGGAGTGCAAGTCACGCGAATCCCTAGCTCATGACATCTTTTTACGAGTTTTTGGCCAGGATCACAAAATGCCGGAAGCCCACCATCACTCATAAGATAAGCATTCTTACCACTTTGAATTTTTGCAATGATTTCATTTTCAATCTCAACTTGAGTGTGTTCATTAAAGAGAATAAAGTCTTCAATGATTTCGCGATCAAGTCCAAAACGTATCCAACGTCTACGACAAGGCTTCAAGTCTTCAATAAGAAAGAGACTTTGCTCTCGCTCTTCGATGGCAGACTTTAATAAATTTAAAGCTGTCGTATCGAGAGGGTTTTGCTCATCAATTGGAGTTGCAATTAAATATAGAGTTCCGTATTTACTTTGTTTGGCCATATCATTTATATATGACCAATTGGTTATAAACTCAAGATCGTGTATACAAATAATATGCAAAAAACTTCAAAAACATACGAATTATTTCTCTCTGTAACTCCTGGTCTCGAGGAGTTCGCCAAAGAAGAGCTAAAAGAGCTAATTCGTTACGAATTCTTTAATACAATAGAGTGCAATAATGAAGCGGGACTACTTCTTAAGTCTCAAGACCTTTTCTCTCTTCTAACACTGATAAAGTATTTGAAGATCCCGACAAGGGCACTTCTAAGAGTAGAAGAATTTAAAGCAAGAGATCTTCCTAAACTTTACAAAAAGCTATCAAAGATAAATTGGAATGATTATATCCCAACGACTGACTTTGAATTTAAGGTAAGCTCTCATAACTCGCGCTTATTTGATGATCGAAAAATCATCAAGGCCGCAAAAGACGCCATTGCAGATTATCAAAAGGCACAACCCTTTAAGGCGAAATATAACGAGCTTACGTGGAGTCATCCACCAATTATCTTTATTCGTTTCGAGGAAGATATGTGTCAGGTTTCAATCGACTGTTCAGGAGAGAGGCTTGATAAGAGAGGACATAAGATCTTTACGGCCAAGGCCCCAATGCGAGAGTCTCTTGGAGCAGCTCTTATTCGATTCATTAATAGCAATGAAGAAAAAGGTTATACCCTACTTGATCCAATGGCCGGCTCGGGAACGATCTTAAGCGAGTATCTCTTCCAAGACCAGGTGAATTCTAAGCGTCATTATAATTTTGAGAACTTTCCTCTTTTTAGGAAACAGGCTGCGCAAAAGGTAAATATTTTAAACGATGAAATTCAGCGCAAGGCCCTGGCCAATGATATAAATCGCGATAATATTAAGGCCATCAAAGAAAACCTTGAGGGATTTGATCTTGAAGTGACTCATGGTGATTTTTTTAAAATGGAAGAACTTTCAGAAAATAACTTAGTTATTGCCTGTAATCTTCCATACGGAAAGAGAATAAAGACGCAAAAAAATATTCATGAATTTGTAAATGACTTCTATGCAAAGGCACAAAAGCTTGGAGCAAAGAGTGCATATGCTGTGATGCCAGAGACCTTTATTATCGACAAGAAGTTTAAGGCAATGAGATCACAGCGAATCAATAATGGTGGAATCTGGGTACAATTCGTTAAGGTCAGCTACAACTAATTCTTATAGGCCATGGTCTTAACACTAACACCACTAACATGTGGAATCAGCACTAACTCACCTGTCTTAGCAGAGTCTGCCTCCCTACCATTCGTATGTGTAATCTTATGAACTTTCGTTGTTTTAACTTTTCCGTCTGGTGTATTTAAGCGAAGTTCATCTCCTACTTTAAGAGCAAACTCCTCACCGCGCATTCCCTTAATTAGAATGGCCATATGAGACTTCTTCACAACATCAACAACTTCACCTAAGAAGCCTTCATCTTGGCGTTGGGTACGCTTATTCTTAAGCTTCTTAAATAGGACATCAGATTTATTTACGTGAAAGAATCCGCGTGTCGTTGAGTTACCAAATTGATCTTTCACTTCCTTGGCCTTCGACTTATCGAAAGAATTAATAAGTGAAACAACATCATTTAAGAGATTATTATTTTCTAGATGGCGAGCATCAACTCTAAGATCATTAACACCACAATCTTTTAATTCATCGATATACTCTAAAAGAAATTGGTCTTTTGTATTAAACATAAATGTTCCGTGTTGATTTTCAACAATCGGAAATCCCTTATGAGGAGACTCTTCACTTGAACCACTAACTTCAAGGTAGTTATCTTCTAAGCTTTCATCAGAATACAAAGGAGACACAAGGTTTCGTGGTGTATAGAAAAGTAAAATTCGTCCAAAGACGAGTAATTCTGTTTCAACGCCCCACGAGTGAATCTCTTGGCAAAATTCTTTAATCACACTACTTGAGAGTTCAATTGAAAGAACAATCTTTCTTAGACGATCACCAATAAGGTTCTTCCAAACCTTAATTGAGTTAAGATTATGGTGTCCACCAGTATCTAAAAGAAGATCGATCTTTAGATCAGGATATTCGTTTAAACAAAAATTAATAGCACCAGGATCTCTTAAGCGAATACTCTTAAAACCAAGGTCTGTATATTTTTGAAATTGTTGCTTATACATTGCAAAACGAGTTTCCGTCATAAGAATATCCCACTCTAAAGAATAGGAAATTGCTTCTGACTTCAATAACTCAATGGCCTTGGCCATCTCTTCAATAGAGAGTTTTCCAATTTGAGAAAATAAGCGAGTTGCTAAGATGACTTCACTTACTAAAGACTTATTAGCAATAATATTAGGAAGATCATTAAGGTTATTTAAGTAAGTTGTCGTCTTCATTAACTTACAACCTTTGCACGAACAAGGTTATTCACCTCAACTCCTGCAACGTAAGGAATTTTAAAAAGTGCTCCAGGACGTGTACGCTCAAAATTCTCTCCAGCAAGATTAGAGATATGATCAATCTTTACATCCACGTGAGCGTTTGAAAAAGGCATGATCTCAAGAGACTCTCCTAGTTCAAATGCACTTCTTACATCAACAACGATAAACTCATTGTCCACAACTTGCGCAACCTTTCCAATCGCACGATATGTCTTATCTTCATGCTCACGATCATTATAAATCGAAGTTTCATCGGCCTCTTCAACAAGAGATGCCTGTGTGTAAGCACGGTGAGTAACTTTTGTAAGCTCATCTTCCCACTTAAGCAGATCATCGCTTAGAAAGTTTCCATGCTCTTTATAATAGGCAAGGGCCTGTGAGTAGACCATTGAAATTGTTCCCGCATACATTGGAGACTTCATACGTCCTTCAACTTTTAAGGAGTCAATTCCTGCATCAATAAAGTCCTGAAGAAGTCTGATTCCCTCAAGGTCCTTAGAGCTCATAAAGTAGCTATTAAGCTCCTTCTTTCCATCATCAATTTTATATTCAAAACGACAGCTGTGAGCACATCCACCGCGATTTGAGTCACGCCCTTGTGTATAGTTGGAAATCACGCAATTCCCAGAGTAGGCCATACACATTGAACCATGAACAAACATCTCGATCTCGACGCCGGCCTCTTCTTTGATTTTCTTAGCATCAGCAATGGCAACCTCGCGCCCAAGGACGATACGAGTAACACCTAGCTTCTTCCAAAGTTTTGCACTTTCAACATTAAGACAACTTGCCTGAGTTGAAAGGTGTATCTCTAGACTTGTATTCTCAGCTATATAATTGATCACACCAGGATCTGAAACAATAACTGCATCAATTCCCACATCATCAAGTTCTTTAATAAAGTCTAATAGGCCATCAAAATCCTTATCGTGAAAGAATGAATTTAAGACGACATAGACAAGAGCACCTCGCTCATGAGCAAACTCAACCCCTTCACGTATTTCATCAATAGTGAAGTTATCGGCCGCTTGGCGAAGTCCATATTTTTGACCACCAAGATATACGGCATTGGCACCGTAACTAATGGCCACTTTCAATTTTTCTAGGCTACCTGCCGGAGCTAAAAGCTCAGGTACCCATCTGGTGTTTTTTGCATCTTTCATAAGGTCTTCTATGTACCAGAAATTACGTATATAATAAAGTCATAGGGAAATCTTGATTAGTTTTTATGAAAAAAATATTTAACACTATATTTTATTTGGCCTGTGCGTTCATTATCACAATTTTGGGGCTTCTAAGTTACCATTATCACAAGGCCCCTCTGCGAGAAACTCCAGCACCATATGTCATGGCACCAGAAACCTATGGGCCTGATGAAGTTGCCTCAAATGCCGACGTACTAATTGTCGGAGATGAAATGGGTGTATCAATCAGTCCATTTATCAATGACATCACAACTCAACTCTCAAAAAAGTTGGCCAGGCCACTTTCTATTTACAATATTTCTTCTAAGGGCGACTCCCTTTATCGCACCATTCAAAGAGTGGCGGCGCTAAAGAAAGTTCCTAAGATTCTTATTCTTGCAACTGGCTATTCAGAGTTACAAGAAGATATTTATCCAAAGAAGAAAGAGGCCATTAAACTTAATAATCAGAATTTTAAACTCTTTAAAAATCTCTATATCCAAAGTTTGATTAAGCTTCATCCAAATCTGTCACGTTTAATTTTCTTAAATGAAGACCTTAAACAGCTAACTTCAGAAATTGAACCACTTGAATTTGATAAATTATCTCCTGAACGCTTTAGAAGTATTTTAGAAAAAGAACTTCTTCTCTATGATATTCGTCTCGAAAAATTCTTTCGAACTCTAAAGGCCAAAGGAGTTAATATCCTTACCGTCATTCCACCAATCAATATGGAGATAAATGACCTTAGAATTTGTGAAGATACAAATGGCCTAGAATTTGAAGAGGCCCTAAAAAAACTCGATACACTTCTTTCTGAATCTAAAACGAAAGAGGCCCATGTACTTGTTCAGTCTCTTGAAAAAAATATTTTGGCCAACACGAAATTTCATCAATTAAAGCAAGAGTTTTTTGAAAAACAGGGTGAGATAACAAAGGCCTACGATCAGGCTTTACAAAAAGTGGCCTTTGCATGTGAGGTCAAGTCTTCGCACCCACTCTTTGTTAAACAGCTTGAAAAAATCTCAACTCATCAAAATGTGGATATCGTAAATTTTAACGAAGTTCTTAAGCAAAATTATACAAGAAACCCTTTATTTATTTCTAATAAAGTTCCACAATCTATCTATTACCCTAAACTTGTCAGTGAGCTAGTAATTAAGCTTAAGCAGATTACCCAACTAAAATAAGAGGCCATATGAGAATTGTTCATAACGAAAATGCTATCATCATTAAACAGGGAGATCAGTCTGATACGATCTATCTGGTTGAAGAGGGAGAACTTCTCGTCTTTGTTGTTGACGGTAATAAAGTTAGTCCAGTTGCGACAGTAGGCCCTGGAGAGATGATTGGTGAGATGGCCTTCTTCGCTGGTACTCACCGCGCAGCCTATGTTATGGCAAAAACGAAGGTCACACTAATGGAAATCGATAGTCAGACAATCAAAGAAGAGCTTCCTGATTGGCTCTTTAAGATGACAAAGAATGTAGTTGATCGTATCCACCACCTCGATAAAGTCATCGCAAAAAGTGGAATAAAAAGAAAGAAGGCCGACACTGTTAGGCCTTTAAGTATTGAAGAGCAAAGAGAGATTCTAGATCTTATAAAATAAAGCTAAGAAGGGCGAATATATGAAAAAGTATAACGGCCTATTCTATTCAAAATGTAGTGTAAATGATGTCTCAGATATACTTGAAACAAACCTTGAAAGCGGACTTACACAAGAAGAAATCACAAGTAGACAAAAACTCTATGGCCCTAATGAACTTTCGGTTAGGCCAAGCACATCTAAAATTACGATTCTTATAAGACAACTAAAGAGCATCATTGTCTTCTTGCTGCTTATTGCGGCCGCCACATCTTTTTCCATTGGCCATATTGTCGAAGGCTTCACAGTTATTGCAGTCCTCGTTGTTAACACTGCACTAGGATTTTTCACAGAACTTAAGGCCGTAAGATCCATGGAAGCACTCAAAAAAATCGGCGTCACAAAATGTGGAGTTATTCGACAAGGACAAATATTTCACCTTAACACAAAAGAGCTGGTACCTGGTGATATCGTCATCTTTGAGGCCGGAGATATTTTAGGGGCCGACCTTAGAGTTGCCCAGGCCAATAATATAAATGTTAATGAATCAATTTTGACTGGTGAATCGGCCCCAGTCGATAAAGTAAGTGAAGCATTAGAAGAAGACACCATACTAGCTGAGCGAAGCAATATTCTTTTTAAAGGAACATCAATCACAAGAGGCTCAGGAAAAGGAATTGTTATTGCAACGGCCATGGACACAGAGGTTGGTAAAATTGCCAAAGAGGTTCAAGGTGATGCCGTTAATAAAGATGAAACCACCCCTCTAGAGAAACGACTTAATAAGCTTGGTGGTCAGATAGTCTGGTTTTCATTAGCAATTGCTACCCTTATTGCAGTCTCAGGAATAATGGCAGGAAAGGCCCCCGTACTCATGTTAGAGACGGCCATTGCACTTGCTATTGCTACCATTCCAGAAGGCCTTCCTATTGTGGCCACCCTCGCCTTGGCCAAGGGAATGTGGCGCATGGCCGACAACAATGCTCTCATCAACAAATTAGCTGCTGTTGAAACCCTTGGGGCAACTTCAATAATCTTCACCGACAAAACAGGAACTCTCACAGAAAATAAAATGAGCGTTCAGCTCTTTAAAACTATGCACACAGTTTTTCACATGAATAATGTCGAAAAAAATAAAGACGAGAAAGAACTAAGAAGACTCCTCGAAATAGGTATCCTCTGTAATAACTCAGAACTTACTCAAGAAATTACTCAAGAAAAGAAGAGTCATAATATTGGTGACCCAATGGAGATTGCTCTACTTAATATTGGGGAAGAATTTGGCCTTGTTAGAGCAAAGCTTCTAGATCAGAGGCCAGAGGTAAAAGAGGTTCCCTTTGATAGCTCTACCCTAATGATGGCCACCTACCATATGCTAAAAGAAGAGGACGAAGAGGCAATACTCGTGGCCGTAAAGGGTGCACCTGAGGCGGTTATAAGTAGCTCTACACTTATACGAAATGAGTCTGAAGATAAGATCTTCAATAAAGAATTAAAAAGTGAATGGATTAAAGAAAATCATACACTAGCAAGTGATGGCCTACGTATCCTCGCCTTGGCCGAGAAAAAAGTAAAAAGTACAAAAGAAGCGCCCTACAACGATCTTACTTTTTTAGGACTCGTTGCCCTTCTTGATCCTCCTCGTTCAGATGTAAAAGAAGCAATCTCAAAATCAAATGAGGCCGGCATTAAAACAATTATGGTTACAGGTGACCAAGAAGGAACGGCCTTAAAGATCGCCAAAGACATAGGCCTTATTGGGCCTGATAATAGCTATTCAATAAATGGAAAGAACTTCGGGCCACAGCAAGACTGGAGTGAAGAACTGATTAAAAAAATCGATAAGACCCAGGTCTTTAGTCGTGTTAGTCCAATTCAAAAACTTGATTTGATTAAGTACTTTCAATCAAAGAATGCTGTCGTTGCCATGACCGGAGACGGAGTCAACGATGCACCAGCATTGAAGCATGCAGATATTGGCGTAGCAATGGGCCAAAGAGGAACTCAAATTGCAAAAGAAGCGGCAGATATGGTGCTACAAGATGATCGCTTTAACACCATTATCTTGGCCATCAAGCAAGGACGTATCATCTATAGTAATATTCAGCGTTTTGTGGTCTATCTTCTTTCTTGTAATATTAGTGAGATTCTAATTGTTTCAATCGCCTCACTGATGAATATGCCTCTGCCTCTTTTACCATTACAAATTCTATTTTTAAATCTCGTCACAGATGTATTCCCGGCCTTGGCCCTTGGGATGGGTGAAGGAGACGCTAGCTACTTAAAGTCATCTCCCCGTCCACGTAATGAACAAATAATTACAAAGAGGAAGTGGGGCCTAATTTCACTCTACGGTATCATTCTTACAAGCTGCGTACTTTCTGGCTTCCTCTACACACTTAAGACAACTGGTGATGATCAAACAGCATTGACTGTCTCTTTCTTAAGCCTGGCCTTTGGCCAAGTTTTTCATGTTTTCAATATGCGACTTGAGAATTCAAATCTCTTTGTAAATGAGATCACAAAGAATATTCATGTCTGGGGAGCAGTATGCCTTTGTACAGTACTGTTACTTGCAACGATCTATATCCCTGCCCTTAGGAATATCCTCAGCTTAAAACTTATCAATCTCGAAAATTGGAAAATTGTGACTTATGCGTCTCTGTCTCCGCTTCTGATCATTCAAGTTTTATCGAAATTTAAATTGGGAATTAGAATATAAGGTGCCATGCTCCTTTGGTTTCGCATGTGCTAAATATTCTATATAAGTAGATAAGGTGAGCTCCTTTGATTTAGCATGTGCGAAACCAAAGGAGCATGGCACCTATACTAGACCTAGATCTTTAACAGTATTTCTTTCTGTGCGAAGTTCTTCAAGAGTTGTATTAAACTTCTCTTGTCCAAAAGCATTGTGCTCTTGGCCTTCAACAACTTTTAGCTCACCGTTTTCAACACGACATGGGAATGAGAAGATAAGACCTTCGTCAACTCCATACTCACCTTTTGAAGCAAGACACATAGAGAATGTCTCACCAGCTGGTGTGTCATGAGTAAGAGCGTATACACCTGCAACACATGCGTTTGCAGCTGAAGCAGCAGAAGAAGCACCACGTGCTTTAATAATTGCTGCACCTCTTTTTTGAACAGTTGAGATAAAATCACCTTGTAGGTATTCTTCATCAGAGATAACTTCTGCAGCAGACTTTCCACCAATCTTTGCATTGTAGAAATCTGGGTATTGAGTTGCTGAGTGGTTACCCCAGATTGTCATATTAGTAACTTCAGTTACATCAACTCCAGCTTTCTGAGCAAGTTGAGTCTTAGCTCTCTTCTCATCAAGAGTTGTCATTGCAAAGAAACGTGACTTATCAAGCCCTGAAGCTTCCATTGCGATATAACAATTCGTATTACATGGGTTACCAACTACGAATAATTTTGAATCTGGTGCTGAGTGTGCTGCCATTGCTTTACCAAGTGGACCAAAGATTCCACCATTAACCTTAAGAAGGTCAGCTCTTTCCATTCCATCTTTTCTTGGAACGGCACCAATTGCAAGAATCCAGTTTGCATCTTTAAATGCTACTTCCATCTTGTCTGTGCAAACAATATTTTTTAATAATGGAAAAGCACAGTCATCTAATTCCATTTTTACACCTTCAAGTGCACCAAGCGCCTGAGGTAGTTCAAGAAGTTGTAGTTCAACTTCTGTATCTGGTCCAAACATTTGACCTGAAGCAATTCTAAAAAGAATCGCGTAACCAATTTGTCCTGCTGCACCTGTAACTGCAACCTTAACTCTTTTAGTCATGTAATTTCCCCTTTTGAAAAAATTAGAGAGTTGTTCTATTGAAATTGGCCAATTTTAACATAGGTGTTAGACAAGTTGTAGCTTTACTTAGCAATATTAGGGGCTATAATTAAATTTAAACGTAATTATGAATTATCAATAAGGGATTACAAATGGAGCAAGGCAACAAGAACGCCTCTAATTCATCGACATCGTCGTCTTCAGACAAACCACAAGGCCGTGGTAACAGAAGCCGCTCAAACAACCGCAGACGTCGTAAACGCCCAGCAAACGCAAGTGGTGCCCCTAAGGGACAAGGACAACAGGCCGGACAAGGTAGCAACAAACCTGGCGCTAAAGGGCCACAGTCAAATCAAACTAAACCAAATAAAAAGGCACAAGGAAAGTCTTCAAATCGCAATCGCAGACGCCGTGGACCAAATAAGAATCGCCGTCCAAACCCACAACATCTAAGTGGAGAGGACTTTATCATTGTAAAATACTTCAATTTACTTGAGCAGCATATTATGGCCAGACGCAAGTACTTTGATAACTTTGATCGTGTTGGTGAGAAGCAAAGAGAAAAGCTAGAGAGAAATTATATTGAAACTCAAAAAACATTTTTAGCTTTTAAGAGTCGTTTAAAAGAAGAAGACTTAAAAGTTTTTGAAGAAAAATTTGAATCTTTAAAGATGGACTTAACTTATTCAACTAATCATGAATTACCAGTTGGAGAAGTAGATCCAGAAGTTAGTGAAGAAGAAATCGAAGATCCTCATTACCTTCAAACACAGATTGAATCAAGCTATGCAGATGACACTGAAGAGTCTGTTGGTTCTCTAGATGATTATAAGGCCTATAAAGGGGTTTAATTAAATTTATTACCATTCATCCTGAACATAAAAAAAAGGGAGCTTTCGCTCCCTCTTTTTTTATCAATATTTTCTAACTAACAACCTTCGAAAAGGTAATCAGATTAGTAAACGAAGTTTGAAGTTGTAGCCGTAGCTTCTGCACCAGTTGTTGCACCAACAACACCTGATCCATCCTTTAGATAATTATCTAAAGTTTCTTCGTGATCTTTAATGATAGCGTCTTTTAATTCAGCTTCATTGATGTCTAAGATTTCACAAACTCTACGTAGCATCTTTAGTGGGATGTTACAAAGAGCACGTTCAACGTTAGAGATGAATTGACCATTCTTATAACCAAGAAGGTGTGATAATTCTGATTGAGAGTATCCTTTTGGATGTGCTGTTCTCTTTTCTTTAATTAGCTTCGCGATGTGACTAAAACTTCTCATGTATTTCTCCTAAGTATTATATTCAAGCACTTACGATTCGTATCTTAATATATTCTAAAGCAATAAAATATTTTTGTAAACATATTAACAGATTTGTAAGAAAACTTTTTACAATATTTCCGTAATTTTATTGTCGATAGCAGATATTGTTCAATATGATCGATTTAGCTTAACTATCTAGCTGAAATCACATTACCGTTATAATACGTCGCTTCAATTAAATCTGTGTATAAGGCCCTGTCTTTGTTAGGCCTCTTAATTAATTTCTTAAGTTTTTCTTCCGTCGTAAGACTTGCGCTCATCTTTTTGCTTCCAAGACTGACAAAATGAAGCTTTTTACCAAGCTCAAAATTACCACTCTCCTGCTCGAGTTTCATCGAAGTAGCACCCGCAAGTGAAGCTCGGTAAAGTCCTTGAGTATAAGAAGTATCGCGATGTCCTCTTTTATGATTCTGCATAACAAATGAATTAATTACATCGAGCATAGAAAGGAAAGGCCCACCACCAATGTCACTTGCTAGGGCCCAGTGAACTTTGAAACGATTAGCTCTCTTATAATCAAAAAGTCCCGAACCTAGTCCCAGCTCTTTAATTGGAGCATTACTTGTTGGACAGTGAGCAATCATCGTCTGTTTTTCACTTAAGAGTTTTAATTCTTTTGGTGAAAGATAAATCCCATGTCCCATAATAGTTTTTGGAGTTAAAAGTCCAACCTTGTCATAAATCTCTGTATAAGTTTTAACTTTTTCAAATCCTTTAATATCTTTATAGATACTAAGAACGAAATCGATTTCATTTTGAGTTTCACTTAAGTGGGTTTGAATGAAAGAGCGATGTTTCTTTGCAGTCTTTGCCCCAGCAGCCATTGTCACAGGATCAGTAGTAATGGCAAAACGAGGCGTTACAGCGTACTTATCTTTATACTCTTTCGCTAATACTTCAGTTTGAGCAATTGTTTCCTCTACGCCCATTGTAAGGTACTCAGGCGAGTTCATTGTCATTTGCACATTACCTAGAACATAGTCACCTTTAAAATTCTTAAGTGCTTCAGAAACAGAATGAGAGTGAATTGAGCCATAACAAGCTCCACCAATTGTTCCGTTATTTGCAATTTTATTTGTAAACTCTTTTGCCTTCTTACGTGCAAAAGCAAGTTTTTTGAAATTAGCTTCATACGGCCAAGTGTAATTTTCTAACCAATGTAGCAGATTTGCCTTTGGCATTTCACAAACGGCGTCTTGTACCCAGTGAAAGTGTGTATCATAGAGGCCAGGAATTACGTATTGGCCACTCTTATCAATAATCTCAACATTCTTCTTACGTGATAAATAAGCTGAAAGTTGTGCTTTAGGCATACGATCGATGATTTTGTAATCACCTTTTGTTGTGCGCTTTGCAACAATTGCATAATCTTCTAAAAATTCACATTTTTTATCATTTATAGGATTGAAAAAATGAGCGATAATTACTTTATAAGTAATATTATTTGATGACATGAAATCTCCTTTAATAAGCAGGTCAACATATATGAAGAAGCGTATCATTACAAGTTTTGTAGCACTCTTTACCCTATTTTTAGCATCATTCAGCGCAGTTGCAGCTGATAGCTCAAAAGAAGCTAAAGAGATTAATATCAATTCTATCGTTGCAGTTAATATTGAAGAGGCCATCACACCGGCCACTTTAAATTACCTTCAAAAGGCATTTAAAAGCATTGAAGGCCAAAGTCAGAGTGCCATCTTAATTAAGATAAACACACCAGGAGGTCTGGTTAGTGTTACAAAAGAGATTATGCACTTAATTGCCAATAGCAAAAATCTGGTCATTGGTTGGATTGGACCTAGTTCTGCATCCGCCACGAGTGCCGGGGCCATTATTGCAAGTAGTATCCCTATTCTCTATATGGCCGATGGAACGCGTATCGGTGCGGCCACGCCAATATCAGGAACTTCAGATATAAAAGAAGGCGATATGAAAAATAAGATTGTTAATGATCTTGTTGCCCTCGTAAAGTCTCAAGCTTCTGCAACTGGAAAGAATGAGAAGGTCTTCACAAAAATGATAACAGAGGCAAAGAGTTATACAGAGACTGAGGCCTTAAAAGAAAATGTCCACAACGGAATTGTTGATACGATTCAGGGTAAGGGCGGTTTAATTAATACAATTAATAATAAGACATACCTTTCTCATCATAAGTCTTTTAAAGTTAAGGTCGCTGATAACTATGTGCTCACAACATTTGAAAAAACTCTGGGTCAGAAACTTTTAAGCTTCTTTGCGTCTCCTGATATGGCCTATATTCTTTTCCTCATAGGCGCGGCCCTAATCTATGTCGAGTTTCAAGCGCCAGGTGGATTTATCGCTGGAAGTATTGGAGCAGTCGCCATCTTAATTGCAGGGATATCTTTTAATGTACTCTCCCTTAACACAGGGGCCTTCCTGCTTATTATTGCGGCCTTCATTCTCTTTATTCTAGAAATTTATATTACAAGCTTTGGGCTTTTAACCCTTGCAGGAGTGGCCAGCTTAATTTTTGGCTCCATGTTTCTTTTTCAAACTGAGGAGTCATACCTACAAATTTCTTCAACTGTTCTCTTTTCTAGTATTGGTGCGATTCTTGCCTTTATTGGTCTGATTGCTTATGTTTTTTATAAGTCTAGAAAAAGAATTTTCTCTGAACCTGAAGATCCGTACACTGGTGTTGAGATTACAGTAACAGATATTGATGGTGACAAAGTCTTTTCTCGCTACAATGGAGAATTGTGGCAACTTACGGCCACTGGCGATATGTCAAAGCTTAAAGTTGGTGATAAGGTAGAGGTCATCAAAAAAGACAACTTAAAACTACAAGTAAAACTATAGAGGTATAAAATGAGTCAAAGAAAATCTTTTCGTCAATTAATGAGTTTAATCTTTTCGATGTGTCAAAACGATCTTCCAACAAAGAGCGATATCGACTGGGCAAGAAGAGAAATTAAAAAGTTTTTTTGGCTTTAAATAATTGAAAATAAGAAGAAAAAACTAAGGGGACGTTGAGGGACGATTGATTTTTGACAAGGAAGAGAGAGAGTTTATTAAAAATCTCCCCTTAGTTTTCTTAAATTAATATTAAACTCTCAGTTTTTTTTAGAGTCAGTTAAATGTAAAGTTTTTGTCAATTCAACGGAGGATATATGATAAATTTTGCGCCTTACTTACCATTTATAATTCTACTATTAATTTTATTGTTCAACACTGTTAAGGTTCTTAAAGAGTACGAACGTGGTGTTATCTTCTTCCTAGGACGCTTCACAGCTGTTCGCGGGCCAGGACTTATTCTACTTATTCCAGGCCTAGAAAAAATGCACAAGGTTGATCTGAGAACAGTGACAATGGATATTCCATCACAAGATATTATCTCTAAAGATAACGTAACATTAAAAGTTAATGGTGTTGTTTACTTTAGAGTAGAAGATCCTGAAAAGTCAGTTGTCGCAGTTGAAAACTATCTGCTAGCGACAGGTCAAATTGCTCAAACAACTCTTCGTTCTGTAATTGGTCAATTCGAGCTTGATGAAATTCTATCAATGCGTGAACAGATTAATGCAAGACTACAAGCAATTCTTGATGAGCATACAGAGCCATGGGGTATCAAGGTTTCAACGGTAGAAGTTAAGGCCATTGACCTTCCTATTGAAATGCAAAGAGCAATGGCAAAACAAGCGGAAGCAGAAAGGGATAAGCGTGCAAAGGTTATTTCTGCACAAGGTGAATTCGATGCGGCCCTTAAGCTTGCAGAAGCGGCAAAGGTCCTTAACGAATCTCCTAATGCCATCACTCTTCGCTACCTTGATACAATGAAAGAGATCTCAAGTGGAGAAGGAAAGTCGACGACATTCTTCCCACTACCAGTTGATTTCTTAACAAATATCATGGGTAAGGGTAATTAAGAAGATCGATTATGATTTCAAAATACTTTAACTTAATACCATTTGCTGAAAATGATCTTGATCTAAAGGCCTCGGCCGAGATCAAGGTCATTGACGGCCATGTTAATTTTCACTTTTGTTTAAAAGGGGATCTCTCTCCTATTTATATACAACGTGACAATGGCAAGATGAATCGAGTTATTGGACTTTGGACTCAGACTTGTTTTGAATTCTTTATTCTCAATAAAACCGATGGTGAGTATTTTGAATTTAACTTTGGAAGTGACTCTAGTTGGAATTGTTTCATCTTTAATTCATATCGATCAGAGTTAACTGAATACTCAGATATTAACATTGATAATATTGTCATTAATTCTGAAGATGAACTCTTCACTCTTAATTGTCGTTTTGAATTAAAGAAGCTTGGCCATAATTTTGAAGACCTTTCAAATCTGCGCGTATCCCCTACCTGTGTCTTAACGGCCGAAGGTGATAAAACATACTACTACTCAAATAAGCACCCAGACAATTCTCCAAACTTTCACCACCCAGATAGTTTTGAAGATCTAATCTCTTAGTACTCGCTTAAGTCGTCTTTTTCTTCTTTTACTTCGATATTTTTTAGAATGTAATCAAGCTTGGCATCGTCGTCTTTAAAGTCAACTTCCCCAGATATTTGATAGTCAGCAAGATCTCTCTCCTGCTTCTTTCTCTCTTTCTTCGTCTCTATTTCAATCTTTGCCTTAAGATCGTCTTTTAAAACTTCATCACGACTTGAAAATGTTTTACCGAATTTTCTCTTAGCAAAATCATAAAGGCTAAATAGTTGCGCTGTTTTATAATTCCCTTTTTCAAGGTAGTAAATCATTTCACGATAAAATGCTTCATTTTCAAGTTCATGAGACCAGGCACTATAGAGCAAGGCCATCCCCTTATACTCAAATCTCTTTTCGTACTTAAGCTTTCTGAACTCATTATACATAGCAAGAGAACTCTCCTCATCACGAGAAAGATTAAGTTTTAAATTCTTCACGAGCTTATCAAGAACAACATTATGATCAGGATTATTCTTATTGTAACGAATTGTTGCACGATAAATACGTCCCTTCTCATAGAAGTAATTTTTTAGAACTCCAATATTATTGGCCTCATCAAAGAACTGCATAATATGGAAAGGGCCATTTTGCACAATTCGAGTTGCATCCTTAGCAAATAGCTGCTCACGCATCTTATAGATATAAAGAAAGTAGCCTAATTTAGGTAGTGAGTAATTTGAAAGTAGATACTTAATATCTTTATAGCTATATAGATTTAATTTCTTAATCTTTATATTGAGATTTAAAACATCTAGCCAAACTTCTTGATTTGATGAGGCCTTGATAAATTGAGTCACAACAGGAAGATTGAAAATTGCGTCCATTGGTATTGCGACATTAAATTTTTCAATCTCAAAGTCATTTACACTTAGAACTCGCCTATTCTTATAATCGACAATATCAAAATAAGGTTGGGCCTGAATCTTAGAAATACTAGGCCTTGGAAAGACCTTAAAGCTTACATCATCAAATGGAATATCAAATTGAAAATTCTGAAAATGAATACTCTTCCAAAATGGTGTCACACCACGAGACTTTTCATATGGAGAAAGCCCCTTGTAAAGCGACTCATATTGTTTAGTGGCAATAAAGTAGTCCGATTGAATCCCTTCATCTTGGAAGGTATAATAAAATCGATATGGCATCGTAACAACAAGATAAGCACTTGATATTACGAGTACAAGAATGGTGGTTAGGAAGATCAACTTCTTCATTATGATATTTATCGGTTAACTGACCATTAAACTACATGAAAAAATTAATATTTTTTCAGAATTACCGATAAGTTAAGTGATAAATTCGGAGAATTAAATGAAAAGACTAATTTTTATCACAGCAATTATGGCCCTTACCTCATGTGTCGCTCCAAGAGAGACGCGCTCAATCTATGATACAAATAGCTCCGGCTCAAATTCTAATGTAGGTTCAGGCTCAGGTGGCTCAGTTATCGACATCGATGACTCAGACAGCTCATCTTCTAATGGTTCAAATGCAAATATTCCTAGTGCAATTGCACACTGTAGTTGGTCACTAGACGGCCAAACAGGTTTTGCAAATACTTCAAATTCGCACTTAGGACCAAATACTGTTTGTCAGTCTCGTACAAATGAAACACAAATTTATGTTCAAATAAAAAACCCAGATCAGAATTCTAGAATTTGTGTTATCCCTACTTCTCAGTCATCTGGAAATTCAATTTTTCTAGGCTCTGCTGAGTGTAAGTATATTGATAGTTCGGGAACGATCTCACTGTTTAACTTAACTAAGAATCGTGATTATGGACGTTATCAAGGTTTTAGGATTAATGGTGTTATGGTTATGAAGGAGAAGACTTATCAATTCCCTGCTCCTTTTAACCGTGAGCTAATCTCATACGATGCTTACTTTATGTGTTCAATCAATGTTGATCTTTACAATGACCGCACTTACTGTGATGCCTTTAAATCACTAGGTCAGTATTTCTACAAATCATTCTAAAAATTAAAAAATAATTTAATTAATGGGCAAGCTTATTTCCATCAATGAGCTTGCCTGTCTTATATGAATTAGACAAGTCACCATCAATTGTTGGAAAAGAGATAATTGGAACAATTAAACTCTGCTCACCTTTTTCAATTCTAGTACAAAGAGCGATATAGAAGAAGCTAACACCACTTTTTTCAAATGCCTTGAAATAAGCAAAGGCCTCATCACCATCCTCATCCTTAAATTCATAAAGCTCATCATATGTCTCTATCGTAGGACGCAAGTAATCCATATAAAGAGAGAAATCTTCAAAAGGAATATCAAATTCCTTTCTATGAGTCATCATTTCAGCAAGAAGCTTTGATTTCTTAAGTTCAATAAGCTCAAAGTCTTCAGGGTCTAAAATAGAATTATCTTCAATTTCGCGATGGTAATCTTCAAGAGATTCAACTTCCTCACCTACTTGAAAATCTTGTACGAAGTAGTCATTTGAAGTGGCCGTAAGGGCCAAAACAAAAGAAGGAGTGTGATTAAAAACAAAGCACAAGGCCATCAGATGAATATCTTCGCCGTTATGATTGACTTTGGAAATGAAAGTAAAGATCTCTTCTTTTAAGTCATTTTCTAAACGCCAAATCTCATCAGGCTTATGGAGAACGCGGTCAACAAAAGTTGGATTTTCTAAGGCCTCTAGAGCTGGCTCATCCACAATATTAAGATCCTTTCTCTTCTTCTCAATCTTTCCTGTAAAGTAGTCAATTAGTGGAGAATAGAATTTTTCAATGCAGGCTTCGCTACAAAAGCTCAGATTAGATCCATCTTCAACAAAGAGTAAGTCTTCAATTGAAGGAACAACTTTTTTACAATTTTTACAATAATAAATATTATCTGAAATTAACAATGACGTATCCTATTTTTAAATTGATAAATTAAGGCCTGCAAATAGCGTATTCCCGTATAAAACAGGCAGGTCCCAAAGCTTTGCTGTTTCATTTAACACAGAAGAATCAGGACGAGTTACCTGAAAGCCTGCTCCCATATTTAAACGAACAGAACGTGACATACGAAGAAACATTTGTGGCATTAAGTATGAGTATTTTAAATCAGAACGCAAAGAATTAGCAGTAAAGAAATCACTAGCAGCAACCTTTACTTCACCATACGTTAGAAGAAATTGAATTTCGTGAGAAACCATAATCCCTAGATTTGCTTTGATATGAGAAATATCGCCAATGGCCATCTCTTCGTCAGTATCAAGTGTGTCAGCGAATATTCTTTCGTAATCGACACCAAGTGCCGCCGCACCAAAACGTTTCTCAGTAGTAATTCCTAACATGCGATCATTTCTTTGAGTTGCAAATTCACTCTTTCCCTTAAATCGCATTCCAAGGTATGAGTCGATAATAAGTTTATTGTAGTCATTTCCAACTTCCAGCCAATTAAAGCCAAGCTTCACTCCAGTATTGGCCTGCTCAAATTCAGCTGTTTCTAGCGATTGAGCACCACTGGCGGCAAGATCGAGGAAGATGCCATGGGCAAATCCCATCTTTAAATTGAAGTTAACAAAATTAATATTTTCGTCAGTAAAGAAAGACTTATTAGCAACGTAGCCTAAAGAGAAGTCATAATAATCAGGAAGGAATGCCCAAAGATCAGAGCTAGCGCTTGGAGCTTGCGCACGAGAGACGGCCCTTTCACTTCTTGCAGGAGCACTAGGTCTCGTCGTCACTGGATTATATGAGCTAGCACCAGATGATTTTGGGGAATAGTCCACCAAGGCAAGTGCAGAAAAATTAAATAAAATAGTCAGGGTTGCAGCTGTTAAGATATTCATCAAAAACATTCCTTGTTCATAAAAAAATTAACGCCTTCTTAGCGTCTACTTAATTGTATCTTTATATTTTCTTAATTTCAATGCGAGCATATCCTACCGAATCGCTCAACTTAGCTTACAATAACAACGACTTGCTGATACGCGTTCATAAATTAGGCCGAAAATACGTGTAGCATCAATGGAAATGTATTCCGTCTGCCAAAAGGGCCCTAAAATTTATAAAATATCTCTAGAGAATTTCAGGAGGAATGAGTTGATCGAGTTAGGATTTTTAAAACGTTATGATTCAATTAAAAGGTTAATCGATTTTGGTGCAAATGGATATTTCCCATTATTTGAAGACATTGCTATGGGAAGCAACTTTGAAGAAGTTCGCATGACAAAAGCACAACGTCTAAAGGCAAAGTCTCTACTTAAAAAAATCTCATCTCATAACAATCTTGAAAAACAGCGTGTGTTATTTTCAACTTTTGATGAAATTGACCAATATATTGTGGCACGTGCCCTAGTTGAAATGGTCGAAGGAAAGATTCTCGATGCTAATCCGCAGCTTCAGTAAGATATTCTTTTTCATTGCAACGATTGCAATCACTGCAAGCGCTAGCGCTGAGTACCGTGTCTATCAATACATGGTTTCTTCGCGCCTAAACCCAAGAGGGCCAGCAAGTGTTGTGATTACCTCGACATTAGATCCAAACTCGTATGTGAAGTATCACGGTGGTAACCGTTCTATTCGCGTCAACCTCCTTAACACTTGGATGTGTAAAGGCCATACCGGAGGAGATCCAATTTGTGATGCTCCCCTAGCAAAGCTCATGGATACAACAAACCCACAAGACGCTGAAGCTCTAGAACAAGGAGTAGATGCAGCTCTATGAGAATTGAAGATAGCAACCAATTTACGAAACAAAACTTAAAGCTTAAGAATGAGCGTGATCGCCTCATTAAAGATAAGAAACAAGAGATCGAGTCAATTCGTAAGAACTATAATCAAATGGCCAATGACCAAAGAATTATTGGTGAAGAAAAACTCGACTCAGTTCGCGATCAGAATCAAGTTGCTATTATCGAATCACTCAATCACAAAGAGGCCAGACTCAATGACATCAAAGAAAGTCTTGAGAAGACAGGCCAACAATTTGCTAAGCAAGAAAGCTATGCAAAACTTCAAGCTGATGCAAATATCGATTCCATCAGAGATAATTACCAACAGCAATTAGAGTATGTCCATCAAAGAGGCCGTGACGACCTTGAAGACACGACCAATACAGTAAATGATCTGGCCAATAAGATAAAAAATGACAATGAAGAGTTCATCATTGATGAGACGGCAAAGGCCAAAAACCTTGCTAATGAAATCTCGGTTCGAAATGATGGGTTTATTCAACGTATTAATAAGCAATTTGATCAACGTGTTCAAAAGCTCTCAAAAGAAAATTCCACAACGGTGAAAGATCTTGAAAAAGAGCAACGAAAAGAGATGTCTAAGCTTAAGAGCGATCATTATCAACAGCTGACACAAACTGGTGCTTTCCAACAAAATGAGCTCAAAACACAAAAAGCATTCCACGAGGATACAGTAAAGAGTAGAAAGGATGCTTTTGAACAAAAGTATGCGGCCCTCCAAAAAGAGCATCAAGGGCTTATGGGACGTCTTAAAACGAAGATAGATGAAGAGCTAAATACTCTTAAAAACTACTACACAAAGGCCAAGGAAACGATCCAAGAAAAAGGCCAGGACAGCTTCTATAATATTACAAAGCTAGAACCTAGTATTAAGAGTGATCAGAACTTTTATTATTTTTCAATCGAAGTGCCAAAGCATGAGCAAGAAACCATACATATCAATGCTCAAGAGCGTGGTATTACAGTTACACAGAATAGAAAATTTGATCAACGAGTTGAAGAAAATGGTAATACATTCAAGTCAAAGCGTTCAGAAAGTTTAGTTAGACAATTTGATGTACCAGATATTCTTGATGGAAAAAAGGTAAGTCGAAATTACGATATTGAAACTTCGACTCTTACCTATCGTATTGCAAAAAGATAATTTCTTATAAAATATCGCGATCTCTTTGGTGAAACTCAACCTTGTTTACACGAATAAGTGTTTTAATTTCACGCTTAATTGGTGCAACCCAACGAGGGTGAAGTTGAACATTTAGAGTTAGAAGTCTTTCATCCGAAACCGCATCAAGAACCTCTTCACTTACAATCTCAATATCCTCAACTCTAGAGTAAAGAATTTCTTTTACATGGCCACGAATACGTCCATTTGAAAGAACCTCGATATAGAAATTTTGCTTTGCCTTATCTGATTCAAGCATACGATAAACCGGGTTTATCAAACGAAGAACAGCAAAGAGAGAGATTGTAATTAAAGCAGCAATAACAGGGTAGCCGAATCCTACAGTCATCCCAATTGCGGCAACAACCCAGACTGTTGCAGCAGTCGTCATTCCAACGACATTACCACGGCCTTGAATAATGGCACCGGCACCTAAGAAACCGATCCCACTTACAATTTGCGCGGCCATCCGATTGGGGTCGGCCACCGTTCCCATATGCTCACTCATGGTTAAAACACTTAAGGAAGTATATGTTGCTGCTCCAAGACAGATCAACATATTCGTCTTTATCCCCGCAGACTTCATCTTCTGCTCACGGTCATATCCAATAAAGCCACCTAGAATAATTGAGCTAACTACTTTGATGCCCATCGAAATATAAACTGGTTGCTCTCCAATGAATTCAATATACATATAACCTCTTGTGGAATAAAATAAACTAAAGTCTATTTTAACAAGGATTTATAAGTTGAAAAGGGCCAAGGCCGTAAATTTTTTAGCTATTCAAACGAATAACTACCTTAATATCAAGGCAGACTTCACAATGAGTGAAAATTTGTATTCGAAGAATAAGGACTTTGAAAAATTTGAAGCGCGTTTTCCTATTCAAGCATATAAGTTACTTAGGGCCTATGAGTTCGAAATCAAGGTTGTGGCCCTTGATCACAATAACAAGGAATTGTTCACAAAGAACTTAGAAACAGATTCATATGGTGGGCTGCTTGCCAAAATCCCTCTGCCAAAGGGTTGCAAGGATTGCTTAGCAAAGATTGAGGCCTACGAAATTTCAAAATATCCTGGGCTTGAATTACATCTTGGAACATTTATCCCATTAAAGATTACAGATAATCGCAAGATCATCATTTGTGACTTTGATAAAACATTAGTTGAAACAAAGTACTCTAAACCGAGTGAGATCTATGACTCACTGACGAGTCCTTTAAAAAACTATCCAACTCTAGAAAATTCAGTAAAGCTTTTAAAGTCATATATTGAAATGGGCTACCATCCATTTATTCTATCTGCGTCTCCGCACTTTTATGAAGATGCAATTCGCGATTGGCTTTACGCTAATGAGATTTTTACGGCCGGAATCTTTTTAAAAGACTATCGTCGTATTCTTTCGATCTTAGAAAATGATCTAACTCCAAAAGATATCAAGACTCAAGGGATCTATAAACTTGGGCACCTCCTTGATATTGTTAATATGACAGATATCCCATCTTCAGTCGTTTTAATGGGTGATAATTTTGAGTCTGATCCACTAATCTACTTAACATTTTCAGAACTAATGTCTGGACGAGTGGAACCAAGACAACTTTGGAATGAGCTAAAACGCGTGGAAGACTTTAAGGTTACGGCCCGTCAAAACGGACTCTTCTTAAATAAGATTTTCCAAATCAAAGATAACGTCAAACACCACGGACTCGATAAAGAAGTAAAGATCTACATTAGAAAGAAAGGTAGTGAATCACAACTGAATATTCGTGCTCCATTTAATTCTTATCATGGAAAGATTGAGTTATATGACGGAAACCTTGTTAAAGAAGATTCTAAGAAGCAAATAGAAGCTCAGGCGCCCACAGAATAATTTGTCCAATACAAATATAGAGACCAACTTTGTGAAACCTTTGTGTGAAATCTTCACCAAAGTTTTTAGAAAATTGTTTTGAAATAGGCCAATTAGCTGGAGAAAATCGAGTTAATTCTATGGCCACTCTTAGGCCTGATAAGGCAACACATACGGCAATAAAAGTTTGATTGCTAGGATTAACAAGTGAACTTAAAATATTAGACATGAGCGCTCCATTTAAAGAAAATTCTCCGTTATACATAGAACTCTTCGACAACTTAGAAGAATCAATTTATCAATTGGCCGCATTAGATAAGGAAGACGTAAATCTTGCCTGGAGCAACTTGAAAGAAAGTTCATACTTTGGGCCAAATATCTTAAAAGGCGCAATTCATAAACTCTTTAGTCAGGTATTTGCCTACCAGAGTACGTTTTTAAAGGAAAAGGAAGATTCACAAGAATTCTACAAAAGCTCATATAATAAGCTAATTAATAGCTATGCCAAAGGTCTTGGTATAAGGGCCAAGGACGCTCTCTACCTAAACTTCATGCATGAGTACTTAAATAATCCAAGTGCAATTTTTGAAGGAATTAAGGATCATCACCTTGAAAGTAACTCTCCAATTGAATTAATTAATACTCCAATTCAAGAGACTTTTAATGACAAGCTAAGATTTGTTCATTTCAAATCACCGGAGAATCTTGAGGCCATTGTCATTCAAAATCTCATGTCTCCATTTGCAACATATGGTGGCGTCAATGAGTCAGGCCTAAGTGTTCAGTTAGTTCAAAGAGATGCTCTAAAGATTAATTACCATGGAATGAGTGCTAGTTTTCTTGCCCTAGTTATCTTACTTGGCTTTAATGATATTGTTGAAATAGAGAAATTTTTAAAGGGCCAGCAATTAGTCTTTCATTGGGAGTTTCACGTAAAAGACTCGCTTGGTAATTATAAGATCATCGCAATCGATGGCCGAGAAGTAGAGATTCGTGATGGACAATCACGAGACACAAAAGAGGCCTTTAAGTATCATCTTGAGATTTACAAAAAGAAGCATTGGCCAACAACAGTTTCGGCCCTAACGATTGGTTCAAACGATATTTTTCTTTCACTTATTGATTCAAAGAATTTTGAAATTAAGCAAATTCACTACAGTGACCTTTTTCAGTCGAGGCCTTCTGTGACGAAGAAGACACCAAGATTATCAAAGTCCATAAAAGAGATCTTTACGATAAAGAATTATCTCAATCATGCTCAAGTGGCCTTTAATAGTAATAATTCAGAAGACTGCTACCATCAAATTCAACTGGCCATTGTCTTTGCCAAGAAAATGGCGGGAAATCAGAAACCATTGATCGCCAAGCTTGAGTTAGTATTTATGGCCTGTCAGTATATCTTTGAGTCTCATCGAGAAACTCAGCAATATATTCATCAAAACCTCATTAAACTCTATCCAGGCCTTGGCCCTTACCATAAAGATTTAGCATTAATTCTTATGCAGAGATTACAAATTCTGATGAATGAAGAAATCAATTTATTAGAAGGCCCAAAAGAGCTTAAAAGAGTGGTTTTTACAGAATCAAAGCTTGGAAAACTGGCCCATCAGGCCCTAAAGAAAACAACTTTACTAAGGCCAAATCACCTCGACTTCTGTCCAACATCAGGACTGTAGTATGGTTTAAAAAAAATTAGAGGATATCCAACCTTCTGATGGCCTCATTCACCTTTTCTTTCTTGTCCTTAAGCTTCTTTTTCACGGAGTGCTTACGTTTGTATAGCTCTTCTAGGAAGCTTTTTATCAATGACATACGCTTACTATCATTATTGCTCTCATCAAAATTTTTTGAGCCATCACAACTCTTGTGAAGTCTTTTGACGCGAGTCTCATCTGAGCTTAATCGATCAGTAGGACGCACAGGATTTTCGAGTTTTTTGATATTTAACGCCATGTATCCATTATAACCTTGATCAAATTAAACAAAGACTAAATATTATAAAAACTACCTTCACTAAATTACTGAAATTATTCAGTTTTTAAAGATAATTATAATTGTGATTAGGTTGACATTAAAAAACTGTCTTATTCATGCTAAAAGAGCGTAATTTCAAAATGTTAGATTTTTTTAGGTTTCTATATATATTAGGGTTCAATATACGAGGAGAACAACCAATGAAACACACAATTGTTGCGGTAATGAGCTTAGTACTAGCAATAACAACAGGAATCTCTTGTAAGAGAGATATGAAATTAGGAAGTAAAGACAATCCTGTAAAACTATACTTCACACCATCAGTTGACGCAGACACAATTGCATCGAACTCAGTTCACTTTATCAAATTCTTAGAAAAAGAGACTGGCCTATTCTTCAAAACAGGTATTCCAACAAACTACATTTCAGTAGTTGAATCATTTGGTTCAAAAAGAGCAGACATTGCAGTTATGAACTCTTTTGGTTACCTAATGGCAAACGAAAAATATGGAGCTAGTGCAAAACTTAAAGTTCTTCGTTATGGACACGATTACTACCAAGGGCAAATCATCGCTCACGTAGATAGCGGAATTAACTCAATCAAAGACCTAGAAGGTAAGAAATTCGCTTACACAGATCCTTCATCAACTTCAGGTTATATGTTTCCACTTAAGATTATGATGGAAAATGATGTTAAGCCAGGTAATACAACTTTTGCTATTAAGCACGACAACGTTGTAACAATGGTTTACCAAAGACAAGTAGATGCTGGTGCAACATACTACTCTGCTCCATCTTCTGACGGAACAATCCGTGATGCACGTTCACGTGTAAAAACTCAATTCCCAGATGTTGAAGATAAAGTAAAAATCGTTCAAATCACTGAAAAAATCCCTAATGATCCATTCGTATTCAGAAAGGACCTTCCTGCAGAAGTAACTGAGAAGTTTATTGCAGCTGTTAAGAAATATATCGCTACTCCAGAAGGTAAAGATGTATTCGAAAATATTTACAGTGTTGGTGGCCTAGTTGATACAACTGATGCAGATTACGATGGACTAAGAAACGTAATTAAAACACTAAATATCAATCTTGAAGAACAACTAAACAAGAAATAGGTTTTATTTTAAATAAAGAGAGAATGAAATGATTCTAGAAGTTAAAAATGTTAACAAAGTTTATCCTAACGGATGCCACGCTCTAAACAACGTTAGCTTTAACGTTAACAAGGGTGAGTTCCTTGTTATTATCGGTCTGTCTGGTTCAGGTAAGTCGACAATGCTTAGATGTATGAACCGCCTTCACGATGTAACAAGTGGTGAGATCGTCTTCGAAGGAAAAGATATTACGAAACTTAAGGGTGCAGCAATGAGAAATGCTCGCTCACACATCGGAATGATCTTCCAACACTTTAACTTAATCCCAAGAAGAACTGTTATGACTAACGTTCTTTCTGGAACACTTGCAAGAACAGGAGTTATCAAGTCAGTACTTGGTATCTACTCTGAAGAAGATAAGAAAAAAGCAATGGAATACATCAAGATCGTTGGTCTTGAAGGTAAAGAAAACGTACGTGCGGACAACCTTTCAGGTGGTCAGCAACAACGTGTTGCTATTGCTCGTGCTCTTATGCAAAACCCTAAGGTTCTTCTTGCTGACGAGCCAGTTGCGTCTCTTGACCCTGCAACTTCTCACTCAGTTATGCAATACCTTAAGAAAGTT
This sequence comes from Halobacteriovorax sp. RZ-2, assembly GCF_043196685.1. Taxonomy (NCBI): domain Bacteria; kingdom Pseudomonadati; phylum Bdellovibrionota; class Bacteriovoracia; order Bacteriovoracales; family Halobacteriovoraceae; genus Halobacteriovorax; species Halobacteriovorax sp. RZ-2. The sequence goes on from NZ_JBEBMR010000003.1 coordinate 491,784, forward strand.
AACGAAGAACTTGGTGTTACAGTTATCTGTAACCTTCACTTCTTATCACTAGTTAGAGAATACGCTTCACGCGTAGTTGCTCTTAAAGGTGGGAAGCTGATTTATGAAGGTCAACCACTTGATATTAACGAAGAATGGTTCCAGACAATCTACGGTGAAGATGCTGTAGAAGTAACGATTAACTAAGTTTTTTGGATATAGGATTAAATAATGACAACGACGACTCAAACGGCAGATACGCAAGTTAATAACTTACCAAAACCAAAAGAAGAGTACACATCATACAAAGTAAAAATGAATTTCTTTTCATTCTTAATTGATTTCCTTCTTTGGTCATACATGATTCTTGTTTCATGGAAGATCGTATGGGAGAGACTAATTCTTGGTCTACGTTACCCAGACTTTTCTTGGAACCAGCCACTAATCGCTCTTGGAGCAGGTTTTGTAGTAGCAGCAGCTCTTTACACAACTAAAATGTCTCTTGGACGTGGGCTAACAGGAATTATGAAAAGAGATGAGAATACTCTATTTATGAAAGAGCCATTCTCATTCGTACTTATTGCAACTGTAGTACTAACATTTATTGCTAGTATTTATGTTTCACAAATTTCAATTTACGAATTCCTTTCTGAATCAGGAATGACTGGTGCAAAGAGAATCTTTACAGCTCTTCTAACACCAAACTTTGCAATTTTCGAAGAAGCTCTATTTGCAGCAATTGAAACGATCTACATGGCGTTTATTGCAACAGCAGTAGCACTTCCAATTGCATTTGTTCTAGCATTCTTTGCAGCAAGAAACCTAATGAATGGATCTCGTCTAACAATGACAATTTACTCTGTCGTTAGATTCTTCCTAAACGTTTCACGTTCAATTGAGCCACTAGTATGGGCGATTATCTTCTCTGTATGGGTAGGTATTGGACCTTTCGCTGGTATGATGGCACTTTGTCTTCACTCAGTATCTTCACTTTCGAAGCTATACTCTGAGCAGATTGAAAACGTTTCAAACGGACCTATCGAAGCAATGATGGCAACTGGTGCTCACCCTATCCAAGTAATTTGGTTTGGTGTTGTTCCACAAATCGTTCTTCCATACCTATCATTCTCAATCTACCGTTGGGACATCAACGTTCGTATGGCCACAGTAATTGGTCTAGTTGGTGGTGGTGGTATTGGTACAATGCTAATGCAGTACCAAGGTCTAGCTAAGTGGAATGAAGTTGGTCTTCTAGTAATCGTAATTGCTGCGATTGTATGGATCATGGACTGGCTATCTTCTAAGATCCGTGAAGCGATCAAGTAGTAAAGTAAAACTAGTTTATATACAAAGAAGGCCCGCATCCGCGGGCCTTTTTATTTCTCTCCCTTAAAAATATCTATTAATCAGTACACATTCCTTTTTTAGAAAATGAGTCTTGGATCTTCAACGCATCACCTTTTGTATACCAATACTGGCTATGAGGTTTGTCATTAATCAAGATCCGATAATGATTCTTAGCTGGGTGTTTTTGTAGTGAACAAGCACCATCTACTGAGGCAATATCTCGCTGGGGGGATGACCCACAAGAAGCAAGGGTAAGCCCTAATACGGCCATGGCCATTAATTTTTTCATAATTCCTCCTACGTCCTAATCACGTAGTAAATTTATCGGTTTTTCTTAAGAATAACTTTAGTATATTGATCAACTATTATTGTATTTGAAAAAAGTCACCTTTCATGTATGCTTTATGAAAGGAGAAAAAATGAAGGGAAATCAAGAAGTTATCAATATTTTTAATGAATTATTAACACAAGAGCTATCGGCCATCGATCTCTATTTCCTTCACTCACGCCTTTTCCAAGACATGGGACTAACAAAGCTTTATGAACGCATTGATCATGAGAAAGATGATGAAACAATCCACGCAACTAAGCTTATTGAAAGAATCATTTTTCTAGAAGGCTTACCTGAGCTAGGTACTCGCCTACCATATAAGCCAAGTCGCGATGTGAAGCAGCTAATATCAGACGAGCTTCAATATGAAGTTGAAAATAGTAAATTACTCAGAAAAGCAATTGCTCTATGCGAGTCAGTTAATGACTATGTCTCAAGAGATATTCTTTTAGAGCTACTTTCAGATACTGAAAATGATCATATTGACTGGTTAGAAACTCAACTTTCACTAATTGATAAAATTGGTTTACAAAATTATCTACAGACTGCATCTGAATCTGTTTAAAGAAAGTAAAAAAAAGTAAACATTCATCTGTTTTTTATTTATAATTAGATAAATTAATTAAACACGGATGTTTACTTTTATGAATCTAATTAAATTATCACTCATTTTAATTCCACTAAGTCTTTTCCAAGCAAACGCAATTGCGGCCTTTGCCAAGGTCGTTAATATTCGTGGTGAAGTTTCTCAACTTCCACCAGGGGCCATGCAGGCCAGCTGGATAAAGAAAGGTCAGCTCCTTAAGGAAAACACTTCGATTGTCACGAGGTTGCGCTCTTTTGTGAAGATCGAAATTCTTGAAGATGGTAGTTATATCGTCGTTGGGCCAAACTCAAAAATCGAGCTTACAAAAGTTGAAAAGAAAGCTGGAAGTATTATCCAAGTTTTGAATGGAAAAATGCGATCAAAGATTGTTCCTGCAAAAAAGTCAAAAGGACATAGTGCCTTTAATAAAGTCTATGTAAAGACAAAGACCATGGCCTTAGGTGTTCGTGGAACAGAATTTGTCACGGTGGTAAGTCAGGAAAACCAGGCCACATCAGTTGTAACACTTGAGGGTGAAGTTGCTGTAAAAAAGATCAATAGCGAGAATATTGATCCGGAAAAAACAGTGAAAGATAATGTCGACCGTGATGATGTCACAATCGTTAAAAAAGGGACGGCCTCGACGACCTATGCTCACCTCTATGATGAAATCCCTCCGCAGAAAGTAAATCCTAGTCAGCTCATTGCACTTGAAAAGAACGAAAACCTTGAGAGTGTAAAAAGAAGCGATATTCAAGTTGCTAGTAGTGAAGACTTAAGCAAGACGGAAATCACTAAGCTCTATGGAAATGATGTCGAAGCCGATGAAGTTCCAAAAAATGGTGCAATCGTCGACCTAGACTCAGCGATCTTCATTCCAGCGATTCAAGATGAATCACTTGATATTGGTAGTGTCGATAAGAACACTGGGCAATTTGTTGCGGCCAATGGAATTGAGCTTGATAAGAAGAAAGGTTTTGTTGCAAAGAAACAAGACGAAGAGACGAAAGAAGTTGTCAAAAAACTTAATGAGAAAATTGAATACAAAGAAGTTCAAGGCCATGAAGTTGTTGATCATGGGCCAAACTCTGGCCCTGCTAGACTAGCGGGAATGAAGAATTCATGGGGATTAAAAACTGGCCTAAGTGTAAAGCAGATGAATTACGCTAGTATGGAAAATAATAATGGAAGCGATGATGATAACTACGGCGGACTTGGAGCCGATATTGTTGGACACTACCGCCATGTTTTAAATCAACAACTATACCTTGATTATATTTTTGGAGTACATGCTTATTTCATGGATCGCGGTGATCTTGAGCCTGAAGATATGGATGATGACATCTTAACTTTTGAGTTAGGTGTTCAAGCATATTACCGATTAAATAATCGCTTTAGGCTGACAACGGGATTTTTCATGAATGATGAAATGTTTCTTACAGCGCGATTTGAAACGAGTCTAACACCTGTCATGGATCAAAGAACGCAATTTGCACCTTATCTAAAATTTGGAGCAGAGTATGACTACAGTGATAATTGGAGCTTCCTAACGAGCTACCGCTCATATATTGTTGACTCTCATCACCCTAATATTGCCATTTACTCTGGAAAAGGCTTTGAATTTGGAGCAAGAAGACATCTTTCGAAGTCAACGGCCCTCTTATTTAATTTCTTACACCGCGAATTTATCGCACAAGATATCATTGTTAAAAATAAAGACTTTAGCGTCTTATATGAAATGGAGTTTTAATGAGAGCGCTACTAATAATTTCACTACTACTTGGCCTATCATCATGTTTTAAAACAGATGCTGATGGAAATGCTTACCTTTTTGAAAATGACAATAGGGCCGTTATCTCTTTTGAGTTCTTTAATGCAGATACAACCTTAACTTGGCATTTCGGGATTCAAAATCAAGTTGGGACGAATGCAACAGATGTAGAAGGATATAACTCTTCTCAATACTGGTGTATTGAGAATATCTATATACAACTGAAATCGGGAGATGTCTCTAGTGCTACATTTGATGTTGTCTTAAATAACACTCCAATGGGTGCAGGAATTGGCTTCCCAGGAGGAAATGCTAACGTCCATATCGCACCAGGGGATCAAGTAAAAGCATATATGAACTGCACAGCTTGTGTTAACGGATACGGAACAATTAATTTTGAACTAGGAAAGTGTAACTAGGCCAATTTTTTTTCGATCGAATTTCATGAGTCTCAAATAAATAACGAGATCTGCAAGATAGAAAATTGGTATCCAATAATTATGTACCACGAGAAAGTTTAAGAAAAAGTACGAGTAATAGAAAATATTAATAACAAGGCCGACAAATAAAAACTTGTCGGCCTTTTTGTATGCAAGATAAGCAAAGCGAATATAGATTAATAGGCTAAAAAAGGCGACCACTCGGTAAGAAGCAGTTAAAAGCTTACTCATATTAAATGGTAAAATTAGCTTCGTTAAATCATTAGTCGTTTTAGAGATGACATCATCACTTATACAACACGAGCCACTGCCCTCCACTAAGTAGAGAATATAGTGAATGCCAAAAACAAATATCGCCAAGTAGACAACAATTTTATACATCGTTCTAAGAAGGCTATGCTCACCTAAAACTTTACTTAAAATATTCCATAAATCGAAACGCGCCAAAAATAGTAAGAGAAAAACGAGTAGAGTGACCCCTACTTTATAATCAGAGTATAGTGGGACAAAGAGAAGTGAAGTTACTAAGAAACAAATGATGGCCTGAAAAAAAGGCATCCTTTCGATTCTTAACGATGATTTTAAAGTACGCCTCATACGAAAAGCACTCAGGCTTAGAAAGAGATAATAGAGCCCCACAATAAATGTGAAAAAGCTATAAATAGCGGGAATCAATTTCATATCACTGTGATTAAGACTCATTTCAAGCATCTTATTAAATCTCTATTGTAAAACAGGTAAAGGATTCTTCATTATCTAACTTTAAGTTACCATTTAATTTTTCAATATCTCTCTTTATTGAATAAAGTCCTACTCCCCTTCTATCGCCCTTAGTTGAGGCGCCAAATTCGAAGGCCAACTCAGGAGACTTGAAGTCAACAAACTTTCCATTGTCGATAATTTTGATAACAAGTCGATCTTCAACATTGTTAATGTTAATTTTTATCCACTCAAGTTCTTCCTTAAGTGCTTCATGAGAGTTTTTAATCAAATTAATCAAGGAGTTCTTGATAATCCCTTTATTTACCCTCACTTCTTTATGAGGCCTAGTATAGAAAATTTTAATGTCGGGAAAAATTGAAATTACTTCTTCAACAACATCTGAAATAAGAGAGTCATTTGTGCCTCGATTTTTATAATTATTTAAAATATCGATGGCGCTTCTTGTCCCTTCATAAATGGCCTTAACTTCCTTGGACTCTTTAATGGAATTTTCACGTTTAAGCTTTTGTAAGCGTAAGTTTGTAAACTGTAGTGGATTGGCCAAATCGTGAATCATAGAATTATATGACTGTTTTTGTTCCTTAAGCTTTTGGGCAAAATGAGAAACCTCTAATTGCTGCAGCCTTGTGTACTCCAATAAGTCCACAACGAAGTAGAGAGGAATCCAATACTTGAAGCCAAAGGCATGATAACTCGTTGTATAGAAGATATTTAAGACACTGATAAAAAGTCCAAATATCATGAGGTAGTCACGAGACTTCAATGAGATCAGAAAAAAACGAATATAGACAAGAGAAACCGAAATCGTAAAAAACTTCACAAAACCTGAAAAGCTATCATTCATTAAATATGGAATCTGCACCTTTAAGATATAATTTGATGCAGGATTTTTAATATATTCTTCGCCGAGACAACAAGGCCCTGGCCCCTTCATTAAAAACCAAAATAAATGAATGAGACAACAGCCAATAGCGCCTACAACAATGCCGTTATAAATAACTCTCAAAGTCTTATTCTCATTGAATACTTCTGAAAGGTTTCGCCAATAATGATACCTGGCAGTGTAGGTGAAAATAAACATCACCAATGTCAAAGGTACTTTATAAACAGAATATAGAGGAAAGAAGAAATTAGAGACAATGATTAAACAAACTGCTGCTTGAGAAAAACACATCACAACTGTCTTAATTGGAGAGGATTGTGCATTTTGACTTAGGCGATTTAGATGAATACTTGTCACACCTAATGAGATTAAATATGTCGCTGCTCCAAGAGCAATTAGGACATAGCCAAAGGCCAGCCAAAAATTTAGAGAGAATTGATGTAAATATTCATACATTAGACAAGAGTAATGATTTTATGCGCCATAGTCAATAAGACTAGTTGACGCATAAAAAAATTATCTCAGAAAGTTTTATTAGGAAGCTAATTTCTTAGAGATTTGAGAGCCCACGACCATTGCGAGAACAAATACCACTATCGGGGCCGAAAGGTTAATTAGGTTTACGATGGCCGGACCAGGACAAATTCCTGCGATCCCCCAACCAATTCCGAAAAGGGCCGCACCAGAGACTAGCTTCTTATCGATAATCGTCTTAGTTGGTAAGTGAAATTGTACATCACAGATTGGAGCACCGCGCTTTGTAATAAGCTTAGTGGCAATAACACCAATAACAACGGCACCACCCATCACAAAGGCTAGAGATGCATCCCATCCCCCCTGCAAAGAGAAGACGTCAAGGAAGCCGATGACTTTCTTTGGATTAACCATCCCTGATAGAGTTAGACCAATACCAAATATCATTCCAGCAATTAAGCTTGTTAATTTCTTCATTATAATAACCCCATTAAAGATACGACAGCGACAGCAACGGCCATGAAAGTGAGAGTTGCGGCCAGTGAACGTTTTGAGAAACGTGAAAGTCCACATACACCGTGTCCACTAGTACAACCTGAGCCAAGTTGTGTTCCGGCACCGACAAATAGACCGGCCACAATGGCCTTAGTATATGTTAGGTTGAGGGCATAATTGAAAAAGCTTGGGTCCACCAATTTAACAACAAGTCCACCGGCCAGGAGACCTAGCACGAAGAAGACACGCCAATAACCGCCGTCATTCTTTTTGTGAAAATTAAAAAATATACCTGAGATTCCCGCAACTCGCCCATTAAAATAGAGCAGAAAAGCAGCCGATACTCCAATTAATATCCCGCCAACGAGTGGCCATGTAAAGTTCGTCATATACTCACCTTTTTATTGAAAATCAGTCCTTTGTCATAGTTCGAGGACTTACAAACTTAAATTAATTATATATAATGATTATAAATTAACATTGATGCCCATCAAATTTGGAAAAACATGATTAAGGAAATCTTAAATAATATTGAACAGCCTATTTTTCGTCAGTATCAAAAAGGCGAAGTCATTTATAGAGAGTCAGAGTCCCCTCAATACCTCTATATTGTAGAAGAAGGAATTATTGGCCTTTATTACAATAGCGAAAATGGTAAGGAGAGCTTTTTAAGAGTCTATGGGCCAGGTGAAATCTTCGGCCATCGTTCATACTTTTTAGAAACACCTTATCACGCCAATTCAATTAGTCTGACAAAGTCAAAGTTAATGCTCATTGATCGTAAGCAATGTGACAATATTTGTCTTGAAAGCCCGGCCCTACTTAAGAATATGACGAAAATTCTAGCGAGGGAACTTGGAAATGCTGAAAGAAGACTTGCTGGAATGGCAGATAAGTCGGCCAAGGCAAGAATCGTTGAGGCCCTAGTCTATTTAAAGCTTAAGCATCCAGAGCATAATTGGACTCGTAAGGAGATAGCAGACTTTGCAGTGTCAACTTTTGAGAGTGTCACAAGAATCTTAAGTGAACTCGAGTCTGCAGGTTTAATCACTAAGAGTGGCAGAAGTATCGAAATTGTGGACGAACAAAAGCTTCTAAAATATTCGAGTGAGAATTATTAAGATCTTGTTAAATTCATAGCAAATTTTACATTTAAGGCAGCTCAAGCTTGTCTATATCACGTTGCTTAGATAGGATGCGGCCAACTTTAACCCACACAAAGGCCATCTTATGAAATTAGCAATGACTCTTTTATCATTTATCTCATGTTTAGCAATTAGCTCAAATGCAATCGCTTGTGACAATGTTGTAAATAAGCAACTAGAAAGAAAAATTAGAGCAGATCGTCCACTAGAAGTTAAATACCTAATGTATCTAACTGAGGGAACAGAGCTTCTAAATGAAAGAGGAAATAAGCTAGCACAATTCAATGAAGACAAGCTTATTTACTCAGCAATCGGTTCAGAGCACTCTGGTTGGTTTAATGCAGCTGTTGCAGTTAACCCAGACACATGCTCGATTGATTATATTGGCTACTTTGCAGCTGAGTAATCATAGCAAATAAATTTAAAAAATATCTAGGCCCAGCTTCAAGTTGGGCCTTTTTAATCAACTAAATAAATATCATATCTCAACCTTAAGAAATCCTTTAATTTTTCAAATGTAAAAGTATTTAGTTTAAATAATTAACTTTATAAACTACTGATATCTCATGTAAAAAAATTGAACCTCCACAAAAAATTGCCACCAAATTAAATAATTCCTCCAAAAAGCCGATATAAGTGACTGAATTTAGTGATTTGTTCATTAAGTGCTTTAATACTAAAGAAATATTATATTAAGTCGAAAATATTTAAGAATAAAATTTGTTCACAAACAACTAACTATCAATGATTTGTGAGGGACTTTGAAAAAACCAATACTCTACGTCGGACTAGCTCTGGCATCACTATTCAGCTTTAGCTATATCTTCTTTGCAGATGGTAATGCAACGAAGACTGCTAGTTATAGTGAATTGGCGAAAGAGATTGGAATCGAATACGAACTTGTTAAGCCTAAGGTTAAAGCAAGACTAAACTCTACGACATCAACTATTAGCAAAAGAGGGCCATCTTCGCTAGCGCAAGATGATAATGATGAAGTAGTAGAACCAAGTAATAAGAAAGGAGACTTTCAAGTCTCAAAACTTGCTGTTAATAAAAAGAAGAAGAATTCAACACAAGTCTTCTTAAACGACTCAGATTATTCTAGGCCATATTATTCAAATAACTCTTTTGAAAGAACACCTGCAAAGGCAGACGATAAGAAAGTAGAGGCCAAGGAAGAAAATAAAAAAGTCATTACTTACTCTCTTCCAACACCACCACAAGCTGATGAAACAAATCCTGAAGATGAATCTTCAAGTGGCCAACAAAATTCTGGTTCAAATAATACTGTCATTGTAGTACCTGCCATTGAAGGTCGTATTCCTCCTCTATCAGGACTAATTACTCAGACAAATAATAAGAGTCTCTTTATTAGCAATGCCTATGCGGCAACAACATGTGCAGACCCTAAAGTCGAACTCTTTGATCTTGTGACGATGACAGTACTTGAAGATAACCCGATTACATTTGAAGGGATTAATACTTCAACATATTTTAAATTTGATGCAAAGAAATTAGCACTAGACCTAACAGCACCAGCTCGTTACAAGGTTAAGGTTTCGGGATGTAGCGACGAGCTAGAAAAAGTTGTAACTAGTTATTTCAAGCCACAAGATATTACACCTGTTTCAACTCTACTTGCTAAGATCACAAATACAGATATTGACTACACGCCGACACAAGAGCTTGCAAATTATCTGGATCAAACTGAAGCATTAATCCAAGCAAGTGTTGATAACCAAACGATTGATTATGATCTTATTTATACTGAGCTAGAAAATAATACTGATGCCAGTATAATCTTTAGTGAGCTAACTCATGGTGAAACAGCGGCGATCTTAAAAGACGCTGCCCCAAAACTAAAGTCTCTTGAGACACCGACTTCATTAAAAGAAGGGATTTCAAGTGATTTTGAAACAAGTGCCGTTCACTGGGATTCATCTTATCCAGTTGCATACCAATGGATACTTGATGGAGTGACTGTTTCAAATGCAAGTACATGGACTTACACTCCACCAGCAGATACCGCTGCAAGTGCAGATATTATTGTTAGAATTGGGAAAAAGAATGATGGCGATGCAAATGTAAACACAGACTTAGTACATCACGAATTTACCTATACACTTGATATAGAACAAATTAACGATGCACCTACTCTCGTTGCATCTCAAAGTGTTAATGTTACAGAAGACACTGTACACAACTTCTTTCTGACAACAGGTAATGATGTGGACTCTCCAAGTCTTTCTTATATTACAACTTCACTACCAGCAAACGGAACATTGACTTGTGTAGGATCAACTAATGATTGTACATATACGCCAAATGCTGATTTTGTTGGTGTTGATACTTTCACATATAAAGTAAATGATGGAGAGCTAGACTCAACAGAAGCGACAGTTACTTTAAATATTTCAAATGTAAACGATAGGCCAGTTATTGGAGCGGATCAAAATCTTACGATTGCGGAAGATAATACACTTGCAATCACTCTTAATCAGGCAACGGATGTGGATAATGCACAAGCATCTCTTACTTATAAGATCGTAAGTTCAACAAATAATGGTACACTTTCAAATTGTATTACAACAGGTACATATGGAAATGATTTAACATGTGACTATACACCAAATACAAATTTCCATGGAAGTGACAGCTTTAGTTATATAGCAAATGATGGATCTCTCGATTCTGCAAGTGTAGCAACTGTATCTCTAACCATTACTCCAGTTAACGATGCTCCTACACTTGCAGCTACTCAAGCAGAGTCAACAAATGAAGATACGCCACTAAGTTTTAATCTTAATGCTGGTAGTGATATCGAAGGGACGACTCTAAACTACACTATACTTTCAACGACATCTAATGGTGTCCTTTCATGTACTCAAGGGACTTCAACAGCTTGTACTTATACGCCAAATCTAAACTTCTTTGGAAGTGATACATTTACTTACCAAGTTGATGACGGTGAACTAAATTCAACATCAGCAACTGTGACAATCACAGTAAACACAGTAAATGATGCTCCTGTAATGGGTGCTGATCAATCTGAATCAACAGATGAAGATACTGCTCTTAATTTTACATTAAATACTGCAACTGACGTGGACCTTCCGGCACAAACAATTTCATACAAATTAGTTTCTGGCCCTACTAATGGGACTCTTACAAATTGTATTACAACGGGCTCATATATTAACGATAGAGACTGTACTTATACGCCAAGTGCTAACTATAACGGATCAGACTCATTTACATATATTGCTAATGACACAGTTACTGATGCAGTAAGTTTTGCGACAGTGACTCTTACAATTAACGCAGTTAATGATGCTCCGACTCTTGCTCTAACTCAAACAGTTAGTACGAATGAAGATACAGTTCTGAACTTCACACTAAATGCTGGAGCAGACACAGAGGGTGACAGTCTTTCATACTTAATTGTGACAACCCCTACTAAAGGATTTTTAACTTGTACGGGTGGAACTTCAAGAGATTGTACTTATACTCCTGATCTAAACGATAATGGTTCAACTTCATTTACATATAAAGTAAATGATGGCCAATTAGACTCAACAACAGCAACAGTTACAGTTAATATTACTTCAGAAAATGATGCTCCTGTAATGGCAGGAAATCAGGCAGAGACAATTGCAGAAGATAACACGTTAAGCTTCACTCTTTCTGGTGCTACAGACGTTGATATTCCGGCACAAACTATCCAATACAAGTTAATTACAGCTCCTACAAATGGTACGCTATCTAATTGTATTAATACATCTACTTATTCAACAGATATTACATGTGACTATACACCTGGGGCGAACTTTAATGGAAGTGACTCGTTCACATACAGAGCAAATGATACGCTAACTGATTCCGCAACTGATTCAACAGTATCAATTACAATCACTCCAATTAACGATGCTCCAACTCTTGCGGCCACGCAAAGTGTATCAACAAACGAAGACACAACTTTAAACTTTAACTTAACGGCCGGATCAGATATTGAAGCTGATACTCTGTCTTATATTATTGTTTCAACTCCTGCAAATGGAAATCTTAGCTGTACAGGTGGAACATCGACAGCGTGTACATTTACACCAGACTTAAACTTTAATGGTTCGACATCTTTTACTTACAAAGTAAATGACGGGGCCCTTGACTCAAATACTGCAACAGTAACAATTACTGTTAACGCAGTTAATGACGTTCCTGTTATGGCAGCAGATCAAGCTCATTCGACTAATGAAGATACTGCAGTAAACTTCACTCTTAATGGTGCGACAGATGTAGACTTACCGGCACAAACTTTAAGCTATAAGGTCATCACAGCGCCATCAAATGGTACACTTTCTAATTGTATTACAACGGGAAGTTATGGGACAGATATCTCATGTACTTATACGCCAAATGCGAACTACTATGGAAGTGACTCATTTACTTATACTGCAACTGATAGTGTTGGTGTTGCCGTTACAAATGCAACGGTTTCTCTAACAGTAAATAGTGTAAACGATGCACCTACTCTAGCGGGAGACTGGTCATTTTCAACTAACGAAGATACTGCACATAATTTCAATCTAACGGCAGCAAGTGATATTGAAAATGATACGCTTTCTTATATCGTTGTTTCAAACCCTACAAATGGTACTTTATCATGTACCGGTGGAACTTCTACGGCGTGTACTTATACACCAAACCTGAATATTGAAGGAAGTGACTCATTCACTTATAAAGCAAATGATGGGGCACTGGACTCAAATACAGTTACAGTAAGCATTACAGTAAATGCAATTAATGATGCCCCTGTTATGGTGGCCGATCAAAACGAAGTAACGAATGAGGACACTCCACTTAGCATCACTCTTAATGGTGCAACAGATGTGGATGTACCAGCACAAACAATTAGTTACAAGGTCGTAAGCCTACCAACTAATGGAACTCTATCTGATTGTATTACAACTGGATCATATGGGACAGATATCACTTGTACTTATACGCCAGGTGCAAATTTCAATGGGACAGATTCATTCACATACCTTGCAAACGATGGGCTGCTAGATTCAGCGGCAAGCTCAACTGTTAATATTACAATTGATCCAGTTAATGATGCTCCAACTCTGGCAGCGACTCAAACTGTTTCAACAAATGAAGATACACCTCTAAATTTCAGCTTAAATTCTGGTGCTGATATTGATGGTGACACTCTATACTATGTTAAGCTTACTGATCCTTCGACAGGTTCTTTAAGTTGTTCAGGTGGTACATCTCGTTCTTGTACTTATACTCCTGTCGCAAATTTTAATGGAACAACAACATTTACTTACCGAGTAAATGACGGTGTGGCAGACTCAACTGTTGCGACAGTTACAATCATTGTAAACTCTATTAATGATGCTCCTGTTATGGCAGCAGATCAGGCATATTCAACTGATGATAATACGGCCCTAGCAATTACTCTTAGTAATGCAAGTGATGTTGACGGTGATGCACTAACTTATAAGGTTGTCACAGCACCATCTAATGGGACACTTTCAAATTGTATTACGACAGGTAGCTATGGAACTGATTTAACTTGTACTTATACAAGTAATATTAACTTCCATGGAACAGAAACGTTCACTTTTATCGCAAATGATGGAACTGTTGATGCAGCTTCTGTTGAGACTGTAACAATCACAGTAACTGATAAAACTCCTTCAGCTCCTCCTACTATTGCGCTTACATCGGCAACTTACACAAGCTCAACTGCTAACACTATGACAGTGAGTAGCTGTAGCGATATCACTTCAGTAATTATTAATGAAGGTGGCCAGCCAGCGGCCGGTGATGCATGGGTAGCGTGTTCAACGGTAGCAAGTGCAACAACTTATACACTTACAAGTGCCACTCAGGGCCTACACACACTTAAGGCATGGTCAAAAGACCCACATGGAAATATCTCGACAACTTCAAGTGATATCAATGTCTATTACGATACAATTAACCCAAGTCTATCACTGACAACACCAGCGATTCAAAAGGGTGGAAATAATATCAATCTTGCCTGGAATGCAACTGATGCAAGTACATCATCAGCTCAAAACTTCCAAGTGGACTTCTATAATGGAAGTAGCTGGTCTTCAGTAGGAACGACTGCGGCGACAAATGGGCCAATTAGTTCACAGGCTTTCTCAAGAGCATGGACTGTGCCATCAATTAATACGACTAATGCTAAGTTTAGAGTTTCATTCACAGATCTAGCAGGAAATTCAGCAACAGTAGAATCGAGTGCGTTTGAGATTGACTCAATTGCTCCGGCCTTAAGCTATACATCACCTGCCAATAACTCATATCACCTTTCAAGTACAACGATTAATGGTAACTGTGAAAGTGGGTTAAATATTAATATCTCAGGTGATATTCAAGCGGCATTCTCTATTGCTTGTTCAGGGGGAACTTTTTCACAGACTGTTAACTTCTCTGATAATGATGGATCGAAGGTAGTTACAATCAATCAGGTTGATGCTGCAGGTAACTCGACATCAGTTTCAAGAACATTTATCCGTGATGAAGTAGCTCCTATTCTTACAAAGACAGCAGGGATTTCTCCTGACTTCACAAATGCTGACACTCCAAATGCATGGTCAGGAACTTGTGAAGGAACTTATACAATTTATGTAACAGGTGATGAAACGACTTCATTTAATTGTTCTTCTGGAACATGGAGTTGGACTCCTTCACCAAAAACAACAGACGGAACATTTGTTTACAACTTAGTACAAACAGATGCAGCAGGAAATACATCTTCTCCTGCCCTTTCACTTTCTTGGCAGCGTGATGCAACTCCTCCGGCATTTAATGCGACAGCTCCGATTCAAATTGAAATTGGAGAAAACCAATCTGAAACTCTACTAAGAGACAGTTTCACAATTTCAGGAACATGTGAAGGAACAAATGTTATTACTATTTCAGGTACAGAATCAGACAGCATTACATGTTCTGCATCTTCTTGGACTTGGACTTCAGGAAATTATACAACTGACGCGACAAGGGCCTTTACATTTACTCAAGCAGACTCTGCGGGAAATACTTCTGCCCTAACTTATACATGGACAAGAGACTCCAACTTCCCTGCACTTGCTATCGATCTAAGTTCAATCAAGAATAATGGTACGACTGCAACGTTTACAGGTACATGTGAAGACGGCCTAACGATTAATATTACTGGTGCACAAACGACAACAACAACTTGTTCTTCTGGTGTATGGTCTTGGACAACGGCCACGACAGCATCAGACGTTAATAATACTTATAATTTCGCACAAACGAATGGAGCATCAAATACGTCGACAGTTTCAGGTTATTGGTACCGAGAGACAGGACTTCCAGTCGTTAACACAATTTCAGCAGGGCTTGCAGACCCTTCACCAACAAACTTTATTCCATATTCACTGACGGCAAGTTCACAGAATGCGAATGTTTATCTGACACATATTTGTCTTCAATCGAATACGACAGTTCAGCCGGCCATTGATGATGCATGTTGGATTGCAGTTAACTCGACATCTATTGGAATCACTCCGGCACAAAATATTACAGTGGCTGACTACTCTTACTTACTAGGTTGGGAGCCGGCACTTTATGATGTCTATGCATGGGTAAAAGATGAAGCTGGAAATATTTCAACAAATACGCAAGTCCTAGACACAGACTATGATCAAATTGTTTATGACAAGGCCTCTCCACCTACGATTTGGGACGTTGCGGCCGCAAATAATGATACATCTTCAATTCCTCCAACAAGAGCAGACTCAGCTGTTCCAACAGGGACTGACCTATATATTCGTTGGAAAGTAGATGATTCAATTGGCCTTCCAGCAACGGCCATCAATATTTACTATACTCAAGACGAGCAAACATTTACGGCCATTGCAGGCGCTCAAGGGATTGCTCCTCATACAAATCATGGTTGTCCAGGGATTTCTCTAGCAGCTAACGAAGGTTGCTTTAAATGGACAGGTGGTTCACCACTAGCAACAGCTTACAAAGTTAGGGTAAAAGTAACGAACCTATCTGGGATTAGTACTCAGCTAACTTCGACGCCAATAAATGCTGATCGTATTAAGATTATTGCAGGTAATACTGAAGCTGGTCTTGGTGGTGATGCAAGGTCTGCCCTATTCTTTAACAAACGTGTTGGAGACTCTTCAGATATTCACACTCTTGTTTTTACAGATGATGGTAATATTTATTTTGCCGACTATAAAAGAGGGATTATTACAGTTGATCCTGCTGATGGTAAGCAGAAACTCTTTATTGCTAAAACAGGAACATCAACTGGAGATGGTGGGCCAGCAGAGAGTGCTACTCTCCGTTACCCAATGAAAATCACTCTTGACTACCAAGGGCGTCTCTTAATTCTCGATTATAATAGAATTAGAAGAGTTGACTTAAATTTAGAAAACCCAACAATTGAAACGATTATTGGTGGTGGTTCAAGTACTGCTGACACAGTTGCAAACCCACTTGATCTTCAGATGAGAAGTTTATCAAGTTCTGATTATAGAACCAATGCAGTTCTTTTCACTCCACTTCCTAATGGCGACCTTTGGTTTAATGCTGAAAGATCTGAAAGTATTAATACTGACGGAAGTTTTAAAGTTAGAATCTATAGAGCAGCAACAGGACAGGTTGAATCTTTCTACCTAGGTGGAACGGGAGACGGTTGGCAGTCAACTCAAGATCTTTCTAAGTGCCGTGTTGGTTATACTGGAATAAAATTCAATCAGGCAACATCTCAAATTCAAGGGATCACAGGCCATGCCTACCACCATAAGAGTTTCCCAGGTTGTGATATGTATGGGTCAACTTCTGACTATACTTATGCCAGAGTTTATTTTGATCCAACAACTGGTCAGTCCATTACACCATTTGATAATAGCTATCGTTGGTATCATTATTATAACTACACAGGAATGGATGGTAACTCTTATGTAACAGTTGCAAGAAGTTATATGAATCGAAATAATTTTGATGGAACTTATACGAGAATTCTAGGTTCAGGAACACTTGGTGAATGTGCAGATGGGACTTTAGCGACGGCCTGTAATATGGATATCTACTCTGTCTTTGTCGATAAGAATGGAAAAATATATTTTAACGACCGTGGTAGAATTAGAACTCTTGATGAAGAAGGTAAAGTTGTTACGATTTTTGGTCAAAGCCAATCTTACGGTGACAATGTCAATGCCGTTAATGCGCGCTTTAGTAATATTAGCCGTGTCACAAGACTTGATAACGGTAAGGTCGTTGTAAATGACACCTCATCTTACTATCTCAAAGAATTCACAATTGAAGGAAATATCAATATTTTAGCTGGTAATGGTACCGTTGCGACAGCATCCACATCGGCAGCTGCTAATACACAACCAGTAAGAAACCCTTACTGGACAGTTGTTGACCGCGCAACTGGAAATATCTACATGGACCGTGTGGAATGGCACTACGGCCGCTTTGCCATGCTAAATCGCTCAACAGGTATGTGGGAAGATGTCTTCAGCAACACTAGTGGTACAAGCTACTATGATCCAACATCAGATGGTAAAATCGGAAGTGATATTGACGTTGCCGGTACCAATAACAGAGCACTACCTATTGGGTTTGCAAATGGGAAGTTATTCTTAAGTAGAATGAAATATAATACAACTGATCTTAGATACGAAGACTTTATGCTTAAGGCCTACGACTCTGCTGACAGTTATAGACAAGAGCATATCTGGGGTGTTCTAGGATACAATGATGTAAACGAAGGTTGTACAGAGCTTAGAACAGCACCTACTTCAGGAAGCACATGTGAATATGAATACTGGGATAACTACAGAAATATCTTCTACGATAGTGTCGATGCTAAGTATGTTACGGCCAAAATGTATCGTGGTGCTCAACGAAGAGTTATTGCTATAAAAGACGGAAACGTCGAGCAGATTGCCTACACAGCAAGAAATATTGACGATGGTTTTGTCTACACGAGACGCGGTGGAACTCAATACCTTTACTACTGTTATGGCAGTCGTCTCTATGGCCACAATATTGATACAGATACTGATTTAGGTGCCCTGAGCTGGACCATGCCACAACTTTCATGTCGCGGAGTACAATTCGATTACAACCCGACAAATGACTCAATCATTTTTCCATTTGAACAAAATGGGCTTTATGGAGTCGCGGAATACTTCCTCTAACCAAAGTTTAGATAGTCTAACAATTGTTTCCTTAAAACACTGATATTACTCATGTACAAAGCGTATACATCGTTATAAATAATGCTCAACAATGAATATTTTCATCTTATTTAAGTTAAGATGTGAGCATTATGAAGAAGATAAAAATCGCCCTGTCCCTATTTGTGTTTTTCGTTAACTTACTAGTATTTGGTAGTGAACTCGATATTAGTATGCTTCCAGACAAGAGTGTCCAACCTGGAGAGGTTGCCATTCAGGTTCTGCCGATTAAGTCCCCAACAAATACAACTTATAAAATTTCGATTGAAAGCAATCAACAGTGGCGCGCCGAGGGCCCTGAAACTGTCGAGCTGATTGCAGGTGATCTGACTTACCTAACTTTCTATACATATACTCCAAGCTTCGTTGATGCGGGGACAATTCATGAGTTAAAAATTATTTTCACAAATATTGAAACTCAGGAAAAGATAGAAAATAGCATAAGCTTTGTTGTGGCAAAGAAGCGAGACCTTGATTTCTTTGATGCTGATCAAAATATTGAAACAAATAAGAAAAACCACACGCTTAATTTGAAAGTTAAAAATACTGGTAATGCAAGCGAGGTTTATCATTTTTCAATCAGAAACCTAACACCAGAAGTAAGTGTAAGCGTTAATAGCTCCCCTATTACTATTGCAGCTAATGAGGTGAAGCTTCTTCCAGTTAGAGTTAATTTTAAAAATAGTACTTCGACATATGCAGCATTCGAAGTTAATGCCAAAGTTGGTGGAATCACAAAATTTCAAAAGAAGTTTCAGGTTAAATTTGTGAGCTCTGCTAATAATCAAGACCGTCAAGGAAATTACCTTGATACAACACTTACCATCACAAATGATTATATGAGTGTCGAAGGAAGAGACTCCAACCTTAGCTCAGTCGTTCTAAACTCAAATGGTGCCCTATCAGATTACGTTTCTTTATCTAGCTATGTGCAGGCCAATATGGTTAACGGACAAGCACAGGATGCACGTGGGACTTTTCACTTTGATGGTGACAGCTGGCGCTTTAGTGCTGGGAATAACGTCGATCTTGACGTGGATACAAATGTTGGTAACGAGGCCCGTGATGGTGTCGCTTATACAAGAGATATTCTTCCAAACTTAAAAGTTGGAACACTTGTGGGTGTTGACGAAAATGATGAATTTAACACTGCGGCCATGGTTCAATATGATCCAAGGCCAGGACAGCGTACATTTGTAGTCATTAATCAAAACTCGGATTCAGGTGAAACATCTGGATCAATTGGGTATCGTGGAAATTTTAACCCAAATGATAAGCTTTCATTTGCACCATCCCTTACAATTTCAGATGATCCACAACGTGGAGTCATTCAAGACTACCGTACGGCCGTTCGTTATATGGTGAGAAACAACCTTCCAATTGCTATTTCATCTGGTTATCGAAAGGATCGCTTTCAAGAAGTCATTTATAATAACGCTTCCCTTTCTTATGACTTTGACGGAGTGCTAATTGAGCTTAGTCGTAATGACGAGTTAGATCGAGATACTTTTGCAACAAATGAGCAAAATAGACAACACCGTAGTTCAAATCAAGTAAGAGTAAGCTTTCCAATGGGTGGTGGCCTTTCTGCAAGTGTTAACTACCAAGATCATACTAGCTCAACTGTGAAAGAGCAGAGAAAGTTCATTACCTTTGCTTATCAAAACAAACAATTATATGCGGCAATGAGAGCTGGTATTGCCAGCAAGAATTATACTGATGGCAATATTCAGGACTATACAAATGAGCCATTTGTCTCAGTTGACTTAAGCTATAAAGCGCCGAAATTTACGATTAGATCACACGTTGAATATGAATCATACGGTGATGACTCATATCGCACGCGCACAAATATTGGAATTGATTATAATATCGACAATAATCACTTCAATGGAAATGCCTACGTAAGAATTGGACACGATGAAGGCCAAAGAAGAGATTATGTTACTCAGACAGAAACTGATCTCGATTATATTGAAGCTGGTATCCGTACAGGAACAGATAGTAACTACTCTTTTGAGATCTATACAAGAGCAGAAGATAACCACCAATACGATGATATTGACTATCAAGTCGGAATTCGTTTTCAATACCGCTTTGGAGCAAAAACTCCAAGAAAAGTTGAAGACGCCTTTGGTGGAAAACGTACCGGAAGTATTGCTGGTCGCATCTGCATCGATCGCAACTTAAATGGAACTTGTGAAGACTTTGAAAAAGGTGTTGAAGGCCTAAGTATTTATAGCGTTACAGGAAGTGCAACAACAGATAAAGATGGAAAGTATCTAATTAATGAGCTCAAGCCGGATATTGATCATATCTCCCTTATAGAGCGACAAGTTACGGCCAAATCACTTGAGTCGTCAGAGTATTATAAAGGAACAAAAGTTCTTAAGAATCAAACGGTATACGTTGATTTTGCTCTTAAAGAAATCTCTACTATTAATACATTCTCTTACAATGATATCAATAAGAATGGACGTTATGATAAAGATTTCGATACACTTATAGGAGATATTACTTATCAGCTAATCGATGAAAATAATGAAATCATCCCTATTAGTGGTAAGTCTTTAAATACAATTAATTATTCACGTCTTCGTAATGGACAGTATAAATTGAGTGCAGTAGCAAACTCTTCTATTTACAAAGATATTCAAAAGGTAGTTACTCTTGATCTTCCTAGAGACAATATGCAAACCGTGACATTTGGTTTTGAGCTAATTGATGTGGATACACTTCCAATCCAAGACTTAATCATTACAGAGTTTGACAATAGCATTATTAGTGCACCTAAATTTAGCGCACTTCTAACTCTCGATTCGGCAGAAACTGAATATAATATTCTCTCAAATATTTCGGTAAAACTTGATGGTTATCAAGTTGATATCGAAACGCAAGAGGTATATTCCGGCCTGTGGGATATCAATCTTGACCTTAAAGATCTGATCTCATTGATAAGTCAAAAAAATGAGATCACGATTGACATTGAATTAGAAAATGAAAACGGTAAAAAACTACAAATCAAAAGAGTTAGAAACCTCTTTTACAATAATTAGAAGGTCATAAAAGGTCATAAAAGGTCATAATAATGAAATACTTTTTAACACTCATTCTACTTTGTGCAAATCTTACAACTTCAGCTTGCCTCGTCCTCCAAAAAGACGACAATGGCAAGAAGTCTCACCCAGCAATCAAGCACTACCTTGAAGGTGGAGATAAGAAGCGTGAAATTGTTGTTAAAAATGTGAGTGATGAGACATGTCAGTTCACAATCATTAAGACAGAACTTATCCAATCAAGAGACGGAAGCTATAGTTACCTCCCTTACAAAATTGGACAGGATATAAAATTCTCACTGGCACCCTTTATGTCTCTTCTTGATGAGAGAGGAAATGAAAGCTTTGCCATTGAGCAAAGCCTGGCCCCTGGAGAAACAAGACACTACGGCCTTCAAATTAATATTCCAGCAGCTCAAAACATAGGAAGCTTTCAGGCCGGCTACAAAATTGATTATCTAAATGGATCAACGTCTTTTATCGTTGGAGAAATTTACTATTCAACGATACAGACACAAGTATCACCACAGTTAAGATTTTTAAAATTTGATAAAAAGAAGAAGAAACTTGCTTATGCAGTTGCCAATAAAGGTAATGCATACACTTTCTTTACAATGAATCTGATCTACACAGACCCAATGACTGGCTTTGAATCACGCGGGGTTGTGGATGAAGACCAGCTCTATCTTTTCAAAGCAAATATTAGAAACCACTTACTTCCAGGAGGAAAGACAATTCTTTCGGAAATAAGTTTAAAGTCACATATTAGAGGACTAAAGAAGCAATTTGCAGAACAATTCCCAGGTCAGGAATTCCCTGAGGTGTTAAATCTTACGGCCATTCCTCTCTATGGCATTGACTACGAAAATTGGCAAAATCATAAAAATATACCATTAGGATTAAAATCAGTAATGATTCAAACTAATTAATTTACTTAAGGAGAAGACATGAAATTAATTAAACTTGCAACTCTTGCGACAGCTCTTAGCTTCAGCACTTTTGCAGCAGACTCAACAGCAAATGGATCAATCACACTTTCAGGTGGATTCTCACCAAAAGTTAATAGTGTATCAATTGCACTAGTTGACTGCGGACAAGATGTATCTTTTAACGACTGTGATGCGACTCTTGAATCAACAAGTTTTGGAACACATACGCAAGATGCATCACTAGCTCTTGGAAATTTAGATGGTGAATCGAATGTAAGGTATGTGAAATTTGAAATCAAATCAAAGATGCTACTTTTCAAAAATGACTACCTAAAGATCTCTAAGTCACTAACTTCATCTGCGAATGATGTATCAGTAGCACTTGAAAAAATGATCTTCATTTCAGCTGGTCTAGGTTCTTACGGACAACAAACTCTTGGTGCAGGAAGTGCAACTCTTGCAGCAGGTGATATTATGGTAGACACAAAGAAAGATATCACTGACGTAGCGTCTGAAGTTTACAACTCAGCAGGGGCTAATCCAGGTGTAGCAAACGCAAAAGTTCTTTCAGCTCTAGTTGATAATTCAGCACTTACAGTAAGAGGAATTATTTCTCTTGAAGCAGGTGACGAGGCAACATCAAGCGATTTTTCAGCAGTGATCAACGTTGCTTTCACTGGTGTTGATGGGAACGAAGCACCTTAATGATTAAAAGCATAACTCTCACATTCTCACTGCTTATTGCTGTTAGCATCTACGCGACTTGTAATATGAGTGGCTCTTTTGGATGTGAGAGTTATACAGATAATGGCCTTAATGGACTTGTCCTCGATCCGTGGCAAGTTTATGAAGGCCGCTATTCTTGTGCATCATGGTTTAGCTCAAACTATGACTACGACATTGAAGATATTAGTGTACAAGCAGGTATGGCCATTGAAATAAGCTTCAAAACAGATACAAGCGATGAACTTGATATTAAGGCCATCACATCTAATGGAATTAGACACTTCCAACGCATCAGAAACCAAGTTGTCTATGATGCTGTGGATGGAGATCGTTGGTATTGGCAGACATACCGTCATACTTTTACAGGAAAATCGACAACACTTAGACAGATAAGGATGAGAATCCCGTCTTTTACTAATATTGATGATTTTGAATGGATACTTGGAAATGGATCAGGTGGAATCTCTGATGGACGCTATCTCCAGTTAAAAGATCAAGCACATTTTAATTATACAATTTCTGAAGAAGACTTATTCTCACCTGTTCCTAAAGCCTGGAATCTGGAGTTTGAAGGTGTCTTTGGTGCAAATGATGAGGCCCTAATAAGCTTGGCCCCTCGAAGTATTTCCCCTTTCTACTTTCCAAATTGTGACTCAATTATCGACTCACTTATTGTCGTGGCACCTAGTGAAAGTGGTGGAGATTCATTCTCAATAGAATGTGAAGAAGTCCCTTTTCCCCTCACATCACGCCTTCCCTATCTTAAAATTAAGAATAACACAGCAAAGAGTTATTGCTCGGCCATTAACTTTTCAATACAGACTCACTTTAACCTATCAATTTCAGATGATATCCAATCAACTGACTACGTCGAAGTATTTGATATCATTACTGAATTTAAGTAAGAAATTATTTCAAACAATGACAGCTTCACTTGCTTAATCTTGAGCAAAATGGGATCTAGTAAATCAATTTAGAAATATAAATAAAAGTGAGGAATATATGAAAAAAGTACTTCTAGCTCTAGTATGTCTACTAACTCTTAACGCACAAGCTGGTATCTCTATTGGACTACCTCCAGGTATGAGCATGCCTGACTTTGATGCAATTGAAGAGTCTCAGCGTGTATTTGCAGAAACTGTTGAGGAACTTATGGCAAGTGATGAAGTAAAGGCCATCGTTGAAACAGTTGAAGATGACTATCTTGCTGCATGTATCGCTCAACCGCAAAAGGCATCTGCAACTCTATTTAATGTTTACCTTCGTTACGAATGTGAGGGTGCAACAGATGTTAAGCTTGTCATTGCAGCGAAAATGAAAAAAGGCGTTGTAAAAGTTAAAAACTACAAAGTTAAATTCTAATTTTAAAATATGAAGGTCAGCTAAGCTGGCCTTTTTATTTGCCCTTTTAATTATATTAATGTAATTAATACGAAAATTTACCCAAGGGAGCTACACCATAATGTGGCTGAGAAGAGCGGATTTGGCCGTCAAACCTTTTAACTTGATCCAGGTAATGCTGGCGTAAGGAGACTCAGATGAAAATACTGATATTAGTATTTATTTCCCAACTAACATTTGCACAAACAACTTCGGCCAATAGTGACGATGCTATTTATATTTACGGCCTCTTTGAAAAGAAAGAATATTATAGCGACGCTAATAGTACATCTCTAAAGACGGCCAAAGACTTTTCACAAGAACAATCCACTGATTTGAGTGAATCATTTAAATCCGTTCCTAACCTTAATATGGCAAATGGAAGCTCACGTTCTAACTTTTTCCAAATTAGAGGAATTGGCGAGAGATCGGCCTACGAAGGTATATCAAACTACTCAGTAGGGCTGATGGTTGATGAAATCGACTACACTGGTGTTTCAGGAACAACAAATCTAAATGGTATTAAGCAATTAGAAGTTTACAAAGGGCCTCAGGCCACACGTTTTGGGCCAAGTGCAATGGCGGGAATGATTCATCTAAAGTCTCAAGACCCGACGCAGGAATCGAAGTTTAAAACATATCTTTCATATGAATCATTTAATACTTGGGAAGAGAGCATTAGCTACTCAGGTATGCTTAATCCTTCGACAGGGCTGACACTAAGTCTATCTAAGAGAGACAGTGATGGCTTCATGGACAATGAATACCTCAAACGCAACGATACAAATGGCCAAGATGAATTAAATATTCGTGCAAGCCTAGTTAAAGACTTTATCGATTCAACTCTTACTTTTGGGCTTCACTACTTTGACAAGGCAAACGGTTATGATGCCTTTGTGCAAGATAATGGCCACACAACTCGTTCAGACAAACCAGGAAAGGATAAGAGTGAAACTCTTGGCCAGTACCTAAAATACGAAAAGGATCTTAGTGCAAACTTAACAAGCACAACAATTCTTACCCACTTTAAAAATAACTCATACTATAGCTATGATGAAGACTGGGGTAATAACCCTTACTGGAATACAATCCCTGGTTGGAATGCTGATTACGACTACAATATTGAATTCCCAAGAAAGCGAGAAGACTTTACTCTTGATCAGCGACTCTCATCAAAAAGCAGTACTATCGGTGTTTATCTAAAGTCATCAAATGAAGATTTTAAAGAAATAGGATATGAAGATTCAGCGGTTAGAAAAAGTATCGATGGAGAAGTCGACACTAAACTAGTCTCAATCTATGCCGAACAAACGAAAGACCTAAGTAAAACAGTTGAAATAAATTATGGTGGCCGTATCGAATATCGCAATGTCGAATTTGAAGTGCAAGAAAGTGGAACAGAAACAAAACTTTCACCAGAAGATTTAATGTATGGCCTAAATATTACACTATCTAAGAAAGGCCTACTAGGAGATCTTGCCTACTTTAAACTATCTAAGGGGTATAAGCCTGGTGGAATCAATACACAGTCGGCTGTCCCGGATACACGTAAAGAATTTAGACCTGAGGATCTTTACTCATTTGAACTTGGTCAAAAATATCATTTAAAAGAAAAAGGGATTTCACTAAGTAGTTCTCTCTTTTTCATGTACCGAAACAATGCACAAGTAAAAACATCATTTCAAGATGATCCAATGGACCCTAGCTCATTTACTTTCTATACAGATAATGCGGCAAGTGGTTTCAATTACGGAGCAGAGATTGAAGCGGCCCTGACTAAGACCTATGGCCTAAGTGTTAGCTCTGGACTAGGCCTTCTAGGAACAAGGTATGGTGATTATAATATCGGAACTAGAGATCTCGATGGTAGACAGATGCCTCATGCTCCAAATTACCAAGTAAACATTAATTTAAATTACAAGTACAAGAACGGTATGTATTGGGATATCAATTTCTATGCATCTGATGATTTTTATTTTTCAAACTCTCACGACTTAAAGTCAACGGCCTATCAATTAGTTGATACGAAAGTTGGTTATCGTTATAAGTCTTTAGATATCTCAATTTGGTGCAAGAATATCTTTGATGAAACATATTCACTTCGTGGTTACTATTTCGCCAATATGCCTCCAGCGTGGCAAAACGACCTCTATACACAAAAAGAGGCACCACGTAGCTATGGCATTAGTGCAAGCTATGAGTTTTAAAGATAGTCCTTGTTAATGCCATAGGCATTGAAAATATGATCATCAGGAGTATGACGATAGAGTTTAAGCTTATTTCTCTCTCGATGTTGCGAAATATATTCTTCGTAACAATCATTAGCTTCTAAAACTTGATTCGTGAATATGCCCTGTTGATCAAAAGCGAAGCGCTCAGCACGATATGCGTGTTGGGCGCGGTTTCTTTCTTTTAATTCATAGATTTCATACATTTTAGAAGTCTCATAAGGTGATAGCTCTTTCATTGGCTCTATATCAAGGCCAAATAATCGTTGAAAGTCTTTAAATGTATTATAATAAATCATATCAACTTCGTATTCTTGTGGAATTAGCTCGTCTAGAGCATGAGTTGCTTCATGAACAAAGAAGTGCGCAACAAGGCCCAGCTCATCTTCAAGGCCAATGAAAATTGTTGGAGTCTCCATTGTGAAATCAAAGAGTGCTGAAGTTCTTTGAGATAGTCCTCGACGTTGCCTTTCATATTGCGAGAGATTTTTGATCTTTAGCTCACCTGTTTCTAAAAGAGGCTTGATCTTATTGATAACATCCTTACCCTTGCTAGTCGTCGACACTAATGCGAACAAATCATCTAGTTGGTAATTTGTTTTATTTAAGTCGAAATTACGGTCTCCACGTCTGATGGAACACTTTGCAACCTCTAGCTTTTGATTTTGAGAACGATGGCGATATGTAGGATTATGATCGATATCAGGGCCAAATCCCCCCATGCCACCTAGGCCTCCAAACGAAGCAAAGAGATTCAAGTTGATTAGTGTTAATGCAAAGTATTTACCCATAATATTCTTCCTTTGAGCACAGATTAACACCTAAAAAACACAGAGTGTCATATTTTGAATATACTTCATTGCTGACTATTAGTTATACATATTTCGGATACTTAGCTTAAATAAACAGGCCTAAAACTAGACGAATTATGATGATTTGACTAAAACTATAGAATAATAATTTAACGTAAGAGAGATTTATGGGAAGAAAATCAGCAAAAATTGCGGCCAAAAAAGGCGCAGCAGACAAGGCCCGTGGACAGGTATTCACGAGAGCACTAAAAGATGTATTCTTAGCTTCTAAAAGTGGAAGTGGCGATCCAGAAACAAACTTTCTTCTAAAGGTTGCGATTGATCGTTGTAAGAAGTTTAACGTTCCAAAAGACAATATCGACCGTGCGATCAAAAAAGGTCAAGGTGGAGATGGTGTCGGTTATACAGATATTAATTATGAAGGCTATGGCCCTGGTGGCGTTGCCGTATTCGTTGAAGCTTCAACAGATAATAATACAAGAACAGTAGCAAGTGTAAGAAGTTACTTCAATAAAGTTCAAGGATCACTTGGGCAAACTGGATCACTAGAGTTCGTTTTCAAAAGAGAAGCAAATTTCTTAGTTAATGAAGAAAATGTATCTGACCACGATGAATTTGAACTTGAAGTAATCGATGCTGGAGCAGAAGATATTACACTTGAAGATGGTGTATTTGAGATTATTGCACCAGTAGAGTCATTTGGAGATATCCAAAAGAAACTTCAAGAGATTGGAATCACACCTGAAGAAGCAAGGCTTGAGAGAGTTCCACTTAATCACAAAGCAATTGATGATGAAGACACATTAAAGCAATTTGAAAGATTAATTGATCTACTTGAAGAAGATGACGATGTCGTAACAGTTTATCACAATCTAGAAGAAAGTGAGGAATAGATGAAGTATTTAATTATAACACTCGTCGCACTAATGGCCAATGCTGGTGACTTCAAGGTTGAAAAAGATCTTGCAAAGAACTTATTTCTTTCTCTTGAATCAACTGTAGCACCAGATTGTAGTGGAAAAAAGTGTCTTATCGAGCTTGACCAAATCCTATGTACGGACATATTCAAAAGAACGAAGTGTACAGTTGGTGCATTTTCAAATGGTGATATTCTTGTAAAAACAGTAAAAGGAAATGAGGCCCAAGATATTTTTGATGCCTTATATGATATCAATGAAGCGACTTGTTCTTCGGATAGAAAAACTTGTGGAACTCACTTCTACAATGTAACTTGTGAAGAAAAATCAAGATTAGTTTTCAAATCATATAAATGTCGTTTAAGTGACCTTAGAAAGTAGAATATAGAAGGGATCCATAGGATCCCTTTTTTTATCAATGAAAATGTCATTAAAATCTAATTCCGGCCCCAATATAGAAATTATATCCACTTTGATCAATTTGTTGGGAAACGCCACTTTCATGTGACATCGGAGCGAGGACATAATCTCTTTGCTCAACACCTATTTGAAGAAAGAAGTTATCCCAGAAGACGGCCTTGGCCTCAAGTGAGACACCATAAGAGTAACCACCAATATCATTAAAGTGGTTCTCTTCGTATTTTTCACCATTATAATATGTCTTCGTATCTGAGTAGACGTGCACAAGTCCGACACTGGCCCCAGGGCTTATTTCAAAACGAAAGCTAGGTGTATCAACTAAACGAATCGCATATTTCATCCCAAGCTGAATATCATTTAATATTGTTACATTCTTTGCTTCATAGACATCATAGCGGTCATCTTCTAAAAGGCCACCTTCTGTTACGCCAACATGTCGACCTGACATATTATAGCGGCGATAAGTATCAGCTAATTCAATACTAAAATTTTGTGTAACTAAGTATTCAATTGTGACTTTATGGCCTTCTTTAAATTTTAAGTTCTCTTCAAGGTAGTGATTAAAGTCTTCATCGTAAACGTCATAGACGGATTCACCATCTCGCGAAACATTATACGAGGTGTCCATTTCAGATCGATTGAGCTGTGAATAAGAAATAACAAATCGTTTTCGAATACCATCCAGTAATGACTCATCATCTAATTCAAGCTCTTTAATATCAATTGGCTTAAAGATAGCATCGCTATCCCCAACAATTTCATTTAAGTGAGCATGATTGATATTTAGGTTTTCCCCAAAAACATAAGAGCTAAATAATAAAACTGATAATAATACTTTCTTCATATATGGCCTATTTAAAATTAGTAAAATTCTGGAAGATCTAATTCTTCTTCTACATATTCATCATATTCTTGATCACCTTTCTTCGTATCAACTTCATACGACTTCCCAAAGAAGAATTCCTCCATATCAAAGCGGTATTGGTAAGTTAACATGAATTGAGTCTCATCAACTTGGCGATTTCCCTTTCCATAATTTTCATCAAATTCATTGCGCTTAACTTTAAATCCAAAGGTATGCTTTGATTTCTCACTTGGCCTGTACTCAATACCGGCACCATATTCATTTCTTTGATAGGTATAACTAAATTTCTTATCTTCTGTTTTAAAGCTTCTTTCATCACCTTGCTTATAGTAGCCATAGGCCCTAGCACGCCCATCTCCTATTTTAAAGTGGATCTCCCCTGTTGCTTCTATATCTAAGTTAATTGAGTCTTGATTATACATTCGCTTATAAGAGCGTCCTAGGTTGCGCTCATCTTCTTCGTTGAACTGATGAATACTCCATGTATCACTGGCCTTAGCAACACCAGAGAGAATAATTGTTGCGCCATCATCGAGAACAAAAGCTTTTCTGATAACTAAGTGAGCATATTGAATACTCCCATGCTGACCGATAGATTGATGAAGTTTCTCATACCTCGCCCCTAAGGCCCTTAGAGCAATCTCAACTCCACCAAACTCTTCTCTTTGATATCTTTTTTCAAACTGCATCCAGTCCAATTCGGAGAGCTCTAACTCCCCATTACTATCGGCCCTAAAGGTAAGAGTAACAGGGCCTTCATCTAGACTTGCGTCTTTATACCAATTACCAAGATTTGTTTTCACCCCGGCCTCAACGCCGTATAAATCGTTGGCCACAACAGAGGTTGTGCTTGAGCATAGAAATAGCGTACTTATAATCGTTAAGTTTCTTAGAGATTTCATCATATATTTAACTAAGCAAATAAAGTGCCAATAAATCATGCATATTTATCGTTATTTCTTCTAAAAACTGACTAAAGTCTAGACAAGGGGGTTGTTATTTAAACAATTCAACTAGTAACTAACTCATTTTCAAAGGGAAATAATGGCATATACTTTGCTCTATATATAGCTATGTCTAGAAGTATATATAGAGCAATATTAACGACATTGATGGGCCTATCACTTGTTACACAAGCAGACCCCTATACTAAAATCTTACTTGGTAAAGATGTCGATAATTTATCGATCTACAAATACTACAAAAGGCATCACATCCAAGATAAGGAATCTCTTGTTGTTATTGGCTCACACTATATCGATAGTGACATGCCTATTGCAGGAACTGGTTTTACAGTACAAAGTGAAGGCCAAAAATTCATCATCACAAACTCTCACTTAGTAGATGGTGATAATAAGTTTTTCATCTACCGTGGGGAGCTACACCCTATTGAAGAAAATAAAACCCTCTCTTGTGCCAACCATGATATTGCCATCATAGAAGTCAACAATACAATACAAGAGACCTTTGGTATTTATAACTCAAAGAATAATAGTCTTTATACGCATGGAATGAATAACTCTCCAAGGAGTCTAATTAAAGACGAGTTTACTTTTGGAGAAAAGAAATCAACAAACTATAATAATAGGCCACTATTTGAAAATTTAAAGACTGGTGAAACACTTTCATATGTACAAATTGGTAATATGTACGACCTTTCTTGTAATTTTTATCCAAGCTCTCCTGAGCCTTATAAAGGTAACGCACTCTTTGTTCCCATTTCTGAAGCAATTAAGGCCATAACGACAGAACCAATTCCTTACAAGCAAAATCATCACAATCAAATTGGTACAATGAACTCAATTATGGATTTGATCTCTCACAATAAGTGTACAATTAACTTAGACTCAAAAGAAAAGGATCATGAAAAGAGTCGTCAATCATTCATCAGTCGTTCGATTATAACTCCATCAAGTATCGTACCTGGTATGAGTGGTTCTCCTCTATTACAAAATAATGATTTAAATCAAAGTAAATATGAAATCGTTGGTATTGCAACTTCCTATGATCGTATCATGCAAAAATCAATTTTTTCTTCTCATTCAAATATCAAAGAGTGTCTTAATAACTATATTCAAGGTAAGCGTGGCCACTTAGATAATGTTCGATTTAAGTACTCAAAAGACTATCAATCAACTTATCGACAAAAATCGTCACAAAACCTCATCGAAGAAATACCAAATTCACATGGTAAGGCAAATGGGGACTTAACAGATTCTCAAATTAAGGAACTCTATGACCTATACCTAACGAAGAAAGAGATAAAGATAGATAATGATAACAAGTTCAATCTTAAGACAATTGAGGTCATAAGAAGCTTCAAGAATGACAGCAAAGATCAAACCATCATCAGAGGTGGAAACGGATATGGAAATGGCGGAGGCCCAATTACGACAAGCTCTATAAATTTTAGAGAAAGAATAAATATCCCAACTGGAATGGCAATCAACAAAAAGCTTGTTATCGGCTTCAAATGTAAGGGACAAGCAGATAAGAAAGCTCATGATTATATTTTTGCAAATTGGGAAGGTCTCTCTTATAGCGAAATTAACCAATGTGAAGAAATAGATAAGAATGACTCTATCGACCTAATTTCACTCTTAAAGAAAAGATTAAAAAGTAGCAAGAGTAGCAACAAAACTGAAAACACGGAAGAGACCTTCTCAATAAGATCATCTCTTAAAATTAAAAAAGATACGATTCTACTTACAATTAAGGGGAAATATCTTAAGAATAAATTTCGAAAGACTGTTAAAATTAATAATGCGCTCCAAGACTTTAGTCCAAGGTTAGAAATAAGGCTCGATGATCAGTATTCGATCATTGCAGATATAAAGGAATTATTCTTCACAGATATGTTAAGTATTTCAAGACGTAGTAGAAACCAAAGACTTGCTGATGCTATACATAGAGACTCTAAGGCCAGAGTATTCTATAGTCTAAAAAAATCAGATAGTACAAAAGGAAGCATTCCACTTATAAATACTTGGGACTAATGAGAAACTCGATCAAGCCTTTACATTTGATTGACGCCGACATCGGCCAGTTAACAAAGCTTTTCTTTGAAGTTGAATACCACAGTGAAGACTTCATCTATATTCAGATCATGATGTCGTACTACCTTAATGACTTAGCAAAGCTTAAGCGTATGCAAGATACACTTACAAAGGATTCGTTCTTCGATGTATTCTTGAAGGCCCGTATCGCAATATTAGAGAACAGATCATATCAAATTAAGAGCATCGATAATTTTAGAGACTCACCTTATCTAGGTGACCTCTTTTTTGCAATGGCACTTATCGCTGCTCAAAAAGAGGATCATTTAGCAGTCAAAGATAATTTTCTCATGGCCCATCATTCATATATGAAAATTGGAGCACAAAAGAAGGCCCTAAATGCACAAATGAATACCATTACAGCAGAAGGAAATATCGATATACGAAAGCGACTACTTTCAAATTATATTGAAGCTCTTGATATACTGATAAAAAGAGGGTCGTTCACAAGTGCTGCAAATATCTGTGTTAATATTGCAGATGAATTTCATAAAGTAGGTGCACAACGAAGCGCTTTTCGCTACCTCGAAAAAGCTCTTAAGCTTCTTGAGGATCAAAATAATACTCTTCAATACGCCCAGGCGCTGACACACCTTTGTGAGACTCAATTCTGTCTTAACCAGAAATTTAATGCAATGAAGACGCTTGAAGAGCTTCATCGTTATGAATTTAAAGAAATAAAAGAATCGACTAAAGCAATTGAAAACCTCTACCTCAATGGTAAGAATAAAATAAATAATGACTCTCTAACAACGGCCTGGAGAATCAGACTAAACAGGACGACAGCAGTGAATCTGTTAGGAGAGCTAAGCGATCAACTCATCCTCCTCCTTGCACACAGGCCTTATCACTTTAGCGAACTTATCGATCAATTGTATCCAAATATAGATGAAATCGATGCAAAGAATCGCTTAACAACACTAATTTCAAGAATTAATAAAAAAGATGATGGATTAATTCAATTTGATCAAGAGGCGCAAACATATACCCTATCTAATAATGAAAAGATAGAGTTTGCCAGTAAGGAGTCAATCAAGTGATAAAGGCCCTTTTAAAAGAAATAGATAAGGATCTATTAGAACACATTGATATAGAGAGTCTGTCACAAGAGCAACTAAAGACTACTCATGACCTATTAAAAGGTGAGAAGAATAATTTATTAAATCGTACGCTTTTCTATCTTCTTTCAGAGAAACTTTATCGTGAGGACTACTCGAAAATAATAGAAGCAGATGTGAATTCTTCAATGAAGGACCCCTTTTATAATTTCGTTTCAGAGTTAATTCAGAAAAAACCTAACCAGGGCCCGTCAAAAATAAAGGGAAAACTTAGTAAGAAAGAAAGTATACTTTTTAATGCTCTAGAAGAAGCAAGATTTAACAGACAAGAGCTTATTTTAATGATCTATGGAGAGGATTGCGACTATCTCAAGGCAGAAACAAGCTTTAAATCACTTCTTTACCGATTTAAAAAGAAGATAGACGGCGAAATAACTATTTCACCAGATGTAATCTATTCAATATCAAGCTAGATACTAATGTAGCAGATTATTTGACGTATCTTTTGTCACTAAATCATGATTAGAATTAACAACAGTAGTAGGAATAACAATTTTAAAAGTTGTGCCTTCATTTGAAGTAGTAAAGTCAATTGTTCCACCTAAGTAATCCACAGACTTTTTAACGATGTACATTCCAATTCCAGTACCAATTGACTTGTCTTCATTAAAGCGCACAAATTGCTCATAAACTTCAGACTTATCATTGCATGGAATCCCTACCCCATTGTCAGCAACCTTTATATAGAGATTATTATAGTCATCATGCATTTCAACATTAACAAATGGAGCACTCTTATTAACATCATAGTATTTAACAGCATTAACTATAATATTACTTAAGATCTGAAAGACCCTTACTCTCTGAGAAGAGTGTCCACGTGAGAGATCAACATCGGTAGAGAATTTGATATTATTTTTCTCAATTAAGTACTCATTTGAAATAACAATATCTGAAATCATTGTTTCAAAATCAAGTTCTTCATCTTTATGGGTAGAGACATCTAATCTTGCTAAATCTAAAAGGCTTGAAATGAGCTCGGCCAAATGCATGACTCGACTTCTAATCTTTTCGACTTTTATTTTTATCTCATCTTCATTAAATCGCTTTGTTTCGATATTTCTAATGATCAAGTCACATAAAATGCTAATTGTTGTTAATGGAGACCTTAAGTCATGTGATGTACGATAAGAAAACTGCAGAAGCTCTTCATTTGTCTGGGAGAGCTTTTTATTTGTACGATCAAGAACTAATAAATCAAAATAGTACATGGCCGCCATCGCCAAAATAAGCAGAACAATTGCAATAACACCAAAACGCGAAATATTCTTAGATATTTCATTTAATTGAGCTTCCTTACTCTCTAATATTCTAATAACTTCTTTAGCTGCAAGGTCTGCCTGGGTATCATCAACTCTTACAAAATTATCTCTTTGTTCCGCCGTAAGAGAAGCATCAAGGTTTTTTAATATCTCTAAATTATCTCGATATTCCTTGGCCGTTGAAAATAGATTATCAAGAGACTTTAATTCCTCATGTGATAGGTTATATTCTTTGGAGCGATTATATGCGATTTCAATCTCATTGAACTTTGAGACGGCCTTTTTATAGTAGCTCTCATCATATCTAACGACATAATTTTTAAAATTATGAATTAGACCGTTATAGCCAAAATTTCCAACAACAGACACAAAGAGATCAATACGCTGATTTAACTCAACGACGGCCTTGCGATTCTTATTAGAGAAGTAATAAGCACAACTAATACTAAGAAGAATAAAGGCCAAAACAGATGCCAGAAATAACTTCTTCTTAAAAATATTAGTGTTTATCAACAATTCAACGACCTTAAAAAAACAATCGTATAAATGATAGTTTAAGAATTAAGTGCTGTAAAATAAATCACATAAATTTGAAATATCAAACAAAAGGTAATTAGGAAAAATTTTTGTTAGTAGAACATAAAGATTAACTAGTGATTCTTCACTGACATACTAAAGTTTTTATCTTTATGATACTGGATGACTATTTTGCGCTTCGGCCGTCTAATGATAAAATTAATAGCATATGAAAAAGTATATCTCTTTACAAAATTTAGCTCTCATAATTGCATTAACTCTATTTGCCTTTAAGCAAGGCCCTAGTATCGCAAATAGCTTCAGACTAAAAGAAAAGAATATTTCAAAAAGACCTGTCAAAACAATTGAAGCTAACCCTAAAAGCATACAATTCCCACCAGACAAGAAGGTGGTTACATTCTTTTGGATGACAACATGTACTCCTTGTAAAATTGAAATGCTACGATTAAAGAAGTCAATTGAAAGTGGAAAAATATCCAAAGGCTCAATCTATGCCGTCAATCCCTTTGAAAGCACTGCCCAGATAAAGAAGTTTCTAAAAAAGAATCCCTATCCTTTTACCTTTATCGAAGATAATGATCTTGGCCATGATCTAGTAATTCAGGCCACGCCTACAACAGTTTTTCTAGACAACGCTAAGGTCAAATACTTTTCAACAGGAATTAGCTTTATGGGGATTTACAAAGCAGAGAATTTTATCTCTAAATAGAAAATTACTTAAGGTGAATTCCTTTTTCTCCAATTAAGACATAATTGGATTCTATTTTTAAACACCTGTTAAATATTTGAACATATAGAAAACGTAACCCACTGTATTTACATGAAAAATATTGGACTCCGCTTTGCTATATTAGTATCAAATAAGATGGAGATTGGTTAAATGAAAAAAGTATTTATTCCTTTAGTATTATTATTTACGACTTCAACGTATGCCACAAAGCTAGAAGAAATAAATCATGCAATTGATCTCACAAACTCGGTAGCAAGCGTCTCAAAGCAGAAGCGTCCGAGGTCATCTATAATATCGAATACACCAAGTTACGATATTTCATTGGATATGAAGAATCTATTAAACTCCATGAAATTGTACAAGATTCAAAAAGAAGAAGGCCTTGAAGATAGAGAAAGAGAAGAATACTTAAAAGCTCTGATTTCAGTGTCATATGAGATTGTTAAACTAAGAAATAAGCCTTCTAACGTTTATGATTTAGACTTTTATAAAATACCTGAAATACTCAACTTTGATGAGAGCTTAAAAAATATTCAAATTGTAGAACTTTTATTAAAGCATCACGTAGACGCCCTCTATAAATCACTAGAAGATGAGCGAGAAGAAACAAATGAAATCATTATGGATACAAAGGCGATACACGAGATCATGCTACTTTCAAAAATTGCTCAAGATAAGAACTTATTGGAACACGAGAGAATTGAACAAATTGTTCAAAGTTGGCGCGAAATTCAAAAAAATAAGCAAGTAATTGCATATAACCCAGACAATTATAACAATGAATACGATTTAAACTCTGCCGAAGCATTTGTGACAGAAGCTGCGCTAAATTTTCTCTTATTAGAGTAGCCCCTAAAGCTTCTTTAATTCAAATTCCTGACCTTGCGTAAAGATAAGAGTCTTCCCATTATCTTTGAATTCGAGTTTGATATGGGCACGTTGAAATTTAAATATTGTATTAGAAAAAGCTTCAAAAGGAATCTCATTCTGAGCATCACTTGATGCTTCCCCTAGAAGAATTCCATTCTCATTTCTAAAAGTAAGCTTAATTGGAAAATCATTACTTCCATATGTTCCATTATACTGATCAAGTATTTCTTTCTTAACTAGGATTGACTCTTGAATGACAGGAATATCAAAATCGTCGCCATAAAATCCGGCCAAAAGAGCAAGAGACATATCGTTAAAATTAAATGACAAGGCATTTGTTAGGTTTACCATAGCAATATCATCTTCAATATTATAGGCAGCGATAGATGCATAACCATCGACGCCACCTGTATGTCCAAAGAAGTATTTGTCAGCATATGGAAACTTCATTAAACCTAATCCATACTCTCCCTCGCCGATAAATTCTTTCATTTTCTTAAGAGAACTTGAATTGATTATTTTTTCTCTAAATAATCCTCTAAGAAATGTTGCAACTTCTAGTGGTGTGGAAGCAATGGCACCAGCACCAAGAGGAACACTCTGATGAGTATTGGTTGCTTCTTCCCAGTTAGCTCTTTTGAAGTAACTAGTGACTTCATTAGATCGACAACTTTTAGCATCATAGACAAAGGTCTCCTGCAAAGAAAGAGGCTTAACAATATAACTAGTTAGTAAGTTTGCATAAGTATCATTTCCCGCCTTTTGAGCAATATAGCTTAAGATGACATAACCAGTATTTGAATACTCATACTTTTCACCAGGCATAAACTCCAACTGATAGCGATAGAAACGCTCCATCATCTGACTTTCAGATTGGGGAGTTTGAGAGTATTCCTTGTAATCAGCAAGATCTGTCATATTTGGA
Source organism: Halobacteriovorax sp. RZ-2 (assembly GCF_043196685.1). NCBI lineage: Bacteria > Pseudomonadati > Bdellovibrionota > Bacteriovoracia > Bacteriovoracales > Halobacteriovoraceae > Halobacteriovorax > Halobacteriovorax sp. RZ-2. Next base: position 530,054 of record NZ_JBEBMR010000003.1, read on the forward strand.
ATACCGGTACGATGGCGAAGCAAGTCCTCAATAGTAATCTTATCTGCCTTATCTATCTTTGGATAATAAAGAGAAAGCTTATCAGATAGCTTTAATTTCCCCTCTTCTTCTAACTTCAACATTATTACAGCTGTATATATTTTTGAAACAGAACCGATGCGGAAAATAGGTTCTTCTAACTTTTTATCAAAATGATAATTTCTTTCATAAACAGTCTTACCAGCTTTAACTAAAATAGCGCTTCCCGAAGCGACTTTCTTATTTTCTAAGACTGCAAAGAACTTATCTAATTTTTCTGTATTAATATTAGACTCCTGGCCAGATTGGCATGATAGACAAAGAATTAAAATGACAAAAAGAATTGCTTTTATGATGACCTCTATTGAATTGTAATGACAACACTATATCGGTCTAATTTATTTGTTCCTTAAACAATATCAGTATAGAGAAATCATTATATCAAAGAGATGTCATTAAAGCTCGAATGATTGAATCTTTAAAAGCATGAAACCCCTTATGATATCTCCATTTTGAATGATAGATCATAAAGATATCTTTTTCGACATTAAAGCGAGGGTGTTGTCTGAAAAGGCCCATTGAGTCACCGATAAAAACAGGCAAAATACCATGAGCACTTTGATTACATATTAAATCTCGGATAAAATTAACACTATTTGAACTTACGTACTTATTAGAAAAATGAGTATTTAAATATTCTCTTTGCTCAAAACTATAAAAACTCTCAGCAATATCAGCTGAAAAATCAACAAAAGGCGAATTTTCGCTTAGTCTTTTTGACTTAGAGAATATACCGTATTTCATAGAGCCAACTTTTTTTGATATAAGACTATTTTCAGAAGATGGCCTCCCTAGCCTTAATGCGATATCGGCCTGCCTATCAAATAAACTTTTATTCTCATTCGAAATATTGATCGAACAATTAATCTTTTCGTTATGAGAAAGGCGTTTAAGGAAGTCACTATTAATGAGTGAAAACGCTAAACTCTCCACTGTTGTAAGATTAAATTGAATAATGCCCTCTGAGTTATCGTTAATTAGCGAATTAATATCACGACTCATTTGCTGAGCGACCTCTGTTATCTTCAAACAATATTGTGTTGGCATCATTTTTCGATCTTTTCGAGTGAATAGTGATTTACCAATCTCTTTTTCGAGACCTGTAAGTCGTCTCGAAATCGTTGAAATATCAACATTTAAATCAACAGAGGCAGCAGTCAAAGTACCGTTCTTGGCCACAGATAAAATAAGTTTTAAATCGTTCCAATTTTCCATACTTGTATTTATACAATATTAATTTGCACAGATGCAAGCCTCCTTCAACTAATCCCATGCTAATTTATTATAAAAAAGGAGAATTATGAAAATTATTATTTTAACTATCGGAGTATTATATATGGCAACTCAAGCAAAGGCAGACTTCTCGAAGAATATACCAAAGAGACTTGTTGAATTCACATCAAAACCAAAGAAACCTACTATTACAGCAAAAGATAAGGTGGCACTCGTTATCATCGATGCTCAAAGAGAATACTCTATTGGAAAATTGAAATTATGGGAAATGGAAAAATCAATAAAGGCTTCTGAAAAAGCGCTCAATATAGCAAGGAATTATCATATTCCCATTATCCATATTCAGCACAAAGGTAGCGAGACCTCTGAATTATTTAGAATTGGTACAAAAGAAATGGACTTTATTCCAAGGTTAGCTCCAGTTCATAACGAAAAAGTCATTCAAAAAAGCCTACCAAATTCATTTGCAAAAACAGACCTTCATAATTATTTGACAAAATTGGGCATAAAAAAAGTAATCTTCATAGGTTATATGACCCATATGTGTTTAAGTTCAACAATCAGAGCGGCCCTCGACTTAGGCTATCAATCCTTCACCTTCGTCCAGACAACAACAACTCGTGACTTGAGAGTAAAAGGTGAAGTCATACCAGCAAAAACGATCAGAGATTCAGCATTGGCAGAGTTGGCCGATCGCTTTGTCACTATTCTAGAACTGAGGAAATTTGAAATGACTTTAAAGCAAAAATAATTAACTAGTATAAATAACTGTAATTATATAAATCCAAGAAAAAAGTTAAATGCTTCACATAGTTTTATTTTGACAGACTGCTTAGAAATCCGTACTAAATAATTCTCCAAGCAAAACTTTTTTCTTGGAGAACCAAATGAAGAATTCCCTACTTCTACTTATTTCACTTGTATTTACATCTAACACATCATTCGCATCTTATGACGGATACGATGATTACTATGGCGAAGACATTAACACAGTTGTCGAAACGATAACTTCTTGTCACTACGGTAATTTCAACAAAAAACTTGTCGTTAAAAAAGTGTACTCAGATGTATCTGGAGAAGCTCTATTTAACGAAATTTCAATTGACGGTAAAGCACTTGAAAAAATTGACTACAAATTCGAAGCAAAGAACTTTGTCGACCCATTAACTAACTTATCAAAAGCAGGATATCTTCTAGAACTAAGTCATCAGTCGGCCGACAAGTCTTCGACACTGAGCCTAATTGCATCAAGCTTAGATGCTCACCTCTACAACCCAGATTGGGAGAGCTATGATCTTAGAGGAACACTTAAAATCTCATCAATTTACAATAAAGAAACAACTTATGTTACTCGTTGTAGCATCGAATCAGAAGTTCGCTACGGGACACAAGAAGAAATTGACGTACTTTTTGAAAACTTTGATTACGATTCTTATAACGACAGAAGATAGTAGTCACAATGCTTAAATATATCATTCTAACGATATTTATCACATCAATGTCGAGGGCCACGGTCCTCGACAAAGATGCTTTTCTCAACTGGGTCAAATCAAATGACTTTCAAACACTTACACAAGTTATTGAAAGTATCCCGGAGGAAGACTATCAAAATATGACATTGGCCTATAAGTCAGGGGCGCTTCTACCAGCAGCACCAAATAAGCTAAGGCCTGTGATTTGGAATGAGAAAAATTCATTTGTTATTACCTTTTCAACATTTGAAGCAGATCAACACGAAGAAGATTCAATTGAGGCCATCGCTTGGAATCAAGAAGAGCTTCGCTATGAGCTTCTCGTCCTTGATCTAGAGAATAAGAAATGGCTTATCAATCAAGCGAAGTGTCTAGAGTGTCACGGACAGCGCCCAAAGCCACTATGGGGAGAATATCCGACATGGAACGGTTTTATTGGCCAACGAAATGACTTAATGGGTATTAGAGATCGTAAATATGTGAGTAACTTTTTAAAGAGTTCAGAGTCTCGCGGCGAGGCAGTAAGAAGAAAGATTAAACGCGAAGGTGCTCCATTCCCATTCAGAGTTGCCACGAAAGAATACTTTGACCACAGAGAACACTCGCAGGCCGACCACAGGCCAAATATGCGCCTTGGACAAGTATTTGCCAGACATCATGCCCTTTCTCTTTTTAATGATCTAAAAAAGGCCCTAACACAAGAAGAGCTTAAAAAGCTCTTTTCAATAATCCAATCCAAGAAATACTGGCTCAAAGACACAAAGCTAGAGTTCTATTTTAACAAAGCAGGCCTTACTCTATCTGATCTGGACATTGCTCAAGTTGCCAATCAAGAAATAAAGACGACATGGGAGCATATCTATTTTGATGGAGATGCAGAGATTCTAGAGTACCTTACATGGCAATATTTAAATGATTCAAAAATGACCCTAGGAAATGAAGTTTCATTAGAGAAAAAGTATCCTTTTCACTTCCAAAATAATCTGGATGTAAAAGAGACAATCAGCCTATTCGATACAATTACTAAATGGATACAGCTTGACTTTGAAATGACAGACAGAAACAAGAAGAGAAAGCGCCATCGTGTTGAATAAGTTAATTGAAAGCAATGTGTTTTCATTAACTTAGCTCTTATCATCACCATTAAGTAAGAAATAAATTCACGATTTTCAAAAACGTCACCTCATGTAAATGAGATAAATTCTGATATCCATTACCTTGCCTCCATAACAAAAAACAAAATAAACAAATAAAAATGGAGATGAGAAATGAAAAAATTAGCACTTACTTTATCGCTACTACTGGCAACTCAAACTTTTGCCTTTAACTGTAAAAATGAACTAGCAAGAGATATTCAAATTAGAACTAAATCAACAAGCTATCTTCCATCAAAAATCCCTGGAGAGATGATTAAAGAATGTTTCTCAAAGCAGAAGAATTTAAAAGAGAATCTTATTTATTGTGGTTTTGCTGCCTATATCCCGGGAGCGATTATTGGAGTCTCACTAGGTGCTGGTTTACCAATTCTTGCACCAATTTTTGCAGGATTCGTTCTTGTGATGGAAAACGGAAATAAAGATAAGAATGGAATTTCAGGAATTGATCACAAGCGCCAACTTAAATTAAGTAAGCGTCTCTACAGTGTACTTTCAGGTAACACAAGAGATCTATGGTTAATTAAGAATTATCTTCCGGCCTATAAGCATGTTTCAAATGAAGACTTAATGTCTATTCTAACTAAGATGGATGAAGATGGAAGTCTTTGTAATGGGCCAGGTTTTCGTGATAGAGTTCACAAAATATCGGAAGCAGGACTTAGAGAGCTTGAAAGAAAAAGTGTCGAGGTAGGAGTTAAGCTTAATTGGATGGATCTTCTAACAATTGATGGTGTTGATTCAGTTTTAACAAAAGAATACAAAGAATGGTTTTTATACCGTTACACTTACTTTGATTATACGACTTTTGGACAAGTAATCGATAAGAAGGAACTCAAAAAGGTACTAAAAGAAGAATTTAAGGCCCTAGGTTATCGTCCTAGACACCAAGGTCACTCAAATAGATAATTAAACTAATATATTGGCCCCACTTTAAACTGGGGCCTTTCTTATTTCTTAGCAAGCGAATAAATATAATTCTCAAGGTCTTTAATTTCATTTTCAGTTAAAACATTCTTCCATCCAGGCATTTTCTGTTTATAACTAGAAACAAGTAAGTAGAAATTAAAATTAGGAATTTCTTTAGATAATTCTTGAAGATCAACCTTATCAACACCCCTACCATTTTCACCATGACACTGAGAACACTTATTCATATAAATGCGCCTGCCTCTAAGAACTGATTCGGCACTATAAATACGTGTCACAGGAGTCTTATCCTCACTCTCGGCCACTGGTACAACTCCATGCCTCATGCTCTTATTCTCAAAATGCTGGCGAGATTCAGTGTTAACGCTTGAGCATGAAGAGTAAGCTAGAAATAGCGTAAAAAGTAATATCAAATTCCTCACAATCACCTCTTATTTAACTTCACGTAAGATCATAAGACGACAAGGAGCATGGCCCACCATATACTCGGCAAACGAACTTGAAAATAGCGCAGCTATTCCATGCTTACCTCTTGTTTCAATGATCATTTCATCAATTTTATTTTCTTCGGCATACTCTTTTAGAGCAACCTTAGCAGAACTAGCAAAGAGACATTTTCCAAATACCTTTCCCTTATAGTCTTCAGCGACGATTTCATTAGAAAGCCCCAACAAGAGATCTGAAACTGATTTTTCGATATCTCCCATTTGCCCTTCAAGCGGATAAGAAGCGAAGTAGAAAGTATCGGCATAGACCTGAGTTTCAAATCCGTGCACGAGATGAACCTCATCCCAACGATTCCAGTCGAAATCTTTTAATTGATTCTTATAGGCATTGATAGACTCATCAGTTATATCAACACAAATCATTAGCTTACTCATGGAACCTCCTTATGTTCTTATATCGATATTATCTCTTTATACAATAGTACTCGAATATGACATAGGTCACATTATGGATAAGAAGATCTTAATCTTTATTAATAAACCTTGAAACTGAGTATTTAAACGGAGTAAATACGGATGTCTTAACCCCTGCCTCAAAGAGGACTCTGGCCGTCCACATATTACAAGTATTAAACATATGGTAGCTTCCATTAGCTTCATAAAAGCTATCCTTAACTTGGGTAGAATTATAGTATCCCTTTACTTGAATTTTAATAGGACGTGATTTTTCTAACTTAAAAGAATCTTCTACAAAGTTTAATATAATATTCAATTGCATTGGCGAGACTTTTACATCAGATAGTTTATAAGTATTCTTCGGTAAATTTTGATATTGAGTCACGTGCATGACAGATGAGCTAGGGAGAAATAAAGACGTTGTAAAAATAGGAAGCGTAAGATCTTTCATTTCTGGCACATTCAAAAAGAATTCACGATCCCCCCACCCAAATTCAACATAATTAAAATTCAATCCTTCCTCTACTATAAATGACCTCAACTGCGGACTTATTAGATGCATAGGAAGTAGTATGCCAGTGTGTATTGCTCCCTCCACAATATAAATACGATGAACGGCTTCACCTTGAACATCTCTTTGATGACCAATATAGAAACCTGCCACTGTCATCACAAAATAGATAGCGACAAATAGAGCTGGCGGAATTAGGAAATAGAATGGCCACTTCGTTTTAATTCTCATAAGTCTATAGTATGGTACGTCGATACTTTTCGACAAATTAACATCTTACACTAAGAAACGTATGTAACGAGGTCATATTCGCAGAGTAAGATGACCTACTGGCCTCTATTGTTAGCTTACTTTATATGCATCGACTCTATCTATTAATAGTACTAATGATACTAAAGCCAACATACATTAATCATACAAAATAGCTTCTTAACTAACTGAAACTACCAAAAGTAACGACGTACTGTTTATTATAATTTCTTATATTTACTTAAAAGCTCTAGCAATTTCTTTTCATCGTAACTATCAATATGGGCAAATGGGAAATCATATTTTCTGTTATGTATAGTTTGAAACACTAAAGCTTTATTACCGTAAATACTTTTAATAAAAAAAGACTCTAGTTCCTCTAACAAGAAAGTATGTTTTTTAAAAAATAGGCCATTAAAAAATGTAATACGAAGATCATCCACTTCGATATAAATTTCTTTTTTTCCATATAAAAAGATATGAAAAGCTGTTCCTAGCATTGTAGTTAAAGAAAGAAGCGCTAAGGCAATGACAGCAGTTTGTTGAATTCTACTTAAGCTCTCATCATCTACAATTAGAAAACAAAAGAGTAGCAATGTCATGCACATCGGTAACACAAAGACGAAGTATATGGACCACTTTAACATTATAGATTTTTTATAATTAATTCTCATATAAATATCTTCCTAAAAAACCTTCATCTATAGTTTTAAAGTGTCATCCGCACTACCTGTCCTTGCGAAACGAACCTTATCTCCTTCCTTTGAATCAATAAACCGATAACCAACATGTTTTTTCACATAAAAAATATCAGAATCGAACTTTAAACGATAACCACTATCAAGGAGCTTTCTAATCCTGATATTGTTGCCATTCTTTATCAAATAATAAGCATATCCTCCTAAAGTAAGGATAGTGAATAACACAAAAAGAAATCGCTCCGTATTGCTTTTAAAATAATTTGCAAACGGACCTTTTTGTAAAATTTGACGATTATGGCCAGTTGGACACTCTATTTCCCTTTCAAATCTTGGAGAGATTAGAATAATCAACTTTTTATTCATATATTCATCTCATATATACTAAAGAATTCACTCACGACTGATATTATAGGTATTATTACAAACCATAAAAGCCCCCAGTTATTGATGTTCACAAAAAGACGTTTTATCGTTTTATAAAAAAAGTAAGTTTCAATAATTCCAAAAACTATAAACAACCAGAAAAGTAGATTCAAGCTTTCTAAAGCACTTTTTGGTTCACTATAGATGAATACATAAAATGGAATAGTAATAATTATTGGTATAGTAAAATATGTACTGAACAAAATTAGAATGTATCTAATCTTATCTGAGCGAGCTTCCTTGACCCCAGACCAATGAAGATTCTTTTTGAACCACCAAGTTACGGGGTACCACAGAAGAAAGTATGAAATAAAACTGAAAAGTAGCGTGTATGTAAATAAATCAGTCCAACTTGGATTATGGTAATACGTATAAAAAAAGCTCTCTTTATTAAAAGCAAATGGTATTTCAAGCGTTTTAAAGTCAAGCATTCTATTATAATAAAGAATTGCAAAACAATTCATAAAATTGAAGAAATATAATATGAAGCGATTTGGGCCATTGCTATTTTCTTCAAAATAAGAAACTGGGTTAAAATATAGTTTCAGTATTGAATTCGAGTTATTTAACACTTACTTACTCCTACTCACTAAGATGAAAAATAAGAAAATAATCAATTACTAATTTTTAAAATACCAATAAGAAATAAACACATCACTACCTTTTTCAACGATAGTATTTACTTCGAGTCCAGTATCAGAAGCATCTGCATATATCTTACTTAAGTCATATGGATGGACCTTCACTTCTTTATTTGATTTCACAACAACGAAGAGCAACGTTTTCTCTATCGTCTGATTAAGCTCTAACGGTATTGATATACCACGAGAGTCACCAGAGTTTATTTTTTCATAGATGACCTTAGTACCCGACTTATAAGTAAAAGAACCTCCTTGGATAGCAGGAGCCGAATCCAAGGTGTAATACTTCAACGTTTCGCTGTAATCGTTATTCTTAAATGTTAGCTTATGCAAATCAACAGCTTTGCCATTTTTGATCTGTACAAACTTCCCTTGCTGATCCTCACCATCGATAAATATAAAATAGGTTCCATCAAATAAGTTTCGAAGCTCACCATCACTAATTTTCTGAGAAACAGTTTTCCATCGTTCAATTTCTTCTTCAACAAAGCTAATGTAGGCATTCTTTCCTTCAAACTTTTTTGGCAGTTTGACTACTCCATCTCCCCTTATATAAGTCATGTAAAGCTCAGACTTATAATCTCCTTCGCGGTAAACAAGCTTCACATTAGCTTTATCATAAAGATGATTTAGCTTTAAATTAATCTGATTACTTTGAATGCTAAAACCAGCATCACCTAGTATTTTTTCTTCTAGGTATACTTCTATCTTAGCTTTTGAGGTATCAAGCGGATATTTTAGCTCTATGCTTTCTTGAAATGACTGGTTATTAAAGTAAACTATATTTGGAATTTCTTTAAAACCATTTTTAAGATTTAAACCAACATGTTTTTTATAGAAAACATAAGTTTTGCTTAAAATTACTTTATCACCTGTTTGCTTGAATAGCTCTACAACATTTTTCTCTTTTAAGGTGCTGACATCAAAGCTAGGCCTCTCGACTCTTTTTTTGTTTATCTTCCAAATGGCAGTTGCACCATCAAAAAAGCCGTCACCAATATACTCACATGTAACAACATCAACCGTGTCTTCTTCATTACACACGATATTAACAAGTTGGAAGTCACTTAGTTTAACGGCATCAATATCTTTATGATTTGACTTAAGGTCACTTGCTCTAAGCGAAGCACACAAGAATATAAGAAATAGATATAGTTTCATACGTGTACTCATCGTCATATTATGACATAGAAATGAATATATTCAGGAACTTATGAATAAATCAAGTTATGAAGTACAACTAACTGAAATGAATACTAAGCTTCTAACTACTGCAAAATTACGACAAGATGATTTATTCTTTCCAAGCAGCATTCTGAATAACAACGTGATAACCATCTGGGTCGACAAATGTTTTCCCTAGTACCTTCAGTTTCAGGTGTCTTTACGCATGACCATGCGTAAAGAAAAAGCATCTGGAAAGATTACTCATATGGTACGTCGATACTTTTCGACAAATTAGCATCTTACACTAAGAAACGTATGTAACGAGGTCATATTCGCGGAGTAAGATGACTTTCTGGCCTCTATTGTTAGCTTACTTTATATGCATCGACTCTATCTATTAATAGTACTAATGATTCTAAAGCCAACATACATTAATCATACAAAATAGCTTCTTAACTAACTGAAACTACCAAAAGTATCGACGTACTAATTTACTGCTGGTATGCGATGAATTTGCCCGACTCCTCCCATCCTGGTCGTCGCTGGATAGTTCGGCATTAAATACCATCGTGGTATTTAACGCCTCCCAAACCGGGAGAATACATGTTTAAATCGAGCTTATCTTCAGGTTAAAAAAGAAAACCCAGGACAAGCCTGGGTTTTTCTTTTTGAATTTGGAAGATTCGATAGATTCTCCAATATATCAATAAGTTAAGTATTCAATTAAGCACTTCTAAGCACAGCCTAACGTGACGATAATTCGACAATCTCTACCAACAATAACACTTTACTTCTTTGTATATAAAAAACACTACTTCTTCAACTTACCTGTACATACTTCAATTTCAATTTGACCTGAATTAGTGTCTAGAATTAGTGCATCATTATTTATTTTAAAATCTTCTATAAAATCAAGGCTGATATTCCACATACACCTAAAGTTAAGATCATAGAAGCAAGCTCCAATCTCAAATAGGACTATTATGCCAACATCATTAAAAGGGATTATTTCAGATATATAGAAATCAAGATCTGCCTCTCCCAACAAGCGACCAAAATCATCTAATTGAAAAAGTTTTTTATCTAACCCGATAAATATGCGTTTATCTGTTTCAAATACAACGACAGGAGGAAAATAAGCGTCATTAAAATATTTTAGACCAATAGTAAAGTTATCAAATTTTACTATTGAATAATTAGATATCGACTCATCTTGAGATGATAATTCATTTAAGCTCTCACTCTTTAATCTTTTTAAATAATCCAAGCGACTTAGCCTTCTCTCTATTTTGAACATCGTATAATTCCTTTATTCTTTGAATTTAGATTACTTTTTTAATCCACTTTTTAATATAACAGTAATTAGCTGATCTCCATCCAAAATAGATTCAACCTTTAAATGTCCTTTTTTTCCTGATATTAAGCTTTCTCTAAGCACTCGACCATTTGGTAAATCTGACTTAGAAATATTTGTAGGGTCTTTTAGAACATTTAAATTAAAGATTTATACGTCGTCCTTCTTTAAGAGAAGCAGCTGTCTTTTTAATATTAATTCTACCATCTAAATTTAGCACACTCTGAATATTACCTTTTTTGTTAAAAACCTCTAAGTGAATCTTATGTAATCCATCTAAGTATAAATAGTCATCTTTTTTTAAGATATCAAATCCCGAAATTTTGTCTGTAACTTTCATATATAGACTGACCTTGTATGGTCTGAGACGTTTTAGTTTTTGTATTTTTAAGTATAGAACCAAAAGAACTCGAAAAAAATTCATTCATGTTCGATACTGTTTAGTTGTTTTTCCGGCGGAACTAATTAAAATATCAACTCCCTTTCCTACCGAGTACTTCCCTTATATGAGAATAATTTATTGATTATGAATTTAAATATTCATCATATAGATCAGTATTTTGAACAAAGGTGTCAATTTCTTCAACTAAATTAGAAAAATGAGTTACGATATCAAGTGCATTCGCACGCATTCTTATAAGAGGCTCAATTGTTTCTACAGATTTTCCACGATCCAATAAATTTAAAAGCTGAATTATCTCATCATTAAAGCAATTTATATCTTCGTATAAATCAGCCTTTGAAGTTTCAATTTCATCCTCTATAGCAGACATCTTTAAACTTTTAACTTTCGACAATAATTCAAGCTGAGCTAATACTTTATATGCATTTTTAATATTTATTTCCATTATATTTTCCTTACATTATATATTTATACGTCGCCCTTCTTTAAGTGCAGTAGCCGTCTTCTTAATATTAATTGTACCGTCCAAATTCAAAACACACAAAACCTGACCAGTGCCACTAAAAACTTCAAGATGGTTCTTATGTAACCCATCTAAGTAGAAGTAATTTCCCTTAATCAAATTTTTAATACCAGAGACTTTGTCAGTCACTTTATATATAGACTGGCCTTGTATGGTCTGAGACGTTTTAGTTGTTGTATTTTTTATTATTCGGTTCCAGGTGCCTTTTCGTTGGGCATGCGTAAAGAAAAAGCTCCTGGAGCGACTCCTAAAAAAATACTTGAAATCTTATTTTTCTTTTATTTTTGATATTATCTCTTTGAGAATATACTCCCACTTATTTCTAATCATATAATTCTCTCTAAGGCTAACACCTTCATATCGACTAGACGGGAAAAGCCAAAATAACGAAGATGAGATTGCTCCGTAGTTTTCTGTATATTGAATATTTTTAAAATTGACTTGATCTTTTTTAGAGTAGATTCGAATGTCGTAATCACCTTCATATGTCCAATATGACGGAATAACTCCAAGAGTTAAAGCGCTAAATACAAGACCATACATTCCAGTCCCACTGCCATGGAAATAGAATGGAGAGAGAACCCTGACATCTACATAGTAATCTGTATCGAATTCTATAGGATGCTCTCTATCAAATTCCTCTATCGACGTATATCTTGTAGCTATTTTATCAAAATTTTCCTCAACATCACATTTTACAAAATTGAATAAATTGATCTTTTTAACAACATCACATTCGTAACTATTTTTCACAGTACTCTTAATAAACCAGTTCTTATTATCCCAGGAGCTTTGATCACTAACATCATGTAATTTAACAAAACGAAAAGTTACTGAACTTTTAACTTGTTCGATGCCTGTTAAATCAACAGACTTATATTCATCACCAGTATAGATAGTCGCACAACTTAAAAGTATTTGAGAAAGTAATGAGAGAATTATCAAACGCATTATTTATTATAGCGCAGATATGAAAATGTTCACTAAATTTTATTTTGATCAAAAGAGATAGGTTTGGGTTAGGTGATATGCGATGGATTTGCCCGACTCCTCCCATCCTGGTCGTCGCTGGATAGTTCGGCATTAAATACCATCGTGGTATTTAACGCCTCCCAAACCGGGAGAATACATGTTTAAATCGAGCTTATCTTCAGGTTAAAAAAGAAAACCCAGGACAAGCCTGGGTTTTTCTTTTTGAATTTGGAGGACGAGACCGGATTTGAACCGGTGAAAAACAGTTTTGCAAACTGCCCTATTAGACCACTCTAGCACCCGTCCGCAGAATGATTTTAGATTTCCTATAATATGGATATTTTTTAATAAGTCAATTTAAATGCTTAAAAATATTGACCTGCCACTAATGCGGCAGGCCTATACTTAAGTATAAAAAAAACAGGATGCGTGGCCGTTAAGCTTCGCGGATAACGTACTTGTCTTTACCCTCATCAACCATTTCTCTTAGTTCTTTACCAACTTTGAAAAATGGAACCTTTTTTGGTGGTACTTTTACTACCTTACCAGTCTTTGGGTTACGACCTTCGTACGCTTTATAATTACGGTTTGCGAAAGATCCGAAACCTCTGATTTCGATTCTTTCATCATTGAATAAAGCATTGATCATGTCATCAAAACAAATATTAACAACAGTCTCGGCCTGCTTGTGCGTTACATTTGCTTGCTTTTCGATTGCTGCAATTAAATCTGCTTTTGTCATTTTAATCTCCTCTCGATATGAGAACTCTTTCGAGCACAAACTCAATCCTATGATTTTTAGTTACTTCACTTATCGTCCAAGTCGCTAAAAACATTAGGAATATTTATTGTGCCACAAAAACTTTACTATCATTATACACTAGATTTTATTTCCCAATAGTATAACTACTTAAAATTACGTTTATTTTCACACAATTTCAATGAAATGTAAGAAATTAACCTAAAATTAAAGAAGTCAACGAAAACTGGCGATTAAGTAAGTAGAAAATTAAGGAAATAGGCCAATGAAGGTAATATATTTAATTGTATTCTTATTTATCACATCTTCCTGTGTTCCACAGGTTGCGCGTCCAGATGGATTCTTTGACGACATCAATAATATCGATACTTGTGAAGATCTATTCTTTCTTCTAAACGAAGGAAATGTATGTGCAAGTTCATGTGGTGAAGGAGAAGTCGTTGCAGACGAAGCACAATTAGAAGAAATCCTGGCCGACGAAAGTCTTGATGACTTTACTCGTGAAAATATTGAGGCCTCTGCTGGTGTTTGTATCACAGCACCAGAAGTGATTGCCCGTCCAAGTGACTCTGTTTTTATTGATGACGATTTTTGTATTTGTAAGAATCAAAAAGTTGCCTCGGTAACAAGTGGTGCCTCTTGTGCAGCAACTTGCCAAGAGAAGACGGCCACAGTAGCTACCCTGTACGGAACAGTAACTGTTGGGCCAAAAATTAAAGACGACACTAACCTACAAAATCTTTTTGGTTTTTGTAACAACTCAATAGATAATGGCGCTCAAAACCCACCTTCTTGTCAGTTAGTTGCTACAGATATCGATGGACGTCGCTACACGGCCGATCTTAAGACTTATCAAGGAACAAATATTTTTGAAGCAAACCTTGAGGCCACAACAGTAAACTTTGGAGAAGCTTATACTTTCCATATTGAAGAAACTGGAAGTGGTGTTGAGAATGCAAAAAGTGATTACGAGCAGTTTAAGTTATTTGAGCCAGGTGATGATGACGAGTACGAAGGTAACCTTAAGATCAAGCTTATCTCACAATACACTTGTATGATTCGTGCGACGGCCACAAGCTCAAATTACGATCCAAGCGATCAGATCTATCTTGATACTGTGAGAAAGCACTTCTACATGCCTGTTGACTACCCGACTCCTTATCTTCCGCCGGGTGTTTCAGATACTATCTTTTGTCACGACTATATTAAGACAGGGCAAAATGATGATGCTCCACAATTTCCACGTCTAGAACTAGTGCCAGATCACTTCTCTTTATGGGATGTAAATGATGTGCGCTTTATTGCAGATGGTGAAAATCGCAAGGTTGATTTCCTTATTAAAGATCGCATGATTGAAATGGGGGCCAACGTAAGCGGGACAAAATCGTACTTTGCACCTCTTGAAACTTGTGTGGCACCGAATGTTAGCGTTGAGGACGGAGGCTTCCCAGAGGCCTGTTCAGGAGCTGAATCAGGGCTAATTCAATCAGGGCTTGCTATGATTCCATTCTTTACTGACAATAGTGGGCGCGCAATTTGTCCAGGCTACACTGAGTACAACTCATCTAATATTGAATTCAAGGCCCTTGGTGAGATTATTGGAACTCCAACAGAAGGCCTATACTTTGCCAAAGGTCCACGTGAAGTAATTGATCTTGGTGATGGAAATAAGCAAGAGATTAAGCCTGCTGATGTTATGTTTATTAGAGAAGGTCAGCTAAAGAAGATCTGGTTTCATTTAACAAATGATGGAATCCACTACAAACCAACGAGCGATACACAATCGCAACCAACATACTTCTACTGGCCAGCGGACGAAGATGCGCCATACGTACAAAAACGAGGGTATCAGAAACTTTATCAAGTGATGCACTCAAGTGAGCTTGCAAGCAGTGGTTACACAACATCAATTCCTACAACAATCAAGCCTCTTGATCGTAAGATGGGTTGTATTCCTGTAACGAGTGGTAACTAAAGCTAGAGAACTCTTTTAATGAAAACATCAACGCTTGGATCTAAGTAGTCTTTATAGATAAAATAAAGAACACCTGCTTTTAGGCCCGTTGAAAAAACAAAGAAGATTAGCGACTTTACGTAGCGAAAAACAAAGAACTCGTCTTTCTTAATAAATGCACGCTTAAGAAAAAAGCTAAGAATAAATAGGAATATAACAACTCCTAGAGCAAGCTTTAAAACATCCTTATCCTGTGTTAACTCGAATAAGTAGAGTAAGGCCTTATCATCTTTTACAATCCCTACAGCAAAGTTTACAAGCTTATCGCTATTAACAAAGAATTGCATGATTGGGTTTTGCGTGGCATTTTCGCGAATCATTTGGGCAACTTGAGCGTCAGGGACATTTTTAAATTGTGCATTAATCATCTTAATTGCACGTCTCATCATCTCAGGGTCGGCCTTACCATTTTTTAGACCGAGACCTTGTGTTGGCATATTTACGACATTAACGGCCTGGCCACCATTATTTTTGATTTCTTGGTTAAGAGTCTCAATTGACTCTTGAAGGTTTTCGATATCTTGAGAAGAAGTAGTCTTATCACGACTATCGTAATCTTCATCACCATACGCAAAAACCCCATGTGTACTAAGAAGTACACACAGGGCAATTAAGTATTTAATAAAATTTAATTTTGAATTAAGCGTTTGCATCTGCAGTTTTCGCCTGCTCCCCTCTAAATCTATCAAATAGAAGTACAACTGGTGCAGCAACGAAGTTAGATGAGTAAGTACCAACAACAACACCAAGAGTGATTGCCATAAAGAAATCACGGATTGCAAGACCACCTACGAAGAACATTGTTGCTGATACGAAAAGTGTCGTACCAGAAGTAAGGATTGTTCTTGAAAGTGTTTCGTTAATTGCATTATTGATGTGATCTTTGATATCACGTCCAACAAACTTTGCTTCATGCTCACGTACACGGTCATAAACGATAACGGTATCGTTAACTGAGTAACCGATAACGGCAAGGATTGCAGCAACAGTCTGCAGAGTAAACTCTGTTCCAGTTAGAGCAAATACACCTAGAATGATTGTTACATCGTGGAAAAGAGCAACAATTGCACCTGGCGAGTATTTGAAATCGAAACGTAGACCAACGTAGATCATAATTGCAAGTAGTGCCCAAAGCATTGCTAGGAAACCAGATTTTCTAAGCTCAGCACCGGCCTTAGGACCAACGATATCAACTTTTCTGATCTCAACACCATCTTGTGCATACTTAGTCGTTAGTGTTTTTGAAACCTTTTCAGTAACTTCATTTAAGTTACCTTCGTTTGCACTAACTTTAAGAAGGTATTCATTCATTTGAGGCTCACCGATTGTTTGGATCGTTACCCCAGTGAAACCAGCTGACTTCATTTCACGACGAAGCTCATCTAGGTTTTCAGTTTTTTGGAACTTAACTTGAATCTCAGCACCACCACGGAAGTCTACCCCGTATTTCATTTTAGTACCGATAAGAACAAGTGAAGCAATAACTAGAATCGCAGAGATAAGACCTGCAATCCCAAATTTATTAACAAAATTGAATTTTGTATTACTTTTTATAATTTCAAACATCTTAAACTCCAATCCTTAAATGCTTAAGTCCTGCCCTTCTACTTTATTCATATAGAATTCAAAGAATAGCTTTGAAACAAAGTAAGAAGTGTAAACAGTTGCAAAAATACCAATTAATAATGTAACAGCGAAACCTCTAATTGGACCTGTACCAAAGTTCAGAAGACAGATACCAGCAAGAGCAGTCGTGATGTTTGCATCAATAATTGTCCAGAAAGCAGAGTTGAATCCGTTTTCAACAGCTTTATAAAAGCCGACATTATTTCGTATTTCCTCTCGAATACGCTCGTAAATAATGATATTGGCATCAATTGCCATACCAACAGTAAGAGCGATCCCTGCAATACCAGGAAGAGTTAGAGTTGCACCAAGTCCAACAAGCATAGCTAAAACAATTAGAACGTTAAGAGCTAGAGTTGTAACGGCGAATACACCAGAAATTCTATAGTAAACAAGAATGAAACCAAATACTAGAATACAACCAATGATTGCAGCAAATCTAGCTTTATCAATTGAGTCAGCACCAAGTGATGGACCAACTGTTCTTTGCTCAAGGAAATCAAGTTGTACAGGAAGAGCACCGGCACGAAGAACAAGAGCTAAGTCTTTTGCTTCTTTAAGTTGCTCATTATAACTTTTTCCACCTAGAGAAATCGTCGCGCGTCCTCCAGCAATCTTACCGTTGATACGTGGAGCTGAGTAAACGTTACCATCTAGTGTAATGGCCATTAAACGTCCAACATTTTCACCAGTAACTTCAGCGAAGATCTTTGCACCACGAGACTTAAAGTTAAGTCCTACTTCTGGGTTGTTATTATTTTGTGGGTTGAATTGAACTCTAGCATCCTCAAGGTCTTCACCTGTCAGACGAGCAATTGATTCAATTAAGTATGGAACTAATTGAAGGATATCACCTTTTGCATTAGTTACTCTTTCAAATGCAAGAATATGACCCTTTGGAAGATCAGAAGCTACGATTTCGTTTACCTTTGAAACGTAATCAGAAAATCTCTCACCTTTCTTATACTCAACGCCTTGCTCTTTTGCTTTTGATACCCAACCTTGAATTGTGATTGGAGCAATTTCAGAGTTTACCATTTTGAATTCTAGCTTAGCTGTTTTACCGATTAGCTCTTTTGCTCTTTCGATATCCTTAACACCTGGAAGCTGAACAACGATGCGGTCCTTACCTTGAGAGATAATCTCTGGCTCAGTTACACCAAATTCATCAATACGGTTACGAATAACTTCGATCGATCTTTTTACAGATTGATCTTCGATATCAGTCTTAACTTTCTTAGTTAGGGCAACAGAGATTGTACTACCAGTATCTTTAGTTACTCTTAGAAAACCATTGTATTGGTCATGAATAATATCCTTTAAAGTCTCAACATCAGTAGTTGAACCTAGGATAATTTCTTGGCGTGGATCTAGCTCATCAGATGAGTCTAGGTCACCAATTTCAAAACCGTTACCAGTTTTGTCCTTGAAGCTAAATTCTAAACGGCGCGCGTATCCTTTAACCTCGTCTTTGTAGACCTTTTTGAAGTCAATTCCTAAGATCATGTACAGACCACCTTGAAGGTCTAGTCCTAAGTTGATCTTAGACTTAACTGGAAAATTGTCAGTTTCTTTAAAATTAAATGCAGTAGGTACAATCGAAATACCTGAAATGATCGCTACGATAAGTAGAAATACGAAGCGATACCACCAGCCTCTTCTCATTAGATTCTCCTAATCCTTGGGTTTCTTTTGGTTTTCTCGAATAATAGAGTTAAATAAACTACAAAAATTATATGAGATTAACTACTTAAAAACAATATTAAGAGAATATTAATTTCAAAAACTTACGATTGCTTCGTTTTTTCCGACTTAATTGCTTGGTCTTTTTCTTCTTCAGAATTATTAGAATTCTTAATTTCGGCATCACCTTGCGCTGCAATGCTAGCTTCCGGTGACTCTGTGATTTGTGATGCCACAGATTCCTCTTTGTGAGAATTGGTCTCTGCAGCATCATTGACGTGATCCATTAAATCATCTTTGGCCTTTTGAAACTCGCGAAGTCCTTTTCCTAAACCTTTTGCCAGTTCAGGTAATTTTTTAGGTCCGATAAAAATCAGAGCAAAAACTAAAACAATAAGTAATTCACCAGCACCAAAGCCACCAAACATAATTACGCCTCTTTTTTATTAGAAAGGATACTTTCTTCAAGTCCACCAAGTTGTGAACGTAAGATTTTAATACGTGTACCTTCAGCAATTTCAAGGTCCACAACTTTTTCAGTCATCCCAACAATTGTACCAAAAATACCAGACTTTGTGTAAACACGGTTACCTTTTTCAAGTGTATCAAGCATTTTCTTTTCTTCTTCCATTTGTTTCTTTTGTGGTCTGAAAACAAGGAAATAAAAAATAGCAACAACAGCAATAATTGGAACAAAGTTCATCGCTGAATTAGCTGGAGCCGCAGCACCACCTTGAGCATAAGCATTAGATATAAAAAGTTGTAACATTTGTTTCTCCTAACTTTTATTTTAATTTATTGGCCTGAGGCCCATTTTCGTGAAGTGTATCTGTTATAAAATTCTTTGTAATAATCGTCAAACCTATCCGCTAGAATCGCTTCGCGTGCATCCTGAGTCATCTTAATCATGAAATAAAGATTGTGATAAGTGATCAAGTTACCAGAAAGAAACTCTCCAGTTGTATAGAGGTGTCTAATATAAGAACGTGAATACGTTTTACAAACTTTACAATCACAACTTGGATCAGGCGGAAGAGTGTCTTCTCTAAAGCGAAGATTCTTAATATTAAGTGGCCCATCGTGTGTTAAAAATTGTCCGTTACGTGCGTTTCTTGTTGGAAGAACGCAGTCAAACATATCAATACCGGCACGAATTCCATTGAGAATATCAAGAGGCTTTCCAACACCCATTAGGTATCTTGGTTTTTGATCTGGCATTGTGTGAACAAAGTCATTTAGGAAATCAACCATCTCTTCATTCTTCTCACCAACAGAAAGTCCACCAAGAGCAAGTCCTGGAAAGTCCATTTCTTCTAAACGCTGCATACATTCCGTACGAAGATCTTTATGAAGTCCACCTTGAACAATACCAAATAGTTTTTGATAATCGCGAAGCTTGTAATCGATACAACGCTTGGCCCATCTAAGTGTCAACTCCATACTCTCGCGAAGAGTTTCTTTTGTTGCAGGAAGTTTTGGACACTCATCAAATGCCATAACAATATCAGAGCCTAGGCCCTTTTGAATCTCCATACTTTTTTCAGGAGAGATTAAGTGTTTTGAACCATCAATATGTGAAGAGAAAGTTACACCTTCTTCAGTAATTTTATTAATGTCTGAAAGAGAAAATACTTGGAAGCCACCAGAGTCAGTTAGAATTGGACGATCCCAATTCATAAACCCATGAAGTCCTCCACCAACTTTTTCAATAAGCTCATGCCCAGGTCTTAGGTATAAGTGATAAGTATTTCCAAGAATAATTTGAGCATTCATCTCATAAAGATCTTCTTGCCACATACACTTAACAGATGCACGAGTTCCAACAGGCATAAAGATAGGTGTTTTAATTTCACCATGCTCAGTTGTAATTGTTGTTGCGCGGGCCTTACCGCTATATCCTTCAACTTTAATCATATTCTCTTACCTTAAAATTAACATCGCATCACCATATGAAAAGAAACGATATCCCTCTTTAACTGCAATATTATAAATCTCTAATGTTTTCTCACGGCCAATTAGCGCACTCACAAGCATAAGTAGCGTTGATTTTGGTAAGTGAAAATTTGTCACTAAACCATCAATACTCTTCACATCAACACCAGGGTGCAAGAAGATTGAAGTATCCTTCATCTCTCCTGGAGTATAGTCATCCACTCCATTTTGCCAAATCGTTTCAAGAGTTCTTAAACTCGTTGTCCCAACAGCAAAACGCTTTTTTGCATTTTTTATTTTTTCGAAATTTACTTTATCAACAAAGTAATTTTCAGAGTGCATTTTATGATCTTCAAGATTATCAACCTTGACTGGCGCAAAAGTTCCAAGCCCGACATGTAAAGTTACCTTCGCAATGTCATGTCCTTGTCCCTTGATCTGCTCTAATAGTTCATCCGAAAAGTGAAGCCCTGCTGTTGGAGCAGCAACACTTCCAAGCTCATTTGCAAAAACCGTTTGATAATCTTTCTTATCTTGATCATCCGACTCTCCCCCGCGAATATAAGGAGGAATTGGAACGAGTGCATTTGCATTTAAGTAATCAATTAGATCATTTCCAACAATAGATGGCGCAATTAAGAACTCACCTTCAATATTGTCGACAATTGAAATTGTCAGTCCATTAGCGAAGATATATTTATCACCGGCCTTCTTTTTTCCACGGGCCTTAACAAGGGCGCGGTAATATCCGGCCTCATTAGGCTCAACTGTTAAAAAGAAAACCTCTGCATTTCCACCACTTTCTTTGTGACCTTTTAGACGACAAGGAAATACCTTGCTCTGATTAAGAACCAAAGTTGTCTCACTTGGGAGAAAATTAATCAGTTCATTAAATTTATGATGTGAGATTGTATCAGTTTCACAGTTGTAAACTAATAATCTTGAGTGATGACGTCCTTCAATTGGGCGCTCCGCAATCTGCTCTTTAGGCAAGTCGTAGTCGTACGACGATAGCTGTAAATCCACATTATTTAATTGATTCATAGGTCCCGATAGTAGCGTGAAATTAGGTAATCGTCATCATGTAAGTTTTTCAAATCACAACTTTCTTATATTCAAATGTAAAGAAAACTGCAAAAACTTACAAAAAGCAAAAGAGAGGGAAATTTGAAGTTAAATCTTACAAAAATCGTATTATTTTCAGCGTTAATTTCAACAAATTCGATGGCCATTAATAAAGTTATTTATGGAAACGATAATAGAGTTGATGTGCACGAATCAAATAAAGGTTTTCTAGTTGATAGTGTTGCGGCAATGGTTCCAGGTTACGCTTTTTTAAAAGATGAAAAAGGAAAAGTTGCTGACACAAAGCTTCTAAGATTTCCTACTTTAAAATATCATAGAGGTTACCCTACATGTGGTGACATGAGATTTAGAGACCAGCCAACGATTGCAAGTTGTAGTGGATTCTTAATTGGAAAAAATCTTCTTATGACGGCCGGACACTGTATGATCTCTGGTGGAACAGAAGTTTCTGACCAAGTGACATCAAAGTGTAGAGATAATAAATGGGTATTCAATTATAACTCAACATCAGTAAACAAAGATGGACAATTAGAAATTAAAAAGAGTGACGTCTATAGTTGTAAGCGCGTTGTAGCGGCATCTTACACAGGTTCCCTAGACTACGCAGTCGTTGAACTTGAGCGTGAAGCGACAGATAAAAAGCCTCTAACTCTAAACATGTCAACAAATGCAACAGCAAAAGGTACAGATATTTATGTGGCCGGCTACCCTACTGGACTTCCTCTTAAGGTTGCAGATGGTGCCAAGGTTATCTCAAACCCAATTTACAGCAAAGAGATCATCACTGACCTCGATACATTTGCAGGTAACTCGGGATCTCCTGTTTTAAATAAGAAAGATGAGGTAATTGGAATTTTAGTTGCTGGTGAAATCGATTATGCCTTTGATTTTGACAAAGGTTGCTATAAAGTAAACGTATGTAAGAAGCAAGGTGGAAAGTGTGAACGTCAATCATCTCCGCTTGGAGGCACTGGTGAAACTGTTACAAAAGTTGTCTCTGCTTATACTGATTACAAATTAAAAGAAGCTTTAGGGCCTTATATCTTTGAAGAAGGCGCTAAGAGCGAAGAAGAAGTGGAAGAAGTCATTGAAGAATACGAAGAAGAATACGAAGACGAATATTAAAGCTAGAATCACTAAAGAAGAAATCAACTCTTTCGAGATGATTGATTACACGGGCCAGATTCATCTGATTGATACAGAACAAAAGGCCCAAGATATTTCAAAAAGATTTCAAGAATTAAATCAAAAATACAATTGCACGGGCCTTGATACTGAATCGAGGCCTTCTTTTAAAAAAACCGATAATTTCCGAATAAGCCTTATTCAAGTTTCATTTGAAGATGAGTGCTTCCTTTTTCGTTTGAATAAGATCCAATGCCCAGACTACTTAGTAGATTACTTAGAGGACGAAAAGCTTATTAAGACAGGTGTTGCCGTTAAAGACGATTGTCGTGATCTTAAAAAGCAATACCATATCAATGCCAAAGGTGTTGTTGATGTTCAGGATCTCGCCAAGGCCCAAGGCTATATCACTCTTGGCCTGCAATCCCTTACAGGAATTCTTTTAGAGAAGAAGATTTCAAAGAAAGCAAAGCTTACAAATTGGGAAAATAACAAACTAACCGATGCCCAGATTCGCTATGCTGCAACTGACGCCTGGATTTCATTAAAGCTTTATCAGGCCCTAGAAGCCAAATAAGAATTTCTTTTCATAATCTTTCATCAAAGATTCATGATTTTTGATCATGATAGATCGTATGAAAGTCCTAAGGATATTGATTATATTGTTTTTCGCTTCTGGCGTTTATGCACAAAAATCAAAAAATCAGAGCGGTGCATATCGAATGGATAGCTTTGGAACAACTAATCCCTATGAAGAAGCAGCTATTCCTGATGATCGAAAAATTCGCCAACCTTCCTCTGAAGAAATCTATAAGTACAAGTATGAACTTGAACAAAATCCCAAGTGGCAGGATATCGAAGAGAATTGTGGGGATCGATGCATCTACCCAGACTCTCGTGGTAAATAATTACAGCAACTTAAACTAGGTAAATTATTTCCTAAATAAATTCAAACTCATTCATTCTATAATTTAACCAGAATGAATGTTATTAAGTGCGCAATAATATTAACATTCCTTGGCCTTACTCTTACCTCTTGTTCAGGAGGCGCAGAGGGTGCATCGGGAATTCAAGCAGCTCCTGTTGGTCAGGCGGCACCTACTGCTATCTCAACAGCACAAGCTGTCATTACAGGTGCTCTACCTCAAAATTCACCGGTCATTTCTTGGACCAATCCAGCAAGTTTAGATCATATTGAATACGCACTCGGTACTTCTGCAGGTGGTACAGAGCATACGGCATGGACGGACATTGGAGTTGTCACAAATTACACTCACACGGCGCTGGTAGGTTTAACACAATGCCAAGCTTACTACCCTTCTGTGCGCGCAGTAAGTGCGACAGCGCAAATCTCAACAACACTAACAAGCACAAGTTTCTACTGGGACAACAGCGCTCCTACAGGTCTAGGTGTGCCAGATGTTTCTGCAGATGATGCTACAGCAGGGTCATCAACGACGACAACATGGGTAGCAGCGACAGATAATTGCGTTCTTGATCACTACGAGATTGCAATTGGAACAACTGCTGGTGCAACTGATGTACAAACTTGGATCGATATTGGAAATGTCACATCCTATAAAATTCAAGATGGCGTAAATGGTGCAAGCTTCACTCTTACTGAAGCAACAAATTATTATATAACTTTAAAGGCGGTCGATGAGGCCGGTTTTGAAATAATTCAAAACTCAGCAGCATTCCAAGTTTTTAATCCGGCCACATCGTTACCAAATATGGTAGCGCGCTTAGATGCGAGTGATCTTAGTTCAATCTTAGATAGCGGCGGGCTTGATGCTTCAAATGGTGCCTTCAATGGTTCAGTTGAAGACTGGCTTGATACATCTGCAAGTGCCAACACTCATCACTTCTATCAAAATGGCGCTGCTCCAACTTTTGACGGAGTTGATAATCATGTTGTCTTTAATGGATCAAACCAGTACCTGACTGTTGCAAATCATGCGGAATTAAATACGGCCACTACTGATCAAAGAAATATCACAGCGTCTATTGAGACTTCGGCCGATATTACAAGCCTACAAATTATCTACGAAGAAGGCGGGGCCAGTCGTGGGATGAATATCTATATTCAAAGTGGAAATCTCTACTGTGGATTTTGGAATATTAACGATGACGGTGATGGCAGCCAGGCCTTCACTTCTGTCAGCGCGCCAATAGCAACAAATACCATTTACCACGTTACATGGGTATTTGATTACACCAACTATGCTGGTTCGGCCGGGCCTGACGGTGACCTTACTTGCTATGTCAACGGAAGTTCAATTGGATCAACAACATCAACTTCCCTTTTATACGCACACTCAGGGGCCATCTCCCTTGGTTCATACCTTAGTGATAGCTACACTCACACTGGCAACCTAAGTGGAAATGGCGGCTATTTTAATGGTGACGTCATGGAACTAATGCTCTTTAACGATCCCCCAGATGCAGCAACAGTGAACACAATTCATACATATCTTGAAGATAAGTGGAACTAGGCTAGCTCAAATCATAATCATCTGATATAAATTCCTCATGAATTTAAGTGTATTTGATATCTACTCAATCGGTATTGGGCCAAGTAGTTCCCATACGGTAGGGCCTATGAGGGCCGCTAAAGAATTTATGGATAAGCTCATCTCAATGGGCCTCTACAATGAGACACAAGTTGTCTCAACTGCACTCTATGGATCTCTTGCCTTAACAGGAAAAGGTCACGGTACAGACAAGGCCGTCATCCTAGGGCTTAGTGGTTATACGCCTGAAGATATTTGCCCTGATCAAATTGATCGCATCCTAGATCTTGCCCACGATAAAGAAGAACTTACATTCTTTGAGGGCAAAGAAAACGCGAAAACAATCTCATATATTCCACGAGAACATATCTTATTTCACCGCAAGCAAACGCTAGACTTCCATTCAAATGGAATGTGCTTTCAAGCGATTGATAAAGATGGAAAAGAGCTATTCAAAAAAATCTATTATTCAATCGGTGGTGGCTTTATTGTTGCTGAAGGTGAAAATAATGACGGCGATATTTTTTCTCAGCACACTAGCAAGGTTAAGTATCCATTCACTTGTGGTGATGAATTACTAGAGACAGCAAACAAGAATGAGATTTCGATTTGTGAGCTAATAAAGACAAACGAAACAACATGGCGAAGTGAACAAGAGATTAACAAAGGTCTGCTAGAGATATGGCAGGCAATGGATAATTGTATCAATAGGGGCCTTAAGGCTGAAGGACAACTTCCCGGTGGCCTAAAAGTAAATAAACGCGCAAAGAAATTACATGAAGCGCTCTTAAAGAAAGATTGCGAAAAGAATCTTGATCCTCTAACGATTATGGACTGGGTAAATCTCTTTGCGATTTCAGTAAATGAAGAAAATGCCTCTGGTGGAAAAGTTGTGACGGCCCCAACAAATGGAGCGGCCGGAATTATTCCTGCAGTTATTAAATACTATCTTAAATTTGTTAAGGATGCCTCAATTGAAAAAGTCGTGGACTTCCTTTTAGTCGCAGGCTGTGTTGGTATTCTTTATAAAAAGAACGCATCGATTTCAGGTGCTGAAGTTGGATGCCAGGGTGAAGTTGGCGTTGCTTGTTCAATGGCCGCAGCAGGTCTTGCACAAGTTCTAGGCGGAACAAACGAGCAGATCGAAAACGCAGCAGAAATCGCTATGGAGCACAACCTAGGACTGACTTGTGACCCTATTGGCGGCCTTGTGCAAATTCCATGTATCGAGAGAAATGCCATGGGTGCTGTCAAAGCAATCAATGCAGCTAGAATGGCCATGCGTGGAGACGGAAGTCACTACGTGAGTCTTGATAAGGTTATCAAAACCATGAAAGAAACTGGCGCCGATATGCAGACGAAGTACAAGGAAACAAGTCGTGGTGGACTCGCTGTTAACGTCACAGAGTGTTAATTCAGCTAGTTAGACACGCTACTTCTTTCACACGTCAAGATAAACACTTTCATTTTAGTGACTCACATCATACAAAGACCTACTTTTACATAGGAAATTTGGGAGAGAGTCATGAAAAAGATCTTAATTCCTCTAATGCTACTTACTCTGTTTACAGGTTGTAAGGAAGTTAAAGAGGCCATCAAAATGCCACAAAAAATGGATAAACTTGGTGAGACGACTGACGGTATGAGTGATACAACATCACAGCTATACTCACAGCTTCGTTCGGCACAGTCTTCAGTTGAAAGACGTGATGCTTTCGCACTTATCCTTAATGATAATATCGAAATGGGTCAAAAGCTTACAAATGCTGCAAAATTCTTTATGGCATTCGAGTACAACCTTTATACGGGAATTAAGCCTTACGATAACTTAGAAATTCGTGACATGCTTTTCTATGATGCAGTTGAAGAATTTTATAAGAATATGGCCTCTGTTTATGAAACAGATATTAAGGGTGAATTCAACGTTAAAAAAGCAATGAAGAAAGGTAAGATGACTCCTATCCATACAGGAAAGTGGTCACTTAAAAAACGTAACTATGAGCAATCTTTCTATGCTGTAGCTGCGGCACTTCACAAGGTTCACCACCGTCAAACATTCAATGCAAAAAATAATGGTTTTGCAGAAATGTCGATGTACACACTTATGAAAGATGCACTTATCAAAGACTCTCAAGGTGCAACTCTAAGTAAGTCAGAGGAATATATCGTTGCAGGTCACAACCGTGAAATCTCAATTGCTCTTTTAAAAGCACGTATTGATATCATCCTTGCACTTGCAATCAATGATTCAATGGATGCCGATGAAGCTTCATTTTGGCCAGGACTTCTTCACGTTGTATCAGGTGGAAAACTAGGAAAGCTAGAACTTCCTTCTACTTTTGAAACGTCAAATGCAGCAACGATGCATGAAGCGAATAAGAAGATCGAAGAAGCACTTAAGTGTTATGACTTCCTTCTATCAATTGGTGTTAAGCACGAGATCGATAAGAAAGTTAAAAATATCTTCGATAACGTTGATCTTCCAGAGCTAGATAATATCCAAGCTCAAAATGACAATATTCAAGAGTACAGAGAATATATTCATCAAATTCAAAAAATCGATTAATTCAAATAAAAGAAAAGGCCTCGTTTGAGGCCTTTTTTATTTTTTAAGATATGCTCTACTAATTATATCCCTCATCGCTTTCTTACACTCAGGCTCACTTGACTCTCCTAATGTATTAAAAAGCTCACTCTTATCCTTATCATTTTTTATTAAGTCTGAATCTAGAATAGATGCAATAGACCGTCCCTTACATTCCTTTGCGGCCAATAAAAGATTATTACTAAGAGTATGATCTTCGATTTTATACTCATTATTCTTTAAGAGATAAGTTAGAAACTTCTGGCTATTCATAACCACCATAAAGTTTAATAAACTTCCTGGGTGACATTTCTTGTCTTCATTTAATTGACAGATATAACTATCATATTCAGAAATCTTACTAGGAAGAAGATGAAGGATAATATCCTTTCGATCAAACCTTGTCGCAAATTCAAAAATGACCTTTTCATTCAGCCATTGGTACTGCTTATCATCAGGCATTCCACTATCATAATATTTAATAAACTTACTCGAATCTTTATCTTTTAAAAGTGTTATGAATTTAGCTTCTTTAATAAATCCAAATCCAGAATGAACGATATATGAATTATAATTTATGTGATTAAAGCTTGAGATAAAATAGAAAAGTAAAACAGCACCTATCCCAAGACTTGATGTGAGCTTTAAGTTAAGGATCAGCTGCTTCTTTAAACTTGTTTGTAATAAGCGAAACTTCTTATGCTCATTATATGGCCTATCATCTTTATAAACTCTTACAAAAGTATGAATGATAAAAAGGCATAAAAATAGTGGAAAAATCCAAATTGCACTATCCTCAGTAATAACAACACCTAGGAGAAGCAGAGAAATCCCAATAAATATAACATTTAGAACTAAAAAAGGAATATTAGTTAAAGAAATAAGAGGATTTCTAAAAAGTCGATTAAATTGATGTCGCTCTTGAAAGGCAAAAGTTCTTACATTAAATGAATTAGCAAAAAAAATGAATAAAAGCATAGTAGATAATATAACCTTTTCATCATTCATATCGTTTTGAGAAGAATTTAATAAAAGAAAGTCGGCCATGTAAAGACCTGCTATGATGCTATAAAAATAAGAGAAGAAAAATCCAAAAGCTTGAAGCAACATTTTGTGAAACAGACTAATTGGAAGAGTTAAATTATATAGACTCCCGGTCAATTTATAAGGCGATCTAATGGTCTGAGAGCGACTCTTATTTAAAACAATCGAAATAAAAATAACTGAAAATGCAGTAATTGGTAGAATATTTAGTTCAAATTTTGAATAAACAATCCAAGATAAAAAAAGACAAAGAAGAAAGAATAGAGTTTTAAGAAAAATGACATTCTTATTCTCTTTGATATTATTAACAATAAGATTTCCAAGAACACTATGCTGCTTCATAATCGACAATCCCATGAGACCTAATTGTAAGAACTCTATTACTGTTTAATGTCGTATCTTCAGGTATATTTGTTGCCATCACAACACTTCGCCCAGATGCACACTCTTTTGATAAAAGCTCACCTAACAACTTACGTGCCTTTCGATCAAGAACGGCAGTTATCTCATCAATTAGGATAAGAGGTGTACCAGATGCGATGGCCGCAATGATTTGAACACGAACCTTCATTCCAGTAGAAAGCTCATGGATACACTTATCTCGATCGAGCTCAAAATCAGCGAGGAGACTTTTTTCTTTTTCGATATCATAATCAGGATAAAGAATTTGATAATTATCTAAAATGAAACCAACACGAGAGTTTTCATCAAAATCAAAATCATGTGAGTTAAAGAACATTTTCTTAAAGATCTTTGAACGATTATGCGTTGGGGCCATATCAAAAACATTAACATGACCATTTAGCGGATTATATACACCTAGAACAAGATTGATAAGAGTACTTTTACCTGAACCATTCTTTCCAAGTAAAATGACAAATTCACCGGCGCCAACTTTTAAGGAAACATTCTTAAAAATAACTTCGCCATCAGGGAAAGTATAATCCAAATTCTTAAGCTCAACTAATGAACTATTTGAATTAGCGCCCATATCCCCTCCATTCAATTATAAATAATAATTGTACAGGTGGTTCAAGCAGATACAAAAATCAACTAATTAGCGTGAATAGACTTCCTCAAATTATAGGCAGTCTATTTCTTAAAGTGGTCAAGAAAGGCCTGAGGCGCCTTGGCAAGCTTTCGCTCTTCATAGTCAAAGAAGACTAGTCCATTTTTAGCGTAAGCAATAAGACGATCACCACAAGTGAACTTATATAGAAGGTCATAGCCGTATTCACTAATATCTTCGACAAACATTTCAACTTCTAAAATGTCTCCGTGAAAAGCTTCTCCGCGGTACATGTAAGCAGCGTCAGCTTGAATGAGAGACTTCCCAAAACAATTTAGTTCATCATGGCCAAGGGACTTTAGAAAACGCAGACGTCCTTCATGACAAAGTGTTGCCACAGCATCATTTCCCATATGATTTCCATAATTGACGAAGTTAATTGTTAGCTCGATTTTTGTTTTAAAATCTGCTTCTCTTTGAGGTGTCGATAATTTTATACGTGCCATGGATAAATTTTAACTAATTAAACTTACTCACACAAGATATAAGAATTCATTATTGGGCCGAGGAGATATTGAGGCCTTTCTTGTTAGATAAGAATTTTACTAATAATTCGTGTCTGTTATTAACAACCATTGCCTTAATAAGGATATCGTCATTGAGCCATCTAAAATCGCGATCTAAAGGCATACCTTTATCATAGTAGGCTAAAAAATCATCAGGCCGATTCTTGATAAAAACAAAAGCATATACAGGTTTGGCCATATGAAAGTATGACAACAACTGTTGCGTATTTGCAGATGAATAGCGGATATACCTAAGCATCGAAAGACAAAAGAAAGAAATGATAAGAGATAAGCAGCAGATCATAAAACTTCTTTCGAACCATTTCTTTAAGGCCTTACTTGGAAAGAGTAACTCTCCGAATAGCTCCTCAGGTTTATTAGAGAATCGAAGTTGATAAATCAATAAAGATGCCACAAGGATGAAGCTTATATTTGGAATATAGGGAATATAATCAAATAAAATAATTAGGATTAAAATTGTAAGGGAGATGAAAAAGAATAATGAAAATAGAGTAATTAATTTAAGAAGGCCTTTTAGAGAATATAACTCTCCAATTGCTAAATTACGTCTATAGAAACCCCATTGAGCCTTCATAAAACCCCTCTCAAGTTAGATTTTATCGTCACTCATGAAATCTTCTAAATACGCCTATTTACGCGACATTTGAGAGTTTCATACTTGAGGATATTGGCCAATTTAGTGGCCATATCCATAGAGCTTATTTGGAAAAGATTAGATCAACAGGAATCTACGAATCTTTAATCTCATTAAAGATATATTCCTTCGCGTAGCTTAGAAGTGCATCGTTTTCAAGAACATGATTGGACCATGCATGGAAGCCATGTGAAAATTCTTTGAATGTCACATCCACTCCTTCTCTAAGTAGCTTCTCATAGAACATTAAACTGTCATCATAGAGAACATCATACTTAGCGGCATAGATATAAGTCTTTGGTAATGATTCAAGTTCATCACTATAAAGTGGAAAGATCGCAGGGTCCTGCATATGAACTTCTCTATTTGAAATTGCATAATCCAAAAGTTTTAAGAGCATGGATTTCGATAATCCACTCTCTTCTCCACTTTCATACTTATTGGCCGAAGTTGTCTCAAAGTCACTTTGATAATGGCCTGTTAAAAGATGAAGGTCTGTAATTTTAAAGCTCTTATCACCCAAGTTGTTATTGGCCAAGCTAAGTAGAGTCGCAAGGTTTGCACCAGCAGAGACACCTGTTAGCGTAAAAGACGTCACTCCTTTTAGATGAAGATCATTTAAAAGAGCTAGGCACCAACTTGTAATCTCAGGAATACTCGACTCTGGAGATAATGGATAATCTGGGCAGATGATATACGAAGACTCATTATGTTCACTAAAGAGTGCTTGGCAGAATTGGGCACTTGTATACTCATGTCCTGTCACATAACCACCTGAGTGAAGATGGATCGTACAATGAGATTGCGGTTGGCCCCACACTAAACAGGTCTGGTTCAGGAGTTTTTGAGTTGAACAGCTCACGAGCTTCTTATACTCACCTTCAATAAGCTCCATGGCCCTTCTAAGCTCATCAAGGGTGATGCGAGAAAAGCGTTTAATGCCCACATCAAAGAATGACTGCATTGAAGAAAGTCGTTTCTGATGAATGAATTCAGTAATTGATTTAGACAATGTGTAACCCATTACATTTACACGGAAAAGTATTTATTAAATAAAGTATATAAATAAAATTCCGATAGTTAAAATTAGTAAAACTATTTTCGCTATTTTAATCAAATAAAGGTAACAAGGCCAATGAAAGCATTCTCTTTAATTGTATTGATCTGTACACTCATGGCCTCAAATAGTTTTTCTTATATCATTGTGGATAATGAAATCCATTCACCAACGCCTATTGACGATACTCAAGCAAAGCTCTTCAAAATTGATGACGATGGAATGGGCCCAATTATTCCGAAAGAAATTGAACAAAGTCGATTCCCCGCAAGCATTCCAACTGAAGATGAAAATGGTCATATTCAAGATAGTGACGAAAAATATAAGAGACCTTACAAGTAAAAAACTATCAATCAATATCCACAATAATTACATAAAAAATCCAAAGTACAGTTTCATAATCAAACCAAAGAGCTAATAGAGCTATAACACAAAAAAGAGGTAAGATATGAAACTAATTCCCATGACTTTAATTGTTGTCCTACTGACTACGCCAGCGTTTGCACGTAAAGATAAGCAGAAGAAAATGTCTGAGAAGTCAGAAACTCATCAAATGATGAAAAAAGATAAGAAAGCAAAAATGAAGCATGACAGAGATCGTATGCCTGCTTCAAAAGAACGTAAGAAAGGTGTCTCGTTAACTGATACTCACTTTCTCATATACGAATAAGAGTATTTTGATAGAGAGGAAAGAGGTTTAAAATGAAAGTCCTCACATATATCTTAATTACACTGACTCTCCTTGCATTCAGCATGGAGGTTTATGGTGAGCGCTATACGGCCATTATAGATGAGAACGACCCATCTGTTCAGAGGCTGATTCACGGTGAAGAAGAGCAGCGCGCAAGTCAAGAACGTAATCAGTCACGTGAAGAGAAAATGGAAGAAAAGAAAATGGAGCGTACACCTGCTTCGCAAGATCAGGGTCAAGATCAAGATGAATATAGAGTGAATGAATACATGGAAAGACATGCCAGACCTCCTCTATTTGATCGTAAGTACAAATAAGATATTGAATTTACTTCAGTATCTTATTTTTTACAATTATATTGCACACAATATAATTTTGTAATATATAATACTCATATAAACTAATCCCCAGGAGATTATGTATGAGCATCTATGATTATAAAGCAGTTGATATTAGAGGAAATGAAAGATCTCTATCTGAATTTAAAGGAAAGAGTCTCCTTATTGTAAATACAGCAAGTAAATGTGGCTTTACACCTCAATATGAAGGACTACAAAAGCTCTATGATAAGTACCAAGGTAAGCTAGAGATCTTGGCCTTCCCATGTAACCAATTTGGAAAACAAGAGCCAGGAAGCTCAGAAGATATTCAGTCGTTTTGCGACTTAACATTTAAAACTTCGTTTCCACTTTTTGAAAAAATTGATGTTAATGGAGACAACACTCACCCACTTTACCAATATCTTAAAGACGAGTTACCAGGTCTATTGGGCAGTAAGAAAATCAAGTGGAATTTCACAAAATTTCTCGTTGATAGTGAAGGGCATCCAATAAAAAGATATGCCCCAATTGATAAGCCTGAAAGCTTAGAGAAAGATATTGAAAAGAGTTTCAAGAAATGAGTGAAGACATTCTATTAATCGACAATCAAGTATGTTTTAGTCTCTACAGACTGAGTAAGTTAATTACAAGTCAGTATAGGCCATATCTTGAAGAGATTAACCTCACCTACCCACAATACCTTGTCATGCTTGCCTTATGGGAAAATGACAAGATGAATATGTCTCAACTAGGTGAAAAGCTTTCCCTTGATAACGGGACTTTAACTCCATTAATTAAGCGCCTTATTGAAAAAGGAATGGTTGAGAAGAAACGTTGTCTTGAGGATGAAAGAATTGTCTACATTACAACCACGACAAGTGGGAAGAAATTAAAGAAAAAAGCAAAAACAATCCCGCAGAAGCTTCTATGTTCAAATAATGTTGATCTAAAAGAGATCCAAAAACTTAAAGCTGAAGCGGATAAGATATATAACCAGTGGAGCACACATGAAGAATGAAGAAATTATAAAAGCACTTAATTGGCGTTATGCTACAAAGATTTTTGATAAAACAAAGAAAATTTCAGATGAGGATTTACATGTATTAAATGAATCTTTAAGGCTTGCGGCCAGCTCATTTGGCCTACAACCTTGGAAGTTTATTTTAGTAAACGATCAGGAAACACGCGAAAAATTAAGAGAGCATTCTTGGGGACAATCTCAAGTAACTGATGCTTCTCACTATGTTGTACTTGCTTACCTAACAGAGCTCGACGAGGAATACGTTGAAAAATTTGTCCAATCAATTGCTCAGCAAAGAAATGTTGAACGTGAAAGTTTACAGGGCTACTTTGATGTCATGAAAGGTGCCCTTATTGATGGGCCTCGCTCAAAAACGATTCCAGAGTGGTCACAACGCCAAACTTATATTGCCATGGGACAGCTTCTAATGACAGCAGCGATTCAAGGAATTGATACTTGCGCTATCGAAGGGATTGTTCCTGAAGAGTACGACAAAATCTTAGGTCTTGAAGGTACAAAGTACAAAACTCTTGGAACTGTGGCCCTTGGCTACAGGTCAGATGAGGACAAGTACAAGGATCTTGAAAAAGTCCGCTTTAGCTTCGATGAAGTATTTAAAGTAATCTAATTGTTATCTAATAACTTGCGGTCAATTCAATTGGCCGCTTTTTTATGTTATGCTGACATCATGATTATCGCCCCAGTTCTTATATTCTTTATTCTCCTATTTGGTTATTTCTTCTATAAGCACTATTCTCATAAAATACGAAGAAATCTTTTGAAAAAGAAATACGAGCAAAATCGATTATTTTGGAGTGACTTTCTTACATCGCAAACCTCTCTATTTAATGAGCTCACGAACTCAGAAAAAGATAAAATATTAAATTCAATCTTAGTTTTTTACAGTGAGAAAAAGTGGCACGAATCAATCGAAGAAGAGCAACGTATTCTGACTTCATACTACGCCTGTCTACCAATCTTTAAAAGAAAGACAAATTTCTACCCAGGCATAAAGTCCATCGATAGTGCGTGGCCCTTTGAAAAATGGTTGAAGTTCAATGAAAAACAATTTGAAATTGATTTTGGAAAGCTTGCCTTAAAAGAGATGAATGGTGATTTTTCCAAGCTCTCTCTGATGTACTTTGAAAGAGCACCAGAGCTTGCGAGCTCAAGGCCTACGATCTACGAAAACCTTAACAAGTTTTACCGCTTTCACCTAAAAGACTAATAGAAGTCAGCATTATTTGAGCTATACGGGTGAATTCTCTTATAATTTTCTCCCTGCTCAATATGCGCCTTTATATTAATCAAGTTCCACTTAAAGGTATTGGTAACACTTCTCTTTGTTATAAAATTAAAGATCTGGTTCCAAAAAAAGTATTCAAATTTAGAGGGCGGACTCTCAAGCTCAAGACGGTCTATGTAACCAGAGCGAAACGTTAGAGACGTCTTATTTTCATCAAGCTTCTTATAGAATTGCTCCACAAGAAACTCTCCCTTTTCATCGTAGTTCATAAAGTCCATAAACTCATTGAAGTTATAGGCCCTAATTTGCTTATAGTACTCTCCTTGAGCTTTCGTGACTTTGGTGGTCGTTTCATCCCAGAAAGTCCCCTTCTCGCTCTCTCGTCGATAACAGCGACGAGTAAAACCAATATCACTATCCTTTAAATTTGCATTCCAAGGACACTCAGAAATGGGGCAAGATACAATTTTGTAGAAATAAGTCGACCACTGGCGGGCATTTTCATTTTTAGAATTATAGTCCCACACCACATCAATAGGGGCCTCGATAACCACTGTATACTCAGCGTAATCAACGGGTTTCGTGTACTCTCGCGCAGCTGCGGTAGATGATAGTGCAAACAGCACAAATAGAAGAAAAACTCTCATATCATAAGCTTAAGGCACAATGCCACAGCGGGTCAATATCAAGCAAGATTTTTCGTTGCCAATTAAATTCTAAGTGATTAATATATCTAAAGAATTCAAGTGATTTCAATGTGCCTAGGTGGTGAAATTGGTAAACACGCACGGTTGAGGGCCGTGTGCCGCAAGGCTTGCTGGTTCAAGTCCAGTTCTAGGCACCATTTCCAAAACAAATTCCAAATATCATTTTTTAATACATAACTTGCTTAGTTAAAAGCAAGCCGTAGGCGTGCTGGTTTTGGAGGCGTCAATTGCCAC
>NZ_JBEBMR010000004.1:0-360718 GCF_043196685.1 Halobacteriovorax sp. RZ-2
GTAACTTCAATGATTCAGTTACGTCAGATCTTTCAAAAACCGTTTAAAACTTATTTTGGATTTCTTCTCATCTTGTTTGCCACCTAAGTAGCAAATCTTTTATACTATATTAAAATGTTAAAGAGCCTCTTGAAATAAATGGTGGACATGACAGGAGTCGAACCTGCGACCCCCTGCGTGCAAAGCAGGTGCTCTCCCAACTGAGCTACACGCCCACAAGATAACTTCTCACTGTTTTAAGCAGTAATTTGTTTCGTTCATCTCTCAAGGTGAAACGTAATTTATGTGACCTCGTTTCATATGTCAACACTCTTTTTTCTTTTTTTTTACTTTTTTTGCATTTTTTTTAATTTCCTATCATAATTTCATTAGAAAAGGAGAATTTAAATAATGACTATTGTAAAGCTTGTAAGAATATCCCTGTTTCTCTTCATCTTTATAGGATGTACTAAGAACACTGATACAAAAACACAGGAAGAGGTATCGGACAAAAAGGTCGATGTCTTTAAAATAAATGTAGATCGTACCGGATTATCTGAATCAGAGGGTATTATTAAGACTTCTCATGGGAATATTACGTTTAAATTTTACCCAAAAAAGGCACCTAATACAGTTGCACGTATAATCCAACTAATTCAAAGTGGATTCTATGATGGTTTATCATTCCATCGTGTAATACCGAACTTTGTTATTCAAACCGGTGATCCTACAGCTACTGGTAGTGGTGGTTCAGGTAAAAAGATTCAGGCAGAATTTAATAATATAAGTCATGTTACCGGAACTATGGCCATGGCACGTACTTTAACAGATGAGAACAGTGCTGATTCTCAGTTCTATATTGCTTTAACAGCACTTCCTCATCTGGATAATAAGTATACTGTATTTGGTCAGGTTGTTGATGGTTTAGAAATCTTAAAAAAAGTTAAGAAAGGCGATAAAATTATTAGCATTGAATATATTGAATAATTTAAATCTATAGACAAACTACATAAGCCTGCTCAATGCAGGCTTTTTTATTACTTATGAATATAAAAGAAATCAAAACATTATTAGATAATTTAAACTGCTCTTATCACTTTTCATATCGAACGAATAAAAGCTTTAACTTAATTGCAAACAATGTTGATACCAAGTTTAAAAGTAATACCTTTCCTATCTATAGTATAACTAAAACAATTATCGCATCTCTAATATTTCATTCAATTGAAAATAAAAAATTAAAACTAGAAGATAAGCTATCTACGTTTATTAGTTGTATGAATTATGAATGGCTAAAGAATACGACAATTGCTGAATTACTTTTACATCGTTCAGGCTTAGGTGATTATGGTTATACAAACGAATATAAGAATGCTGTAACCACTTGTCCTAGCAGGCCATTAAGCGAGAGTGAACTAATTAGTATTGTGACAAAGCAAGGCCAACAATCTAAAACAGAAAATAATTTTTTATATTCGAATATTGGTTATCTTTTTTTGAAAAAAATTTTAGAAAAAATATATTCAAAAACTTTTGAAGAATTGATTGAAGTTTTTTTTATTAAAAAGTTACAACTTAAAAATACCAAATCGATTATTACTCAAGAAGAATTTAAAAGTTTAACTTTTCCAACACAAAAAAGTTTTTACTTAAACGTTGAAGATGCAAGAGAGATTTATCATCCACAATGGGTTTCACATGGCCTTATAAAATCGACTCCTGAAGAGATAACAAAAGTTTTCAATTATATTTTTTTTGAAAACTTTCTTTCAAGTAAAACACTTAAAACTTATACAACTCTTTATAAAATCCCATTCAACGGTAAGTACTTCTCTCCACATTATGGATATGGAATTTTAGGTGATCCAAATTCAAATTTTGGTAGCTATTTTGGTCATGATGGAAATGGCCCAGGATACAGTGCCGGTGTATTTATTAACGAGAATAAGATTTTTTGCTTAGTTTTAGGAATAGAAGGAATTAGTAGTAAGGATTTAATTGCACAATTAATTACGTGTTAATAAAAAAAAAGCCTGCAATCGATGCAGGCTTTTTTTATTTTCCGTGTCTTTTTTTATCTTTTGTGTAAATGAATGTTTTTAAAATCAGGAGCCCAACAATTAAAAATCCAATAATCCAACTTGTCTTTGCAGTAAATTGTCCGTCTTTTACTGGTAATGGCTCTTTACTTGGTACTTGTTGTGTAGTCGTATTCGTGTTTTCAGACATACAAACTCCTTTTTGTCTTATTATCTAAACATTGATTCTAAAATAAGCACAGTAGCGTAAACTCCAGCTGAAATAGGAATTGCAGCAACAAAACGAGTCCACTTTGTTTCTTCATTTAAGTGCATGAAGTAGTAAGCAACTAGGAAAGCTTTTCCTAATGCTAAAAGAACTAGAGCACTATCGCGGTAAAACTTTGCAATATTTGTCATCCCAGGGATGATAAGTTCCACAACTGTTAGGAACGTTAGAACGAAGAAAATAAAAATATATAATTTCTTGTGTGAATGATGTGCGCCTTCAGCCATTTTATTCTCCATTTATAATAAATTAATTTTTTAAGTACTGTTCTTTATTAACTAATAAACCAAGATCAATCATTAGCTTATTAATATCTTTACTAGTTGAATCGTAATAACCTCTGATTTTACCATGTCCATCAACAAGAACAAGTTTTTCAGAGTGTGCAATATCAAACATTGTTACCGTTTCACCATTAACATTAGCTTCAACTTCTTGCATTTTCCCCATCTCAGTTCCAAAGCCGTCTATGATTGTAGCTTGCATATCTTCAGTCTTTCCAGTTAAGAAAGTCCAAATATAAGGGTTCGCTTGATGTTTTCTAGCGTATTTGAATAGTGTTTTAGGATTGTCTGTTTCAGGATCCACAGTAAATGAAACAAGAGCAACTTTTTGTCCTAAACCTCTTACTCTCTTTTGAATCTTTTGCATCTCGGCCGTAAGTCTAAGACAACTAGACGGACAATTTGTGAAAATGAAATTCGCAATATAAACGCGACCTTCTAATTCTTTAGACCCATATGTTTTTCCAAAACTATTAGTAAGTGAAAAGGCCGGCAGTTCTTTTACGACAGGTAGCTCAGGAGGAAGTTCTCTGAAAACCGATTTGAAAAAAGGTACAGAAAAGAAATAAAGAACAAAAACTAACCAAAACGCCTTCTTTGAGACAAGCGTTTCGATTAGTGAATTTGATCTTCTTATACCTAAACTAGTCATTATTTAACTCTTATTGATTTTTAATACGATCCATTAACTCTTTACGAGCTTCTGTATCTTTTAAACTCTTTAGGTAGTCTACATAGTGTGCAACGGCCCAGATTTGGTCATCAGTAAGAGTACCTTTCCAAGCGGCCATAGCTGTACCACCAACACCAGCAGCTAAACGTAGAGCAATCTCTTCAACTGTTTCAGCTGAACGAATTGTGTTCCAAGTAAAATCTGGTGGAAGAGATTTGAATCCCCACTCTGTTTCTTGAAGCTTAGACTGATAATCTGCATCAGAGAAGTCACCTTCACTCATACCTGTAAGCTGAGCAAGCTCCATTTTTGGTACGTAAGCTCTGTGGCATGACCAGCACATTGCATCTGAGTGGTAAACCTTCTTACCTTCTTCAATTGCAGACTGGATGTGAGCAACACCATATGGGTTTTTACCAAGAGTAATTTGTTTACCAAGTTCTTTATCTTTACCTTCCCAAACAGATGGAGCGAAAGTCTTGATGTATTGAACAACTTCAAACATTTGATCTTCAGTTAAGTCCCAAGGAAGCATTGCTGTTCCATGAAGACCTTTCTCAAGAATCTTGTATAAGTGCTTATCGTGTGGAAGAGTTCCTGCTTCAACTTCTCCAAATTTGAAGACACCTTTAGTAAAGTCACGTGGTGGAACTTTCATTGCCTTAGCTGCTACACCTTTTCCGTCACCGTCAACACCGTGACAAGGCATACAGTATTCAGTGTAAATTTGCTTCCCTCTGTTAAGAACATCTTTCTCAACATAGAGGCCACCTGCGAATACTTTATCTTCTTTGAAGTGGTTTTCCTGGCAAGAAACCAAAGATAAAATTGTAAACATTGCTGTTAAAGTTAATGCCATTTTCTTCATAGCTATCCTCTTAAAATACAAACATAACGATAAACATTACTAACCAAACGACACCTAAAAAGTGCCAAAACTTAGATACATTCTCTACCCAAGTTACCTTCTCTACACTGTAACCATTAATCGAAACAGGCAAAAGAAATAAAAGTGCAATTAAACCTAGAACAATATGCGCAGCATGTGTCCAAGTTAATGCATAAAATAAAGATGGGAATACTCCGCCAGAAGCTTGAAGTCCCATCGCGGCCATTGAGTTCCAAAGTTGCCATTGAACAAACATGAAACCAAGACCTAATAAGTAAGTTAATGCGAAATAAAGTCTCATGGCCTTAGTGTTTTGTTTATTGAATGCTGATTCAAACAACACTAGAGTCACAGAGCTTAACGCAATAACTATTGTACTAACCACAGGGATTGTAAGAGGTATTCTCGGCATTCCCATTGGTGGCCATACATCAACAGTTAGACGGTAAACAGAATAACCAAGTAGCATCGTAGCAAAGAGCATTGTAAAAGAAACAAGTAGGACAATCATCGCAATTGATGATGTGATCTTTCTCGCTTCTAGTTCTTTATTCGACATTACTTGGTTCATTCTAATTACGCCTCAACTAATTCTTCAGTTTGATATTGGAAATCCTTACCTTCTGGAAGATTAGGGTTTCCTAATTCGTGTGGTCCACACTTAACAACAGGAACTTCTTTGAAGTTATAAACTGGTGAAGGAGATGGAATTGTCCACTCTAGAGTACCAACATTCCAAGGGTTGTTAGGTACTGGTTCTTTTTCTTTCTTAAAGAAAATTGTGTAAACAAAGTTGATCACGAAAGGAATTTGTCCTAGACCCATAAGTAATGCAGAGTAAGTAACAAATGCATTAATTGGGATTAGTCTTTCCATGAATTCGTAAACAAATGGGTTATAAAGACGTCTGTGCATACCTGCGTATCCAACAATCATCATTCCCATGAATACACCATTTAGACCAATCATTGTGATCCAAAAGTGTACTTTACCCCAGAATTCATTTAGGAATTTACCAAACATTTTCGGCATCCAGAAATAAATTGCTGCGTATCCACCAAGAAGAACAGAAGCTGCCATCGTGTAGTGGAAGTGACCAACTACGAAGTATGTATCGTGTAGGTAAAGGTCAGTTGTAACTGTTGCTAGGTATAGACCAGTTAGACCACCAAGACCAAATACGAATACAACACCAAGTGAGAAGATCATTGGAGTATCAAATTTGATCGACCCTTTCCAGATAGTCCCTAACCAGTTTGCAAAGAAGATTGCAGATGGAATTGA
The DNA here is from genome assembly GCF_043196685.1 of Halobacteriovorax sp. RZ-2. Classification (NCBI taxonomy): domain Bacteria; kingdom Pseudomonadati; phylum Bdellovibrionota; class Bacteriovoracia; order Bacteriovoracales; family Halobacteriovoraceae; genus Halobacteriovorax; species Halobacteriovorax sp. RZ-2. The sequence continues at coordinate 5,417 of NZ_JBEBMR010000004.1, forward strand.
GATCGTCATTGTAAGAGTCATAAACGTTTGAGTTAAAAGTGGACTCATTTGAGTCGTATACATGTGGTGACCGTATACAATTGTTGAAAGAATTGTAATTGAAGTCATTGAAAGCGCAGTTGCTTTCGCACCAAATGCTGGTTTTCTTGCAAAGAAAGAAAGTAAGTCAGATACAATCCCCCATGCAGGAAGAATAAGGATATATACTTCAGGGTGACCGAAAATCCAGAATACGTGTTGGTAAAGGATTGGATCACCTGTCCCAGTAGTTGCAGCAGCACCAGCTAGGAAGAAAGTTGTTCCAAATACACGGTCAAATAATAGAAGTAAAAGACCTGCACCAAGAACTGGAAGGAAAATCGCGTTTAGAATAGCTGTTAGCCATAGACCCCAAACAGATAGTGGCATATCAAAGTATCCCATACCCGGAGCTCTAAGAACGATAACCGTTGTAATATAGTTAACTGCACCCATTGTTGAAGAAACACCAAGAAGGAAAAGAGCAAGTGTCCAAAGAGTTTGCCCGGCCCCTGGTGAACCAATTAGCGTTGATAAAGTTGGGTATGAAGTCCAACCACCTGCTGCAGCACCTAGTGGTAAACATAGAGATGCAACAAGAATTAACGCTGAAGCAGCTGCAATCCAAAAAGAAAGCATATTAAGTAAAGGGAAGACCATATCTCTTGCCCCAATTTGCAGTGGGATAAGATAGTTTCCGAACGCCCCAATTAGAATTGGTGTAATAGCGTAGAAAATCATGATCGTACCGTGCATAGTAAAAAGCATCGCGTACGTATCTGGGGGAACTACTCCTCCTGTTGAAGGGAAAAGTAAGTTACCTAGAATTGGGAATGCCTCTCCAGGAAACGCTAGTGTCCAGCGAATCATAAGGGCCATCATCCCACCTAAACCTAGACCAATGATTCCGTACCAAAGAAATTGTTTTCCGATCACTTTGTGATCATAAGAAAAAATATACTTTGAGATGAAAGTCTTTGGCTCTGAGTGAATATGTTGCTCGAAAAATGCCATTTTATATTCTCCTAAAAGTTATCTTGTAATTAGTACTGCCACTTCCAACCCCAGAATAATTCAGGGTTTTCAGGGTCATTCTCATGAATAGCTTTCTCTTGAGCCTCTGCAATCCAAGCAGCATAGTCTTCTTGAGAGTAAGTAGTAAGAGAAGCTTTCATTCTATAGTGATATGTTCCACACATCTCTGCACAAGCAATATCCCAAGTACCAGCTTTAGTTGGTTCAAACCATAGACGAGTTAAACGACCAGGAATTGCATCAACCTTACGACGAGCATTTGGAAAATATAGTGAGTGAATTACATCTTTTGAAAGTACTTGAATAACAACTTTACGACCAACAGGCAGTCTTAAGTCATTTAACTGAACAACATCATCTTCAGTATTGAAAACATTGTCTGCACCAGCATATCTGAAGTGCCATGCCCACTGCTGACCAAGTGCTTGAATACGAAGTGGATTCTCGTCCTCTTTTGGCCACTTAGCAAAAACATTTACATAGTCTTCATTCGACATTCTTGTAATGTTCATATCGATTCCTAGGAATACCGATAGACCAATTACTGTCGCGATGATGATATGAATCTTCTTATTCCCATAAGTATAGTAAGGCTTTGGGTGTCTCTTTGCTGAATAAAAGTAAGAGAAACCAAATAATCCTGCACATACTAATGCAAAGAAAAAGAGGTTCATGTAAGTAGTGTAGCCAAATAACCAATCGATTAAGTGACCGTGCACAGAGATATCTTCAGGTGGTTTCATTCTTTCCCAAAGACTCATCTGCTTAGAAGTTGTACTAACAACTGTAGCTAAAACAGGTGTCAAAAATCCCATAGACCTTCCTTCTATTGAAATACTTTATTAATTTGAATTGATAAATTTTAACCCTTTTTTATAACATTTTCCACGATTTAGCTAAGGAAAATCATCAATGATAGCAAGAGTGGTAAATAGATTATAGAACCCCAAAAATATTGTCGGGCCCAAGTCACATAACTCGGCTCATCATGAATAAAAAAACTTTGCAAACTCTGTGCGAAAAATACGCCGTTCACGACTAGAGAGGCGATAAAAAAGTTCTTAGAATTAAGATCGAAGAAGTAGCCAGCACTACTAAATAAAAATAAGAGTAATGTCCAAAGAGCAATACAGACCTTCATTTTGGCAATCGAGTAGTAGTGAGGATAGACCTTAATATCCCCTTCCGCGTAATCTTGTTTATGGTAAATTGAGATGGCCATAAAGTGTGGAATTTGCCAGATAAACAGAATTCCAAACAATAAAATTGCTAGACCATCAATCTCGCCAGTTACAATTGTGCGGCCCATTACCGGTGGAATTGCACCAGGTAGAGCACCAACAAATAACGCAGCAGGACTTTTTCTCTTCATTGGCGTATACACATAAAGGTAAGAAAAAAATGCCAACGCACCGAGCAATGCAGTAACTTTATTTACATTTACATAAGTTAGACTGAAGCCAAGGATGAAAAGGGCCCAACCTTGAATAACGGCATAAATTGGTTTTATTCTTCCAGCAGGAAGAGCGCGATCTTTTGTACGGGCCATATTTGAATCAACTTCAATCTCCATGTAGCAATTAATTGTCGTTGCTGACATCACGATCAAAATTGAAAAAATAAGTGCATTAATCAAATAGAAGAAATCGACATATTGTCCTGTTAGAAGAATTCCCGAAACAATTGTCGAAACAACAAGTAAACCTAGACGTGGTTTGGTTAAACTTAATAAGTCACTTGCAACTGTGTGCCTATATCCACCAAAATATGTTTCTTCAAAACGCTTAAACCACTGGAATAAGAACAGTAGATTTAGAGTGATGATTACTGCTAATAAAAGGTGTAGTACTTGAAAGTAAGTTGTATCAGTTAGTAAGAATAATCTCTTTGCATTAAATAAGTGAATGAGAAATAAAGTAACTAAACTTCCTGTTAGCAACGAAAATTGCTTAAAGGCCTTTCCGTGTAAGAGTGTGATCGTTTTTCTGATATTGAAAAGAAAAGCTAGTAAGAAGCCTAGAAATAGAACTCCAAGATACTTATGAAGAGAATGAATTTGCGCAGCTACAGTTGAAGGCCAAAAACTTAGCCCCTCCGCCGTCTGACATAAGATATTAATATTATCCCCTAGCCCACATACATCTTTTGTTGCCGTTTGATGAACGATTCCACCAAAGAAGAACTGTACAAAAGCAATAAGTAACATAATGAAAACAAGGTCTTTTGCTGAAGGAGAATAACCTTTTAAATTCAAATCTTGTTTTTCTACAACTGGATAAAAAAGTTGAGAAAAGATAGCGATATAGGCAAAGCTTAGAATTAAGTGAAAAACACTAACTAAAGTTGGTAATTTATAAATAAAGTTAATCCCACCTAGAAGTGATTGGAGAACGAGAAGGAATAAACCTAAACGAACAGACTTCTCTTTTGGGTGCTTAATAAAGAGAAATGTATTTAAAACAATAATAATTCCAGCAAAAATTCTGTGAAGTATTGGATATATTGACGACTTATCAACAGTCGCCGCATAACAAATTGGCCAAGAAGTACATTCTAGGCCAGTGAAGTCCGCACTCACTAACCCACCAATGACAATTAAACCTAATGTTAATAAGATATTGATGAAGGCAAGTGTACGATACATTACAGCTCCACTTCTTGTGATTTTTTAAGGATGATTAATAATTCATAAATAAAATATGATAGTAAAATTGCAAATAGTAAGTGAACTGGTTGAGCAAATGCTGGGAATGCCAGATACGCTAAGATGACACCTGCTGTGATGACACCAATTAATACTAACATAATAGAGATACACTTCTTTTGGACAAAAGAGTTATCTTTAAACTCTTCCATAATTTTTCTAAGAGTGTAAGAAAAGCCTAAAAGAATTAGAATTGAGAATGAACGGTGGATATAAAAGATCATATCAAGACGATCAACCCAATTTGTTCGCGATAAATTCGGCTCAGTATTAGTAATTAAATCAATTTGCTCTCTAACTTGTGTACCAAGAACAATTTGAATGACAACTAGGCCAACAAGAACCCATAAGAAGTCTTTGTAGCGGTCGACATTATGCTTGCGAAGAAATTCAATTTCCGTCACTTCATATTTTAAATGAGCAAGGGCAAAAGCTAGGAATATCGCCAAGAGCATATGAATCGTAATCACCCCAGGGTGTAAGTGTGATTTTACAACCATTGCTCCTACACCACCATTTAGAACCACTAAGAACAGAGCTAGGCCAGATAGCCAAACAACCTTCTTATTTTCTTTTTTATAAGCAAATGAAAGGACAAATAAGATAATTGAAGCAATTCCAGTCCATACACCAGCCATTCTATTGAAGTACTCAGTCCATGTATGAATAGGATTAAAAACTGCGACTATACGGCCAGGTTTTGCAAATCGAGTCTGATAATCAGCAGGAAGCTGATCAATACTAGTCGGAGGAACCACTTGACCGAAACAAGTTGGCCAATCTGGACAGCCCATTCCAGCTCCAGTACTTCTAACCATCCCTCCAATTAGAATAAGTGCAAAAACAGTGATTATGACTACAGGCAAAAACTTTTTGAATCGTAACTTTTTAGAACTTTCCATTTCAACTTCAACTTGATTTCAACTTTCTTAACCCAACTAGAAATATGAATAATTTTCAATTTCAAAGTGATGGGATAGTATTTCTATATAGGAGTCAATATGCACAAAAATCACGGACCTGTCTATTATGGTGACTATTTAGAACTGAATAAATTACTCGATACGCAAAATCCTCTCTCTAAAAAATATGGAGATGAGGCACATGATGAAACACTCTTTATAGTTGTGCATCAAGTATATGAATTATGGTTTAAACAGATACTTCACGAGCTTAACTCGATAAAAAGCATTTTCTCAGTAGATAAAGTGGAAGAGTCATTTCTTTCAACAGTTTGCTCAAGACTTGAAAGAATTAAAAAAGTTCAAACGCTTCTCTTGGGACAATTGGAAGTCATGGAAACGATGACTCCAATGGACTTTCTTGAGTTTAGGGATTTATTAGTTCCTGCCTCAGGTTTCCAAAGTGTTCAATTTAGAGAAATAGAGATTCTACTAGGACTATCTACTAATCAAAGAAAAGAGGTTGATCGTGAGTACTTCCTAGGAAGACTCAATGAACAAGATAAAGAAAGACTTCTAAAGATTGAAAAAGAGCCTACTTTATTCTCGGCCCTTGAAAAGTGGCTAGAGAGAATGCCATTCACATTTAATGCAGAATTTGATTTCTGGAGTGAATATCAATCATGTGTTGAAGATATGCTATGCGGAGATGAGCTCACTGTCTTAGATAATATGGCAACTCTACCGCCAAAAGCATTAGAGATACAAAAGGCAAATCTTCAAAGTACTCGAGATACATTTGAAACTCTTTTTAATTCAGATGAATATAATAAATTAGTGAAAGAGGGAAAGAGAAGACTTTCTCAGAAAGCTACCCTAAATGCCCTATTTGTTCTTCTTTACCGAGATGAGCCAATACTAACTCTTCCATACACAGTACTAGCTCACCTTATGGATATTGATGAGAATTTTACTACTTGGCGTTACAAGCATGCGCTAATGGCACATCGAATGTTAGGAACTAAAATTGGGACAGGTGGGTCTTCAGGTCATCAATACTTAAAAGATGCTGCTGATAACAATCGTTCGTTTATCGATCTATTTAACCTTTCAACTTTTATTATTCCAAGATCACAAAGACCAGTTCTTCCTGAGAAACTAAAAACAGCGATGAACTTTAATTACAGAGACTAGAATGTATAAAAAATATTTTGAAAGATTTTTAAATGCAAACGAAGGAAAACTTCACTTTGCGGCCCACTCTCACCATTACTGGCCAGATGTCACAAGAGATGCGCAAATCAAGTATTGGGATGATAGTGCTAAATACGTTGACGAAAAGTGGGGTAAGTTTTTTTCAAATGAATTTGCCCAGCTGCAAAGTAATATTGCAAACGTTTTAAATATTTCAAAACCTCAGCAAATTACATTTGCACCAAACACACATGAGTTAGCTTATCGAGTTCTTTCAGCTCTCCCCCATGGTGCAAAGATCTTAACAACTGATAGTGAGTTCTACTCTTTTGATCGCCAAATTAATCGTCTATCAGAAGAAGAAATTTTCGAAGTGACTAAGATTGAGAATACTAATGACGAGAGCTTTATCGAAAATTTCATTCAAGAAGCAAATACTGACAAATATGATCTCATCTTCATTAGCCAAGTATTTTTTAATTCTGCCTTTGCAATTAAGGATCTCGTCTCTTTTGTAAAAGCAATTAATTCTAAGGCAGAAATTGTTATTGATGCCTATCATGCATTTATGGCACTACCAACAGACTTAAGTGAAATAGAAGATCGTATTTTCTACATGGCCGGCGGCTATAAATACTGTGGCTCAGGGGAAGGCTCATGTTTTCTTATCTCTCCTCAAGATACTAACCTAACTCCAAGAAATACAGGTTGGTTTGCCCAGATGGGAGATCTTACAAATTTTAGTGAAGACAAAGTCCCATTTAGTAATGATGGCTTTCGTTTTGCTGGATCGACAATGGACTTTACTGCCATCTATCGAATGAATGCTGTATTAAATCTTTGGAAGCAAGAAAACATTTCAGTACGTGACATTCATGCCCACGTTGAAAAAAATCAAACTGATTTCTTATCTGGTATCTTAGGCACAAAATTAGAAAGTAAAATCGTGACAACAACAAGTAGAGGTCATTTTATTGCTTTCAAATTTTCAACATCACAAGAATGTGAAGACTACGCTGCAGACCTCAAGGCCAATCAAGTGAATGTTGATTATCGCCGAAATATTTTGCGTTTTGGATTTAGTATTTATCAAGATAGTGATGATATAATTAAACTTATTAAAATAATTAAAAATATTGGTTAGGAAAAGATGGAAGAAAAGAAAAAGCAATCACAAGAAGAGCTTCAATCAGGGGCCTCTAACAAGAAAGGCCTTGCTAAAGTATTAGAGAATATTTTTAGAAAGAACCAAGCAATTGGTTATATGGCAGCAATGCTACCTCCGATTGTCGTTTACATTATTTGTATTACTCTTGGATTAACTCCTGGTTATATTTTTTTAACGACAGCATATGAAAGCGTTGCAGGCCAACACTTCCTTATTCAAGCTCTTGCAATGTCATTTGCATTTGTAATGTCTTATGCTGCTTATGCATTAACACTTATCTTTATCGTTCCATTCTTTAACTGGATCTATCCTCTTAAAATGAAACCATTTAAAGGAAGTTGGATTTCATTAGAAACTCTTCCTTGGTACTACCATAATGCGCTAACACAATTAGTTCGCTACACAGTCTTAGACTTCTTTCAAGCAACACCTATTATCACTTTATTCTATCGAATGATGGGGATGAAAATTGGAAAAAACTGTGTCATCAATACAACGAATATTTCTGACCCATGCCTCATTACACTTGAGGACTACGTAACAATTGGTGGCTCAGCAACAATCTTTGCTCACTATGCTCAAGCTGGTTTTCTTGTAATTGCACCAACTGTAATTAAAAGAGGTGCAACAGTTGGGCTAAAAGCTTCAATTATGGGTGATGTCGTTATCGGTGAAAAAGTTGTTGTTTCTCCACACGAAGCGGTACTACCAAAATCAAGACTTGATGCTGAAGAGAGAAAGAAAGCAAAGAAAGAATCTAGTAATTAAGATATTTCAAAAAGAAAAAGATTAAAACACCAGTTACTGAAACATAAAGCCAAATGGGTAAAGTCCACTTTGCCCATTTTTTATGACTCTTAAAACTTCCAGTCAAAGCATTCCAAAGAGTAATTAAAATCATCGGCAACATCACGATACTTAAAAGAACGTGAGAAATTAGAATTGCAAAATACACAGGCCTTACAAAACCTTGTGCGATGAATTTCGTATCACCATGAAAGTGATGATAAAGGAGATATGAAACAAGAAATAATGCAGAAGTAGCAGTTGCCCCCGACATGCATTTAATATGTGCTGAAACATTATTTTTCTTAATAAATCGCCAACCCACAAATAGTAAAGTTGCAGAAATTGAATTCAGTACAGCATTTACCATTGGTAGATAATCAACCCACCAAAGTTTAACGGCCGCTTCAGGCTTAAAATAAATAAACCAAACTAAGAAAAGTGCAATTAACCCACTTAGTATAAAGAGTAATGTATAGATAAAATTACTGTTGTTCTTCTTCATGAATCCTAGAAGCTACTGAGTTTTTTCTATATTTATGAATTGTTTTATAAAGAATAAAAAACGGAATATAGATTAGGCCAATGAAAGTTACGAGAATCCAAACAAGCCTTGCATCCTTTGGATTATCCATCGATCCAGCACAACCAGGACACGCAAAAACGTAGTCTGAAAATAGTACTAGAATTAATATGCCAATTGGTAATAAGAAACTTTTCATATACTTGCCTTATATACTTTTCGGAATGCTTAGTCCATTTTTTTAGCCCAAAACAAAAAAGGCCCTACATAAGTAGGGCCTTTCTTACAACATATGTTCATTCATTAAATTAAGTAAATAAATGTAAATACTAGAATCCAAACAAGGTCAACGAAGTGCCAGAAAAGACCACATACTTCTAGAAGTCCGTAGTCACCTTTGTCAAAGCGTCCCTTAAGAGCAAGTACATACATGTAAATAAGAAATATTACACCTGATAGTACGTGAAGCCCGTGGAAACCAGTAATAGCAAAGAACGTTGACGAGAATAAGTTATTACCATGCTCGTAAGTCGAGAATGTCATACCCATATCTGACATTAGGTGTACGTACTCATATGCTTGGATACCAAGGAAGATTACACCACCAATAATTGTAGCTAAAAGCCATCCTCTAATTGCTTTTGGTTGTCTCATTTTTACAGCATCAATTGCCATAACCATTGAAACAGATGAACAAATTAGAATGAAAGTCATAATCCCTGAAAGGTGTACTCCACCAAGAGCTTCTACAGGGTTTGGCCAATGCTTAGTTGCACGAAGTACAGCATAAGCAATTAGTAAGCCTGAAAATGACATGGCATCAGTTCCAAGAAATAACCACATCCCAATTTTATTTGGACTTGCGTGCCCAAATTGAGGGTCATTTGGATAACTAATTACACCGTCATGAACTAAATCTTTTGTATTAGCATGTCCTGCCATTTATAAACTCCCGTTATCTCTTTCCAGCTTTCTTAGCTTTTGGTGAGTAAAAATCACTTCCTAACTCAAGTACGTACTTAGTAACTGCTTCGATTTGTCTCTTAGCATCACCGTCAAGAAGTTCTGGATCCGCAGCCTCTCCTTCTGGCCAGAAAGATGGCATTGTTGTACCAGGCATAATTTTATCTGGACCTTCAAGCCACTTCTTAATCCAGCTCTTCCTTAATCTTCTCTTAGCAAAGTGAAGATCTGGAGCAAGTGCTTGATCTCTATTAAATCCAGTAGTGTGACATGAAGCACATGCTAGGTCGTTAAATAACTGAACCGCTGCACGTCTTTCTTCCTTACTTTCCCAAACAACTTTTTCATTTTCATCAAAGATTGGTTGGTCAGCTTTTACACGGAACATATCAACTAGTTTTTCTTTTTCTTCTTTACTCATATTGAAAGAAGGCATTCTTAACTTAAGCCATGGACGGATTTCATATACATCACCAAGGAAGTAATGGAACCAATCAGCTTGTACTCTGTGTCCTTGTTCAACTAGACGTGGTGGCGCTTCGTTTACATCATCGTAAATTTTCAGCATATCACCGAACTCACCATCAATTTGGTGACATCCAATACAGTTGTACTTAACAGCAACTTTCATACCTTCATTTGCAACAGTTTCAGCAGCGTCGTATCTCTTAACACCTTTAAGAGGAATCTTCTGATCAACTTGACCGATAAGAGCTGTTGTAATTAGAGCAGCATCTTTTTCGCTCATGTGGAACTGAGGCATTCTTAGTAAGTCTTTAAATGGCTTATCAACACCATTATCCCATCTTCTTGGATTTAATAGGTGCGCTTTAATCCAAGCTTCTCTTGAGTGCTCAACTTTCTCATGAGAGAAACCAAATTGAGTTAGAGGCTTAGAACCAAGTTTAGAAAGCTCTGGACCAATAGGTGCACGATCTTCAAAACCTTTAATATTGTGACATGAGTAACAACCGTACTTACCGATTGAACGACGTCCTAATTCCATTGTTCTTTCGTGATCACTCATTGTTGCAAGCTTAGCTTTAGCAACTTCAATAGTATCGAACGCTGAGAAATAAGTTACAAGGATCTCGTCTCTTGCACCTTTATCCATCTCTGCAAACTTAAGCTTTCCGAATTGATCGTTCTTTAAACTCATTAGGTATGCAGTAATATCATTAACTTCTCTATCAGATAGTCTGAAAGAAGGCATGATTGTATCTTCTTGGAAGTGACTTGGGTTTTTAAGCCATGAAGCCATCCAGTTAGCATCTTTTACTTTAGAACCAATACCATCTAGGTATGGACCTTTGTGAGCATCAACTTTTTGAGACTTAAGAGCAAAATCTTTAACACCGTGACAAGCAAGACATCCGATTTCACCAACAAGTTGCTTACCTTTTTCTTTATTACCACCAGTATATTTCATGAAAGGCTTATAGCTTTCAGACTGTGCGTAAATAACTTCAGCAATTGCATTTACTTCAGCGATATTCTTCTTAACGAACTCTGGTGAGTTATTGTTATCATTGTTAAAGAACTGAGGCATTTTTGCATGCTTATTAAATGCTTTTGGTTCCCAAACCCAGTTTTTAAAGAATTCTTTATCAAGCTTTGCAGCGATCTTCTCTAAACTAGGACCTGGTTTTCTCTTATGCTCCCAACCTTCAATTTTGTGACAAGCATAACAACCAAATTTTTCAAGTGCACGACGGCCTTCATTTAATGTAGTTGCCTGTGGAATATACTGAACACCACTGTGACACTTAACACATCCAGCTTCATAATCACCACGTCTTAATTGTACGATAGGTACCTTGTGTGGTTCATGCCAGTTGTACTTTGCAATCCAGTCTTGTTTTTGTTCTTCAGTAGCTGGCATGTGAGCAGCAGCATTGAAGTCATTAACTCTATGCCCTTCACCACCGTGACATGAAGTACAACCAAAGTTCTTCATTGGGTGCTTACCGTTAGCTCCAACCATTAGGTCTAAGTTAGGGTGAGTCTTATGTGGATTTGCTTGATTTTCGTAACCTGGCTTATCAATGAATGTGTGACAAGTCATACAACGATCAACTTTCGGTACGTGTTGAAAGAATCTATCGTCAGTAATATTTTCTAATACAACTTGTTGAACCTTAACAGTTGGGTCCATAAAGTCGATAAAAGGTAGGTTTCTTAGTGCAAATACAGGAGTTACTTCTTTTCTCTTCTCTGCACCCTTAAGAAGTTCTAGACGACCAACGATTCCGTTGATCTTCTTATTAACTGAATCAACATCAGCATTGAAAGCTGCAAGTTGTCTCTTTAAGTTCTTCTCTTTAGTTTGAAGTGCTTTCTTCTTATCAGTAGATGCAGCAAACTTCTTCTTATTATCTTGAAGTTTCTCAAATAAAGAGTGAGCATTTGGCGCGTGTTCAGCGTGAGCAACACCGTAATTAAATGCAAGGGCAGCAACGTCTGAGTTTAGACGACCATTAACGATCTGCTCTTTTTTAATATCTTTAATTACCTGATCAAGCTCTGCTTCAATTTTTGAAATTTCTTTGCTCTTAGCTTCAACTGATTTCTTAGCTGCCGCTAATTCATCATTAAGAACCTTTACTTTTTCAGCACTGATCTTTGCTTCTTCTTCAGCAATATCTTTGGCAATTTTTTCTTTTTCAATCTTCATTGCCTCGATTTGAATTGCTTTCCATGGTCTCATGTAATCATCTAGGAATACCCATATTACCGTAACCAAAAGAACCAGTGAAAAGATCGCGAAGATCTTATTCAGTTTTTTCATATCATAGGCCATGCCTGGCTCATGTTTCTTTGACATTTTTATATACCCTTTATTACTTCTTCTTTAAGTATCTTTATATATCTATATCCAGATTCGCTTATAGGTTAAGTTCCCACTCTGGTAGAGCGATAATATACTTTAAGCTAAATAGCCATCTAAGAACCATCTTGATTGGTAGTGATGTCATACCAAGTACAAGGATGATGAAAATATAGTATCTAATCTGACCAGTGTTCTCGATAATCTTCTTCCCATACTTCGATTTAGCAATCGCAACAGGAAGTACACAACAGTAACCAAGAGTTAGGATTATACCCACAATCTCTCTAACAACGATATTTGAAGGCATTGGAGTGTTAAGCCACTTAAGCCATACAAATTCAGAAAGGTTTACGTTGTATTCAGAAACAACCTTGTGGAAGTCCCAGAATTCAAATGGACCATAGAATGTCCAGTTTGGTCCACGTAAGAAAGTACCAACGATAATTAGGTACATCCAAAGAACGATCCAACCATATAGAAATCCCCACATAGCGATTGGTCTTTCTTTGATTGTGAAGTAACCATTCCCTTTTGGGTTAGTATCAATATATGGAATTGCAATAAGACCAACAAGAATAAGACCTGGAAGAACAACCCCTGCCATCCAAGGATCGAAATATACAAGCATTTCTTGAAGACCAAGGAAGTACCATGGTGCTTTGGCCGGGTTAGGTGCCCAAGTAGTGTTTGCAGGCTCTTCTAGCGGAGCTTTAAAGATAATTGCCCAAACTACTAAGAAGATAGTCGTACCGATCATACACATTAACTCAGTGAAAACTAAGTTAGGCCATACCCATACTTTCTCTCTATTTTCAGGAAGTGCCTCGATTGGACACTCACCATTCTCAATTCTCTTGTCATTCTCAGCTGCTCTATAAAGTGCATACCAAGTAAGCCAAGCAATAAGAACGATAATAATGTTAATTGGAATATTATCTGGCCATAGGATAATTGCTCTAAAGTTTGCATCCATACAAAACCAAACTGTAATAGGTGCAGCAGCAATAAGTGCCCATTTAGCAAATTTCTTGCTTCCTACTACACGATAGTACTTCATCATGAAGAAGAATAGGACCGTCGTAATCGGGAATGATCTAATCGGATCGGCCAGCCAGTTTATAAGTTCTTTCATTTATATATCCCTTTCTCTCAAAATATATTTTTTAAAGTGGTGCTGAAATCCCACCGTCTTTTCTTACACGCCAGAAGTGAACTGCAATTAGAACACCAACAACAAGTGGAATGAATACACAGTGAAGAATATAAAATCTTAGTAGTGCTGGTTCCCCAACGAAACGTCCTGCTAGAAGCTGGAAACGAACGTCGTTTTTATCAGAAACCATTACGAAGTCACCAATTTGTGCTAAAGCTGCACCTGGACCACCGTGCCCCATAAAAGGAGTCGCTTTTGCCATGTTTGAACCAACGGCAATCGCCCAAATCGCTAGCTGATCCCATGGAAGTAGGTAACCAGTAAATGATAGTAGAAGAGTTAATACTAAAAGGATAACACCAACACCCCAGTTAAATTCTCTAGGTGGTTTATATGAACCAGTCATAAATACACGGAACATGTGAAGCCACACAGTAATAACCATGGCGTGAGCACCCCAACGGTGAATTTCACGCATAATCCCTAAAGGCACGTGCTCTTTAAGTGCAATAATATCGTTATATGCGTACTCTGCAGTTGGTCTGTAATAGAACATTAAAAGTACACCAGTAACAGTTAGTGCTAAGAAAATGAAAAATGTAAGTCCACCCATACACCAAGTGTAACCAAGTTGAACCCCTGATTTCTTAAGTTTGATTGGGTGTAAGTGTAAAAACACGTTACCAGCTACGACAGCAGCTCTGTTTCTTGCGTTCGTTGGAGGCCCATGTCTGAAAATTGATTTCCAAACCTGAGTTTCCCTAATGTAATCAACAACACCTCTTTTAGCCATTGTTATTCCTTCCTATTTATTAATCTAAATTAAACTTTTAAGTAACTTTGTGGATTATCCCACTGACCTTTCTCATAACGATAAATCTTAGTTTTATCGACAATGATTTTTCCTTCAGCATTTAGTGAGATTTTATATCTTTCAAGTGGTCTTGGAGCAGGCCCTTCGAAGTTAATACCATTTTGGTAATATCCAGAACCGTGACATGGACACTTAAATTTTAACTCGGCAGGAAGCCAGTTAGGAACACATCCAAGGTGAGTACAAATGTTAGAAAGAGCGAAAAGACGTCCTTCCATTTTTACAATCCAAACACCGTAACCATTCTTCCAACGCTCGTCTACACCTTCCTCGTAATCGTTAGGACGACCAGCAACGAAATCCATCTCTGGCTCGAAGTTTACGTTTGGATAAGTGTAACGGAAAATTAATGTTAAGAACCCTGCTACCGCAGAAGTGAAGGCTACCCAACCAACAGTTACGAAACTAAAGAACTCTCTTCGGTTTAACTGTTTTTTTACATCATCAGACATTTTAAAAAACCTCTATTTCTAATCATAAATACACAAATTTAAGTCACGATGACCCAATTTATGATTCATAAGTTATTGCAAATTCATTTTATACTTTGAAGGATGTTATCACTATTTCAACGAATTTAAAACTTCCTTTGCAAGACTAACTACTTTTATATCTTTCTCAATATTAATCATTTTCTCAACGCTTGGCGCCATCTTTTTCCATTCAGCTCGCCTTAACGCAGTGAGTACATTAAATTTAAGGCCACTGATCTCCTGAACAGTCAATTTCTTACCCAATGACTCATCGTTTAGGTTTAAAATTTCATTAACTGTCGGGATGGCCTGATCGTTCTTATATGCGATTAACGCTGTCGCTGCAGCATATCTCACAGAAAAACCGAGATCGCTATTAAGCCTCTTAATAAATAAATCTTCTGTACCATCAACTTCATGAGTAGCAAGAGTCAGGATTGTCACCTGGACCATGGCCGCATCATTTTTCTCGATGAAACTTTTTACAAGGTCCCACTTAAATGAAATGCCTTTAGGCATTTTTGACAGTGCTACCATTGCGTGAAAATTAATTTCTGGATTATTTGTTTGTAGAGCATGCTCAAGAACTGGTAGCCCACCCTCATTTCCAAGTGCACCAATGGCCACAACGATGAAGTCGCGTGTTCTTGGATCAACAGTTGTCTTATAAATATCTCTTAAATTTGTAACTAACCATGGAATATCCTCTTCTTTCACCGCACCTGCTGAGATGACTTTAGAAAGCTCAAGTGCTGCAATCCACTTATTACCAAAGGTTTTCGACTTCATCTCATGAACTAGGTCTTTGTAAGAGTGGTCATTAGAAAGCATCTTTGTCACACCAAAAATAATTAGTGCTCCGACAAGTACGATTGCAATAGGAACCATTAAAGAGCCCATTACCGGATTACTTTCGAGTAGTTTTTTATCTAACTTAGTGTTTTGATTTTTCTCGCTCACGAAGAAATTGCCTTATAGTAAATGTTTTATTAAATATGGGATAAGAATTAGCAAATTAGAGTATAGTTGACAATTATAAAAGGTGAAATTATGGCCTATCTACTTAGAGGACTGATCGTTATCATGGTTGCTGCAATTGGATTAACAACTTGCGTAGCACTAGGATTTGTTGATGTTGGCATTAGCCACATTAAATTGGCCATTCCAGCCTATCTTTATACAATCTTCGCACAGGCATTCGTAATGTTTTATTTCATTGGTGTTGCCCGTCTAGTGAATAATATCAATTTAATTCTTACGAGCGAACAAAACTTGAATGAATTATTTGATGAAGCTCCTGGCGACTTAACTCCTTATAGAGAAAAAGTTAAAAGATATGTTCACAAAGCAGATCTTGCAAAGAGACAAACAATTCCTTGGACGATGCTGATGATCATTCTTGGAATGATTGCTTTCTTCCTTGGTGGTGCACACGATACAAACATGGTTGAGAAGACAACACACTCTGGTGTTGCTTATGGATTCATTGCATCGATGTTAATTGGATTTGTTAGACAATGGTGGTTCCTTGGACAGACTCACCAACTACTAAGAGAAGTGAAAACATTATTTAGTATTCCAGATGGGCAGATGTAGGTCCTTCACGACTGTTTTCCAAATCGTCGGCCCTTGAGACGAACCGTCGTGCATAAACGCACTCCTCTCGAATAGTTTTCTAGCTAAAGATTAGTGGGCTAGCACCGCAAACAATAGATTGGCCTTAGCCAATCAATTTTGCGGATGCTTTAGTATTCCAGATGGGCAGATGTAGATCCTGTAGGGTGCCATGCACCCTTTGTTGTGCACATGCGAAACCAAAAGAGCATGGCACCTCATTTCTAGATAGCCTTAAGCCAAATAAATACCTTATTCTTTCCAGCAGGATTTCGACGAGTACGAGTTCTCGATTCGTAAATAATTACGGAGTCGTCCCCTTTTACTTGGGCCATAAATTCTTTTAGATAAGATCTTGGAACATAGAGGTTATAGTAGAACCCACCAGGAACTGCGAGTCCAGGCTTCACATTATCAACTTGAGTTACTTGATAAAGATCCAGAAGTTTACTGAGGCGTTTTCTCGTTTCATCAGTATCGGCTGAGTTCATCATAACACGATAAACTTTTGTATTACCGTAACGACTATCACGATAACCACCACCTTTAATATCTTCTTCAAAAGATGACTGTTCTCTATCGGCCGAAGAAATATCACGTGGAAGGGTATCAATTGAAGTTAGGACAACTTCTGATTCAACTTCATCACGCTCTTCATCTTCTAGAGTTTCACCAAGAAAGTTTTCAGTGTCATCAACATTTTCAATATCTTTAATATCTAATTCAAATTGTGCGATTTGTTCTTGATCAGCAATCGTTTCTTCTGTGAATTTTAAACCTTCATTCTCCCAGCGAAATTGAGGCTCATAGACGCTAATTTTATCCGAGAGATATTTTTCGTAGGTTCTATTGGCAAATTCAATTGCCCAAACGAGAAAGATGGCAACTCCAATAAAGGCAAAAATTTGAGCGAGACTTTGCATCTTTGAACTTAAATTATCTCTAAGTTTTAGCCTCGAGATATTAAAGTTTGTTCCACGAAAGTCTTTCTCCATTTTCTTAACAAAGTAGATCCACTCTTGGTAAAGAGTTACTTCCATAGAAGTTAAAATCTCGTGATTATGACTGCCTGAAAATGATAGATCGATACCAAGGTCAGTAACGAGCTGATTTGCATTAACATTTCGATTGCCTGAAAGAATATCATTTAAAGTAAAATGTTCATTGATATAAGCTTCATGCTGAGGAAAGACCTCAACAAAGAAACTACGTAGTAAGATTGAAGTATCGCGTTCACTTTGATGTAAATTACTAGCAAGCTCTTCAATTGAAACATCACGTGAAATAAAAACAAAACAAATAAATTTATCCCTAAGCCAAGTAAACCATGACTCAAGTGGGCCAACATGAATATTATCGATGATATAGTAGAATCTTTTTGAGATCTCAAAAAGAGTTAAGTCTTCATCAAAGAATACATCCCAAAAACGTTCAAAGTCTTCGCGATACTTTCCCTGCCAAGTTACATTTTGAATATCGAGGCAAAGCCAGTCGCGAAAAGATGCATAATCATGATGAAAGAACTTTAATTCATCGTTAACTTTTTTCATTTAAACTCTTTTAATTAAGATACCAATTCCCTGGCCACCACCAATACAAGCACTAGCAATACCATACTCTTTGCCTTCACTTGCAAGTTGGTTTGCTAAAGTCGTTGTAATACGAGTACCAGATGCAGCAAGAGGATGTCCTAGAGCAATTGCTCCTCCCCAGATATTAACCTTATTTACATCAAGAGCAAGCTCTTTCATACAAGCAAGTGCTTGGGCTGCAAAGGCTTCATTTATTTCCACAAGATCAATTTGATCAAGTTCCATCTTATTATCTGCAAGAAGTTTACGAATGGCCGGAACTGGACCAATCCCCATAATCGTTGGATCGACACCGACAACAGCACCATCGATAATTTCAGCAATTGGTTTTAGCCCATGCTCTTTTACAAAGTCTTCACTTGCCACAAGTGCAACCGCCGCTCCATCAACAATACCAGATGCAGAACCAGCAGTAACAAGTCCATCTTTAACAAAAGTTGAACGTAGTTTATTCATATCTTCAAGAGAAGCACCTTCTCTTAAATGTTCATCCTTTGAAACTGAACCCTTTCTGATTTCGACTTCACAAATTTCTTTTTGAAGCTTTACATCTTCGTAGGCCGCTGTTGCACGCTGATGTGATAAGAGAGAAAATTCATCACAATCAGAGCGAGAAACTTCGTACTTTGCCCCAAGATTTTCTGCAGTTATCCCCATTGGGCAGCCTGCGTGTTGATCAGTTAGAGCATCAAGAAGCATATCCACATTCTTCAATGATCCGTATTTCGTACCAAAACGTGCACCATATGTTAAATGTGGAACCATCGACATATTCTCAGTTCCACCAGCAAGCACACAATTGGCCTCTTCTAATTTAATTAAGCGAACGGCATCTAAGATGGCCTGTATACCTGATCCACAAAGTCTATTAATTGTGATTCCAGGTGTTTCTTGTGAACATCCGGCCTTAAGAGCAAGATGCCTCCCACCGTACATAGTATCAGTTGATGAAGGGACAACATTTCCCAAAATTACTTGATCAATTAAGTCGGCCTTCACACCTGTTTCACTAAGTAGTGAATTTGTGGCAGTAACAGCTAAGTCAACTGGCTTAATATCCGTTAAAGAACCACCAAATTTACCAAATGGCGTTCGTTTTCCACCTACTAAAAATACGCGACGGCCTTTATTTAAGGACATATTTGCCTCCATTCACTTACAGTTAAATACTTACTAAAATATATTAGGACGCTTTTATGTCCTAGTCAAAGAAGAGTAATTTATGTCAACAGAAATCAATCGCCAACAGCTAGAGAGATTCAAACAGCAAGAGTATAAGCGCCATGCCTATCAACTTAAGAAGGCCAAGCTTGAGAACTCTCAGGAATATCAGAAGACTGAGAAGAAGCACCTTGCCGACCTAAAGAGACTCAATAAACACTACGAAACTGAAATTAAAAGTGTTGAAAACAGTACAGAACTTAAATTAAAGCAAATTAGAGACAAGCAAACTGAACTCGTTAAAGAAGAACACGGTCGTATGGAGCTTGAGCTTGAAAATATGAAGAAGACTCATGAGGCGAGAGTTGCAGAACTTAAGGAAACTCATGATAATCAGATCGCGCAAATGAATGAGTCGCATCGAGATACACTTGATCAAGCGCGCGAGAAATACATGAAAGAAAAAATGAAGTGGGAAGAGGCATAATCTCCCAAAGGAAAGTAAATGGAAGCGAATAAGCAAAATGGTGGTGTATTTATAAATGGAAAGGCCCAGATTATTGAGATGCTAAAATTTATGAATGCAGATGAAAGGGCCACTCTCTTGAAGAATATTCAAATGAGAAACCCTACTCTTGCCAAAGAGCTTTATGCTGAAAGTATTACTTTCGATACAATCTACGCACTAGACGAGATTGATCTAAACCAAGTTGTTAAGTTTATTAAAGCACCTGTTATTGGTGTTGCTCTTAAGGAGTGTGAGAAATCTTTTCAAAAGAAAGTTCTTACTATTCTACCAAGAGAAGCTGCAGAAGAAGCTTACTCTTATCTTGTCAAAAACCTTGGAGCAAATGAGGCACGCGATATTCAAAGAGCAAGAAAGCGTGTAACTGACACAATTGTCGCCCTCAATAACAGAGGACGACTAAGTCTATAAATCACATTTATAATTAATTTTTCGATCATCAATTTGGGGGCAGTTCTTAACATTGCCCTCAAATTCTGCCCTCAACTCTTTTGTATTAAGCTGTAAATCAAGTAGTTCAATCTGAAGAAGAATTCCATCATCACTTAACTGATCCAGACATTTCGCCTTAATTGAATATTCACATTTGGCGGGATTAATCTTAGCAAGATTTACAAGGGCCTTCTTAAGCCTCTCATCACCCTTCGTTTTCTTTTCAATCCATGAGTCAATGTCATCACGGACACCATTCTTATTTGAGTCAGCTCCACCGTGCCAATCACTACTCCTATCAGTACAAGAAAATACGAAGAGAGTACAAAATAGAATCAATAACTTATTCATTAATTAACTTCCTAAACTTGGCCTCAACTTCATCTGAAAAAACAAAATCACTACTTTTAGCTGTATCAAATATTTTATGCTCAGCTAAAATATTAATGGCACTATCAAGACGATCAATTGTTGTATTAACAATTTTCTTAAGCCACAGTTCATTTGAATCAATAATCTTTGAGACTTCACTTATTGG
Source organism: Halobacteriovorax sp. RZ-2 (assembly GCF_043196685.1). Classification (NCBI taxonomy): domain Bacteria; kingdom Pseudomonadati; phylum Bdellovibrionota; class Bacteriovoracia; order Bacteriovoracales; family Halobacteriovoraceae; genus Halobacteriovorax; species Halobacteriovorax sp. RZ-2. Next base: position 25,903 of record NZ_JBEBMR010000004.1, read on the forward strand.
AATAGGCACGACTTCAACATCTTCAATAGTAAAGCATGATTCATCATAAACCTTACGGTTAATTCCACCAGAAACTCCAAGGAAGTCACCTTTCTTATGGGTACCAGTTGGCACTAATCTTCCGTTTTGTTCTTTAACTGTTAAAAGAGTTCCAGATTTTACAAGAAAAATAAATTCAGCACTTGTACTCTCTTTAAATAGTAAGTTTTCAACTTCAACCTTACTACTTTCATACGCGGTAAACGTCATCAATCTCTCCCCTCAGTGCTGTACCATAACGAAGCCCATATGTAGAAAAATGGATATTCTTCGCTTCAATCTTGTTTAAAATAGTCTGTGCACAAATTGCTCCAGACTGTATTGTTTTTGATCTCTTTCCTAGGAAAGAAAATTGTTTACCAAGCGCCTTTGCTTCAACTAGTTGAATACGATCCGTACTCTCATTGAAGTCAGCAAGGCCAATACTGTAGTTATTTATTGCATCAGCGTCATATGCCGGGGCACCCGAAAACATCAAGGCAAGGCTTGTTAAGGTACCTGCAACGCCAATAATATCCTGACCAACATATGAATCAAGATTAAACTTTTCAAAAATTTCATCAACCTTAGTTCTTAATTGGCCATCCTTTATCCAATCATCAACTCTCACTGAACCAATTGGTAGTGAAACAGTTTCAATAATTTCGAAAGGTTTTGTTTTAATAAGAATAAGTTCACTAGAGGCACCACCAACATCTAAGATGAGCTGCTTCTTTGACTTCTTCTTCATCATTTCATTAATTCCAAGGGCCGTATAATACGCTTCTCCCTCACCAGAAATAATTTCAATATCCAAACCGAGCTCAGACTTAATTCTAGCGAAAAACTCAGGAGCATTTTTAGCGACACGAGAAGCTTCAGTTGCCGTAATTATCATTTTATCACAACCCAGCCTCTGACACTCTTGCTGATATTCCTTCAAGGCCCTAAAAGTATCTTCCATTGATTTCTCTTGAAAAACACCTTCTTTATCAAGTCCTCTACCGAGCCCTGTAATTGTCGAGATTTCTTGTACAATTTCTTTAGTATCACGATCGATAATAAGTAGTAGTGTAGAATTAGAACCAATATCTACAGAACCAATTAAATTCTTAGTCATTTTTGAAAATACCTTTAAATAATTTTTTTATTTTGCCTTTATTCTTTTCAAGGACTTTATCTGTTTCTTTTTTCAATAAATTCTTAGCAGCACTCTTGGCCAATTTTTCAAGAGTGTACTCATAGTCACTGGTTAAAGCATAGCCTATCCCTTCTAGGCGGTACGGAATCTTAGCAGTTCCATAATCTCTTACAAGGTCATGCTTTAATTCTTCTTCATTTACAACAATAGCACCAAGAAGCTCCCCTGGGGCCTTAAAATCAATCTTTCCATTTCCTTCTAAAGCGTACTTTCCTTCATCTAATACTACTTTATAACTTTTAAATTGATGATAGCGATCATCTAATCGGCCATTAAATGATAATTCAGTAATATCACCATTAATTGAGATATCCTTTTTAGTTAATTTTTCAAGTTTGTTGAATATACTGCCTACAACATTTGCTAAATTTATCTTATGAAGTTTTGCTTCTTTAACATTTAATGCAACATTGAAGTCATAGCCTTTACCAATTAACTTTCCATCAACCTTACCTGATGCTTTCCCCTCAACAGACTTAACAATACCATGTGGGACAAAAAGGGCGGCACTTGAAATATCTACATCACTAAATGAGGCATTTACTTCTGTTGTTTTCCCTTTCTTATGAATCTCTGAATTAACTTTAAGATTTAGCGGTGCGGTTCCAAGTTTTAATCTATTTGATAAAATATTTAATTTTTTACGGTTTACACTCAGGCCTATTTGACCATTAATCGGCGACTCCCCTAGCATAACATTGGAGAACTTAACTTTTGATTTAACTGGATAATTTGAAAAGACTTCTCCGTTTGTACTAGAAATATCGACATCAGAGTTTTCTTCTTTTACTTCTTCCTTAGCAACTTTCTGCTTAGGCATATGCTCTTTCATCTCTGTCGGAATCTGAATGTCTTGCAGATGCATATTAATATCAGAAGTCTTTAAGTAATCAAAACGATCAACGCCAAGAACAAAAGGAGTCGACTGACCAATTTTCACAATCCCCTCTAAAAGCTTTAACTCAATTGCAGATCTTATCTTTTTACTATTTAAGTTATTCTTAACATTAACGACAACAGGGATGCCAAGTGCAACGATATTACTATCCACACTAGTTGTTATATTTGGAAATAATTTATCATTTCTAGAAGTTAGACTTCCCTCGACCTTAAGTTGGCCATCTTTGATTTTCACACCAAAGGCACTTACATTAACAAAGTAAGAAGTAATATTATTTAAATCACTAATAAGATTTATATTATGTAATTTTAAAATTTCTTTACTTAAGTCGTAATCAAGATTTGATTTCATAAATTGATGTTCTTCAAGTGCAACAACAACTTTTGAAGACATAATCTTCTTCTCAACACCACCATCCATTTTTACAGAAAACTTTTTTAGAGGTTTTATAAGAACACTTGATTTAACATTATTAATATCGACTTCAGCATTGAAATTTAGCTTTTTCTCTTCAAGCCACTTATCAAGTACAGTTTCACCAATTATTAAAACATCAAAAGATGTTTCATTTGGCTTCCCTTTTGAAAGAATGAAATGAGACTTCAACTCGAAAACAGACGTTGTATTGAAACCAATATCTCTAAGTGCAAGTTTTTCAATATTAACTTCACCAAAGCTTCCACTTCTAAGAGCATAGTTTGCATTAATATTCGTTACATTAAAATTCAAAGATGCATCAGAAAAAAAACTTAGAACGGCCAAGCCAGAGTCAGAACTTTCATCTTTTCCTTTCTCTTTAGCTGTAATTTTCTTTTCCTCTTTAAAGCTAACCACTTCTTTTGAAGTAAAAGAGTTTTCCCAATTAGAGCCCTTCTTGAACTCGATATAACTTACTTTCGGATTATCAATATTTACAGAGATCGTCCCGTATCCCATAAGCATCGTCCAAAATGGGATTTCAATTTGTAGATTATCAAATGAGCAAAGGGGAAGCTTTCGGCCACCATGGGGATAAAGAATATCAACGCCCCTAATATTAACTTTAGAATTAAGGCCAAGGGAGTAATCAAGAGACTGAGTTAATACTTCAGCATTTGGTAAAGTCTTTTGAAGTTGAGTAGTAAAAGCCTGCCTTATGTCGTCTGGTTTTAAGTTCTTTTTAGCAACAATTAATATGATTGCAGAGAAGACAATTAAAAAACCTAAAAATAAAAATATTATTTTTAATGGTGACTTAGTTTTCACATACCCTCCAATGGTATTTTAGATTAAAGTCAGTGGTGCAAATTTTGCCATGAATTTTTTCTGTGCACCGTCATTAAATTTAATCGTTACCTTTTCATCTCCTGTCGGGCCAATACACTCTAAAACAGTTCCTTCACCATAAAGAGAGTGAACAATTTTTGATCCCTTAGGATAAGTTACTTTCTTTGCACTTATACTTGGCGATTTTTCAACTCTGTAAACAGGCTCATCATCATAAACCGGATCACATAGGTCGTCCCAATCATTATCCATTGATTGCTGACGCCCACCACCTAGTTTCTTCCAGATATAAAATTTATTCGGTATTTCTTGAATGAAGCGGCTAAAGCCATTGAAGCGTAATTGTCCAAATAACATACGCCCTTGTGCAAAGGTGATATAGAGTCTTTTCATTGCTCTAGTCATCGCAACATAGAAAAGACGACGCTCTTCTTCAATTGCAACTTCGCCATTTTCGATTGACTGATAACTTGGAAAGACTGTCTCCTCAACACCTGTAACGAAGACATATTCGAACTCAAGACCTTTGGCGCCATGAATTGTCATTAGGGATACTTCCCCCTGATTTTCTTCCTCTTGTCCAATCACTGAATTATCAAGAGTGATTGTTTCTAAAAAGGCGCCAAAACGGCCGTCAGGATTTTGATCCTCAAATTGAGTAAAGGCACTACCAAGCTCTTCTAAGTTTTCCATACGAGCTTGCGACTCATAGTCTTTTGCTGCTCGAAGCATTTCCCAGTAACCAGATTCATAGAGAAGTTTTTCATAAACAGTCTCTAAACCTTCACCTTCATCATGCGCAACTTTGGCTTCAGTGATTAAGTGAACAAATTGCGAAAGAGAAGACTTCACACGAGACGAAAGTCTAATATGTTTAAAATCTTCTGGATTATCCACAATTCTATTAACAACTTCCCAAAGAGAACTATCAGACTTGATTGCCTCTTCTTCGATTTTTCTTAACGTTGTTGCACCAATCCCACGAGTTGGTACATTAATAATACGACTTAAGGCCAATGAGTCTTTGTCATTAACAAGAAGTCTAATATAGGCAATTAAATCCTTAATTTCTTTTCTCTCGTAGAACTTAATCCCACCGACAACTCGATACGGGATATTAGATTTTCTAAGAGCATCTTCAATTTGTCTTGATTGAGAATTAGTTCGATAGAAAACTGCCATTTCATCGTAATTAACTCCATCTTCATTATGATGATGAATTAATTGTTCTGCGACAAAGTCAGCTTCTTCACGATCACTAGAACATTCGACAATCTCAATTGACTCACCTTCAGGGTTATCAGTCCACATACTCTTTCCCTTACGTTGAGTATTTCGACAGATAACTGCTCCAGCGGCTTCAATGATATTTTTAGATGATCGGTAATTCTGCTCTAGTTTTAAAATTTGAGCATCACTGTACACTTCTTCGAAGTCTAGAATATTTCGAATATCTGCTCCACGCCAAGAATAGATCGACTGATCCTCATCCCCAACAACACAGATATTTCTTCTTTTCATAGCAAGCTTTGTAACTAGATCAAATTGAGCACGGTTCGTATCCTGATACTCATCCACAAGGATATAGCGGAAACGATCCTGGTATCTTTCAAGCACTTCAGAAAACTTTTCGAAGAGCTGAATAACACCACAGATAAGACCACCAAAATCTGTCGCATTGGCCTTGTGAAGTTCCTTTTCATACTCAAGATACATATCGTAGAAGATATCATCTCTTTCTACTTCATAATCTTTATCTGAAATATCACGATCAGGGTAATGCCCGTGATTCTTAAGGTCTTCAATAAAGTATAGTACTTCAGACGGAGCTGTTTCTTTTTGAGAAATTCCACGACGATTCAAGATCGCTTTTACAACACTCTTTTGTTCAGACGTATCATAAATCGTAAAATTACGACTAAGGCCTAAGTAGTTTGCCTCAGACCTTAGCATTTTTGCACAGAAAGAGTGGAATGTAGTCACTTGAAGAGCACCCACATCACAACTAACATCACGTCCGACACGGTCACGCATTTCTTTTGCGGCCTTATTCGAGAAAGTTAGGGCCAATAATTGAAAAGGAGAAATATTCTTTTCTTCTAAAAGATAAGCAATCTTTGTTACAAGCGTTCTCGTCTTTCCTGATCCTGCACCAGCAAGGATCATCATTGGTCCATCAATCTCTTTAACGGCTTGACGTTGTTGAATGTTGAGATGATCTAACTTCATTTAAATTCCTAATTTACTCTTTTTTATTCTACAGTTACTGACTTCGCCAGATTTCTTGGTTTATCAATATCTGTTCCTAAATTCTTAGCAATATAATATGCAAGTAGTTGGTTAACTACGTTTACATAAAGAGGTGCTAAATCTCCAAGTCCTTCAAAGTTAAGTTCGATATAGTGATCTGAAATTTCTCTTAAATCTTCCTTACCTTTTGGACCAATTGAAACGATTAGACCCTTACGAGCTTTAATTTCTTGAATATTTGAAACTGTTTTCTCATATAGCTCTTCACCAACTAAGGCGATATTTACTTTTTCTTCGTCAATTAAGGCGATTGGACCGTGCTTAAGTTCCCCTGAAGCATAACCTTCGGCATGAACGTATGCGATTTCCTTTAGTTTTAAGGCACCCTCAAGTGCAATTGGGAAGTAAGACCCACGTCCTGTATAAAAGAAACCTTTAAACTTATAGATTGCATCTGCAACATCTTTAATAGGCTTCGTATTATCAAGTAACTGCTCTACTCTTTGAGCAAGTAAGCTATAACGTGCTGATAACGAATTTCTTAATTCATCATTCATACTTCCATTTGCAATTACTTCAGAAAGTGTTTTCCCTGTTAGAACTTGTTGAGTGAAAGCCTTTGTTGAAGCAACACCAATTTCAATACCTGCACGAATCATAAGATTGACATCACAATCACGGTACAGCGTAGAGCCTTCAGTATTTACAATTGAAAGAGATTTCATGCCTCTTTCTTTACACATTGTTTGGGCCGCAAGCGTATCTGCAGTTTCACCGGACTGTGAAATAAACATCGCTAATTCATTCTGATTCAGAATTGGATTTCTGTAACGGAACTCACTTGCAACTTCTGCAAAACATCTAATGCGGTTACTTGACTCAAAGTAATCCTTAATCATAAGACCTGCATAGTAAGCAGTCCCACAGGCAGTAATACTAACAGCTTCCATTGGAAGTTTTGTTGCTGCCTCTAAACTCTCTTTCCCTTCTCCTTGAAAGTAGTATTGAGTAAGAGAACGAATTAGCTCTGGCTGCTCGTGAATTTCTTTAAGCATATAGTGCTCGAATTCACCCTTTGAAGCAGGATCGTGATCGATCGTCTGCTCTTTTGACATATACCTTTGAGTCTTTGTTCCATCTAACTCATAGAAGTTCAGTAGTTGATTATTCTTAACACTTAAATGGCAAAGAACATTATCTTCAGGGAAGTAAATACGGTTTGCCATACCTGCAAGAGCATATGGATCACTTGAAACAAATACTTCAGAGTTTACTTCATTACTTCCACATACTAGTGGAGCACCTTTTTTAATTGCAAAGATTTCATCTGTTTCACGATTTAGAATAACAAATGCAGAAAATCCTTCAATTCTTTCAAAAGATTTGATGACTGCTTCTTTAATTGGAGTTCCTTGACGCTTGTGAAAAATAAGAAGCCCAAGAAAAGTCTCAGAATCTGTTTCAGATTCAAAGTAGATTCCATGCTCTTTTAGTTCATTTCTGATTTCAGTAGCATTCTCAATGATTCCATTGTGAACCATTGCAATTCCATCTTTTGTTGATACGTGTGGGTGAGCATTATAATCTGTTACACCACCGTGAGTGGCCCAACGAGTGTGCCCAATGCAAGATCTTGCATGAATATCTTTGCCTTCAAGCTCGGCTTCAAGGTTAGCGATTTTACCTTCTTTTTTATAAACGAGAAGTTCATCATTTTTACTGATGAAACTAACTCCAGCTGAATCGTAGCCACGATACTCTAATCTTCTAAGTCCTTCTAGAACAACGTCAACTGAATTTGATGGCCCTAAATGCCCAACAATTCCGCACATAGTCACTTCCTTATATGTTTAAAAAATACTAATTTAAGAAAGATACCATTTTGCGGGCGAAAATAAAATTTTTGCGGGCCTATTTGTCGCTTTTTTTCCTAATGAAACGCTTTGCCATGCCCTCTTTCGTCTCTTGACGCCCTCTGGCAATTGCAAATGAACCATCTGGCATACTTTTGCTAATAGTTGAACCTGATGCGACATAGCATTCTTTACCAATCTCAATAGGAGCAATCATTTGTGAATCTGATCCAATAAATGATCCATCACCAATAATTGTTTTATGCTTATTGGCCCCATCGTAATTACAAGTAATGAAGCCACAGCCAATATTTACATTGTCTCCAATCTCAGCATCACCTGCATAACTTAAGTGAGAAACTGCAGACTTCTTACCAATCTTAGATTTTTTAATCTCGACGAAGTTTCCGATTTTTGCGCCTTCACCAATATCACTTCCAGGTCGAAGCTGTGCCATAGGCCCAATTGAAGCACCTTTAGATACTTTTGAATCTGTAATATATGAATTGGCCTTAATGATCGCACCATCTTCAATAATTGAATTCTTAATTGTTACGCCTTGCTCGATGACTACATTCTTTCCAATCACTGTTTTGTCATCGATAAAAGCATTTTGGAAAAGGTGTGTTCCTTGACCAATATTTTTTGAATAACAATATGTGTGTGATGGATCTGAAAAGCGCACCCCCGCTTCTAGCATTAGGTAGCGAGCGATTGAGCGTCTTAAATAAATATCTGCATTTGAGAGTTGAATTAAGTTATTTACACCTAAGAATTCACGAGCATCCTCAAATAAAAGTGGAGTAACATTCGCTTCAGGGTTGAATGTATCAGTTAAATAGAATTCTCCTGATTTGTTATTATCTGAAAGATTAAAAACATGATCCATTAAATAAAGAGTTTTAAAAATATAGAGACCAGAGTTAACTTCAGTTACAAGCCTTTGCTCATCTGTTGCATCTTTTTCTTCAACGATTTGAAAGCCAGTACCCTTGCGAATAATTCTTCCGTAACCTGTAGGATTACTTGCTGTAAAAGTTGCACAAACAGCATTTGGACCTTTTTCAATTTCTTCAATCAGAGCGCTAATTGTTTCTTTTGTAATTAGCGGTGTATCCGCACATGTCACAATTGTATAATCATAGCCACGAGAGTTTTCAAAATCGTTCAAATAAGTCTGAACTGCATGCCCTGTCCCTAATTGCTCTTTTTGATAAACGTAATTTATACCTGTAAAGCGTTCATTAACATGTTCTTCAACAAGTTCACGTTGATGTCCTGTTACTAAAGTGATGTCGCCAAAATCTTTAAATGTTTCGATGACATAATCGACTAAAGTATTTTGGTGTAATGGTGCAAGTGGTTTTGGGATATCCATTTTTAATCTTGTTCCCTTACCTGCAGCAAGTACAACTACCGCAACTTTCTTTGTCGTATGTTCTGACATTTTAAAAACTCCTAATAACCGACTATATCGGTCTCTTTTCACTTTATGAAATTACAACACATTAACTAAATCATAGCAAAAAAATCAGTTAAAAAACTCAAAAAAATCACGCATTTTCGCTCTTTTTATTAAAGAGTTTTTTTTATTGCCCGATGTTAATTAAGAACAAATTGCCTATATTGCGCCGACCTGTTGGAGGAAAGATTTATGGTTACAAATTACGAGGGTGAGAACATTGAGTTTAAGGAAGAATTGGCCCTCTTACCAATCCGAGACTTAGTTATTTATCCATTTATGATTTTACCTCTATTTGTTGGTAGAGAAGCATCAATCAAAGCTATTGACCACGCTATTAATCATTCAGATCGTCTGATTCTACTTTCGAGTCAGAAAGATATTGTTGCAGAACATCCTGCACCAGAAGAGATTTATGAACTTGGTACTGTTGCCATGATCATGAGAATGAGAAAACTTCCAGATGGAAGAATTAAAATTCTAGTACAAGGTTTATCAAAAGCTAGAATCACTTCATTTGAACAACAATCACCTTTCTATATTACAAAAGTAGAAAAGGTTGAAGATACAGTGACTGATAGTTCAAATATTGCAACGACAGCACTTATGAGAACGATCAAGGAACAACTTGAAAAAGTTATTCAACTTGGAAAAGTTCTTTCTCCAGATATTCTAATGGTTCTTGAAGATATTACAGATGCCTCGAGACTTGCAGATTTAATTGCATCAAATTTAAATCTACATGTTTCAGAAGCACAAACAATTCTTGAAACACTAGATCCAGTTGATCGTCTACATGCAATCAATGATATTCTAAACCGCGAATTAGAAATCCTAATGATGCAACAAAAGATGAAAACAAATGCTTCATCTGAGAATGCTAATCAAAGAGATGTGTTCCTAAAAGAACAAATCAAAGCGATTAAGTCAGAACTTGGTGATGGTAACTCAGAACAAGATGAGTTTGCAGAGTTCAGAAAAAGAGTTGAAGAAGCAGGAATGCCAGAAGAAGTTCTTAAAGAAACAACTAAGCAACTTGCGCGTCTTGAAAAAATGCACCCAGACTCGTCTGAAGCAAGTATTATGAGAAACTATATTGAGTGGATGTGTGATCTTCCATGGAGTAAAAAATCTGAAGAGCATATTGATCTTAACTCTGCTCTTGAGATCCTTGATGAAGACCACTTTGAACTTACTCAAATCAAAGAAAGAATTCTTGAGCACCTAGCAGTTAGACAACTTAAGGGTGATGATATGAAAGGACCAATCCTATGTTTCCAAGGTCCTCCTGGTGTTGGTAAAACTTCACTTGGGAAGTCTATTGCTCGTGCAACAGGAAGAGAATTTGTAAGAATTTCTCTTGGTGGTGTAAAAGATGAAGCAGAGATTAGAGGTCATAGAAGAACATATGTTGGAGCAATGCCAGGTCGTTTTATTCAAGCGATGAAGCAAGCAAAAACAAATAACCCAGTTGTTCTACTTGACGAAATCGACAAGCTATCTGGTGACTATAAAGGTGATCCATCAGCGGCCCTACTAGAAGTTCTAGATCCAGAACAAAACGTAGAGTTTAGAGATCACTACCTAAACGTACCATTTGATCTTTCAAACTGTATGTTTATTGCAACTTCAAATATGCTTGAAAATATTCCAGGTCCACTAAGAGATCGTATGGAAGTAATCAATCTATCTGGTTACACAAGAGAAGAAAAAGTTGAAATCTCTAAGAGATATATCATTCCAAAGCAAATGGATGAAAATGGGATCAACAATGAGCACGTGGTATTCACTGATGAAGGTGTTGAAAGTGTTATCGAGCACTACACTTCTGAAGCTGGACTACGTAACTTAGAAAGAAGAATCGGTACTCTATGTCGTAAAGTAGCAATGAAGATTGCTAAAGGCGATATGGGTAAAACACATATCGTAAAAGATACTGTTGTTAAATACCTAGGACCACCTATCTTCGTAAAAGAAGATCACAAAGATGAAGATGAAGTTGGTGTATCAACTGGACTAGCTTGGACATCTCACGGTGGTGAAGTTCTTTACATCGAAACAACAAAGATGAAAGGACAAGGACTAACTCTTACTGGTCAGCTTGGTGACGTAATGAAAGAGTCTGCAAAAACGGCAATTAACTACATCAGATCTCGTGCACTTTACATGGGAATCGATGAAGATATTTTTGAAAATCACGAGTTCCACGTACACTTACCAGCTGGTGCCACTCCAAAAGATGGACCTTCTGCAGGTATCACATTAGCAACTGCCCTAGTATCAAATTGTACAGGTGTTCCAGTTAGCCGTGATGTTGCAATGACTGGTGAGATTACTTTAACAGGAAAAGTTCTTCCAATTGGTGGACTTAAAGAAAAAGCACTTGCTGCACTTAGAATGGGAATCTCTACAGTTGTTATTCCATGGGGTAACAAGAAAGACCTTGTTGATATTCCAGAGAACCTAAGAGAGAAAATCAATTTTGTTCCTGTTAAAACAATTGATGAAGTTCTTGATATCGCCCTAGTAGACTGGGCAGGTTATAAGAAAGAAGTTCAAATGAAAAAAGTGGACGAAAAACATCAAGAAAAAACTAAAGCTGGCGTTGCCGCTTAAATAGAGAGGGCCAACAAGGCCCTCTTTTTTTTTATCCAACATTAAATTAAAATGGAATGTATATGGGAAAAGAAGAAATGAAAGTAATGATTGTTGACGACTCTGAAATCTCTAGAACTTCTGTTAAAGATATTTTAGAGCAAGAAAACTATGAAGTCGTCGGTTGTGTAGGTAGTGCACAGGATGCTTTAAAACTTGCTTTTGATAATCCTCCAACACTATTTATTATCGACGTTATTATGCCAGGAATCAGTGGGCTAGAGCTTGCTGAATCTGTTGCCAGCAATTTCCCAAACGCTAAAATCCTAATGATGTCTTCACTTGATATTGAATCTGTATGTATTGAGGCAATTTCTTCAGGTGCTCAAGACTTTTTAGTAAAACCATTTAAAAGAGAAGATCTACTTAGATCTGTAGATAAGCTGACTCATGATATTGCGTCAGAAAAAGCGAGTTAATTGAATGTTTAGGTTTTTAATTTATTTTACAGTTAGTTTTTTAATCTTGGCCTTTCCTGTAGCTAAGAATTCAACAGTATTTGATAGCATTAACAAACCACTGAAACCATATACGCAAAAAGTATATTCAACAATCGCCTTTTATTTGAATACAAGCCTTAGTGAAGGCAAAGAAATGACAGTAAAGCTTTTTAATAATACAGCTAAGAAAGTGGATTACGTCAAAAGAGAATCTTCAGGGATCACTAAGCCAATTGGTAAGAAAGTTCAGGGCCTCGACGCTCTGGATGATTATCAACATGGTGAGTATACTGTTGAAGAACGTGAGGCCCTTTTAAAAGTATTACGAGAAAGTGAATAAATTATTGATTAATAGACTTTGATTCTGTCTCTTTTTCAATAGTCCCACCAGAACTCGCAATTAAATTATCAATTTCTTGCATCTTTTGCTTAAGGTTTAATCCCCTAGTTTCACAAATAGAATCATCAGACGTATTTGTTGTTGCTTCTTTTACTCCGGCAAATACCTGAGATGATAGTAGTGCTAGTACAGATAATAAAAATAGCTTTTTCATAATACTTCTCCTTTTGTAGACACTATATTCAATGCATGAAGTATGCCAACAACAGACATCGTATTTTCAATCACTTACCATATGCATATTGTTTAAGAAGTATACATTTTTTCAACGCTGTTTAGACTTTTAACACTTACCTTACAACCTTAAGTATCTTTCCCGAATCCGTTGTTAAATAGAGCTCTCCGGCCGGAGAAACTACAATCTGGCGCATTCTCTCTTCAAGCTCCTCTAGGTAACTCTCTTGAGAAACAACTTTATTACCATCCATTCTAAGCCTTCTCAGATGCTCACTGCCAAGAGCGGCCAGAAATATATCCCCTTTCCAATCCTTATACTTAGTTCCTTCATAAACAACCATTCCCGAAGGTGAAATACTTGGTGTCCAATAGACAATAGGCTGCTCCATTCCCTTCTTTTTTTCTTCACCTATGCTTGGGCCCCAATACTCCTTTCCATAAGTAATGATAGGCCAGCCATAGTTTAGACCTGGTTTTATTAAATTAAGTTCATCTCCACCGCGAGGACCAAATTCACAACTAAAGATATCTCCATTCTTATTCATCCCAATTCCTTGTGGATTGCGATGACCGTAGCTCCATATCTCCTTTAGAGCACCCTTCTTATTTTCAAAGGGGTTTCCTTTAGCCGGTGTGCCATCAAAATTTAAGCGTAGAATTTTACCATTATGATATGAGAGGTCTTGAGCATACTTTCTTTCTCCGCGATCACCAATAGTCATAAAGAGGTAGTTATCTTTAAATAACAAGCGCGAACCAAAGTGGCGAGTGGTATCACTTATAACCTTTGTTTCTAAAAGTACTTCGGCCTTACTCAGTTGGGCCTTAGCATATTCTGCACGTGCCAATGTCGTTACGACAACACCCTTAACTTCAGAAGAATATGTGAAGTAAGCGTAGTCCTTGTCTCCAATCTTCTTATACACAATATCAAGCATCCCACCTTGACCTCGTGACTTTACTTTTGGAGAGATGAGCTCTTTGGTCTGCTTTGTTGAAAAATTATGATACTTAATTTTTCCACTTCTTTCGGTAAAAAGGATTTCATTATCATTGATAAAACTGATTCCCCAAATAATGTCATTAGTTTTAAAAACTTCTTTTGCATTAATTTTTGCAAACGAAGAAATAGAAATGAGAGAACTGAGAATTAAAAATACAAACGTGAGACTTTTCATAATGAAAGTCTAGCATGTTAAGACTATTACGGAAGTAAAAACATATTAAAGTCAAAACCACTTATTGGAGGATCAATTTCAATGACATCTCCTCCTCCAATTGACTCTTCATGACGACTAATACGAGAAGAAAATTTTAACCTCTTAACTTTTTCATTGGCCATTCGGTAATCTGTTGAAGCGTAGGTTTCATCATATTCTTCAACATCACCAGACTTAAGGTTTAACATCAAATTAAGTGATTCATTGCGATCATTTCTTATAATGACTTCTGGATTTAATTTGTATTTTGAAAGTTCTGATACAATACGATCTTCTAAGCGATATGGTGGCTGACCTCCATATAAACGAACAGAAGTGACATCTCCTAAATTTTTAACAAAGTTAGAAATTGCTTGCCCTACCTTTGTTCCACTATCTAGATGGGCCAAAACTGTGTCCCCTTCAGAATTGTGCATAATTAAAGCAACACAGGTTGCAACACCATAAGTTTGAACAAATGTGTGCTTGGCAGCAGATGTATAGATATATTCTCTTTGAAAAACCTCAGGAATGTCTGCACGGTCTAATACCGTAGATGCAAAAGTTGAGTTAGTGATTGCAATAGTGCTAATTAAAAGAATATAGAAATGGGCCATTTTCATGGCCCTATTATACTAATAATAAATATTTGAAATTGATTTTTGAAAAGCTTTCAATGGCCGTAAAGAATTATGACAGTAAATTCATAATCTTACGTACTAACGATACCTTTTTCTCATAAGGAGGATAGCGTAGATCGTTTTCCAAACAAAAGCTTCTCTTCATAACGGCCTTCTCATGAGAGAATAGCTTAAACGAGAACTCACCGTGATAGGCACCCATCCCCGATTCACCGACACCACCAAATGGCAACTTCTCATTCGACAAGTGTACAATCGTATCATTAATAACCATTCCACCACTGCTAATTGATTCAATGACCTTTTTCTTATCTCCATTAGAATCAACGAAAGCATAACAGGCCAGTGGTTTATCATAGCTTTTAACAAATTCAATGGACTCTTCTAAATTATCAGAATAAACAATTGGCAACAGTGGGCCAAAAATCTCATCCTTCATAATTGCACTATCTTTATCAGCTCTTACATATGTTGGGGAAATATATAATTCTTCCTTATCCACATCTCCACCAATAAGAACAGAATCCTTATCGATTAGAGCTGAAAGTCTATCAAAGTGTCTTTCATTAATGATGCGTCCATAGTCACCACTTCTCTTAATTTCTTCACTATAAAATTGCGTGAGGTACTTCTTTGAAGCAGCTATAAACCTATCTTCATCTCTCTTATTTATTAGGATATAGTCAGGCGCAACACATGTTTGGCCCGCATTGAAGAATTTTCCCCAAACAATTCGCTTGGCCGCTAAATCAATATTCTTAGTCGTTACGATTGCCGGAGACTTACCTCCCAACTCGAGAGTGAGTGGGGTTAAGTTCTTAGCGGCAGCCGCCATAATAATTCGCCCAACATGGCCATTTCCTGTATAGAAAATATAATCAAATTTTAAATTCAAAAGTTCAGTCGTTTCTTCAATTCCACCTTCAATAACTGCTGCAATCTCACTATCAAGTGCACTTGTAATGACATCATCAATTATCTTGGAAGTTGCTGGTGCCATCTCCGAAGGCTTCACAATAACTTTATTTCCTGCTGCGATTGCACCAATAAGTGGAACGATGGCCAATTGAAACGGATAATTCCAAGGGGCAATGACTAAAACTTGTCCATATGGCTCGTAGTGAATCTCACTTCGTGCTGGCATAAATGGGAGTGGCGAAAGAACTCTCTTTGGCTTCATCCACTTCTTTAACTTCTTTTTCATGAGCTTAATTTCATGTAAGCAGAAGTCAATTTCGGAAAGGTAAGACTCAAAAGAACTCTTATTTAAGTCTGCCTTTAAAGCAGCAAGAATCTCGCTCTCACGGGCCCTTATTTCGCTTTCTAAGGCCTCAAGAGCACTGATGCGATCTTCATATGTTAAATTCTCTCGCCCTTTCTGAGCACAGTACGCAGTTGTAATATTATTATCCATAGGCTCATTATAGCTGGTTTTAAATTAATCAGGCAAAAAAAAGCCTGACTCTTGGCCAGGCTTTTTATAAGAAGTGTGGGTTAAGTTTGAGTTAAATTTTATTGTCCCATTGATTGAGTCGATGAGCTTGATCCAGCTGGAGCTACTGCAGGTACCTCTGCTTCAACACTTGCTACATTATCAGAACTTGCATACATATCGTCGCAATTTGTTCCAGACTCATTTAATGCAAATACGTTTGATACACTTAATAGAAATAAAAATACTAATGCTAACTTTTTCATAATTTCCCCCATTATGGTTTTGTTTCTTTGCTATTTATAAAGCAAGGAGGATGCCAACAATTCAAATGTATTTTCAATAGGTTAAAAAGTAGGAAAGTGTAATATTTTGAACAGTGTGTAGATTTTAGACAAAAAAAAGGCCCGTTATTAAAACGGGCCCATTCAATGATTAATTTATGTAATCTTATTTTGAACCAGACTGAACACCACCAGGGTTTGTCACAGGCTCTGTTGATGATGGTACTGCAGTTGTAGGTGTTGTGTTTCTGTTGTCTAAGTTAACCTTAGGACAGTCACCATCTTTCTCACCTGTTACCGCACCATCTGCCGCAAAAATACTAAATGAACCAAGAACCATTAAAAGCGTTAGTAGTTTCTTCATATATCCCTCCAATTACATATTTAGGTTTACACCAGCAGGCTTAACAATTGCTAAGAGTGATTGGAAGGCCTGAGTAACTTGTAAGGCCATCTTATGTCCTGCTTTTGATTCTACTTTAAGAATCTCACCGTAGTTATCATATTTAACGTTGATCTTTCCTACCTTATTCATAGTAATCTCAACTGGCTTACCTTGAGCATTGTATTGAAACTCAAGAGCTCTTTTTTGTTTTGTCTTCTTATTGTAATCCATCATTTTTGAAATACGACCTTTTGAATCGTATAGTAGAACAACAGACATACCTTTAGAGTTATTTGCTTTCTTCAGGTTACCTTTTTTATCGTAGTCAAACTCTGTCCATCCACGTGGGTTTACAACTTTTGTAATCTTCTTAAACTGCTTGTGGTATTCAAGCTCTACAAAGTCACCTCTTGAAGAAGCTTTCTTAACAAGAAGTCCATCTTTATTATATTCAAAGTTAGTTACGTGGTTTCCTCTTTTAATTTGTTTTGGAAGAGAACAACACTCAGTATAAATCGTTTCAGTTTTAAGCCCATTAATTACAGTAAGGATTCTGTAAGTATAGTGAGATCCGTCTGGTTTCTTCTTGATCTCATATTCGTAACGATTTACAACTTCTTTTTTAGTAGGAGATTTCTTTGCAACAAGTGTCCAGTAGTGAAAGTCAGGGTTCTTAGGGTTACTCTCGTAAGAGTACTTAATCACCTCTCCACTTCTTTTCGTTAGCTCTTTTACAAATTGAGTTTTCTTCTCATAAGAAATCTTTTGAGATGATCCATCTTTATAAGTAATAAGAGTCATATTGTGATTTGCATCGTAATCGTACTTAAAGTTATTTCCTGAAATATCCTTAGCATCTACTAAGTTATAATTTGTGTCATAAGTATAAGTTGTCTTCTTACCTGCTCCGGATTCAACAGATTTCACAAGACCATTTGGATACCATTTAAAGAAGATTTGCTTTGCCATTGAATCTTTGATCGACTTAAGAGAACCCTCTTTCGTGTAATCAAGATTAACAACATATCCGTTCTTATCTTTTACTTGAACAAGCTTACCATCTTTATTGAAATGGTTTTCCTTACCGTCGTTATACTTTCTAATATAACCTTTTGCAGTTTTGACAACTTTTTGAAGCCCACGAACATTTGAATAAAGTTCAGTTCCAACTGCTAGGTTTGAAGATACATTGAACTTCTTAGCATAAGCTTGTCTAAGTTCAGCATCATTAGTTAGCTTCGTAACTAAAGTTTTAGCAACCGTCGTTGAAAGTGATGTTTTCTTTCTCATCACATCCACGATTTTCTCAGCAGCGGCCTTAGCGTCAACGGCCTGTCTTGGAGTAAAACGTGTTTTAGCACCTGAACCATTCTCGTGAACTGTTACTGAACCATCTGCAGAAACAACTAAGAAAGTTTCATAGTCAGAACCCCAACCATAACCAAACCATCCTTTTCCAGGTGACTTTGAGTTGTACGTTCTTTCAACAACTAGGTCATTTCCACCACCAGGTACGATAATATCCGTGTACGTAATGTAGAAATTTCCGTTTTTCAGATTTACACCAGCAATCGATGCCAGTGAAAACAAACATAGTACTAATAGCTTTAAACTGATCCTCATGACTTGTATCCTTATTTAGTTAAAGAATCTTCATTCTCTCCATAGTCATATCGGAGGCCTTTAACTAAAACTTAAACATATATTAACTTTATTCCTTGATTTTCACTATTTTAAGAATGAAGAAGGTACCAATACCGTCTAAAACACAGGCGACTACAAATAAGACAATCCCAATGGCCGAAGAAAACATCTTTGGTAGAAGGGTTGGATCATTTGCAGAGAAAATAGCTAGAATTACAAAGGGCATGGCCGCAATAGTAAAACCTTGAAACTTTCCTTGTGCCGTTGCCGTATCGATTTTTTGCTTCAATCTAATTCGTTCACGAATAACAGAAACGATAGTGTCAAAAACTTCGGCAAGATTACCACCAGTTTCGCGTAAAATATTAACACTTGAAACGAACATATCATTATCTTGAGTGGGAATTCTTTCTGCCAAGTTTTCGAAGCACTCTTCCAATGTCACCCCAACTCTATTCTGCTGGAGGATAATATTAAACTCTTCCGAGATAGGAGGTGGCATTTCATCAACAACCATTCCTAGGGCCTGAGGGACTGATAGACCCGCTCTAAGACCATTAGAAAGAAGAGTTAGGCCATCTACCATTTGATTTTGATAAGCTAAAATACGACGATTGACGAGATAATCAACAACAGGCTTAGGGGCCTTAAAACCAACAAAACCTACAACTAGTCCAAGAAAGGCTCCTCCTCCCCAGCTTCCAAGAAGTCCAAAGATAATGAGAGTAAGAGTTCCTAAACCAAATGACAGCGCCAAAAGTGCGTAGGTAACATGATCTGGCTTTACATCAATAAAGAGTAATTCAAACTTTTCCAAGATATAAGTTCTCGTCCCAAAAGTTTGCTTTTCAATGAGATCAAAAATACCAACAGAGTATCGATAACAAAAAAGGAAGAAAATTAAACCAATAAGCCCAATCAATCCACTTCGTCCAATTTGTTCAATAAAAAAGCTCATTTAAACCTCTATCCTCTAAGCCTTCTTCTTTACAGGTGGTGCACCATTACTTGGCCTAGGTCTGCCTTGAGGCTGACCTGGTCGTGGCCTTTGCTGGCCTTGTTGTGGTGGCCTTTTATTTTGAGGCGGTGGTGCTGGCTTCTTTGCAGGAGCTCCCCCGCTTGCACCAGGAGCATTAGAGAATAATCCACGAGGGATATTATATCCCTGTCTCTCAAGCGTTTCGATAAACTTAGGAATGAATCCTGTCGCTTGGTGTGCTCCAATAATCTTTCCACTTTTATCAATATCTTTTTGTTGAAATAAGAAGATATCTTGAAGAGTAACAACCTCTCCTTGAATCCCCCCAATTTCCGTAATGTGTGTAATTTTACGAGAACCATCATCAAGACGAGATGCTTGAATAATCAAGTGAACAGCATTTGCAATCATCTCTCGAATTGCTTTAGGTGTAAGACCTGCTCCCGCATATTGAACAAGGGTTTCAATACGGCCAATACATTCTCTTGGATTATTCGAGTGAACCGTTGTAAGTGAACCATCGTGACCTGTTCCCATTGCCTGTAACATATCCAGCGTTTCACCACCACGACACTCACCAACAACAATACGCTCTGGACGCATTCTTAGACACTGCTTAACAAGACAACGAATATCAATTTCTCCATCACCTTCTAGTGATGGTGGACGTGTTTCAAGACGAACCACGTGTTCTTGAGGGAAACTAAGTTCGGCCGAGTCTTCACAAGTAATGATACGCTCATTGGCCTGAATAAAACTTCCAAGAATATTAACGAGAGTTGTTTTCCCGGAACCGGTACCACCAGAGACGATAATATTTTTATGTCCTTCAACTGCGATACGAAGAAAGTCCGCCATATTTTGTGTGAATGAACCAAATTGAACAAGGTGCTTATAAGTTAATCGCTCTTCTGGGAATTTACGAATGGTGATACAACATCCATCAATGGCCGAAGGTGGGATAATAGCATGCACCCTTGATCCATCGTGAAGACGGGCATCGACATAAGGAGTTTTCTCATCGATACGTCGACCAATTGGTGCAACGATTCTTTCAATAACATTTAAAACTTGTCTATCATTTGAAAAAGTTACTTTAGAAAGTTTAACCTTTCCATCTTCTTCATAGTAAATCTTGTTAGGGCCAACAACCATAATTTCAGAAATGGCCGAATCAGCAAGAAGATCTTCTAGAGGGCCTAGACCTAGGGCCTCATCGAGAATTTCCTTTACGATACTATTCATATCATCGCGGTTATTTAAAATACCTTTAGTGTCTTCTTTACCAAGAAGATCAATAACGACCTTCTTCGTTTTCTCTTTAAGAATAATCTTAGCTTTTGGATCATTGTCGTCATCTTTTGAAAGATCCATCTCTTCAACAAGGCCTTTATGAATCCTAAGCTTAAGGTCACGCCAACCATTTGCAGCTGCACCAGTTGGTCGGTCTTGTTTTGCTCCAACTTCACTAGGCTTATTCAGCTTAGCTAGTTGACTTAAGATCCCCTTTCCATTGATCGTACGAACTAACTCTGTAACACCTTTTGCAAAAGCACTATTCTTTGCAGCCAACATAACAGGTTTTTTCTGATTAATGGCCATTGCACATGTTTGCTCGTCTTTTAAGATTTGCGCTAGAACTGGACGTCCAACAGACTTCCCTGCAACATCTGCAGTAACGGGATGTCCCTTTTGTGCCTGATTAAAGACAAAATGAATCATTTCCTTAGGAAACATCATTGTAATCAGTTCTGAAACAAGACGCTTCGTTTGATTTAATGCCAGTAAATCAGGCGTGATCACAACCAAGATCATTGTAGAATGTTCAAGGGCCTTTGCTGTAAGATCGGTAATTTCAGTACCCACATCAATTACTGTAAGTGGATACATACTCTTAACGGCCTTTAAAACTTTACCTGCTCCATCAACACTCATGCCTTCCGTTGCAACAGGATCATTTGGTAAACCTATATAGTGAACCCCACTTGGGTGCATATTCACGAAAGGTTGAAACGTTCGAGGATCAATATTTCCATTGAAGTTAAATAGATCCTTTAGGTTCTTATTTGTTTTAATACCAGTTAATAAGTTTAAGTCCCCACTTGCTCTTTGATCGAAATCAAGCAGTAGTGTTTTAGATCGCTTTTCACCACTAAAGGCAAAAGCTAGGTTAGTGGCAACTTGGGACTTCCCAACACCGCCTTTACCACCAATAACTGTAATAATATGACCTTCGGCCACTATGGCCCCCTCTTTCTAAATTTTCTTTTAATATCTTCAGTCCCTGTCGAAGCACTCTCAATAATTTCAGGAGTGATGAAAACAACAAATTGCTCTTTTGACTTAGAGACATCTTTGGAACGAACGAATGAGAAGAGTGAAAAGACTTGTCCTTCCTCACTTCCATCACTTGTCGTAGTAGAAACACCATCTGGTGGATCTTTATCATATTCAGTTGCTGTTTTATTAATCGAAATACCACCAACAACCGCTGATTCACGAGACTTTACAATAATTTTGGTATCGAGATTGTTAGTTTGTTTATCTGTTCCCTGAGAAGAAGAAACACCAAGAATAATATCCAGGTTAATTTTTTCTTCCTGCAGAATTTTTGGAGTTACATCCAAGTTAAATCCTGCTTCAATAACCTTTGCTTGTTGAAATTCACCCGTACCAACAGCAACGTTTCTTTCCGAACCTTTTGAAAGCTTCGCTTTTTCACCGTCTTTAGTAATAACCATTCCCGACTGAACAATACGTGCATACCCCGCAGCCTTTGCAGAACTTAGCTTAGGGAATAATTGAGAAATCGTTCCACCAAAGTTACCGGCCGATGAAGTCGTTACCGTTCCACCATTTTCAGTTCTACCGAAAACAATCTGTCCACCAGTTGTCCCAACACTTGGGTTCCATTTGAAACCAAAAACACGGTTATAGTCTTTCGATAGCTCTACAAATTGAGCAGTAATTTTAATTAGCTTTGCTGCCTGTGGAGGCTGAGGTTTTCTATTAATTGCAAGAAAGTTTCTAATGATCTCACCCTTATCAAGTTGTTGAACCGAGTCAGTTCTTCTTGCTAAGCTTTGGATTCGATCAGGTAAGTAAGTTGCAGCAATCTTAACGGCAAGATTACTCTCTTCTTCAGAGTTGACGATCCCTTCTAGTAGGTAAGAGTTGTTAAAGAACCTAACCGTCACATCTTTTAAATTATTTCTTCTTAGACCTTCTTGCATTTCGCGAGAGATAATTAAGTAAGTTTGTGGAGAAACTTCAACGAGGTTTTTCACATCTGGGTAATCTTCTAAAACTTTTACGATTCGGCCAATGTCACCAGGAACAATAATCTTTCCTTCAACAAAAACTTTTCCACCTTTGAGGTTGATCTCTAGCCCTTCAATAGGTCCTAGTTGTTCCTTGATTTCTGCAATAAGCTTCGATTTCTCTGTTGCCGTAACTGTGACAAGGTAACGTTTTTTAATTGCCCCTAATCGATCACGAACTGTAACAGATGTAATCCCTGGAGCCTCACCTTTTAGAACAAGCTCACTAGTTCCCGCTGCAGTATTAACAGGTTGTACTTTTAGAATTCTCTGATTAGCGATTTGTACACTTCGAGAAGTGATTGTGAAATCGATTGGTAGAACCTTATCAATTCCAAGAACTACTTCAACTTTCTCTTCAGATACTCCAATACCAGAAGAGGCCTGCTGAGCGCTGGCCGTGAATGCAAATATAAATAGAGTTAAGTACGTTAAAATTCTCATTAATTCTTTTTCTTATATTTTTCGTTAAAGAAGGCCCTCGCTTCGTTCTTATCTGAATCTGAAAGAATATCGTAAAGTCTAGTTCCTTCAATCATTGCCTTCTCACCATCATTAATATTTCTTAGAGTTAAGATTGGTTTATTTGGTTGGAAGACATAAAGGTGTGCAATCTTCTGTGCTTGGAATGGGCTTAGCTCAAGTGTTACCGTCGTATAATTTGAGTAAGTGTTAAGCTTCATCTTTCTAACAACTTCTTCAGTTTTAACACCAATAAGTGGAATATTATTTGAAACACTCATCCCCGTTGAAAGGACACGAACATCTTGAAGAATCGTTACAATCTTTTCTTGATCCTTTCTCGCTCCACCTGTGTAATCAATAGGTGCAAGAACATCAACACGATCTCCAGGACGAATTAGTTTACCAACAGAGCTTCTTTCATCAACCTGGAAAGCAATCGCTCGCATTCCAACTGTTACCTCTCTTGAAAGACCAGTACTCTCTCCAGGGTAAGTTACACGAGGCTTTGTAATTTGCTCACCTTTTAGAATTGGAACTGTTGCAATTGTATTTTCAATTTCTTTAACTGTTTTAAAACTTCCAGGAGCTAGGAATTTTTGAGGAACTGTAATGATTGAAACCTTCGTTTCATCTAATAGATCGAACTCTCGGATATCTTCTTTAGCAACAAGAACAGAACTCATCGTTCCGTATTTTTTAATCAAAGCAGATTGTTGATCTTCGATATAAGTGTGGACCATAAACATGGCAACACCTGCAATAATAAGGGCCAGCGTAAAAGCTCTAGTATTCATAAAACATCCTGTTTTACTTTGTTAAGTAATCAATTAATATTTTAACAAAAAACAAGCATTTAGTTGCAATGAGGCATTTTTGGCTACTTATAGCTACAAGAAGTTACCGGCGAGAGAATAGTGGCGTCATTGGCCCTAAATAAAACATCACCTGGTTTAGTAAAGGTTTCACCACAGACTCCAAAAAGAGTGAACACCTTAATACAACTTGTATCCTCAGGATCACCCGCCTCTTCACAATTCTCTTCTTCAGCAGGGGCCCACGGCAAACTAGGAATCTTAAAAGTTGATGAGATTGGTGTACTATTAGATTGTAGTGTCTTATTCCATCCAATCATAAAGCCACCTATCTCACTAAAAGTTCCGCCTAAACTTCTAATATCGTTTGCACCGATACCATCTGAGTTCCCTTTTAAGATAAAGAATGTATAAGTTCGAGTTGCTTTATTTTGATTAATTGAAGCATTGATTGAGTTACCAACAGTGATAAGCATCACAACCATATAAAGAAGTATTGGAATAAAGATCATTGCCTCAAATAAGGCCTGACCTTCTTCATTTTTTAAAATAGTTTTTTTCTGATTAGGATTCAATCTAACATCCATTATCATAAATAGTTGAGTTCGTACTTGAACAATTTCCATTTCCTAGATCGGTCGCAACTTCAGAAAAGGCACGACAAACCTGAGCTAGGCACTCCCTTATTGTAGGCTCCTTTCCGAGAAAGGACTCTATTCTAAAATCTAAATCAATATCTCCTGTTAATACCTTCATAACTGAAAACTTAGTTTTATAATCTAAGTAGGTACCACTTAAAAACCATTGATTCGTTGATTTTGAATTAAATTTAATTTGGCAGTCAGTACCGCAATTAACCATATTATAAGAGTTGAAAACTGCTGTTGCATTTTGGCGAGCAAGAGAATCATTTTGAATCTTATTATCAGCAACGAGATAAGCTCTTGAGGCCATAAAATTTGCATATTGTAATAGATAAGTATTTGTGTAGTTTATTGCAATCTTTGCAAAGACAAAGAAGAAAGCAATAACAAAGGTAAAAGTCGATAAGAATTCAATTGTCGACTGACCTCTTTGATTTTTTATTTTCCTATGGAGCTTCATCATAAACTCCTACAGGTGAGAAGAAGTGAGATCTTCCTTCATCATTATTGTAATAAAGTGGATGAACTGGATTACCGTAAGTTTTTCCATATGTATCGACACTGCCCTTATCACCATAACGAGCAGAGTATTCCATCGAACGGGCCAATGTACCAAACATCCCCTCGCCAACCATATTTTGAAAGCCTTCACTTTTAAAAACAAGCATCGCAAAAGATGTAACAACAACAAAGAGTAGAATGTACTCAACTGTTGATTGTCCTCCTTGGCCTAAAAGAATATATGCTTTTTTATTTTCCATCCTAGAAATATCCATGAAATAAGTATAACAGGGGCAAATGCAAATTTCTTCCCAAAAATCTTTTTAATCTGAACAACATTACCTTCCTTAAAAGCCTGAATGATAAACTCAAGATTCTTAAGAATATTTGTAATGAATACAGAAAGTCCTACAATGACTGTAACAACAGAAAGTGAAATCAGGGCCTGATCCTGATGAGCAACAGGAATTAAAAGAAATAAACTTGCTAGATATTTCGAATCCCCGCCTCCCATTATCTTTAAGATGAATAACAGAAAGCCCGCGAGAAATATTCCCAGTGGATAAAGAAGTGTCTCAATTCCAATAATGTAGTTATTTGGGAAAAAGAATACGAGAACTAGAAATAAAAAAATATTTCCAATGGACCACACATTCGCAATCTTACGTGATTGGATATCGATATACGATACATACAATAATTGAATAAAGATAAAAATATAGACACTAACTGGCACTCAAACCTACCTATCTTGGTTTACATAAGGTGAATGCCAACATCCTCTCGGACATGAGCCAGTTGCAAGTTCTTGCGATAAATGGAATGCAAAGCTTTTAAAAAAGCCTGTTGTATAGACTCCTATTCCCCTTGCCATAGCAATGGAAATACCAGCGAAGAACGCTAGGATAAATATATACTCTATTAAAGCCTGACCGCTTTGAGACTGACGTGACATACTTAATATTCTACATTAAGTATGCAAAAGGTTTTGGTGAGAAAGTTTTTCCTCCGCTCTCTAGAATAGAGTGCTAAATAGTCGCATCAGACTAAAGAGCGGAAGAATTAGTTCCCTTGTAGTTCACGAAGTAGGTTGTCTGTGTTCCCAAAAACACCATCTGTCAGAGTCGTAATACCTTCAGACGCCTTTTCCTTAAACTTCATAACAAGCATCGCTGCAACAGCAACAAGTAGAATATACTCTGTTGATGTTTGACCTTCTTCGTCTTTTAGAAACGCTAGTAAGGTTTTCATTTCATACTCCTTTCAATCACCCCCAATCAGTGGGGTTGAAACTTAAATAACTACTTGAAAGTTTCGGCAATATCTGAGTAAAGCTTTAACTTTTCTTAATAATATTTTAACACTTTGCGAAACTAGCACAAAAAAAACCGCTATTTGTTCATAAATACATGTAATTACTACCGTCAAGTGCTTTTAATTATGCCTATTATTGTTGCCGTTTGCGGTTTTCGGGTATAATTTATGAGTGAGCTAGATGGGTACCAAATAAAGTTGTTTCGCCCTACAAAGCTTAGAAAGGAAGTGGTCACTGGTCACGGTGAGCAGGCCCATGAATCAGTGGGAAGCCTAAAGTGATTATCACTACATCCACCTGTCGTACGACGGGCGGAAACTTTCATCGCTCATCTAGCTCATTCACACTGCCCTTTCAATTGCGCAATCCAAAAAAATCTTTTCAAATCATCAATATCTAGTAGAATTTAAGTTATGGATATTACAAAATTTGAAAGAAACACGGAAGTATCAACAAAATGGATCGAAAACCTTGCTCTCGAAGAGATCAATATGGACGAAAGTGGTGTTGTTAGTTTTAACGACCATTTAAATCCGGCATTCCAACTTGAGGAATCTTCAATTAACTTCATGAATAAGCTCAGAGATCTTTTTGAGATTTATGTCCATAAATTTAATGAATACCGCGGTGACAATAATACGATCAAGATTTTTAAAATCGCTAATACGATTAATGACTTTATGATCTATCGCAATTCACTTCGTCTTATTTTTGCAAGAAAGTCGGATGATCTCATTTCAATTGGCTTCCTGGCCAATGGAAAAGACGTCTTCAGTGCAAGAACAAATGAATCACAAGTACACGGTGGCGGTCACCTACATGAAATTCGCGCACATATTGGGCCATTTAATCAAATTACTTGGCGCTTTGAGAATGAAGTTGTTGATTGTGATGCTCTTGTAAGACACTACTTAAGCGAATTCATCAAGCTTTCAGCTCGCTAAAAAACTTAGATATAGTTAATAGTATCTTTAGACTCATGTGCTTCTTTAGCATCAAGGCCTACACGTAGCTTTTGAACAGAATACTCTAACGACTCTTCTACTGAAGGAAGACGTAAATGGAGATAGCCTTCAGCATTAGTGATATTCATATTAAAGTTAAGTACTCCGGAGCTATTATCACTAACTTTTGCGGAACTCATAATTGGATAAGGCCACTTCCCAGAAGAAATTAGTTTTCCTGGTTCTTGAAACTTTTGACAGTAAAGTTTTCCAAAGGCATATGTGGACATAAAGTCATTGGAGCTTATTTGTAATAGGCGATTCTTAAGACCTCTTTCAACACAGATTTTAATAACCATTCCAAGATAATCAATATCAAGAAAGCCAGTCTTAATATAATCATCTAACTCTATTTCTTCTCTTGCATGCAGCTTTGCTTGAATTTTTTCAAAGAGGTTTTTTCTAACGTGAACACCTCCGCTTCCATAAAGTCTACAAACTCTAAACACTAAATAATTGAGTGAAGACTTTTGAATATAAAACTCTGCTGCGGCCTGAGTTTTTCCGTAAGTTGTTGTTGGATCCGGAATATCTAATTCAAAATTCTCAGAAGACTCACCAGAAAAAACAAAATTCGAAGAGAGATAGATAATTTGTGATTTATAGCGCTGACAAATATCTGCAACGGTGAAAAGGCCACTGGTATTAAGTGCGTCAGCTCTTCTCTCACTTAAGGCACAATCAACAATTGATGAAAGCCCTATTGCATAAATAGTAATGTCCGGCTTGAAAGTGTACATGATTAACTGAACTTCTTGTTTACTATGAATATCACAAGGAACAGTTGTGATGCCATCAATAGAGACAGGATTCTTATGGTATGTACCAACGATTTTGTAGTCTTTCTTTAAGAAGCTTGCAAGCGATGAACCCACAAAAGAAGAAATACCAAAGATTAAAATTGTCTTGGTTCTTTGTTCAGTCATGTTTCTATTATATAGGTAAGATTTGATTTTTGAGAAAAAAAAGAGGAGGCAACTATGTCCTATTCAGGACCATAGTCGCCTATATGATTAGTTTATCCGATTAGTTTTAATGCCACATTTGGCACTTGGTTTGCCTGTCCAAGAACAGAGGCTCCCGCCTGAATTAAGATGTTGTTCTTAGTCATGTCGGCAGTTTCTTTTGCCACATCAACATCTCTGATTCGCGATTTAGCTGCACTTAAGTTCTCGTCGCTAACACCCAAGTTGTTGACTGTTGATGTAAGTCTATTCTGTAACGCACCCATATTAGCGCGATAACCGTTGACTGCGACCAACGCATCGTCAAGTTTCTTAAGAACTGCTTGCGAGCCTTCTTTAGTAGCAACACTTTCTGAGGAAAGTCCCAGCGCTGTAATAGTTGCGTCAGACCCTGCTGCATCGTACGTGAGTCGATCAAGCATTGGATCATTGTTGACACCAACTTGAAATTCCAGCCTGCCTCCTGTCCCATCGAGCAGTTGCGTTCCGTTAAAGTTTGAAGACTTTGCGATCCTATCGATCTCGTCTTTAAGCTGTTGGAACTCGATGTCTGAAAATGCCCTTTCAGTATCCCCAATCGTGTCAGAGGCAGTTTGTACTGCAAGCTCTCTAAGACGAATGATGATATTTGAAACTTCATTTAATCCACCTTCTGCTACTTGGACAAGTGAGATTGCATCGTTTGCGTTTCTCTTTGCTTGCCTCATACCTCTGATCTGTGCTTTTAAGTTTTCACTAATTGCCAGTCCAGCGGCGTCATCTCCAGCTCTTGTAATACGTTCACCTGAAGATAATTTTCTTAAGTTGTCCCCAACTCTTTTATTTGTAAGTGACATTGCTCTTTGTGCTGCGATAGATGCCACGTTTGTATTAATTCTGATACCCATGATTAGTCTCCTTCAATCATCATATAAACCTCCTGTTTGATAATTGAGCTTCCAGCTCAATAAATTCGTTAATAATTAAATAATGCTTCTACGGATAAACCAATCATTCCTCTTTATATATTTTGCCAAGCAATCAAAGGTTGCAGTCTCCAATTGCCGTACATAACTTATCCAGTAGTATGCATATTATTGACTCCGTGTTCTTTACTCTAAACTTTTCTAAACAATGCTAGTGCCATCCGGCGCTGTCAGGGATTATTACCCTTGAGCAGCAGCCTGGATTAAGCTTAGTGCACTGTTTGTACTAGTGTTCGCTTGAGCAAGAACCGAAGTACCGGCAGTCATTAGAATGTTTTGTTTTGTTAAGTTTGCAGTTTCTGCTGCTACGTCAGTGTCTCTTACACGAGAGTTTGCTGCACTTAAGTTTTCAATCGACGTTGCAATATTATTTACCGTTGACTGAAGTCTGTTTTGAAGAGCACCAAAGTCCGCTCTAATACCAGATACAGAGATAATCGCCTGATCAATTGATGATAGAGAGTTCTGTGCAGAAATCTTATCAGCAACTGATGCTAAGTTAAGACCAAGAGCTGCTACGTTTACGTCAGCTGATGATGCATCAAACGTTAAACGATCTGATATAGGGTCATTACGCGTACCGATTTGAATATCAAATACTGCACCTGTACCATTTAGTAGTGGTACTCTGTTGAATTCTGTTGAGTTAGCGATACGATCAACTTCAGAAGTTAATTGTTCGAATTCTACGTTTAGGAACTTTCTTTCAGTT
Source organism: Halobacteriovorax sp. RZ-2 (assembly GCF_043196685.1). NCBI lineage: Bacteria > Pseudomonadati > Bdellovibrionota > Bacteriovoracia > Bacteriovoracales > Halobacteriovoraceae > Halobacteriovorax > Halobacteriovorax sp. RZ-2. Next base: position 55,793 of record NZ_JBEBMR010000004.1, read on the forward strand.
GCTCCAATAGTATCCGAAGCTGCTTGTACTGATAGTTCTCTAAGTCTAATTAAAATATTTGAAACTTCACCTAAAGCACCTTCAGCAATCTGAACTAGTGAAATACCGTCTTCTGCGTTTCTTTCAGCTTGTCCAAGACCTCTAATTTGAGCCTTTAGGTTTTCAGAGATTGCTAGACCTGCGGCATCGTCACCCGCTCTGTTAATTCTCTGACCTGATGATAATTTTTCTAGGGATTGTTGCATACCAAGACGTGTTCCACGTAGGTTTCTCTGTGCGTTTAGAGATGCAACGTTCGTGTTAATTCGTAGTCCCATTCTATCCTCCTTGACTGGGTACCGACAAGATTCCTTCCTGTCAGTCAGCTGAAATCCATACAGCTGTACAATTGTTACACCACCTTATCGCTCCAAATTCTTAACTCTTTAGAAAAAAATTGTATATTTCTTATACGAAACTTTTTGCCTAGTTAAGAAGTTAACCCAGTGTTTATGGGGCTTTTGAAATCTGGATTAATTTGTTCAAGATTTTAATTAGAAAAAACTGTAAAATATATGGACATGATACTTACAACTTTAGATCAATATTCTCACTTAAAAGACATACTCAATAAAGAAATTGAAAAAGCTTTTCATTATAAAGATGGCAATAGCTTTAACACTGATTTCTTCCAATTAATGAAAGAGAGCAATCATAATAACTGTCATCTTCTTCTTGATGAGAATGAGAATTTAATCGCCCATATAGGAGTAAGGCCAGTCACACTACATTATAAAGGCCAAGAATTAAAAACATTACTTCTTGGAGGTATTGTCACTAAAGAAGAGTTTCAAGGAAAAGGACACTTTAAAGAACTCTATAATCATATAAAGAGTATCTATAAAGATAACTACTCACTCGCTATTCTTTGGAGTGATAATATGAGTGTCTACAAAAAGCTTGGCTACTCTCAATTCGGTTTAACGGCCGTAATTGGTGACATTCCTTCAACTGAAGAAGAAATTAAGCGTAGAGGCTACCAGGACATATCTATCCAAGAGATTCCAAAAGACAAATTGGCCAAGAAATACAACGAGTCTTATAAAGAGACTATTTCTATTAAAAGATCTTTAACAGAATGGAATGATATTCAAAAAATCTCTTCGATGAAAATATATATGAATGAATATGATGACTATCTCTTCTTTGAGAAGGGGCAAGATTTAAAAGGAATTATTCACGAGTGTTCTTTTGCTAATAATAAAGAAGAGCTTTCTAAATTCAAAGGTCTACAGTTACTTAACCCAACCCCTTTAGACGATGATTCATTCTATATTCATCTAGCATGGGGAAAAGTTATAAATACTTCGGACTTTTCAAAATTCTTAAGTGCCATTACAAATGGTCAGGTTTCGATTTCAGAATTTCTAGCAGATTCAAATAAGATAACACTAACGATAAACAACGAGTCATATTTATTTAAAAGAGAAGAACTTCTCCCTCTTCTTTTTGGCCCAGAACAAGCAATTGAACTGCAAAGCCTAATACCTCAAATCTATATTACTGGTGCTGATAGTATTTAATTACGATGCTTAAGTGTTCCATAACCGATAGCTCCTAAAGATAATAACCACAAGATTAAAGTTATGGTTGGATAATCGAGAAGCGCACCTTGATAGAGATCCTGCTCGGAGACAAATGACTTCCCAGCAAAAAACAACACTCCGCCAAGAATATAAAAAGATAATAATCTTACACTACTTGCAAGTGAAGCAATTGGCTTCCAGATTCCTTTATGCCTAATTTTTACTGCATAATTATTCTTTGCAAACTCTTTCAAAAACCACTTAAGATGTCTTGGAACAATTCGAGACGCACTTAAAACATCTTTTGCAATCCACATTCCATCTTCAATAAAGCTATCAGTTGAGAAGCTATCTTTGATAATGTCATTGATATCTCCTTCTAAAAGGTTGAAGATATCAAAGTCAAGATCAAGAGACTGCCCCACTCCATCAAGAGTTATCAATGCTCTAAAGACAACGAACCATTCACTTGGTAAGAAAATATGATGTTCTCTAAGAGTTGTAATAATAGAACTTATAATTAGAGAAAAGTTAGTTTGTTGAACAGTTAGTCCAATCTGTGGACCAATTGCATTCTTTATATCAACAATAAGCTTATCTACATCTGGTACAGTTTCATAAACTGCAACATCTAAAAACTCATAAACTAAGTTTTCAAAATTTTGAGTTAAGATGGCATAGATAATCGCGATAAAGTTTTGGCGAGCATTCTTAGAAAGATTTCCAACAAGGCCAAAATCAATCAGAGCTATTTTTCCATTTGGAAGATAAAAGAAGTTTCCACCGTGAAGGTCTGCGTGAAAGAAACCTTCATTTAGAAAACATCGCATAAAGATTTTCACGCATTCATCGAGCTTAGAATCTAAATCAGCGATATGCTCACTAATCCTAGCGCTATCACTAAAAGGTATCCCCTCAATTAGTTCCATGACCAAGAGGTCGTGGCAAGTAAAGTCTTTATAAATTTTAGGTAAATGAAAAATTTCTGATGAGTCGTACTTTGCAATTATTTTCTTCAGTTTCTCACAATTAAGAGCTTCAACATTGAAGTTTAATTCACTTTGAAGTGAGAAAGAAAAATCTTCTAGAACTTTAGAGAAGCCCAAGAACTTAAAATCATCTGCCGCCTTCTCTGTTTGAGTTGCCAAGAAGATAAGAATTGAAAGATCAGTTTGAATGATTCGATCAATCCCAGGTCTTTTAACTTTTAAGACAACTTTTTCACCAGTTAGTAATTCAGCTCGATAGACCAATCCAATTGAAGCGGTACCAATCGGCTGCTCCTCAATACTTTTAAAGACTTCTTCAATCTTTTTCCCTAGTGATGCTTCAACATTCTTTTTGATACCTGAGAAAGGAATCGGCTTCACTTCATCTCTAAGTTTTTTCATATGCTTGATGAAGTCTTCATCAAAGATATCTTCTCTCGTACTAAGTAGCTGGCCAAATTTAACAAAGGCAGGCCCAAGCTCTTCAAAACAAAGTCTTAGGCGATATCCCATCACATCTCCCCATGAATTGTCATGAACAGAAACCTTTTGTGACTCTTCACTTTTTCTTGGGAAAACAAAGTTTGGAATTATATTAATAACATTCTGAGAAACAAACTCATCGAGGCCATTTTTAGCAAAAACAGTAGCAATCTCTCTTAAACGAGAAATATTTCTAATTGTTTTCGTTATTTTAAAACTCGTCGTTATTAGGCCCACATAATATCCTTTAGAAAATATCTATTATTTTATCACGATAGAATCAAAAGGTGCATAGCCCTATTGCCAGAAAAATGGTAAAAATAAGGAGTGAAAGAATTTTTTATTATTACATCGCTTTTATTTTCTCTAGTGACTCATGCAAATGATGAGACTTGCTCGCGCGTTGCAGTAATTAACCAACAAGAGATTCTTATTGATCCAAGCTCCTCATTAAAGGGAGAAGGCCTACGCTACCATCTTGAAAAAGATAAAGTGGCCCTAAGTTATTTAAATGATTATCAATCACTACAAGAAGATATTTGGCGTCCTGCAATAATGGGAACTGTTGGTTCGGGCCTTATTTTATCGGCCTTCCTAACAAACCCTAGCTCAAATACCAGAAGAAGCCTTATTGCATCAGGAACGGTTGTTCTTATTCTCAACTACTTATTAACGAAAACAATTCAAACAAGTAATGAAGAGTTACTTTATAAGAGTATTGATGAGTACAATAAGAGACAAGAACCTAAGATTTTTCTAAAGTCAGACGATCAAATTAATACGCCTGAAGTTTATATTGAAAAAAGCTGGAGCTTCTAATGATGGACAATAAAGAAATCACTTGCCACGCGTGTCATAAACCACTAGATCTTCAACCGGGACAGAAAATCTCATTAAAAGAAGAGTGTCCATATTGCTACGCTAGTGTTCATTGTTGTAAAATGTGTAAGTTCTACGACATTACGGCATATAACGAGTGTCGCGAATCAAGTGCTGATCGCATTGTTGAGAAAGAAAAAGCTAATTTTTGTGATTACTTCGTCCTCAAGGGCGGTGGTGATGGCGGAGATAGTAAGGGTGACCTTCTTGCCGCTGCAAACGCATTATTTAAATAAAGGAATTATTAATGGCAAATCCAATAACAAAACAAGGTTACGATACAATTCAAACTGAGCTTGATCACTTAATCAAAGTAGAAAGAGAAGAGCTTAAGGTTACAATTGCGGAAGCAAGAGAGCTGGGTGATTTAAAAGAAAATGCTGAGTATCACGCGGCCAAAGAAAAACAAGGTGTTGTTGAAGGACGTATCTCACAACTTCAAGGAATTCTTGCGAGCTGTGAAGTTATCGACCCTAGTACAATTAAATCAGACAAGATTGTTTTTGGAGCAACTGTCTCAATTTTAAATATGGAAACTGATGAATCACAAACTGTTAAGATTGTTGGTGAGTCGGAGTCAGATATGAAGAAAGGGCTTATTTCATATAATAGTCCATTAGGTAAAGCACTTATTGGTAAGGAAGAAGGCGACGAAGTTCTAGTGCGTGCACCAAAAGGTGATATTGAATATGAGGTGGAGAGCATTGAGTTTAAATAAGGATATTCTATCTACTCAAATTTCTGATCTCTACGCAAAGCCTACCAAAACACTCGAAGCGCTTAATAAAAAAAATATACATACAATTAACGATTTGCTTTGGCTTATGCCAAGGCGAATTGTTAAATTGCCAGAAATTGCTAAATTTGATTACGCAAATATTGGCGACTTCTTTCGTGGTCGCGCAACAATTGTTTCGATGCAAGCAAAGCCAAACTTTAAGTCGAGAGGAAAAGGTAGAGCTGTATTACTCAATATCGCTGTTACCGTAAAAGATGACTTAAGTGACAATTATATAACTTTAAAATGGTTTAACGCTTACCAGTCAATTCAGAAGAAACTTGAACAGCTTAAGCACCTCGAATTCCTAGGTGTTGTCTCAGTATTTAATGAATCAATGCAAATTGTTAACCCTGAAGTTTTTGAAGTTGGTAAATCTGAATCTGAAAGTGGACTGCGTATCACCTACCCGACAATCGATAGTGTGAAGTCACATCATATTCAAAAAGTCTTTGATAAATTACCAAATGGATTCTGGGATAAGATTCCAGAAATTATCCCTAGTAATATACTTGAAGACAAAGGCCTTCTATCTCGTAGTATGGCCTTTAAATATCTCCACGGCAGAGTTCCTTCTAACGAATGGAGCCAGGAGAAATTTGATCAAGCGAGACGTAGAATTATTTATGAAGAATTCATCTATGATCAACTCAAGATAAAACTACGAAAAAATAAGAGAACTGAACTATCACGCAATAGCCTCGAAATAAGTACAGAGCAAGTACAAAAGGCAAAGTCTCTTTATCCTTACGAGCTTACTACTGATCAAGACAAGGCCCTCAACGATATTGTCTCAGACTTTGAAGGGACAACACCTTCAATGCGACTAATTCAAGGAGACGTAGGTTGTGGGAAAACGACTGTTGCCGTTGCCTCTGCTTACTTAATCCTAAAGACAGGTGGGCAAGTCGCTCTTATGTGCCCTACTGAAACTTTAGCACTTCAACACTACCGAGAAATAGAAGAAATTCTTGGCAGTGAATTTAATGTTGAACTTCTTGTTGGGAGTACTAAGGGCAGTGAAAAGAAAAAAATAAATGAATCTTTAGAAAATGGTAATTGTAATATCGTAATAGGAACTCACTCTCTTTTTCAAGACAGTGTAAAATTCAAGAATCTTGAACTAGCTATTATCGACGAGCAACATAAATTTGGTGTCGAGCAAAGAATAAAACTAATGAAGAAAGGTGAAAATCCTCATTGCTTAATTATGTCTGCAACACCTATTCCACGCTCTCTTAGCCTAACCAAATATGGCGACCTTGATATCTCCATCATTAAAACAATGCCAGGAGGAAGAAAAGGTCAGAAAACTCGTATTGTAACAAATACAAATTTAAATAACTACTTAAGCTTTGTGAAAACAAGACTTGAGATGAAAGAGCAAGCCTACGTTGTCGTCCCGGCAATTGAAGAGTCTGAAAATGATGATATCAGAAACCTTGAACATACTTATGAGCTTTACAAAAAATACTTCCCTGAGTTTAGGATTGCCTATCTACATGGAAGAATGTCACCAGATGAAAAGCAAGCAGCAATTACAGAGTTTAAGGAACATAAGACAGATATTCTAATTGCGACCTCAGTTATTGAAGTTGGTATTAATATTATTAACTCAACTATTATGGCCATCCTAAGCCCTGAAAGATTTGGACTTAGTAGTCTTCATCAGATGAGAGGACGTGTTGGACGAGGAAATAAGCCAGGCTTCTGCTTTCTTGTCACAGACAGAGAAATCACACCTGACAGCATGCAAAGGCTACAAGTTATCGAAAAATACACCGATGGATTTAAAATTGCTGAAGAAGATTTAAAGATTCGAGGAGAGGGAGATCTCTTTGGTCAAGAGCAATCAGGAGTCGTCACTCAGAAAAGATTGGCCAATATCGTCCTCAATCAAGACATCCTATACGAAGCAATTGAGGATATTAAGAAGTACCCTAATGACTTTGATTCCATCATCAATTTTATGAACCATGATGAAAAAGTTTTCACTACGATTTAACTTAGCAAAAAACTCAGATCGAGTATAAAATAGAACTATGATTCACTTAAAAGTATTAAAAACAAATGACCTTTTATCTCTAGGAGAATATCGCTTTGATCTTCCTAGGGTTTATATTGGAAGTTCTATTCACAATAACTTGATCATTGAAGATAAAAGCATTGATAAAGAAATTGGAGTTCTGAAGTCTATCAGTCATTACTTAGTCTTTGAAACGAATAACTCTTATAAAGTAAACTCTAAGGCGGTTGAAGGTATCGTTAGATTAGAAAAGGGTGATATCCTTGAGTGCCAAGGAGTACAGATACAAATACTTGAATTTCTTAAAAGTGAAGAAAGTGACTTTCAAGACTATTACAAATACCTTGAAAAATTAAAAGTAGAAGATCCTGCAAAGTACGAGTTTATTCAATCTCTCGAAGAACATTATATTACTCTAACTGGAAAATACGACGATGACTTCTTGGAGAAATAAAGCAAAGTATCATCAAGTGGATGAAACAACTAAAATTCAATATTGGACGAATATTGAAAATTTAGAGCAAGAACATAATCGTGTCATAGTATTCAATTACGGACTAGTTTGTAATATAAGGCATTTTGTCTATCAGATTGATCACTATGAAAAACTTGGATATAAAATCCTACTACATGATTACCGCGGACACTATCAATCAGAAACCACTCAAGGTGTTGAGTCTATCACATTTAAGAATATTGTTAGTGATCTCAATTCGTTAATCAGATCTCTTAATATCAAAACATCAATACATATCGGACACTCGATGGGAGTAAATGTCACACTTGATTATGCTCATAAATTTCCAGAAGAGGTACAAAAAATTGTTTTGATTTCAGGAACAATCTTTCCTCCACAAGATGTTATGTTTGATTCAAATATTATTGATATGACAGAGCCTTATATCAAAGAGTTAAAAAGCAAGTGGAAGTCTCAATTTCAATTCATCTGGAAAAACGTTTACCGTAATCCTCTTGCCAGTGCACTGGTTTGGAATGGCGGCTTCAACATTAAGAAAACAAATATTGAATTTGTAGAGTACTATATGAAGAAGCTTGGAGAACTATCTCCAGATATCTTTTTTCAGCTACTCGATCAAATGAGAGATCAAAGAATCATTAAGGAGCTTGAGGAAATTAAAACTCCGACACTAATCATTGGTGGTGACAAAGATAAAGTCATTCCAAATTACTTACAACAAATCCTTCATGACAGTTTAAAGAATTCAGAGCTCTATATCATTAAAAACGGAAGCCATGTTCCGCAAGTTGATTTCCCAGATTTTATCAATGAAAGAATTGATTTATTCTTGAACTAAACCTTTATGGATTAATAGCTTTTTGAAAACACGATTCATTGCATAGATGCGTTGCGCTTTCTTATATTCACTATGTGATGCTTCACCTTCTGAATTAATTCGATAAGAAGTTTCATCAACAACTTGAACTTCAAAAGGGTAAAAGAATCTGATATCTCTTGCTAGTGAAGAAAAGTCTAAACCAAGTAATTCCTTAGCAACTGCTGAATCCTCTTCTTTAGCAAGTTTTCTTAATTTGAAGAACTCTGCTAAGAAAGGGTTCTTATACTTAATTAGCTGACGACAAGTAAATTGAACTGAACGGTACTTTGCAGAAGAATGTAAATTATTTTCATTCTTTAAATTATCAAAGCTACATTCATCAATTTCTCGATTCACTGCTGAAACAAATCTCTCCTCAGAAAGATTATTCCTTAACGCCATTTTAACCAGGCTTGAATACTTTGTTCTAAAATGATTGATATCAAAAATTGTATTCAAAGATCTTGAAGGCTTAATATTATGAGGAGTTACAACATAATTACGAATTAAAAATTGAAGAACTTTTAAAATATCTAACTTATTTTTTGTAACTAAACGAACACCTACTCTATCAAAAAGTTCTTCAGCAACGTTTTCGGCCTTATGAAGTAACTTAATAATAACACTATCACGGGACTTCTTTGATTTCGTTTCAAAATCAACGAGAGGAATTGAAATATCTCCCGATTTCAAGAAAAGATTATTCTCTTGATCACGGTGAAGATAGCGATAGAATTTATCAAAGATTTGAGTTTGAATTTGATTAAAGTAATTGGAACGAAGATCTTTATCAGCATGCAAGATAGTGTGCATTACTTTTAAAACAATTTCCGCCCAAAGTTGTTCCTCAACTGTATGATCTGAATTCCCAGTGGCCATAAGAAATAAACCACTAATGTCTGTAACAGTATAAAGAGAGTTAGGAATCTCTAGATCAAGTCCATCTGGAGTTCCATCTTTTAAGAAATAACGTTTAATGAATTGGACAGCTTCTTGAAAGTTACCAAATAACTCTGCTCTTGAAACAGGATCTTCTGTATCTAGGCCATAACCTTTTAAGAATTTATTTACTTCTGTGATGTCATCCAGCTTGGCAACAAAGAAGTTTGAGTCGAGTGCAGATTTACCACCTACAACAACATCAAATACATCCCAGTCGAAAATATAATTTTTTAAATAATCAGGTCGATTCATAAAGTTACTTTGTTCTATCGTTGAGTAATGCTACCATAAGCCCATGAAGACAGAAAATCAGCTAAAAAATACAAAAAAACTGACATTAAAGTCACTAACTGACTTAAGAATTCTTTTTCTTACATTTTTTGGTGCAGGACTTGCGCCAAAAGCACCAGGAACAGTTGGAAGTTTAGTAACAATTATCCTTCTCTATTTTGTTGGTAAGCTGAACGCACCTTTTTTCTTCTTCATCCCCTTTCTTCTAATCCTAACAATTGGTGCAGTTTTCATAACTGGTGTTATTGAAAAAGAATACGATTGTGTCGACCCATCATGGATTGTTATTGATGAAGTTATTGGGATTTGGATTGCGTCATTCTTCATACTTGATCACAGTTACGTAAGTTACGTAGCGATTTTTGCCCTCTTTCGCCTCTTCGACATTTGGAAAATAGGACCAGTGAAATACTTCGACAACCGTAAAGACGCACTAGGAACTACGTTTGACGATATTGCAGCGGGTCTTATGGCCGGTATCTGCTACATCCTTACTTTTAAATTGTTAGAATTTATCTCTTGACTTACGCAAAACTTACGCTAAAAATATTTATAAGCAAAAAGTAAAAAATTAGAAAGTCATCTAGTTAGATCTTTTAATTAACTGTACTTACACAGAAGTTAAAAATCCTCCTTTTTGCATTAGCTGATAACAGATAAATTTGGTAGAACAAAGTAAATAGAAAAACGGAGAGCTTATGGCCACAACATCAACTGAAAAGAACAACAAGCAAAAAGCATTAGACCTAGCACTTTCAACAATTGAAAAACAATTTGGTAAAGGTGCAATTATGAAGCTGGACACTGAAAATGGTCCAGAAAAAATTCCAGCGATTCCAACAAGCTGTTTAGGTCTAGATTTAGCACTTGGTGTAGGTGGTGTTCCTAAAGGTCGTATTATCGAAATCTATGGTCCAGAATCATCAGGTAAGACAACACTAACTCTTCACATTGCTGCAGAAGCGCAGAAACAAGGTGGTACAGTAGCATTTATTGATGCTGAGCACGCTCTTGATACTGTATATGCGCAAAAGCTTGGTGTTGATATTCCAAATACTCTTATTTCTCAACCAGACAGTGGTGAGCAAGCTCTAGAAATTACAGATATGCTTGTACGCTCTGGTGCAGTTGATCTTCTAATTGTTGACTCTGTTGCAGCACTTACTCCAAGAGCTGAACTTGAAGGTGACATGGGTGATTCACACATGGGTCTTCAAGCAAGACTAATGTCACAAGCACTTAGAAAGCTAACTGGTTCTATTAACCGTTCAAATACAACTGTAATTTTCATTAACCAACTTCGTATGAAAATCGGTGTTATGTTCGGTAACCCTGAAACAACGACTGGTGGTAACGCTCTTAAGTTCTACTCTTCAGTAAGACTTGATATCAGAAGAACTGGTGCTATTAAGAACGGTGACGAAGTAATTGGTAACAGAACGAAAGTAAAAGTTGTTAAAAACAAAGTAGCTCCTCCATTCAAAGTTGTTGAGTTCGATATTATGTACGGACAAGGTATTTCACAGACAGGTGACCTATTAGATCTTGCTGTAGCAAATAATATCGTTGGAAAAGCTGGTGCATGGTTCTCATATAATGAAGCTAAGATCGGTCAAGGACGTGAGAACTCAAAACAATATCTAGCAGATAACCCAGAAGTTGCTCTAGAGATTAAAAATAGAATTCTTGCCCTACACGGACTAATTGAAGATAACACTGTTGTAGATCAAGCAACTGGTGAAATTATCGAAGATGAGCCAGTAGTTGAAGAAAAGAAGACTAAGAGCAAGTCTAAGTCTAAAAAAGTAGTTCAATAAACAAATATAGCCCCTTAGGTTTCTATCCTATCGAATGATAGATATTAATATTAAGGGGCGCCCTTTAAAATGAATCTCTCAAAATGACCCTCAAAGAAACTATCGATAAACTTCCGCTTGGAGAATCTGAAACAAAATCAGAGGACATACGTTCATTCAAACGAGCTTATCAATACTGCATCTGGCTTCTTTCAAAGAGAGATTACTCAAGATATAAACTATCTCAAAAACTCTACGAAAAAAAATACACTCCATTCATTGATCAACTACTCGACTTCTTAGAAGAGGCCAAGTATCTACAAGAAGAACAATATATTCGTACTCGAATTAAAACCTTCATGTACAAGGGTTTAAGTAAGAGAAATATTCTGAATAAATTACGTGCAGAAAGAGTTGAACCAAGCACAGAGCTTATCGACGAGCTGTTTGATGAGTATAGATATACTGAAAATGGTCAATTACGCGAGTTAATTAACAAGAAATTGCGCTCTAAGGGTGTTTCGGCCCTCGAGGATTTTAATTTTAAGCAAAAGTTGATACGCTTTCTTTTGTCAAAAGGACATTCATACGACAAAATTAATACTGAACTAAAAAATGTCCAAAATGATGAGGAAAGTAATGCACAAAACTACCCTTTTTAATTTCATTCTTTTTATCTTATTACTACCTCTAGTATCGTGTAGAGTTGATAGAGATGATAAGAATACACTTCGATTTCCTTTAACAGAATCGATTTCTACAATTGACCCAGTAAATGCATATGACTCGGTATCGATGTCTGTAATTTATCAAGGGTATGAACAATTATTTGAATATCACTATCTAAGAAAACCATTAAAACTTGTTCCTCTTTTAGCAGAAGAAATGCCACAAGTTTCAGATGATGGACTTACATATACAATTAAAGTTAAAGAGGGAGTTCAATACCACGATCACCCAGCTTTCAACGGACAACCACGTTATGTAGAGGCCCAAGATTTTATTAACCAAATCAAACGTCTAGCTTTTACACCGTATCGTAGTAATGGTTGGTGGCTATTTGATGGAAGAGTTGTTGGTTTAAATAAGTTTAGAAAAGAAGTTGGAAGTGATTTTGAGAAGCTTTTATCAACTAATGTTGATGGACTTAAAGCTCTTGATAAGAGAACACTTCAGATTAGACTTATTGCTCCCTACCCTCAAATGCTAAATGCTCTTGCAATGAGCTTTACTTCACCAATGCCAGCTGAAGTTATGAAGAAAGAAACTTTTCTTGATGAGTTAATAGGGACAGGGCCATATAAATTAGATAAGTGGTTTCGTGGTTCAAAACTTTTCATGAGCCGATTTAATAACTATCACAAGTCTTTCTACCCAGGAAAAGGTGATCGCTTTGCCCATAGTAAGAACCTTTTAACGGATGCTGGTAAACGCGTTCCTTTTATCGATAAGATTGAATTTCATATTATTAAAGAAGCTCAAACAAGATGGCTGCAATTTATGTCTGGTAAACTCGACTTCCTTAGAGTTCCAAAAGATAACTATCATTCACTTGTTTCACCTAGCGGAGAGCTTACAGAGGAATTTCGCGACAAGAAGATCACTCTTGATATCTTTTCAAGTTTCACTTATTGGTGGTTCTCATTCAATATGAAAGACCCAATTGTAGGAACAAATAAGAATTTAAGATTAGCAATTGCACACGCTGTAAATGTTGAAAAGTATATTAAGACATTTACAAATAATATTGGGTTAAAGGCAAACTCAATCTATCCTCCAGGAATCCCGGGTTATGACCCATCAAGAAAGCTTCCGTATTCATATAATATTGAAAAGGCAAAAGAGTATCTAAGAAAGGCCGGATACCCAGATGGAAAAGGGCTTCCAACTCTTGTCTATGATACGAGAGCATCATCGACGACACAAAGACAACGTGCAGAACTTCTTAAGCAAGATCTTGAAGCAATTGGTATTAAAATGAAAATTCAACTTAATACATTCCCTGCATTCTTAAAGAAATCAAAAGAAGGAAAACTTCAAATTTGGTTAGATGGTTGGACTCTTGATTATCCAGATAGTGAAAACGTTCTTCAGTTATTAACAACTAAGAACCAAGCTCCTGGCCCTAATGTTTCAAACTACTCAAATGCTGATTTTGATAAGAAATTTGAAAGTATTAAAGTAATGAATGATAGTGATGAAAAATATCTTCTGATGTCTCAAGTTGAAGATATTGTTTTAGAAGACCTTCCATGGGTACTTCTTTACTATTCACGTGACTATATCGTTTATCATAACCGACTAAAAAACTTCAGATATAACGACCTTGTTGTTAATAAAGTTAAATACTTAAGATTAAAATAGTAAATAAGCACCATATTTCGGGGGAATATATTTCCCCCGAATTTCGACAATACTGCCCCTATCATTTTTTTCCCCATATTTCCGAATAGTAGATCAGTACGCTTGTAAAGCCTACTACTGCAACAAAGGAAGTAATGAATGAAGACTCTTGCACATTTCATACTCGTCATCATAGGGATACTATTTCAAGCTCAAGTCATGGCAAATGACTATATGATCTATTCTGTAGAACATGAACTGCCAATGACCAATGACGTTCAAGAAATTCAAAAAAACTACTACGTAAACTTAGGTGAAAAACAAGGTATTAAGAATGGTACCTTACTTGATGTGTATCGTGTTGTGATTTTAAACGATCCATATGATCGTGAGAAACGCTACCGTCACAAGATGAAAGTTGGACAACTTGAAGTTATTCATCATGACTCTGATACCTCAATTGCAGTAACAAAGAATTTTAACGATAAAGAAAGACATCCTATTTTAGAGATACCTGCATTTATGGTTGGAGACCAGGTTAACGTAAGTCTCAATTAGAGCGTTCATGGAGCAGAAACCTTCTTTGCTTAAGAAGTTCTATCTGCTCTTTAATGGCCTTCGTGGCCTTCCTTTGTCTTCTTATCAGCTCTTCATCTCCACCTTGTTGTTCTAAAAGCTTCAACACCTTTGCGGCCATTCCATCTGCAATAGCTAGCTTATTAGACATTTCATGAAGAAACTTTCTTTCTTCTAAGGCAAGTTCAACAATTGTAGAGTCATCCATTAGTCACCAAAATATTTATAACTTAACACTTCACCAAAAAGTGTTTGTGATTCAATTCTTATTACATCAATCTTAAAAATATAGTAACCAATTGCCAAATCACATGGGCCATTTTTAAATATTAAATCAATTTTTCTTAATATATTTCCAGCGCAAATACCGTGGAATTTTTGTTGATAATGTTTAACCGATTCTAATACTGATTGATGTTCGATAAATATAAATAATTGTTGCTTCATAGGATATTATTATGCAAGTAAAGTACTCAACAAATAGAGCTAAGTGACTTAAATTACATAACTAAAGTATAAGTACTTCTAAATATTTTAAATATTTAGGCCCTATCTCTAGACAAAAACAGCGCTTTGTCCTATAAAAATAACTTAAGTCACATTTAATTTTTCGGAGTGCACAAAATGGCAAGAATTACGATTGAAGACTGTCTAGAAAAAGTTGAAAACCGCTATGAGTTAGTACACCTAGCTGCTAAACGCGTAAAGCAATTAAGAGATGGTGCAGACCAACTTGTTAAGAGTAAAAATAAAGATGTTGTTACAGCACTTAGAGAGATCGCAGCTGGTAAAGTTAAGCACGCTCCAGTAAGTGAGTACGATTCAGACGAATTCTAAGTCGAATTTAATTTTTTTTAAATTATTTTGAATATAAGAAAGGCCCTAATTAGGGCCTTTTTTATTACTTAAATTTTGGTTTGAATTTTGGTAGCGCAATTTTTAAAACTTCATTAAAGTGTGCTACAGGATAGAACTTCATTCCTTTTCTATGTCTTTCAGGAACTTCTTTTAAATCCTTTTCATTATCAATTGGTAACATAATATTCGTAATACCTGCTCTCTTTGCAGCTAATACTTTTTCTTTAATCCCACCAACAGGAAGAACCTTACCTGTTAAAGATAGCTCACCAGTCATGGCCAGATTACTCTTAATAGTCACATTGTGAGCAAGTGAGTAAAGAGCAAGTGCCATTGTAATACCTGCAGACGGACCATCTTTTGGAGTTGCACCAGCAGGAAGGTGAAGGTGAACTTCTCTTTCAGAAAGGAAGTCTTCCATTTCATCTTCGTTTTCATCAGAAGCTTTTCTCTTAGGCTTCATCTTGAAGTATTCTTCCATCTCATTTTGTAGAAGTTGCTTAACATAACTATATGCAAGGTTAGCAGACTCATTCATTACATCACCTAACTGACCAGTTAGCTTGAAACCTTTGCCGTTAAGAGAAAGAGTTTCGATATAAAGAATATCACCACCATAACCTGTCCAAGCAAGACCTGTTGTCATACCAGGACAAAGCTTCTTAAGGGCCTTCTCACTTTGATAGCGAGCAGTTCCTAAGATATCTTCAAGTTCCGTAGGTTTAGGATTAAATACCTTATGTCTCTTGGCCTTAACTTTTTCAAGTGCAGCGCGACGACACATTTTAGCAATCATCTGCTCCATCACACGAACACCTGGCTCACGAGCATAATCTTCGATTAGCTTTTTAAGTGTTGCTTTTGTTAGGCTAATATCTTTCTTTTCTAAACCATGTTTTTTAATCTGTTTTGGAATTACCCATTTAGTAGCAATTGAAAGTTTCTCTTCCATTGTGTAACCACTAAGCTCAATAATCTCCATACGATCTAAAAGTGGCTCAGGAATATCGCCAATATAATTAGCTGTCGAGATGAAAAGAACTTTTGAAAGATCAAAAGGAACATCTAGATAGTGATCAATGAAATTATGGTTTTGCTCAGGATCTAAAACCTCTAAGAGCGCTGATGCTGGATCACCTTGGAAAGATTGTCCAAGCTTGTCGATTTCATCAAGCATGATGACAGGGTTATTCACCTCAACACGCTTCATTGCTTGGATTAAGCGACCAGGCATTGCTCCAACATATGTTCTTCTATGTCCTTTAATCTCTGCCTCATCTCTCATACCACCAAGAGAGAAACGGTAGAATTTTCGACCGAGAGATTCTGCAATTGATTTACCCATCGATGTTTTACCAACACCAGGAGGACCTGCTAAACAAAGAATCGTTCCATCAAATTGTGGCTTTAATTTACGAACGGCCAAGAACTCCATGATTCTTTCTTTCGCTTTCTCAAGGCCATAGTGCTCTTTTTCAAGAATCTTCTGCGCCTTATCCATATCGACATGATCTTCAGTCGACTTTGACCATGGAAGATCGACGATCCAATTTAGGTATGTACGAGTTACATTGTACTCTGGTGATGAATCAGGAATTACCTCTAGTCTTTCAATCTCTTCATTAACAGACTTTAGAACATCTTCTGGAAGTTTCGCTTCAAGAATTCTTTCTTTAAGCTTACTAATGTCACGGGCCTTATCATCTTCTTCCAATCCAAGCTCAGATTTAATAACCTTGAGCTGCTCACGTAAGAAGTATTCTCTTTGATATTTGTTAACTTTGTCATTAACCTCATCAGAGATTTTCTTTTGAATGTCAGCAACATCCTTTTCTCTTTTTAGATATACTAATAGTTTCCCAAAACGTTTCTTAACAACAAGAGTTTCTAGGAAGTCTTGTGCTTCTGGAATATCTAGAGATAGTGCAAATGCAACTAAGTCTGCCAGTGCACCAGGTGAAGAAGAGTTAATCATCGCAAGCTTCATTTCTTCGTTAAAGTAAGCATTTACTTCACTAAGCTTTTTAACCTGATTGATGATTGAACGAGTGTATGCATCTAGTTCTTCATCTTCTTCTAAGATATCATCAAAAACTTCGTACTTAGCTCTTAGTAGTGGAGATTGTTCGTAAATATTAGAAGCACGGTATCTTTTTATACCGTGTACAAGAACGTTTACAGAACCATCTGGTAACTTAAGTCTTTTTACAACCTTACAAAGAACACCTACTTTATAAATATCCTTTGAAGTGATTTCCCTAGAGTCTAGGTCTTCTTGAATAGAAGGATCAATCTCACCTTCTTCATTTTTAAGATCACTCTTAACAAGGTTAAGAGCAAGATAACCACTCTTAATTAGATACTCATCTAATTCAGCAGTGAACTTATCTTCAGTTAAAATAATTGGCGCAATCATTCCCGGAAAAATCGGGCTATTCATAATAGGTATGATTACAACATCTTCAGGGAATTTCTCATCCCCTTGAGAGTCTTTAATTTGCACGTTGTACTCTTCGTATTCATTCATAATAAGTCACACCTACTTTTTAATATCGATTACTAATCGACCTGGATTTTTTAAAGTGAAAACATCAATTGAATGTTTTCCATCAATAACAAGTTCTGCAGAAAGCGTATCGTCTCCAACTGGATAAAAATCTACTTTCTTCACAAGTTTAGAAGTTCCAAAAGAACCAACTTTTTTATTAAGCTTTGTTTTAAAGAAATCTACATAGATCTTATTCTCTTTTTCAGACTTATAACCATAGACTCTTGGAGCCTCATTTGTTTCAAAGTCGAAAACAAGTCTTTCAAAACCTCTTGAGCTACCATTTCCGTGACGAATTGATTTCAGTACAGAATTAGTATTGCTATTTGTCGAATGAAAGATTCCTTTGTTGAAAAAGATTGATCTTTTTTTATCCGGAATTTTACGAATTCTTTCGTTTAATAAATCTTGTGAATAGGCCTTGTGACCCAGAGAAAAAACTGTGATTAACAAAAGTACTTTTAATAGATTCATATTTACCTTCCATGGGATAATTAGTTAAATTTTACTAAATTGCGCGTTAAAAATGAATAGTAAATTTGGATAATTAGACTTTTGATTTTCTTAACTGTGCCGCACCAAGCAATCCAAACAAAAGAGCTAACCAATAGATGTGAATTTTATATTCACTAGATTCTCGAGAATTATCAACTGAAGCAATTTTCCTGCCTCCGGCCTTCTTATGAAAAATATCTTTATCAGTTCCAATTCCTTTCAGTCCCTCACCATAGATACTACTTATCCAAAGATTGAATGTACTAAATGAGTTGGCACCAAATTTTGGATTATCTGGAAAAGCCTGAGAAATAACGGCATCTTCACCATTGCGACCAATTACATTATACACGCCAAGGCGCTCGTTCAATGGATAGAAATCATACTCACCTTTTCTTAAAAGAACGATATAGCGGCGTCCGACAACGAATCTTGGCTTAAGCTTGTTAGGATAATCGATCCCCTGCCAAGTTCCTCCATCATAGACAAAACTAAATGAGTTCTTATTCAAAAGTTGGCGAGAACCAAGTCCAACTGACTTCTCTAATTTGAATGAGACATTAGTTACAACTGATCCATCACTTAATTTCTTAGGAAAGCTACCTTGATAGGTTCCCATAATAATAGCATTGGACTCAGAAAGCTGTTTACTCAATGGGATTTGAAATAACTCTTGTGCTGAACTAGTTATAGAAATAAATATAAAAATAGAGCACAATAAGAACCTTAACATACAATTCTTATCGGATATTCTACCTAATACTTTAGTCTTTTAATCAAGCTCTATCGTATTGAAATTACTAAAAATCTCATGGTTATCGAGAAGAACTAACGTATTACCTTGGCCAGTTAATCCCTCAAGTAATTCACATATTGAAGTCAGTTCATTAATTGATAGACCGTAAGAGATATTTGTTAGTACGATAACCGAATTCTTCACCTTCTTATCAATGGCCTTTAGAAGTTTTACACGAAGGCGCTCTCCACCAGAAAGAGAAGGAATTGTTCGATCGAGAGTTAAGTAATCAAGGTTAAGAAGTTTTAAATATTCTATCGTTCTTTTAATCTTAGGTGTAGTTGGTAGTGTTTCAAATAAAGTTGATACTGGTGTTTTACATGCATCAATAATCGTATACTTTCCATCTGTGATAGTAGCGTAGAATTTCTTCAATCCTGTTCCACCACATTCATCACAATCGAAAGTCACGTCTTCTAAGAACTGCATATCAATTTCTTGAATGCCCTTTCCTTCACAAACTGCACACTGACCTAGCTTACTGTTTTTAGAAAAGTGTCCTTTTTCTAGGCCAAGAGACTTAGAAACTGGAAGCTTTGAGAAATAATTTCTTACATGGCCACTCAAGTCTAAGGCCGTTCCAACAGTAGAACGACTAGTCGATTTCTCAATCCTAGTTTCATAAATAAAAATATTCTCAATTCCATCAGGATAACTTAAATCATCGATTTCATAAGAAGTTTCAAAATCATATTTTTCATTGAAGATATCTTCATTCAACTCATTAAATAAAGCATTGATAACAAGCCTCTTATCAAATGAATCCATCTGAGTCTTTACTTGATTAATTGTTCCAACTTGAAATTTAATTTCATTATATCTAAAGCCTTCAAACTCAATATTTTTGAAAACAATCTCTTCGTCTACTACTTTCTTTTTAGATGATTGTTTTTGAATTTTTTCAATTTTAGGTAGCTTGTGTGCAACAACTTCACCACCAAGATGTCCTGCACCTGGTCCAATGACAATATTGTGATCACTTCCTTGCTGTAGAACTCTACTATGTTCAACCATCACAACGGTATTATTTGTTGAAAGTTTTTTTAGAAATTTTAATAATACTTTTTGTTCATCTGAGTTCATCCCAAGACTTGGCTCATCAAGAACAAATAAAGAGCCACTTCCTTGAAAGCTTAAATAACGTACTAGTAGCGATTTTTGATATTCACTTGTTTCTAATGACTTAAGTTTTGTCATTAGAGGAAATTGACCTAGGCCTAACTCGATTGCAATCTCTAGTTTACTTAAGATTTTTTTTACGATTGTATTACTCTTGTCTACAAATAAGTTTTCATACAATTCTTCTAGAGTTAGAGATAAACAATCTCCATATGAAATTATATTTTGCAGTTTTCCACGATGAAGTAGAGCGCTAGGAGAAACTCTTCTGCCGTCACAAATGTGACAACATTTTTCACTTTGTAGTGATCTTAGAAAGATTCTCGCAGAACGCTTATATCGCTTCTCTTCAAGTCCATAGAGAAAGTTTAAAACACCATAAAAGCGTCCACTTCCTCTCATAAGTATTTCTTCAACTTCGTCTTTAACATCACAAAAACGACTATCTGGAGAGACTCCTACTTTTTTAATTTCAGCAATAAAGTACTTATAATGCTCACTATATTTAGCGTACTCTAAGAAAGTGATGGCACCTTCAGAGATTTTTTTCTTAGGGAATTTTACAATTTTATTAATATCATAACTAAGTGTTGACCCATATCCCTTACATTCAGAACACGCCCCGACTCCATTATAAGGAAGAAGATCACTAATTTGCCTCGCACTACGAACTTCTTCTTCAGAACACTTAGGACAAAAGGCCGTCGTATTTAAGTTGAAGTGCTTTAGTTCGTCTTGGCCAGCAAGATAAACACTTAACTGGGCAACAGAACTATTCTTTATTAGCTCCATCCATTTTTTTCTAAATTGGCCAATGCTCTTAGGCTTTATTCGAAAGATCTCCCATTGGGAATCCTCTTTATCAAAGTCACGGATAGTAGAAGTTTTTGAGTCAAAACTTCTAGCAGGCATTCCACTTATATTTTCGAGATAATGATCTTTACCAATTAGCACATGAATAACTTTACAATCACCAGTTAGAGTATCAGTTATGTCAGTTTCAACCTGTGAAAGTCCATCAACAAATTCATTTCCATGAATTAAGCACCTTGTAGAGAATGGCTCAAAATATAATTGCGCTAACTCGTAGCTTATCTCAAGTTGATCGGCCATATTTAGGCGCGATCCAACAATTGGATTATTTTGCGCTAAACTCCAAACCGGTAAAACAGGAGAAATACTATCGACTTCAGCACTTGTTGGAACTCTTTCAAAGAAGTTCATTGAAGAAGGAAGTGAATTCAAAAATCTTCTTTTGGACTCATTTGCCAATGTATTAAAAACGAGTGAAGACTTCCCTGATCCAGACACACCTGAAACACAAGTGATCTTGTTAATTGGAAATTCAACATCAATATTTTTTAGATTATTAGTTCTTACGCCTTTAAGCTGAATGGATTTTGCCATATGGATTTATAGCATAGAAGAAAAGTTTTTGGTAAGCCCATGAATAAACAAGGCCCACAAAAGTGGGCCCTGCATATATTCGAAAATATTGTAAGATAAATCTTAACGCTTCGAGAATTGGTACTTTGCTCTTGCACCTTTCTGACCAGCTTTTTGTCTTTCAACTTTTCTTGGATCTCTCGTAAGGAATCCAGCTGATTTAAGCTCGCCTCTAAGAGCTGCATCAATCTTAAGAATTGCTCTTGCAATACCAAGACGAGTAGCACCTGCTTGACCAGTAGTTCCACCACCAGTAACGTTGATCTTTAGATCATATTTATCTGCAAGCTTAAGTAGGTTTAGAGGTTGGTTAACAACGTATCTATCTGTACCTTTTGTGAAGTACTCTTTGATATCTCTATTATTAACAACAACTTTACCAGTTCCTGCAGCCATGTAAACTCTAGCAACTGAAGATTTTCTTCTACCAACTGCCTGTGAATCCCAAGTTTTTCCTTTAGCCATAATAATAACCTCTTACTAGAATTTGTATTCTACTGGGTTTTGAGCGCTATGTGCATGCTCAGATCCAGCAAAAACCTTAAGTTTTGTTAGTTGTTTTCTACCTAGAGAATTCTTAGGAAGCATACCTTTAACAGCGTTCATAAGAATCGCTTCTGGCTTTCTTTCTAATTGTTCTTTAGCAGTTCTTTCTTTAAGTCCACCAGCATACCCTGTGTGTCTGTAGTAAACTTTATCGTTCCACTTATTCCCAGTAAATCTAACTTTTTCTGCGTTAATAACAACAACAAAATCACCAGAATCTGTATGAGGAGTGTACTTTGGTGAGTTCTTCCCTCTTAATACATTAGCGATTTCAGTTGCTAAACGTCCAACTACCATATCAGTAGCATCAATTAAGTGCCATTTTTTGTCAGCGTCTGCTGGCTTCAACACAAATGATTTCTCAGTGTACATAGTAACCTTCCACTTTAATAATGTTAAAAATCAATAAAACGTAAACGCATCATCAGAATAAAATGATTTGTTTACAACACTTAAGGACCTAAAGGCCCATAATTCCGTTGTTTGTGGGGTAACGGGTTTCGGCAGATATTAAACAATTTATGCCAATAAAACAATGGGAAATTGTTATTTTTTTGGCCATGCGTAATATTTTCTTCGAACTTAAGTGTTTGAAATTGCGAAATTTTCTAAAATTGGCCAATCGTGATGTGAAAACGACCAAATGAGTCACCACCAATGCGGTCTAATTTGATCCCGTAGTCAAAATCGAGGGAGCCAATTGGAGTAAAAAACTTAAAGCTCATCCCTACTGACTTTAATAGGTCAAAGTTATCAATTTTATCAACAAAGACGCGTCCCGCATCAAAGAAAACAGCAATAGCAGAATAGTCACCAATATAATATCTTGGTTCAAGTCTGAAGTTTACAAAGAAGGCCTCGCCTCTAACTGTTGTATCATTAATATATGTACCGTCTGTTAGCCTTCCACTTTCTAAATCACTATAACCACGAAGATAGTCGCGTCCAATTAAACGAAAAACCTTTAAAGGTGGGATATAACCAGTTGTCATTGGCTTACCATCAGTATCGATAATAATATTTCCACTGCTATCTTTAACGATATCGCTTGAGAAGTTGTGCTCGTATCCTAGGGCAATAGAAGTTGCTAGGGTAAAATCACCCATAGGGATGTAGTTAAAATTACGAACGACGGCCTTGTGATAGTCAATTGTTAGGTCTTCACTTTCTTGTGAACCAAGATATGGGTTTGCAAATTCCCATGAGAAATTAAACCAAGAGCCTTTCTTAGGAAGCGTTTTATTATCTCTAAAGTCTAATGATAGTTCAGGCCTGATTGCACCAATGATATATTTATCTTCATCAATTGCATCTGTTGCATCAAATTGTCTGATATTATCAAATTCATAAGTAAGGCTCATTGATAAAACATCAGAGAAGGTCTTAATCAGTTGTGGAGAGAAACTAATGATATCAGCATCAAAGTCAGAGTATCTTTTTCTTTCGTAACGAGCAGTCGCCTTAAAAGTTACTTTGGATTTGAATAGGTCATAGAATAGATACGGCTCAACATATTGAAACTGTACTAACCCTTCTAATAACTTTCGCGAGTCCTCTCTTCTGCGATCATCAAGATACGAGAAATCAGTTCTCCAGTTTGTCTGGGCCTTAAAAATGAAAGAGCGGTTCATTCCATTGAAGTTATTATAAGAAATAGTCGTAGAGAATTTTAAACCTAGGTCGGTTCTGAATCCCGGTGCTATTTCAGCAAGACCAAAATCCTTCTCAGTAACTTTAATAACAAAGTTTAGATACTTCTCTGTTGGTGAAACTTCTTCTCCAACGAATGAAGAAATATTTACGTTTGAAAATAGGCCAAGCTCTCTTAAGCGTGCGATAAAGTCGTTCATGGCCTTAGGAGTAACAAGATCCCCACGCTCCAACGGAAGCTCCCTTCTAATAACAACATCTTTAGTCGTTGAGTTCCCAGTTACAATGACATTTCCAAGATAGGTCTTTACACCAACACCAAATTTTAGGTTTAATTCAATTTCGTTTGTTGCAGAGTTTACATTAACAATCTTTTTAGGACGTTTTTCAGTATATGTACTGAAGTAATAGCCTCGTGTTTTTAGAGAAATCAGGGCATTCTTTAAATCCTCATCAATGTGAACAACATTAAAAGGCTTTCCTATTTTATTTTTAAGGACATCTTTAATAAAGTATCTGGCCTCTTCATCTTCAACACCCTCAATATTGATCTTACTTAATATATACTGAGAACCTTCAGAAATTGAAAAAGAGACAATTGCAGCATCTCCACCGTCGATGAAGTCGACCTTAGGCTTTTCAATATTTACGAAGATATAACCGTCTTTAACATAAATCTCTTTAATCTTCTCAGAGGCGTTTTCAAGTCCTCTTTCATGTAGATAGTCAGCCTTTAAAAGATCTGAATCTGTCTTATAGTAGACTTCATTTAGTTTTTTACTATTTTTTAAGTGATTGCCGTTAAAATTAATTTGAGCAACTTTAACCTTACGTCCTTCGTTGATAGTAAAATAGAAGTTTAGAATTTTATTTCCATTAATATCAAGTCCACGAGCTTCAGTTAGCTTAGACTTTGCGTAGTAATAACCGTTCTCACGATAAAAGTTCACAATATGACGATTAAGCGAAATATCATCAAATCGTCCCTTATTATTTTGAATATACTTCTTAACGTGAGAGAGAAGATCGTTATGATTTAAACGATAGTTATTATAAAAATTAACACCGAATCGAGATCCTAGTTCAACATTGAAAATTAGCTCATAATTACCATTTTTCAAAACGTTCAACTCTTCTTTTACTCGCGATAGCCAAAAACCATCTCTTATTAATAAAGAACGATACTCTTGAAGCATTTTTTTATAATTTGTGAAATCCAGAGAGCTTCCTTTAATACGATGCCAGAATTTTTCAGCTTCGATTAAGTTTACTCCAACTAGGCCATTTAATTTTATATCCTCAAGTCTCCTGATCTCATTCTTTAATAGATTTAGAGTAATCTTAATTCCTTCTTGATTTAACTCTTTAGAAATTGAACCTACTTTTGAGCCCTTTTTAAAATACTCTTTACCAATGGCCTTAAGCCCCTCTTGAGCAGACATGTCATCAAAATAGTCCCCTTCTTTCAACTTAAAATCATTTTTGATTCGTCGGTTAAGTACAGAGTCTGTCCCCTTTACGTTTATTGAAAGAATTCTAGGCTTTGTTTCGACAACAATATTTAGACGGCTCTTTTTAACTTCATAATAAAAAGTTTTGTAATATGGCTTTGTTAATTCAAATTGAATAATTCGGCTTAACTCTTCACGAGTTAATTCCTTTCCTTCATACTTTTTAAAACTTTCGATGATAAAAAGACATTCTTCGCGGCCGGTACAGTCAATATCAACATTTTTGATATGAATATTTTCAGCACCATGAACAGAACTAAATAGTAAGATGAATGTGGCAATTAATCTTAAAATGACCATTTATATTTTATGTCGGCCCCTACAGAACCGTCTGTTCCTTCTTTATTATTTGTATCATCTTCACTTTCAAAGATCCCTTCAATAGAGAGCTTATCACTTATACTGTAATCAACGTTAATCGACTGTTTATTACTTTCACTATCAAAAGTATTGGAAAACTTTAAATTGATATTGTCATTCACTTTTTTCGTAATCTGTAGCTTAGTTGCCGTCTTTACTGACTGCTCAGATTTCGTGGCCTCTTCAATAGGACTATCAGAGCTTTCAGTAAACTCTGGCAAAACGCTTAGCTTTAACCCAAGTGCAGCATCTAGGCCTTCATTAATATTTAACTGATCAACTAAAAATGTACCAATTCCGATTGTCGTTAAGTTAGTTCTTTGACTGTCTTCCAAGTTTTGAGAAAAGTCAGATGTTACTCCAAGTGTGAGTAGTGAAAATATATTATCACGAGAAAGTGATGGATTTGATTCTAAGTTGATTGAAATGTCGTCAACCGAACCAGCAATTCCCATTTCAATATCATATTGTCCAATAGTAGAGTTTGCTAAAAGATTTAGAGTGATAGGTTCAATATTCTCTTCTTTCGTAAAGTAAACAACGCCTTCAGATAAGATAAAGTCATTACCTCTAAATTTAAACTTACTTAATCCTGGAACAATAATAAGTTGTCCCTGCATTGCTGGGTTTGTAAACTGTCCATCAATATGTAAATCCCCTGCAATCAAGAGATCTGCTAAACGATTTCTTAGTCTAACAGTTTCCTTAATACTTAAGTCGATATCCAGATTAATTAAATCAGGGATACCTCTTTGGTTCTGGGTAATATATTTACTTAAGCTTTTATTGAACTCTGATGACGATTTAAAGTCATTAAATTCGTTTTCAATAAGTCCACCATTAACAAAAACACTTCCTTTAATTAAATATGGAAAACCACGGCCACTTAAAGTTAATTTACCATCTGTGTTGATAATTGATCGCGACTCTACTTGATAGCCTACATTTGTATAATTAGAAGTTATATAAACTTCAGGCAGTGGAAAACTTGCTTTTATATATCCAGACAAGTCAAAGTCACCAGAGCCAATCTCACCACTAAGGTTATTGATTAGTATTTTTTGGTCACGATAGGCACCGACACCACTAGCATTAGAAATTTCTAAAGGAACGCTTTTAAGCTTTAGCCCAAAATTTGAAGTACTTAGGGAATGGGACAAGTCATATTTTTTACGATTTCCAACAATAATTCCCTTGCCCTTGATCGTTCCTAGAATCCTTTCGATCTCACTTGTTAAAAGGGTTAGATAACTAAGATTAATATCTAAGTCTTGCACTAGTTGAAAATTAGTATCAAAATTTCCACTCCCTACTAAATGATATGAACCACCGGAACCGCTTAATGATAAGTTAAGCTGCTTAATTTCCGATTGATCAACTTCAATCGAGGTCGGCCTTTTCAATGTTAGAGAGCGCCCATAATTACTAATATGAAATTGAGTCAAATTCATAATAGAACTTACAGGTCGATTTGGATTGAAGTCGTAAGTTAATTGTCCACTCAGCTGAACAAATCCATTCAATTCATTATTAAAAGAGTTGTGCTCAGAAATAAAAGATAGAGATGGTTTGATATCAGGCATATCGACATTGTAGTTAAGAATAACTCGCGGATGACTTTTACTAAAGTCTAACTCACCATCTATATGGATATTTTGATTTAGAATATTTGTATTAAAGTTAATTACCTTATCTTTAAAACTGAACTCTAATTCCGAAGCACCAATCTCTTCATTTCCTACTTTTGTTTCAGTTAAGTATGCATTCCCTTTTCCTCTGAGAACACCATTTCTCTTTGCTTCAATACTAGCAGAGAAGTGGCCATTATAGCCTAAACCGAGATCACGATATCGATAAAAATCACCAAGCTTTATTGGTGTTGTAATAAATGAAATTTCTTCAAATCCATTTTTAAAATTATAAATAAAGTCAGCCGATGCACTAGATTGGTTCTTTTTAACGAAAGCATCCTTGATCGATACATCATCATTTGTAACGATAAGCTTTAAAGCAATATTATCAATAGGCTCTTTGTAAACGCTCACCTTATCTGAATTAATATTTACAGAAGTGATAAAGTTTGAAAATTTACCATTCAAATTAACATCAGCATTAAAGACACCTTCAAAAGGTGTCGTATACATTTTAATATCTTCCCAGATAGGCTTAACATTTCGTTCGAGTAGACTTAGGTCAACATTCTTAAGTCCAATATTTAATTCAACCTCTTCTTTACCTAGGTTCACATTTCCTGAAAGCGTGGTTTGGCCATTAGTCTTATTTCTAAGTTCGTTTACATAAATGATATTCTTATCAATTGAATATTTTAAACTTGCGCTAGATTCTTTTTCTAAGAGAAAGCCAAATACTTCAATATATTTTGCGTTTGAAGTATTTACATCAATTATAACTTCCTCTGATCCTTTAATCGTAATATCAAAATCACCTCGGCCTTTTGCAACTTGAGCAATTTGTCCACCAAGATCAGAGATACTAAAGTCTCTTGCTTTAACAGTGAAATCTACTTCACTTCCAACAACAGATCCCCAACCAACGAGTGATGAGGAATTACTTTTTGCATTAATTCCAATTCTAAAGTCATCTCCCGCAAAAATATTTAGACTTGATATGTCTACCTTCTTAAAGTTTAAAATATTATCAAGTGTAGGTTTTAGAGCTAAGTTTTTGATATAAATGGGACTTCCTTCAATACTATCAACAAGGACAGCACCATTTTCATCCATACTTAGTAGAACTTTTCCATTTGCACGTCCTTTTAAAAGAACAAAATCATCACCCAGGAAGTATAAAATATCATTCAAATGAAGATTTTTCGTTTCAACGACAACTTTATTTTCAACTACTTTATTCTCACTAAAGTTCAAGATTAGTTCATCAGAGACTTTGGCTTGGCCATTATTTATCTCACCTACAAAGTCTTTTATAGTTAATTTATTATTATGGAATGAGTACTTTGTTTTAAACTTATCAAGATTTACATAATCAGAATGAATATTACTTCCATTCGTAAGACCACTTATAAAAATATCTTTCTTATCGATAGCTCCTGTTATCGTAGCCTTTCCTTCTAGGATACCATCCATTTTTACACTATACTTCTTCTTTAAATCCTCAAAGCTATCAAAGTTTATTTTATACTCAATATCTGAATGAATCTTTTTGTTTTTAAACTCATATTTTCCAGAACCACTTATCTTAGAGTCTTTAATGAATACATAACCATTTCTGACACGAATGTTGTTTTCAACGATCTCTGCATCTAAAAATAAATTATCAACAATGGCACCTTGCCAACTAACATTTTCAATATCTAGGATTATATCGTAACTATATTCGAATGGACTTAGGGCCAAATGCTTAATTGGAATATTGAGATTACTTTCAGCAATATAAAAATCAGAATTTCTAATTTCAATTTTATTAATCTTAAATGGTAATTGATTAGTTACGTTATTAAGCGTGTTAAATACACTCACTTGTGAAGTGTCATCTTCACTCTTTTCTAATTTTTCAAGAACAATGTAACCATCGCTGAAGTTTACTGAGTTAAATCTAACATTTGATGAGAATAGACTTAGTAGTGAGAATGCTGCAGAAACATCCTTTACATGTACTTCTAACTCATCTTTGACCTTAAAGTTTACATCCTCTAGGATTGTTCGAGGAGGAAAGAATCCACCAGAAACTCTCGAGAACGAGAGAGTCATATTAGAATCAAGTATAATATTCTTATTTATATATTCTGTTAGTATTGTTGATACATATCGTGATTGAATAAAACGCCAGGCCCCAACAGCAAGAAGTCCGAATACAAGAGTGAATATGATTAGAAATTTATTAACAAATCTCATCTCTTTAACATAACCTCTATATTTCTATAACCAGGATATATTCGGTTAACAATTATTGCTAAAAAGTATGCTCTTTCCTCATTACCGAGTTTTCGATAAGCAACGGCCATTTCAAATAAAGTATTGATATATTCATCTTTCGACTTACAACCATCTACTAATCTTTCTCTTAATTCAACTAATGATAGAAGCTCATCCTTTTTATTAATAGAAGTCTTATAAGCTTCAATATAGTCTCTATCTAATGTTCGCTTTGATGTAGTTTTAACAAACTCTGAAATATCGCTATAATCTTTTAGGTAGTAGTTAATAGATCTTATCAGATCGTTATCATCACTATTTTTTCCATACTTATAGATAATAGACTTATACTCACTTGTTTCAAAAAACAAAGGAATGACTTTAAAAATTGATTCGATGAACATTAGAGGATCGATTAACTCTAAGTCTCTTTCAAGTTTCTTTCTTAATGTTTCATATTGGAAATATTTTTCAGAGTTTTTAACAGTAGTAATCGTTGAAATAGAATCCGCGAAAGTCTCGTCTACTTTTTCAGTACTTAATATATTTATATATGAATCAAAATTTTCTGAATATGAAACACTGAAATGATCTAAAATATTTTTTAATTCATTAAGGCGATTGGATTTTTTTCGTTTTAATAAATAACCTATTAGATTTTTAATCTCGACTGATAGCTTTTGTACTTTTCCTGTTGAATGAAATAATAGAATTTTTAAAATTGAATCAATATATAAATTATGACTTAGTGATGACTCTTCATTTTCAACACGATGACTTTCTAAAAACGCAATGAGTTCCTGCGTACTACCAAGTAACGTTTTGATATTAAAATTTGTATTTGTCATTGTGTTTTCTGACACATTGCCTCTGGTATAAAAATACAACTAACTATCTAATATTATTATATCAAATAATTAATTTAATTAATGTTAAGCGTACTTTTTACCACAGAAATAATTGAAATAGAGACAAGAAAAAGGCCCTAAAAAAGGGCCCTTACTATTGGAAAATTTATTTATTTACACGCTCTACGTAGTCACCAGTTCTTGTATCAATTTTCAGGATTTCACCTTCTTTGATAAATAGTGGAACGTTAACTTGAAGACCTGTTTCCATAATGGCCTTTTTTAGTCCACCTTGAGCAGTGTCACCCTTTAGTCCTGGATCAGTTTCAGTAACTGCAAGTTCAACAAAGTTTGGAAGTTCAATCGAGATTGGCTTTCCTTTATAATATAATAGTTCTACTTTAATACCTTCTTGAAGGTAATTAGCAGCATCTTCGATATACTCTGTTGCTACGTGAATTGTTTCAAAAGTTGATTGGTCCATGAAGTTAAATCCTTCAGGATCATTGTATAAGTACTCTACTTCTTTTTCGTCTAGATCTGGTTGCATTGCACCCGTTGCTACACCAGACTTGAAAGTTCTTTCGATAACTGCACCTGTTTCAAGGTTCTTAATTCTTAACTTGTAAAAAGCTGAACCTTTACCTGGGTTAGTGAAGTCACATTTAATACAAACATATGGTTTGCCATCGATTTCTAGTTTTAAACCTTTCCTAAAGTCATTTGTCGATATTTCCATAAAAACCCTTTAAATTAATTGCGATAATATTGCTAGGAAGTAACCTTTTTCTTTTAAACCTTCTATCACAGCTGATGAAGATTTTGCAGTAATTTTATTCTTTCTAAACTCCTCTCGAAGATTTGTGTTCGACAGGTGTACTTCAATTACTGGACATTTCATAACGCGCAAAGCGTCTAATATAGCAATACTAGTATGAGAAAAAGCCGCTGGATTTATAATAAGTGCTTTATAACCACCCTCTGACGCAGCATGTATTTTTTCAATAATTTCTTGCTCACCATTAGATTGAAACCATTCGACATCAACATTATAACCGAGGTCTCCAAGTTTTTTGTTTGTATACGACTCGATACCGACAAGATCTAAAGTGCCATAGATTTCGGGCTCACGCTTACCTAATAAATTTAAATTAGGTCCATTAATGACTAAGAATTTATCCATTTAAAACTTCGCTGCTTCTTTTCTTTAGATATGATTCAAATAGCTCAAAGGCCATTGATAATTTTTCTAATTCAACCTTCGGCTTTTCTTCTAGTTTCTTGGCCGTAGACTCGAATGCGGCCATAAGATCTTCACGGCCTTTACTCTCACTTATCTCATCAAGTCCTTCAAGCTCCCTTAGCCTATCTTGAATTCTCTTATCATCTGGATTTTCAACTAATGCACTATTTAATACCTCAATAGCTTTTTGCTTGGCACCCTGTTTTAGGTAAAGATCAACTAAGGTATGACTAAAGATTTGTCCTGGTT
The DNA here is from genome assembly GCF_043196685.1 of Halobacteriovorax sp. RZ-2. Classification (NCBI taxonomy): domain Bacteria; kingdom Pseudomonadati; phylum Bdellovibrionota; class Bacteriovoracia; order Bacteriovoracales; family Halobacteriovoraceae; genus Halobacteriovorax; species Halobacteriovorax sp. RZ-2. The sequence continues at coordinate 87,360 of NZ_JBEBMR010000004.1, forward strand.
CATCATTGCTCTTCTCTTCAACAACAGGCTCTTCTTTAATTTGCGGAACTAAACTCAACGTGCTCCAGCTTTCAATCTCGTCATCGAGATTTGAGATATCAAAAGTCTTTTGCGTTAAGTCCTCATCTTCAACACTATCAAAATTATCATACTTAACGATAAACTCAGTCGCTTCCATATCTTTAGGAGAGATAAATAGAACTCTCTTATAAGTATTTAGAGCTTCAAGAATGAGGTTTTGCTTAAAACAAGATTGTGCAAATAGTTTTAGGAACTTTATATTATCGCCATTTATAGAAAGCTGAGGCTTTAATATAGTATATGCCTCTTCAACCTCATCCTTTTCTAGTAGAAGTTGTCCATAAATAATAATTGCAGCTGAAAAATTTGGATGATGAATTAGACCTCTTTTTAATAAGGCAAGAGCTTCATCATTCATACCAACTTTGCGATATATCTCGGCAAGAGGAGCAAAGACCTTCGAACGAGGGTCTTTCTCCAATTGACTCTTATATTTTGAGATTAAATTATTATAATTTTTCATCTACAAGCTACTTGTTAAACCTGCACGTTCTTGGTTAATAACCCTTGGAGTGATGAAAATGACAAGTTCAGTCTTACTCACTTGCGGGTTATATGGAGTTCTAAATAGCCAGCCAACAATCGGTACATCTTTTAAGTAAGGTACACCAGAGTGTGATTCAAGTTTAGAATAACTATAGAGTCCACCTAAAACGATAGTTGACCCATTTTCAACCAACACGTTTGTCTTTACCTGTCTCTTTGTTTTATCAGGTGGTGCTCCAGCTGCTGGAGAAGTACCAAATTGCTCCTTTGAAAGTTCGACAATTAGATCAATCGCACCATCATTAGCGACCTGAGGTGTAACAGCGAGACTTAACTCTGCAGTCGTTTCTTTAAATGTAATTGTTAGATCCTCACCTGTTCCTTCTCTTTCTTCAAATGAAGTTGTATCAGTTGAAACGATCTCAGCTTTCACATTATGTTTTGTTACAACTCGAGGAGAAGCAATGATCTTCCCTTTCGACTCACTTTCTAAAAGTTGTAATTGGAAATTAAGGTCAAATAAGCGACCAAATCGAGAGATTGTTACTCCAAGTAAGTTTCGTGTACTCTCTCCTGTTGTTGGAGCACTTGAAAAACTTAGCCCTGGTCCTGAAATACTAGTTGTACTTCCCGTCCCCGTTAACTCTGTCGTAGTAGGAATTTGTCCAACAGGGTCATAGCCAAAGTTTAACCCATTTTGAAGACCAATTTGTTTCTGGTATCCTTCGTTAACTTCAACAATCTTTGATTCAATTAAAACCTGTGGAGTTTGTCGATCAAGGATATCAACAATTTTTGCAATCTTTTCAGTAGTCTCTAAAGTATCATTTATAATTAAATTATTTGTTCTCTCATCAGCAATGATTGAACCTCTTGCAGGAGTTACATAGTCCTTTAAAAGTGTTGTTAGGTCTTTCGCTTTTGAATATGAGATTGGAAGAATTTTTGTGACAAGAGGTTCCGCAACTTCTTTAATCTGAGTCGCCTCTCTCTCTTTTCTCTTCTCTTCAGTCGCTTGAGCAAGCGTCTTAATTGTTAGGATCGCACCATTCTTTTCAGCAACAAGCTTATTGATTGATAAAACGGTATCTAGTGCCTGATCCCATGGAACATTAACAAGGTTAAGTGATAAAGGCTTAAGCTCTGCTACATCATTTGTCATGATAACGTTAAAACCTGAAGCATCTGCAATGAGATCAAGAATATCGTTAATCTTCATGTCTTTAACATTTAGAGAGATTTTATTACCAACATATTTCTTTTGCCCAGAAAGAGTTAGGTTTTCTAGAATATCTTCCATGCTCTTAGACTTAGGTTTTAGAAGTCTTTCCGCCTTCTTTTCTTCAACCGCTGACACAACGCTATCTTGCTCTTTTGAACTAGCAAAGGCACCGTAACGATTTTCAAAAATAATGCTCGCTAAATTTCCCGATGTTTGAATTTTGGAACGTACATTATCACGTAACTGTACAACGACTCTAATATCTTGAGAACTTCCTGGTGATTTGAATGCTGAAACAAATACAACACTTCCAGAAAACTCAGATGTATCAAAGGCCCTTAAAACTCTTTGAGTTGAAACTGTGTTTTCAATATCGATGATAACTTGTTTGTCTTTTACTACTTGAAACTTCTTGATCTTGAAGTCATTCTTATCAAAATTAAAATTCAAGTAACTTAAGTCATCTTTTTGTTGAAAATCAATTTTTGTTAAATTTGCAGATAGTGCAAAAAATGAGTATAGAATTGATACTGCTATGACTATTTTTTTCATTTTTACTCTTCCTAAGTAAAATTATTATATTTTTATGATATCACAATTTGAATTTTATAAAAGTATTATGCATTACTCAGATAAAGGAAGTATTGTTTCTAGATATTCTTCTTCATCATATACATTAATAATTTTCTCAACTAATACTACCCCACCAGGTAGGATTGCTTTTACTTCAACTTGATCTGGGCCTATTTTCATCCCTTCTTTTATTATGACAGCTTCAGATAATCCTTCATCATCAACTTGTTTAATAATAGCTCTTGCATCTTTACCTAAGAATATTCCAGTAACCCTTAAACGATCAATTCTTAAGTGGTCAGTAGTGAGTTTATTTGAGAAACCAGTAAACTTCTCTCTTCTTGCTTTCTTACTACCCATTTTCTTTTTATATTTTACCTTAAATGGGTCACGGATATTGCGGCCAGAGCTTAAGTCAGACGGAACATCTCCAAACGAGAGATATGAGAATAAACAGATGAGCATTATTTTGCTAAATTTTATCATTTTCTCTTCCTAGTTCTCTTCTTAGGTGCTGGCTTTTTCTGCTTTTCACTAAGCTGCTGTTCGATTTCTTTAATACCGCGCTTTTCTCTATGGTTCTGGTTATAAATATAACTCTCAATTGTCGCATAAAGATTAATAATCTCGTATCTTGATTTATTCGTTTTTGTAATTTTACTCAGGTTTATATCTCTAACATTTAAGATTCTTTCTTGCTTAGAAATATTTTCTAATAATAGTAAAAACTGTAAATAAGTTCCTTTTCCAGAAAATGTATAATACTTCGTAATATAGAAGCCATTTTCTTCTTGGCCACTTGGATTAATTTGCACATCTTTAATTTTGAGACTCTCACCTAGCTTCTTAATAAGATTTATACTTTCGTTATCACTTATATCTTTAGGTAAGCGTCTTTGTGTTTCTTCTAACTTTTGAGCAACGATTTCAATCTCTTCTTTCTTTTGTTCGACATCTCGCTCGTAGTCTTTGAGTTTTTTTAGTTCTCTTTTCTTCTTAGCTATTCGGCCATTAATTGCATTCAGGTCAGACTGTAGAACTTCTCTTTCTGAATCAACTTGATTATAAGCCTCGTATGCCTGGAAGGCTCCCCAAAGAATAAGTAGTAAATATAGCTTATTAATTAACGATAACATTACTAAAGATCTCCATATGATTGAACTTTTCCTTCAATCGAAAAACTCTGTAACGTTACGTTTTCGCCATATAATTGGTCCTGTATCTCTTTTAATTCTTTCATTCCAAAGGTCTCAGAACTAAAGCCGTTTCTTGGGATGAAATATTCAAGCTCCTTCACATTATTAATAAAATCTCCAACTGAAGAAAAAGAAATAGACTCCCCTTCTATTTTGATAACTTTCTTATCATCGATAGTCAGTGTATTAAACCAAATATCATCATTCAAAGAACCAGACAGACCTCTCAGTACTTTATATGGGTTCGATTTCTTTGACATTACTTGTGCAACAAGAGCTTCACGACTTTTAAGTTCTTCAATTCGTTTCGTAAATGCATCCATTACCTCAGTCAATGAGCCATATGAATCGACATCTTTCTTAATTTTATTATAAGTTGCTCTTTGTTGAACAATTTGATCTTGAATATCTTTATTTTGATTCTTAAAACTAGGAACCAAATAAGATGTCATTGCATAGTACAGAGCATAAGCAATCAGGAGTGACTTCTTATTCACCTTATTAAGATCAACACCAAGAATAACTGGAAGCTCTATCGGCTTCTTTTTCTCTAATAGGTTAATTTCTATCATTTTGGAAACTCCCTAAGGGCCAATCCAAATGAGACAACACCTTCGTGGGCCATATCATTTAATTCTTCATCATCGAAATCATTTTCATTAAACTCAATTTCATTGAATGGGTTTAGTACATTTACATCAACACCAAACGAAGATCGAATCTCTTCTAATAAATTCGGTAATCGAACAGATCCACCTGTTACAGTAATGTTTTTTAATGAGTCATCAGACGTGGCATTTATATAAAAGTCATGCGCTTTCTTTAGTTCATTAACCAGAGTTCCATTGATTTCATTAATGATCATTAAGACATCGTCTGGAACACCTCCACCAGCAGACATCTTCTTCAAGTCTTCTGCCTCTTGGAAGGTAACACCTAGCTGCCTTTGAATTTCTTCAGTAATACTAGCACCACCAATAATGATTTCCTTAACAAAAACAGGAATCCCCTTTTTGAGAACAATAAATACTGTCGCCTGTGAGCCTATATCTATTAATAAACTCGAAGGAATAAGCACCTTACTTACATCTGTACTTGTTGTAGGCTCAAAAACTTCATCATTAAAATCTTGAGTGATACTACTTTCGACATCATCATCTTCAGAAGCTAGCTCATAAATATTTGTGATCGCAATTGAACATAAGTCCACAACTTTAACTATTTTCCCTAAGGATTCAATAATTGACTTGAATGATTCGAGAACATCTTTTTTAACAGCACAAACAATAACATCGAGACCTCCCCCCATGTTTTCACCTATGACATACCAGTCAATATTACAGTCCTCTACTGGAAATGGAAGATACTGCTCGGCTTCCCAAATAACTTGATCTTCAAGTTCTTCGTCATCACCACCAGCTAGTTGTAATTTCTTAATAACAGTATTGGGACCAGATAGGCCGAGGCAAATATAAGGTTCAGTAACCTTAGCATCTTTAAAGGCTTCTTCTAAAGCTTCTTTAAGAGCGTCCTCATCTTGAATTTCATCTTCAATAATTGCAGCTTCCGGAAGTGGAACAGATGCATACTTAACTAATTTATAAGTATCATTCTTAGTGACTATTTTAGAGACCTTTACTGAGCTTTGACCAATGTCAACACCAATAAGTTCTTTAGGAACTAAACCTAAACCTTCCCTAATTTTAAATATAACATCCTGTATATCAATATTCTTCTTCATCCGTGACCTATCAAAGTATTATTATATTATACTCTGCACAGTCCAGTCATTTCAAGAAGTTATTTAAAACAGTAATGCGCCTAGCATCATTTTAAAAACACTTGGGAAGTAAATTTGAATCACAGCAACGATGATAATAAACGGGCCAAAGGCAATTGCCTGGTCTCTTTTTATTACCTTAAACATCAACAGTGGTAACATCAGCAAACTTCCAAGAATACATGAAAAGAGCATATTGTGAATAATTCCAAGTGGCCCAAGATATATCCCCAAGACACCAAAAAGTTTTATATCACCACCACCAAGACCGATGACTCCTTTAATACGATAGAATACATAAGTAATTAAGTACGGTACCAAGAATCCGATTAAGCCTCCTAATACCCAGTGTTTCCAATGAAAGAAAAACACAACATGAATAAAAAAGATAACTCCTAGATATACGTTGATAACATCAGGAAGTATTTGGTGTCGAATATCAATAACAAAGTGGACAAGTAAACAACAAGCGACTGTGAAAAAAAATAAATACGATGTTAATCCATGAAGACTAATATCATTGCCAAACAATAGAAGTGAAATTGTTGCTGTTAAGAACTCTATTACAGGATATTGAAAGCTTATATTTGTTTTACAATTAGCGCATTTTCCTCTTAGGCCAATAAAGCTTAGAATAGGAATATTGTGAAACCATTTAAGTTGAAATCCACATTTTGGACAACGTGATCGATCAATAAAGAACTTTTCATTTGTTGGCAGTCTAAGAATTAAGACATTTAAAAAACTTCCAATAAGAGCGCCGAAAATGAATGCATAGATTTTAAACAGAAGTATCATTAGCTCAGCTCTTTATTTTTGAAAACAAACGCATTAATAAAAGATAACACTACAATATAAGAGACCCCATAGAGGTAGCTATTCATAATATTTTGACTAGAGACCAGATCAGCATTAAAAACAAAAGGTTTATAATTGAGTAAATTCAAATCCGGTAGAACGGCTTTATATAGCCTAAGAACAAGCTCTAGTCCTTCACGATTTTTTACAAAAGATAAATTAGAAATATGAGTTATGGCATGCCCAACAAAATAAATCACAACGGTATTAATTACACTAAGCGCACGTGAAGTTATTAAGCTAAAAAAAAGAACCACTAAAAACAAAAGTATTGATTCTAAGATACCTAAAAATAACGAATTAATGATAACGCTATCTAAGACTCCACCTCTCATTAAATAAACAACGAGAGAAGTTCCAAAAATTACAAATGAACTTAGAATTAAAATAGAAGAAACTCCCAAAATCTTTCCAAGTAAGAACTTAACTCTTGAGATAGGGCGAGACAGAGTTATATAAATCGTTCTTGATTCAATTTCATCAGACAGAACATTTACACCTACAAAAATGGCCAATATATTTGCAGCCAAAGATGCACCGCCTAGCCCGAAATCAATTGATATTCTCAAAACATTTCCGTAAGAAAACTCGGATGTTATATAACTTAAAATTAAGATAAAAAGGGCTATCCATAAGGTAAGGTAAAGAACTCTACTCTTAACGATATCCTTAAATGTAAATTTTGCAATTGTTAATATATTCTTCATTTATTTAACCGATATACTATTTCTTCTAAAGAGGAGCTTTCTCTACTTAATTTCGAAATTTTTGCACCTGATTCAATTAACTCTAAAACCTTCTTGTCTTTAAGGTCTTCTTCTACTAATAATTCAAAGTCTTTAGTTCCATCATTATACTTTATAACAAACTTATTACTTGTATTCTTAGAGACTAATTCTTTAATTGGGCCATTGTAGATAATCTTTCCACTTTCAAGAACCACTACATCGTGGCAAACTTCTTCAACATCATTTACGATATGTGAAGAAAAGAAAACACCAACTCCCTCTTCATTTACTTCTTTAATAACGTCTTTAAACTCTTTTCGTCCAATTGGATCCAGTCCAGAAAGAGGCTCATCCAAAATGATAAGACGTGGATTGTGTAGTAAAACAGAAACAAAACCTAGTCGTTGCAACATCCCTTTGGAGTAGCCTTTAATTTTTCGATCTAAAGCAAACTTAATCTCTAGCTTTGTGGCCCACTTTTCAATATTCTTTTCAATTGTTTTATTCTCAATCTCTTGTAGTTCACCACAATAAGTTAAGAACTCATAGCCTGTTAAATTCTGATAATAGTAAGGACGCTCTGGCATATAACCAATAAGCTTTCTAACTTCATCTTCTGTCCAATCAATATCTAATATCTTAATTGAACCTGTATTTGGTTTGATAAATCCAAGAATAATTTTAATAAGTGTTGTTTTCCCGGCGCCATTTGCACCTAAAAAGCCCACAATCTTTCCAGAACCTAGTTCAAAACTTACATCTTTTAATGCGACGAAATCTTTATTCCAAAAGTCTTTCTTAAATGATTTCGATATATTTTCACAAATTAACATAGAAGCCTTTTTATTTTTTTTAATACTAGTATAATCAGATATGCTCATGAAGAAAACACAACTTACAAATAAATTAATTCCAATGATCCTATTCATTTTTCTAATAGGTGTTAATCATATTCTTTCATTTAAGAAGCCTATTAATCCTGAGCTATTTACTACCTTAAACAGTGACTTTATTAAGATCATATCATTTGGTAATTACCGATTTATTTCTAGCTATTATTGGACAAAGACACTATTGGATGCCGATGTTGAGCATGTTAAGAATAGAGAGAAATCTTGGCTGTATTATAGATTCAAATTAATTGCAGATCTTGATAAAGCTTTTTATGAAAACTACCTTCACGGCGGTATCTATCTATCAATTATTAAAGATGATACTCTGGGGGCAGAGATAATCTTCAATAGAGGACTAGAAGTTTTCCCTAATGATTACCGTCTAATGTACAACGCGGCATTCAATTATCACTTCCAACTTAGAGACTATAATAGCTCGTTAGCCTTATATCAAAAGATACAACAGAGTCCCTATGCAACTGGATTTATTATCCTTCCAAAGCTTATTGAAGAAGCAAAAGCTAAGAGAAAATCAAAAGAATCCCATATTCAACTTTTAAGATTACAGCTGAATAAAACTAAAGACATTAAAGAAAGAGACGTATTGATTAAGAAAATAGAAGAAATTAAAAAGGCCCCAAATATTTGAGGCCTTCTCTTTTAGATTATTAAATTAAGACTAGTAACCTTTATTAATTTCTCTAAGTACTTTATCTTGGTCAATCGCCCATTTACTCGCATTAGCAGTAGTAATATTGTCTGAGTCAATGTAACCAATTGCACCAGCTACAAAGTAACCACCTTGAGCGTCTACACCTGGAGCAGTTTGTGTACCGTCACCCATGTTCGAAACAGCAATAGTAGAAATGTTAGCAACAGTTGTTCTCTGCCCCCCTACTTTCTTAAATGCAGGTGCGCCAAACTCAATATTTTGGCATGTTCCACCGTTATCTCTAACGATTTGGTTTGGTGTCGAGTTAGCAGCACTAAATCCAATTGAGTAATAATTACTCCCACTAGATGGTGTTGAAGCATCCCATGCACCATTTGGTGATACGTAACCAGCGTCACCTAGACATGTACCAAATGAATCATAATCAGTTTGAATAGCTGTCATAGCTGAATAAATTGAAGCTAACTGAAGCTTAGCTTCAGAAGTTTTCGTTTTCGCTTGATACTTTTTAAAGTTTGGAATTGCTACCGCAGATAGAATTCCGATGATGGCTACAACGACCATCAACTCAACTAGGGTAAACCCCTTTGAGTTTCTCAACTCGTTCGTAAATTTCATGTCTTTTCTCCTCGTTAATCTAATTTAGATAGATTAATTTAAACAAGTTTAAGAACTTAGCTAAAATTAAGATTTAACCAGCCCTACAACTACTTTACGGTATATTTAACTTAAAAATTAAGTCTTAGTAATATCAAACACTTACTTCGAAACAATAAATAAATTCTACTACTTTTTTGCCTCTAAAGTATGTCAATCTAAGTAATTAAGCTCCTGCTGACATGAACATTGGTAGGTAAATTGCAATAAGAACACCACCGATGATTCCACCAAGAACGACAAGAACTAAAGGCTCTAGCATCTTTGTCGCTGCTGTAATTGCATCATTAACCTCATCTTCAAAAACAACAGAGATCTTGGCCAGCATTTGATCAATTGCCCCGGTTGATTCACCAACTTTAATCATCTGGGCGACCATTTCAGGAAAATAATCAATTTTCGTTAAAGGCTCAGTAAGGGTTTTACCTTCTATTACTTTCTTCCTGACTTCTTTGATATCACCCGAGATAACACTATTATCAATCGTTTCAACACAGATTTCTAAGGCATCGATAAGTGCAACACCAGAACCAAGTAATGTAGCAAGTGTTCTTGAAAACTGTGCCAAACTACCTTTAATAATAACAATACCAAAGCCTGGGACATTCATTGCAAATTTATCAAATGCTACTTTTCCTTGTGGTGTTTTTACAAAGTAAGTAAGAAAAATCATGGCCGCAATACCACCAATAATCATCTTCCCAGAGTACTCACCAAAGAATTCAGATGTATCAATTACAAATTGAGTTATCCAAGGAAGCTCCTGTCCTGTATCTGCGAGCATTCCTGTAAACTGAGGAACAACATATGTAATTAGACCCCAAACAACAAGTGCCCCAATACCTGATACGATAAGTGGATAACTCATTGCTGACTTAATTTGTTTTTTTATTTTTTCTTGTTTCTCTAAGTGCTCGGTAAGCTTAGAAAGGATCTCATCGAGAATACCACCAACCTCTCCGGCCTTTACAAGGTTACAGTAGAGATTATCAAAGCCTTGCTGCTTACGCATACTCTCAGCAAGAGTATTCCCTTCTGCTACATCTGTTGCAATATTCTTTACTGCATTTTTGAGAGCTGGATTTTTTTCTGACTTATAAATAATCTCAAGAGCCAAAATAATTGGTACACCTGCATTGATCATAATGGATAACTGCTTAGTGAAGTTCATTAATTCTGGAGCACCAAAAGCTGATCCAATACCCTTCTCAATTAACCATGCATTAATATCAAATTCTAAAATTGACGGTGGAATTATTTTACGTACACGATTACCTTGGGCGCGCAGTCTCTTCTTCGCATCCTTTTCATCGTTGGCCTGGATTTGTCCAGAGGCCTTTTTACCGTTTTTATCAAGTCCTTCCCATTTATATAGTGGCATATCTTACTCTATCGCTCCTTAATACCTAGTTGTGGACCAAGCTCTTCAGGGTTTGTTGAGTATGACATGGCCGTCTCAACATCAATTGCACCAGAATCAACATGCTTTTTAATAGATTGATTCATTGTCGTCATACCGGTCTGATCCTGACCAATTTGCATTTGTGAATAAATTTGATGCATTTTATCTTCACGAATTAAGTTTCGAATCGCAGGTGTTGGCCTTAAAATTTCAAGACAAGCAACTCGTCCAGGCTCATATGTTTTTGGTAATAGTTGTTGTGAAACAACACCTTGTAGAACAAATGAGAGCAGTGTACGAATCTGATCTTGTTGATCCGAAGGAAAAACGTTTACGAGACGGTTAATTGTCTGCACACACGAGTTAGTGTGGAGTGTTCCAAAAACTAAGTGTCCAGTTTCTGCAACAGTTAAGGCAGCTTCAATTGTTTCCACATCCCTCATCTCACCAACAAGAACAATATCAGGATCTTGTCTTAAAAGCCCTTTAAGAGCATTTTCGAATGAGTGAGTATCACGGCCAATTTCACGTTGATTCACAATACTTGTTTTATGTGGGTGGACGAATTCGACAGGGTCTTCAAGAGTAACGATATGCGCAGGCTCCATCTCATTAAGACGATTAATAAGAGCTGCAAGAGTTGTCGATTTCCCTGAACCTGTTGGTCCCGTTACGAGGAAGAGACCATTTGAAACGTCTGTCATTTCCATAAGTACATTTGGTAGATTTAGTGCTTTGAAATCAGGAACAGCACTAGGAATTAAACGAAATACCGCTGCGACTCCACCTTTTGAGTAGAATATATTTGCCCTAAAACGTGCAAGCCCCTTAATTCCAAAGGCAAGGTCGAGTTCTAGATTTTTCTCAAATTCATTTCTTTGTTCTTCAGAAAGTATTTGATAAATAAGCGACTTACTTGAAGAAGCATCAAGAGCAGGAAGTTTTACTCTTACAATGTCACCATTAACTCTCATTGCAGGAGCAGTTCCTGGAGTTAAGTGCAAATCTGAACCACCATTATCAACCATCAACTTAAAGAGCTGTTGGATTTTAAGGGATTCGGCACTTGTGATAGCACCTGTCTTTGTTTCCGTTTTAGTTTTTGTTTGCGTATTATCGCTACTCATCTATTTCACCTATAGAAAATATTATTATAATTTATCAACACTCGAATTTTTTATTGCTTCAGCTAAAGTTGTGACACCTTCAGCAACTTTTGTCAGGGCCGACATTCTTAATGTCTTCATCCCATCTGCAATAGCCTGCTTTTTCAAATCATCAGAAGAGCAGTGCTTTAAAACAAGATCTCTTGCAGCTGGAGTCATTTCTAGAACTTCATAAATGGCGACACGTCCCTTGTAACCTGAACCATCACAGAACTCACAACCAGTACCGTGATAAACTTTAAGGTTCTTAGCAGAATTTGGAGTTACACCACAGGCAACAATTTGATCAACTGTTACGCTCTCATCGACAGTCTTACAGTTTTCACAAATCTTACGGCATAGTCTTTGTGCAACAACAACATTTAGAGCACCTGTTACAAGGAAAGGCTCTATTCCCATATTTAATAAACGAGTAACTGTTGAAGGAGCATCATTGGTGTGAAGAGTAGATAGAACCATGTGACCAGTTAGGGCCGCTTCAATGGCAATCTCACCTACTTCTTGGTCTCGAATCTCCCCAACCATGATAATGTCCGGATCCTGTCTAAGAAAGGCCTTAAGAGCTCTAGCAAAGTCCAGTCCAATATCCTTTCTAACGTTAACCTGATTGATCCCTTCTAAGTTAAATTCACAAGGGTCTTCGGCCGTCGAAATATTTTTTTCAATATTATTAAGCTCTGATAATGCAGAATAAAGAGTTGTTGTTTTCCCTGAACCAGTAGGCCCTGTAACAAGACACATTCCGTAAGGCTGTCTAATACCTTCTAAGAAAACATCAAGTTGTTTCTTTTCAAAACCTAACTTAGTCATATCTAACTGTAGATTTGATTGGTCTAAAAGTCGCATTACAACTTTTTCACCAAATAGTGTCGGTAGTGTGGAAACACGATAATCGATAGGGTTACCATCAATCTCTAGCTTAATACGTCCATCTTGTGGAATCCTTCTTTCAGAAATATCAAGTTGAGAAAGAATTTTCATTCTCGAAACTAATGGCAATAGCATTGATCGTGGTGGTGCCGCGTACTCATGGAGAGAACCATCTAATCGAAATCTAATTCTGAAATTATTTTCATAAGGCTCAACGTGAATATCGGATACCTTTTTAATATATGCTTCAGCTAGGACCTTGTTAACGTACGAAATGATATCTTCGCCAATATCTTCTTCTTTTACGTTCTCATCACCTTGTTCCTGATCACCTCTAACCTCTCTTACAGTTTCAAGAATTTCATCAATGGAGGCTTGGATATTTTGATATAGAGTTTTCCACGCAGATAAAGAAGTTAAAACAAACTCTACGTTAGACTGAATTTCTTTTTGTATTTCTGCTCTAATTTCAACAAGTGATGGATCAAAAATAGCTAATGATAAAGTTCCTGCTTGTCTCTTCAAAGGAACAATTCGAAATTTTGTGGCAACACCTTTTTTAACTAATTGTAGTGTTGAACCTGGTACACGAGTTTCTGATAAATCAACATAGGCAAGACCACTTTGTTCTGCAATGGCCTTTGCAAATTTAATATCATCAAAGAAATTAAACTTTAATAGATCTAACTCTGACACAACACCAGGGTTCTTATTTGCAGCTAATGGTACTAAATCTTTTCGTGGTACCATACCGGTTTTTGAAATGACTTCTAGAAATTCTTTTCTTATCACCTTACGTTATCCTAATATTAGTTTCTTTAAATATTGAACACTTAGACACTCTAACTATTTACTATTTATTTACTATTATAACGTAAAGTTCCAAAATTTTTTTGCTGCTACTGCTTGTAGGTAAAGAAGTTCACTTCCATCTACATAAGTGAGTTTATTACTCAGAAAAGACTGATGATATTCATGAGAATAGTTCATATCCCAAAAAATAGAGTTTTTTGATAGTACAGAATCAAACTGAAATTGACGTGCACAACAATTGATAATCAATGTCTTATCAAGATTAACAAAGGAATCATATTTAATAGAATTTAGATCACCATTCTTTCTTCTAGAGAATTGGTGATAATTGATATTTAGCTCTTTAAATAAAATTTTGAACATATTTGTCATAGCGCCATCACCAAGCATGACGATATCTTTTTGTTCATACGAGTTTTTCAAAATGATTTCTTTAGCGGCCAAGTAGTCAGTATTTGTGCCAAAAAATTGTGTTCCGTCATATTTAATGCAATTGATTGCACCAATTTCCTTTACAGTATCCTCTAATAAAACATCATTTAGAAAGTGCTTCTTATAAGGAGCTGTAATTGAAAGTCCTTGAAGATTAGAAAAGATCTCTTTTAATTTAGGAATATTTTTTTCATCATCAATATCCAAAAGAGTGTATTCAACTTGGCCATCAAAGAGTTCATCATATATATCAGGCGATTTTGAATGTTGAATATTCTTTCCTAAAAGACCTAGCTTAAGCATTAAAATATTCTCGCGTCTTCTTCACATCTAATTTAATTTGTTCAATGAGCTCATTTACTGATGAGAATTTCTTTTCATCCCTTAACCTTTTAATGAATGATACTTCTAGTTCATTTCCGTAAATATCATTATCAAAGTCTAAGATATGTGTTTCAACGAAAACATTATTTCCATCATTAAAGGTAGGATTATGACCGATATTTGTAACGGAGTACCATGTAGATTCCCCAAACTTAGTTTTCGTAATATAGACACCATTTTTAGGATAACGACGATAACGATCGAGGGCCAAGTTAGCTGTCGGAATTCCAATCTGACGACCACGGCCAGCGCCTTTTATAACACGTCCCCTAATAAAATAGTTTCGTCCTAGATACTTTCCAACACTTTCAACGTCTCCATTTGCCAGAGATTCACGTACAACTGTACTAGAAACTTTATCTCCTTCAACATCGTAAGAGCAAAGTACATTTACTTCTGTAGACTTTGATGAACAAAAACTTTTAACAAACTCATGATTTCCTTTCTTTTGCGCACCAAAAGCAAAATCATGCCCAAGATAAATTCTTTTAGGCTCTATATGATTAAAGATATATTCGTTTAAGAATACTTCTGGTTCTTTCATCGATAGATCACGATTAAATTCAATCTCTAATAGGTAATCAATATTTTGACGAGAAAGAAGCTCTCTTCTTTCTTCATAACTATTAATTAGGTAGTGCTCTTTTGGATTTAGGATTTCAATAGGATGTGGAGTAAATGTTATCACGACTAGTTTTAAATCAGCATCGCGGCATTCATTATAAATCTGATTAATAATTTTCTGATGGCCACGATGAACACCGTCAAAGTTACCAATAGTAACAGCAAAATTATCACACTCTATTTCGTTTAGGCTTTTAATTATTTTCATATTCTGCTCTAGCTAGTTCTTGCCAGTATTCTTTCTTATACTTAAGAGGCAACTTAGCGCCTTTGTACTCATTTTTTCCAGCATTATCGACAAGATCGAAAAAGTATTTTCTAGCTTCATCTGAAACTCTCATTCCCTTAATACGATCATTTAAGCTATCACCGTGTACACTTGGTGTAAATATTGTGATGTAATGAAAAATATTTGAATAATTAAATTCATTTTTAAGATTCTTAAAAGGATCTCTATCAAAGAATCTAATATAAGGAAATGCCGTAATCACCAGAATCAATATTACAATTCCCGCTAGCGAATAGTTAATAATATCCCATAAGCTTCTCTTATTAGAGACAACAAATACTGGCGCCATAATATTTTCTGCCAGTATCGTTTTCTGGACTTCAGGCGTTGTAACCTGCTTATTTTTAACAACTTCTTTTGTCTCACTCGATGCAATATTTGAAGCGGCACTTCCAGAACCAATAATGACAAGTGGATCAACAACTAACTCTGTCGTTTCAAACTGGCCAGAAGCTGGATCAAATGTCGATAATTCAATTTTTCTCTGTGAAACAAATTCTGCTCTTTTTGCTAAGAAAGTATAATCAAATACTTTATTCTTTATGAGTGGAGTTTGCTCAACCATTTCCGCTCTTGTTTCAAAAACTTCGAATGCGTCAGAATTAATTAAAATTGGTGCATCAAATTTCTCAAGTGCACCATCTCCTCGAACTTCTAAACGGGCCTCTAATACATCATTCACAACAATTTTACTTTTATTAAGACTTAAGTTGAAAGAGTGTTTACCAACAAGTCCCGTAAATGACTTAGGCATATTCTCCATAGGTATCTGAAGGGCCTTTATTTTAACTCGCTCACTTCTAATCGTTTTCGACTTATAAGTTGCTGAGCTAAATGAAAATGACATCCCGAATGCATTTCCGCGTCTATTCTTATAGTCTGGGTGTTGAAAACGTACTTCGATAGGATCAATAGAAAGATTTCCTGGTTTTTCGGGATAGAGTACACTTTTATAAACAGGAATACGTTTGTAGACATCTCCCTGAACACTTACTCTCTCAACATTTGTACGTGGTAACTCAAAACGTTTTAAGAAATTCTTTTGTACAGGAAATTTAACAAATTCAGGATTAGTTATTTCCCCCTTAAAATATACATAGTAGACAAGGTCAATCTTCTCTCCAACATATGCCTGAGTTTTATCTACTTCTGCGCGAATAAAGTAATCTTGGAGTCTTGCCCTTTGACTAAGAATACGAACTGTTAAAGAACGGTGCTTAATAACTTCATTTCCAAAATCAACTTTAATATCCCTAACTACAGCACTTCCCTTTTTTAATGCTCTAAGTTCATAGACGTAATTATAGACTTTTTTCTGAATCATTTTACCGCCAGCAAAATACCCTTTCACCATCAGTCGACTTGCATCATTTGTGTTATCAGAGACTATTTCAGCATTATTAAGCTTGAAGCTTACATAAGGTTCCGTTTCACCCTGATACTCGAAATTGATTATTAATTTAAACGAATCCTCTAACGCGACCTCAGATGAGCTTACTTTTGCAGTTATCGTTTGAGCGATAGAAGAAATTGTTAATAGAATTAAAATTATATACTTAAACATTACCAATCCTTACGATTATTATTTCCATCTGAAGTTGTATCGATAAATTTCTTTTGCAGTTGTGAATCATCATTCATAATCTGCTTAAAGACTCCATTTGCTTTTCTCATACGCTTTTTCTTCTTGGCCTGATCTTCTAGATCCTTCCACTGCTGTTGCTGAGTTTTTTGCTTTTTCTTATTCTTTTCATCTTTATCATTATTGTTTTCAGACTTATTTTGGTCTTTCTTTTTATTTCCTTCATCAGATTTATTTTGATCTTTTTTCTTATCTTCTTGACCCTTCTGCCCTTGGTCTTTCTGATCTTGCTTGTCGTCTTTATTTTGTTGACCATCTTTCTTTTGCTGTTTTTGGTCTTGGTTTTTATTATCCTTATTATCCTTATTTTCTTTATTGTCTTTGTTTTCTTCTTGTTTCTTCTTATCTTGTTCTTGCTTTTTCTTATCTTGCTTCTGCTTTTGAAGAGCAAATTTGATTTGCTTCTTAATTGCTTCTGCAAGCTCTTCATTATCCGCGTTTTGCTCTAAGATATACTTATAAAGATTAACGGAATCGACAAATTGATTATTTTTCAAGAGTGCAGTTGCATAATTGAATAGGTCTGTTGGTGCCTCATCTTCATAATTATCCAATGTTTCATTATAGATATCGGCAGCTTGCTTTTGCCCATCCTTCTGCTTCAAAAATAATTCTGCTAGTTTTAACTTCTCATCTTTTGAAATATTACCTGCACGCATTTTATCAACTAGCATCTCTTGCATTGGATCGGCTTCTGCTTCTTCTTGAGCATAGCTATTCTCAGTTGGAAGAATAAATAGAGAAAATAAAATAAGCATGACCACCGGCTTAAATGTTTTAAAACGTCCAAAGAACACTGATAGAATATAAAAGAAAATACTTGTCACGATGAGCCAATACCCTAGAACAGGTCTTGATCTCAATGTTCCCTTAGTGAAGGAATTCAAATGAATATCCTTAAAGAATCCAAGAATCTCTTGTGTTGGTAGGCTATAGGATTCCACAAACCATACTTTTGCGTATTTAGATTTATTTACGAGATCTTCAAAAAACTGTTTATTTAGTTTAGAGACGATTTCGACGCCATTGAATTTTTTATAACCAAAGAAATTACCACGCTTTCCACGCATAGGAATTTTCCCACCTTCCTCTGTACCAACCCCAACAATTGCCAAACTGATTTCAGCAGGAATATCAACTTCAATATTAGAGTGCTCTTCACCATCTGTGATTAAAAGAATATTTCCTTTTGTAAATCCGTCACTTGTCTTAAAGAATTGGAACGCCTCTTTTAAAGCAAGACTAACATTTGACCCTCCTTCCGGAGCAGCACTTAACATTGTTCCCAAGCGTGACTCAAGAATATCGACATCATCTGTAAATGGAACGATCTTACGTTGTATATCAGAGAAAATACTTAAGGCAACCTGATGGCCATAAGCATTTTTAACAAAGTGCTTTGCAATAATAGCTGCTTTAGAAATTCGATTAGGTCTAATATCTTCAACTAACATACTTAAAGAATTATCAATTAAGATTAGTGTTCTCTGGTTAGGAATATTAGATTCAACAAGTTCTTCAGGGCCACGAAGATCTCCAAGAGAAAACGCAAAACCAAAGAAGGCCAGAGTATAGCATAACATTGACAGCTTACTTATTGGCCTAGAATTAAAATTCCAAACCTGTTTAACAATTTTGAAAAAGCGTTTTCTTAGTATGAACAAAAGCGTGATAAATATAGCAACCGCTACAATAGAAATGATCAATAGCTTCGTATTAACAAAATCCATTATGCAACTTCCCTTAAGTATAAACGACGAGTACCTTCAACCAACATTAAGAGTAAAACACCTGCGAGTAAAAACTTATAATAATCTTCTTGATAAATAATACGTCCTTTAATCTCAAGTCCTTTTCTTTCAAGTTTATTAATCTCAGAAAGAACTTCATTTAAAGAGTCGTTATCAGAGGCAACAAAGTCTTTTCCTCCTGATAATTCTGCAATCTTTTGAAGAGTTTCAAAGTCCATACTTGCACCAGGCATATTCTGGTATCTCTTTCTTCCAAAAGCATCTCGACCGATCGGTAATTTTGCATCTGGGTCACCACCAATACCAATCGTATAGATCTTTATTCCTAACTCTTTTGCTTTCTCTGCAGCTTGCATAGGAGACATTAGACCTGCGTTCGCACTACCATCAGTTAGTAAAATGATTGATTTATTTTCAGCAACACTCGTTTCTGACCTTGCCAAGGCCAATCCAAGAGCATCGCCAATATTTGTACCAGAACCGAGAAAGCCAATATTAATCTGCTCAACTGATTGCTCTACTAGCTTTAAATCTGTTGTTACTGGAATTAGCGTAAACACCTTATCTCCAAACATGATGATACCAATTCGATCAACAGGAGATAGTTCAACAAATTTTCTTATCTGACTTTTCGCAGCTTCTAATCGATTTGGAGGAAAGTCTTCGGCCAACATCGATCTTGAAACATCAACAACAAAATAAATATCATTAATTTCTTTTTTTACATTGCTCTTGCCCATAGGAGTCTTTGGCCCCATTAGGGCAAAGCTGATAAGGGCCCATGATGCAAGAGAGACTAGAAATAGAAGCCCTCTTAACATAGACAGCCTAGTCTTTAGGCTATATCGCGGAGGAAGGATTAATTCCCCTTTTTTGAAGATTGCAAAAAAATCGATGCACCAAAATAGAAATCCTATAACACCGACAATGAATAAGTATTTGTTGTGAAAGATATAATTACTTAACAATGATATTCTCCTTGGCACGATTATGGAGATCAGAAATTGTTAAATCATCATCATGTGTCCAACTTCTCTTATACTGAAGCTCATTTATCTTATTTAGGTAGTCCTTAAACACCTCTGCGTTTTCAAATATTTCTTCATAATTTATTTTTTTCGAATAGATACCCTCATGTTTTTCACGAGTATCAGCATCTCTAAATTGGTCAATCTTTTCGGCCCAAGCCTTTTTAGCATTTTGCTTCTTATTAAATATTTGAAAGCCATAAAATGAAGCCAGCATTACAACAAGTAGCACCACTATATATATGACATACTCAATAATGGACCTTTCTTCTTCTAACTTTTTATCAAAAACAATGAAGTCTTGCTGTGCAACCGCTGTGTCTTGAAAGTTGATACCAGAAAATGAAACACCAAGGGCCATTCCTCGATAATCCCATATTTTTGGAAACGAATTCTTTGGTGTTGCAACGAGAACACCACTAGCTTCCACGATATAGTATTGCGGATTAGTTTTTAAGAAATATTGTTTATTAACTTTTGATATCTTAACAATATCAGCAAAGTCCCGTGACATTAAATTATTCTTAAGATCTTCATCAATTACATCTGTAATGGGATAAATTGTAAGCTTGAAGTCGCGAATTTCACCAACACTCCAAACTTTCTCATCACCTTCAAGGCTCAGCTCTATCTTTGTATCAAGTGCTCTCGTATTAAATGAGAAAGATATTAGAATTATTGCAAGAAACGAATAAAAGGAATGCAATCTCATTATAACATCTCCTTAACAAAATCTTCCAAGTAGCGATCCCCTACATTGATATCTTTTAATCTAAAGCCAAAATCCAATGGTTCAACTTTACCCTTAAGTCTGGCATCGACTTTTCCGCTTCCTTTCCCCGCAATACGTCCAATTACAGAGAAGCGAAATTCATTAGAAGTATCCAGCGGACAAAGTAATCTAAAGGCGTGTACATGTTTTCGGGCCGTGAGTCTTTTTAAAGTTTCTGGTGATAAGAATTCATAGAAATCACTAAGGATAACAACTTCTCTTTTCTTATAAAACTCTCTTACTAGCTCAGCATCAAATTTATCAAAATTACGCTCTTTTTGAGATACAAGATATTCAGTATCAATTTCACCGGCCTTATTAATGACGCTAGACTTCCTTAGGGCATCAACAAATGCGACAAGCCCAGCTTCTCCTCTTTTCTTTTGAACTCTTACAACTCGATCATTCAAACAGATAATAGTTTCTATATAATCATGAGTTTTTTCAGAGAGTAAATAAAGCAACGAGATAATTTCAAAGGCAGCAGCTAGTTTTGACTTACCATTGTGTCCAATAACCATACCTGGACTACAATCAAGTAAAATTGTAATCTCCACATTTCTTTCTTCTTCGAAAGTTTTAATATATGGAGTATTCGTTTTAGCAACCATTTTCCAGTCAATAAAACGAACATCATCACCATGAACATACACCTGATGTTCCTTAAACTTTAACCCCGTACCTCTAAAGTGAGATTTAAGCATACCAATAGAAAATGAGTTTGCTCTTTTGAACAAACTATTTTTCATATTTTGAACAATTTGATGTACTTCAAGTGTTTTCATATTAAATCATTTTCTGAGCAATCTTAACTGCTAAGTCCCTTGGGTTTATACCATCAATAGATGCCTCATAAGTTAAAATAATTCTGTGCCCTAAAACAGAAGCCACAACTTTCATCACATCATCTGGTGTAACATAATCACGTTGGGCCATAAATGCGTTAAAGCGTCCTAGTTTCTGTAACCAGATAGCAGCACGAGGTGAAGCTCCAGCTTGAACAAGTCCCTTAAAGTCAGGTGAGAAGTGTTTATCACCTGGCCTTGTTGCTCTTACTATCTTAATGATTAAGTCCTTCATTTTATCATCAACATAAACCTTATCAATTTCTTCACGAATAGAAAGAATGTCATCTGTTGAAAGAATAGAGCTTAAGTCTTGCTTAATATTCTCTAAATCAAGAATTGATTTTTCAGCTTCAAAATCAGGATAATTAACACTTACTTTCATCATAAATCGATCAAGCTGTGCTTCTGGAAGCGGATATGTTCCTTCTTGTTCAATAGGGTTTTGTGTAGCAAGTACAACAAATGGACTTGATAGTTTATGTGTCGAATCACCAATCGTTACTTGCTTTTCTGCCATTGCCTCTAGCAGTGCAGATTGTACCTTGGCCGGAGATCTATTAATCTCATCGGCAAGTAAAAGTTGTGTAAAGATTGGTCCAAACTTCGTCGAAAATTCTTCTTTTTGCTGCGAATAAACCATTGTCCCAACAAGATCAGACGGGAGTAGGTCTGGCGTAAACTGAACCCTTTTAAACGTTAAGTCACAAAGCTTACTCATTGTTGATACAGATAATGTTTTACCTAAACCAGGCATACCTTCAATAAGAAGATGTCCTTCACAGACTAATGCAGCAATAATACTATCTAGCATTTCATCTTGGCCGTAGACAATTCTCTTGGCCCTATCTAAAACACTATTAACCTTCTGTTTTGAATTATCAGTCATTTCTTTCCACCTTATAAGCTAAATATTTTATATAATTTGATTTTGAATCTAGTCGACTAATAGGATGATCGAGACCCTGTATACCTGTATCGATTAACCTAATTGAAAGATTATTCTTTAGAGCACTCTTAGCAACACATTGATCTAATTCATTCATCGAAATATTTTGTGTACATGATGCTGCGGCAAGAATTCCCCCCTTATTAATCATCTTAAATATACGGGTATATAGTTTTTCGTAGCCACTAATCGCGGCCTTCTTATCTTTATAACTTTTACTAAATGCAGGAGGATCACATACGATTACATCATAGCTTGTACCTTCACTTACTTTTTCATCTAAAAACTTAAAGACATCCTTACGCGTAAAAATACCACGATTGCTAAAGTTATTTAGCTCAACATGATTGCCAACCACTTCTGCCATATTTGCTTGGTCGACAAACTCAACCTGCTCCACACCTGCACGTAAGATATGCAGTCCCCACGACCCCACATAAGTAAATAGATCAAGTCCTTTTTTATAGCTTTGCCCTGTTCGCTTTATTAGTTCTTCAAACTTTCTTCGATTTTCACGGTGATCATAATAGTATCCCACCTTTTGCATCATCTCTCTTTTGATCTGATACTTAAAACCAGTTTCTTCAATTTCGATCAGCTCAGGTAATTCATCACTTTCAAAAACAGGAAGTTCTTCGATGTCACGATACTTCTTATTATCGAGAAGTATCACTTCCTTATCGAGAAGCTTTTGCAAATGTGCTTTTATTTCACTTCGAAAAGTGTCCATTCCCGCTGTATTAATTTGCAGAATGACACAGTTTCTATAACCATCAAGAATCAGTCCAGGGAGTCCGTCTTCATCACCATAAATCAAACGAGCATCTTGTCCATAACCTATTTCAGAGCGGTAGTTTATTGCATCTTCGATAGCTTTTGCCACATACTCCCAAGGCTCTAACGATGATTTAAATATTGCAATATTCTTTTTTCGTGTTGAGTTTGGATTAACAAATCCAATATACTTATCTTTTAAATGACTAAAGCTACACCACTCACCTGGACGATGTGAACGAAGTGAATCTTCAATATCATTTTCAGATAAATGAATGACTTTACTTTCAAAGTGAAGTCTAACTTTTTTATTAATTTCTATTTGTCTCATTTATAGGCCTATAATCTTTTTGGCTTGCCCAGTATTGATTTGATAGTTTTGAATTTTCAAATCTAGTTTACCTAGCTCAACCTTCTTATCCCCTGTCACAACATATGACACAGCTTCGATATTACTTGGTAATCCGAAAGTTCCAAATTTTTCATACTCAATCTCAATCTCTTTTATAACAGAGGAAGCTCCTCTTCCTTCTGAAATAGATATCTGAGAGATTACACTCTTTCCTTTTGCCCATGATTTCTTAGAGTAAGAAAATGATGTTTTTGTATGTAGTTGTGGACTACTTGATTCGATCTCTTTAATTTGTCCACTCGAGTATAGCTCAATACTTAAATCAAGTAATTCTGCCTTGTCTTTAACTCTAATATAACGACTATTATTTTTTGGATCTTTCTTAAACGCACTCTGCTCAAGAGGAGTTGTTAAGTTTTTCGCTAACACCAATTCTACATACGGCTTAACTTTTGCAATTAACGTTTGCTTAAGTAAATCAAAGCCTTTCTCCGGCAGCCCCTCGACTCTAATTCTAATATTATTCGGGTAAACCCAGTAGACACGATAGTAGATATCATCGGGCTCTAAGGCCGTGTTTGACCTAACGTATTTTTCTAAGTTTGGCTCACGGATATCAAAGAATAGGTCCTGTATCTGTCCTTCTAATGGAGTATACGTTCTTAACTTGTGATCGTTAAAGATACTACTATTGTTAGAAAAAACAGATGAAACAGAGAGTAATAAAACAACAATTAGAGATAAGTTAAATTTCAGCATAATATGTCCTTTTAACTTATTTTAAAAGGGACATAGACCATTACCAACTAGTTGAAATTATTTCCTTCCAATTGACTTTAGGGAGAATCAAATGCTTCTCTTTCTTATAAATAACTTTACCTGCTGCGCCCTTTACTCCCTTAAGATTTTCTACTTGAGTAAAAATAACAGGTATTTGATCCGCACTAAACTCACTATAATCGGCCAATATTGATGCTACGACACTGTATTTATCGAAATCGAAGCCCTCTAAGTTTTTTGCAATAACGTGAGCACTCTTATCTCCATCAAGGTGAAACCAAATATCTCCTTTAGTCGACCATTTGCTTCGGATATAGTCATTTCCTTTAGTATTTAGGCCAACTGCAATTGAAATATCATTCCATTTGAAAATAGAGTGATCATCCGACTTATTAACTTCAGTACTTTTTTGTGCAACTTTTTTCCAAACAGGTACATTTATTTTTTCTTTAACAAATACGACTTTCTTAGACTCGATTTCTTTAATAACATCCGCAAGGCGCTTTTCTAGAAATTCTTCACCCTTTCTAAGTTTCTTTATCTTCGTGAAAAGTACGTTCTTCTTTTGATAATAATTAAGGCCATAATCAAATTTTGCCTTAAGACTCTTATATTTGAATACGTGTTCACTTAGGTCCAATTCGTCATTGATTAGCTTATTTTCCAACTCATGTCTGACTTGGCAATTTTCTAAATCTTTTTCAATAAACTTCTTTTTTCGCATTAACTTCTTATTATAAGTCGTCTCAGCTTTTTTATTAAATACTTCAGCTTCATCTAATATGAGCTTCTTCTCATTGATGTCTTTCTTATCTAATTGTTTACGTCCAAGTTCGTTGAAAATATCAAAGTAGTCTTCAAACTCAAATAATTGCTTCTTATTTGATTGCCACGGAGAAAAATGTAACTTCTTCCCTTCATTGAAGTACACATACGAGAAAAAGAGCTGACGGCCTTTCCAAAAAAGTAAGAGATTACTCTTGTCATAAAACTTAAAGTTTAAACATTTATCTTTTGCGTCGACTTCAATTTCACTTAAACGTGAATTTCTAATATTAGATCTTAAAAACTCTAAGAATTGATCTCGAGTTATTCGATACTCAGAAGGTATACTTGCAATTGAATCCCAAATTCCACAATGCTCTCCACCTCTTCCTAGTGTGATACAAAGATTTTTACCTCTGAGCCTCAATTGTAGTAGAACAAGTTTTCCAGAGGAAAAGATTTTTTGAATTTTAGGGTTTGTCGACACCCCATTTTCAAATAATTGCGCATTAATTTTATCGACATTTCGCCCTAGCTCTGAGAAATTTAAATTCATGAATAATCCAACAATTTTGTCACAAACACTGAGTAATATTGACTGGAGCAAGATTGCTTCTGAAATTATCACCCATGCAAGGTTTCAAGTTAATAAGAATATTATAGAACATAACCCAAAGATATTCGAATCTGAACAACTAGACGAACATTTTTATGACTTAAATGAGATTATTAAGAAAATTGATGAAACAGGTAATCTTGGTGATTTCTTCTTTAGCAACTTGAGAGATAGTGATGAAAATCACAATACCTTAAATTATATTGCAAAAGGTGGCGTTGCAACACTGGATCAGCTAAATTTCTTAGCTAATACGATTGAGAACCTTTTTTCAACTAAACGTGTATTAAATTTTGGTAATTACCGAGTTTTCTTAGATGAATTAGTTAATAAAACACAGAGACTTAAGCAAAAGTTCATTAATCCCTTTCGCAAGTTTGTGGATGCTGATGGAAGTGTTCACTTAGAAAAGCACCCCGTTATTGCTCCTTTAATTCAAGAACAAATAAGTCTTGAGAGAAGAATTCGTGAAACGATTAACTTTATTTTAAAAGATGAAGATATTTCAAAACGACTTCAAATGGATACCTTTGATATTATCAATGAAAGATTTGTCATTCCCATTAGAAGTGACTCCTATCGAAGTGATTTAGGTAGCATTGTTGCGAGATCATCAACTGGTAACACTCTCTTTGTTGAACCAGTTGCGACGAGAAAAATGTCTAATGAGCTAATTGAGATTAACTCAAAAATTGATTACGCAATTTCTCAGATCTGCAAAGGTTATTGTGACCTGATCAATAATGATCTCACAACAATGCGTGCTGTTTACTCATTCTTTATCGAGCTTGACTATACATATACTTTAGCTAGTTATTCACATACTAAGGATTTCTGCTACCCAGAAGTTAGCCAAGATGGAACGACTAATTTAGTGGACTTCTATCATCCCCTTATTGAAAACTGTGTTCGAAATACGATCGAAGTTGAAAGTAAGATGAGAGGAATTATCATCTCAGGGCCCAACACGGGGGGGAAAACTGTTTCCATTAAAAGTATTGTTATTGCGCACCTATTTTTAAAGCTTGGATTATTTATTCCAGCGCAAAAAGCGAAGCTACAGTACAAAAGCGATGTGTTTTATTTTGATAGTGACTATCAAGACTTAGAAATGGGACTCAGTTCATTTGCCGGTGAAGTTCAAGTTATTCTCTCAATGCTTGAGAATATCCAAAATGATTCACTTATTGCAGCGGATGAAATCTTTAATTCGACATCTTCAGATGAAGCATCATCTCTAGCCTACTCAATTATTAACTATGTTACAAAAGAGCTAGGCTGTGACGTTTTAATTTCAACTCACCATCAGTTGTTAAAAACAAAGATACAAGAGAGCAAGGAATTTATCTCTGCCCATGTAGGCTATGACTTTGATAATAACACTCCTACTTATAAGCTAATTATTGGAACTCCAGGTTCATCAATGGCCCTGGAAATCTTTAATCGTCTAAGTAAGAAACATAATATACCTGCCTTCATATTAGATGATGCAAAAAAGATGCTTGATACAAAATATGTTACTTATGAAAAACTTTTACAAGACCTTTCAAAGAAGCAAGAAAGAATCAATAAAACACTTAAAGAAAATATACAACTTAACCACGAGCTTAAAAATCAAAAGAAATCTCAAGAAGGTATTCTATTTCTCGAGAAACAAAGAGCTTTTGACCAATATGAGAAAGAGATTAAAAAGATTATCAAAGGGCTTAATGATGTCAAAACCAAAAGTCTAAGCAATGAGATCTCTTCACTAAATAAGCAGTATGAAAGGCTAAAACCAAGTCAAGTTGAGAAGCCAAAAGAAGAAAGGCAAGTTGCAACAGAGATTAAAGTGGGTTCACGCTATTTTTGTGATCGCCTAAACTCGACTTGTGTTGTCTCAGAGATTAAGGGTAAGAATTGTGTTGTCGAAGTAAATGGTAAGAAAATTTCTGTACCAAAAGCATCACTCTTTGATCAACAAGGTATTAATAATAAAAAGCCTCAAAAGGCCAAGAAAGTTGAAATTAATGTTTTTAAAACGATCAACTACACGACCGAAGTTAATTGCCGTGGTATGCGCTTAAGTGAATTTCAACAAAAAGTCTTCTCTTGTATCGATGATCTAAGAATGGGCCATATTCCATATTTAATTATTGTTCACGGACATGGTGATGGAACCTTAAAGAAATGGCTTAGGAATGAGCTCAGAAGACAGCGAGATTTAAGTTGGTCACCGGATGAAGGAAATGATGGGGCGACACGTATTGATCTTACTCAATCGACTTAAAGATACGTTCTGACTTTATATTCATCTGCCCAGTATAGCTATCTTGCATCATTGAAAACCAGACGAAAAATGCACGGCCTCTGATATTCTCGAATGGGACAAAACCCCATGCTCGCGAATCAGAAGAGTTATCGCGGTTATCACCCATAACAAAGTAGTGACCTTCAGGAATTTTTGTCAGTGGATAATTAAGCTTATAGATATTATCCATATCTTTTTTCACAACAAATTTTTTGTCCTTCATTGTTGTTTCAAGATAGTCGTAATTATCATTATATTTAGTTGCTATAAGCTTTTCAGCTATTTCCTTACCATTAATATAGATCTTCTTATTCTTAATCTCTATGCTTTCACCAGGTAGGCCAATAACTCGCTTAATATAATTAATTTTTGGATCATTCGGATACTTGAAAACGATAATATCCCCACGCTCAACATCATTTGTTCTTAGCAAATAGAAAGGATTTGAATTAACACCACCTAAGGCAATATTCGAGAAAGGAAGCTTGAGGCCATAGCTAAATTTTTCGACAAGAATAAAATCCCCTATCTCCAAAGTTGGAATCATTGACCCAGACGGAATTCGGTAAGGCTCATAGAAAGAAGATCTGAAAGTGAGAAGAAATAAGATAATTAAAAATGAATCACGGCACATCCTAAGAAAGCTTTTCTTACGACTTGCTATTTTCTCTTCTAATATATCACTCACTTAATTCCTCGGTAGTATTTTGAAATAATCTCTTGTGCCAACTTAGTTGATTTAACATACCACTTTTCGTAGTTGATAATCATAATACACACAGAGATACCCTTATCGTCTAAATTCTTTTTAGGTTTAGCATAAGAAGTAAACCAATCCCTTTTACCGAATGGAAAGCCACCAGTAATTGAACCTGTTTTACCACCAATCTCAAGCTTATTAGAGATACGTCGGCTCATATATCTTCTAAATGTTCTTCTGGCCGTACCACGCTTAATCGTCCCCTGCATTAACTCAGAGAGCTCCTTTGCTGTCTCTAGACCGATGACTTGTTCTTTGCGAACTTCATTTTCCCAAACCGTCTGGTTCTGTTCATCAACAAGATCAGTTGCGAGGCGAGGGTATTGAAGAACTCCCCCATTGGCCACAACACTAGATAAAACGGCACAGTGAACAGGCGAAATTTGCGTACGTTTATTAAAGCCTGAAGCGATCTCGGCCATGGCATAGTCTGTTTGTGGTATTTCAAAAGTAGACTTAGCTAAATCAATCTCTTCCATTAAGCTATCATTAAAACCAAGTCTTTTGGCCATATCCTCAAGCTCTTCTGGAGTTGTATTATTAATTGCGGCCTTCCCAAAGATAACATTATTAGAATAAGCAAAAGCCTTATCAAATGATGTCGTTCTCTGCCAGCGAGATTTCTTATTTTTTAGCTGGTACTTGTAAAGTGTCGTTCCACGCCCGCGATACTTAAATTTGTCGTGAATATCAAAATCTTCATTATTAATTAAATCTGCACTCGTTACAATTTTAAATACACTTGCAGCAGGATGTGTTCCAGTAAACGGTAGAAGGTAGTCAAAAACCTTTCCTTGACGTGTGAATCCAATACTAACAAGGAGATTACCGTTATTGTTATCCATAACAACGACTGCTGCCTTGTCTGGACGATAGTAGCGAAGACGCTTTCTTACAAAGCTTTCTAACTTAGGATCTGTTGAATAATTTACCTTATAAAATTTTGAATTATGCGAAATCGTTTGCTTGAATGGAGTTTTAGGATCTAAAAGTTGGCTCGAAAGGTAGTGCCTCAATTGTTGATTATCGATGACACTTGCCTTTGGCTGAACTTCTATTTTCTTTTGCTCGTCTTTTCCAACTAAAAAATATCCTATTAAGGCGAGCGGAGCTAAAACTAATAAATACTTATACAAAAACCTATACTTGAACACCTTTATAGCCCTTACCAATCACAAAGAACTCCTTACTAACCGAACGAGTTGATTTCGGCTTAAGGAAATGGAATTCTTTAAAAATACTTCTTTGTGATTTTAGAAAGACTTGTGCCTCATGGCCATCAAATACTTTAATAACGAAGTTACCATCTTTTCTTAAGAAGACATCTAAATGTGCAAAAACTTGTTCAATTAAATTTAAACTTCTAAGTTGATCAACAGAGCGAACACCAGTTGTATTAGGGGCCATATCAGAAATAACGACATCAAATTTACGATCGAAATCAAGCTCTTCAACTGTCGTTACATCGAAAATAGACTTCTCAAATAACCTGACGTTCTTAACTCCTAAAAGCTTCTTATTGACCGGCTTAATATCAATACCTACCGCAAAACCCTCAGGCCCTATCTTCTTGCTTGTATACTGCATCCAAGAACCAGGAAAGTAGCCAAGATCGAGTACATTATTACCCTTTTCGATAACCTTATACTTCTTATCAATCTCTTCTAACTTGTAAATAGAGCGGGCCAGGAAGTTTTCTTTCTTGGCCTTATTGTAATAATAATCTTTAACTTTAAACGTCATTAACTAAACCTTATATGTAATATTAGACTAACATTATTCAAAAAACTGAAAAAGTCGATTTTTGTAAGTACACGACATTTTTCTTACATCTGAGCTCGAAAAAAAAATTTCTTTTGTGAAAAAACTTATTGACTCAGGTTTTTTACTAACATTATTAACAGAGTTATCCACACTTGACCATAATGCTTGGTTATTTTTCATTAAATTAACTTTTACTAATGAAATGCCTTATTTTCAACACTTTACCCTTCATGTTGCGATGTGATGACAGGTTTTGACAGGTTGCAAGTAAACTTACCAACAAAAAATACCAACTTATCCACATATGCACATTTCAAAGTGCTTTTAAAGCTTGTCAATAATATTTTTCGAATAAATGAAGTAAGATTTTGGGGGATGAATTTCCCTTATGCTCAAAGCACAATAATAGTTATTTCAATAAGGTAGAAGAGGATTACTCGGAAGTAACCATAAATTCTAGTTCATCACTACTTGCCAAAATTGCACCATACTCTTCCCCGTCATCATATGTAAATGAACTAGCAATCAGCTTGATACTACTATCAGCTGGATCGACAAATACAAATGGATGGGAAGTGGCTGCGTCTTTGCGCATTTTGTACGAATCAGAAAACTCTTCAAACAATTGTCTTGTTATATGAGACTTAAACAGATGAAACTCCCTTTCATCGTTAACGTTAATTTAATTATAGTTTAAATCTCATATAAATAAATAAATTTAAGTCCTAGGGTTTTAGTCAATTGCTCCAATCGTTCTAAGTAGGATCTTAACTCGACCTTCAAAGTGTGAGTCTAGCAGACAAATAATAATATAGACTGCATAGATCATATTCCTAGAGCTTCTAAGGCCTCTAATCTTTTGAAAGATCACTTCAATAAGCAGGACACTAAAGAAAGCTAAGAGCCATAGTATCGAGAAGTCCTGAAAGGTTCTCGAGCTAAATAGCAGATCAATTAAAAGTAAGCAGAGAATTGAGATTGCGACCTTAATTGAAGAGTCATGTGAGATATTTAGAATCTTATGCTTTTCACTGCGAGTTTGGGCAAGAATCTTATACATAAAAATAACAAGGCCAAAGAGCGAAAGCACAAAGAACGACTTACGTGAAACGAGTCTAGATATTTCTGAAGAAATAATATTTACACTCTCAATCATACCGACCGAGATCGTGCTAGTAGACAAGAAGAAAAGAGATATCGATAAGAAAACTCCAAGTAACGTGTACTTAAAAAACTGTCTCTTATACCAAGCAGTTTCTTCTTTAAAAAAGACGAAATGGATCAATAGTAGCTGAACTACTAACAGGATAATATTGGATTTATCAATAACTGTCCCCCACGCACCTAAAAGGCCAATAAAAAGCCCTGAGCGGTACGTAGAGCTCTTTGTCGACCAAAGAGTAGACCATACCCATACCACTGAGAAAGTCGTTAAAAGGGTAAAACCGTAATTATTAGCTAGTATCTTTGAAAATGACCACGAGGAAACTAAAGCAAAGACACCTAGTAGTGACAATCTTCTTGAAACAAAATTTCGAAGAAGCGCATAGAATGTCATTAGGAATAACGACATCGTCACATAGTAGAAGTGAATCGACCAAGAGAGGTTTAAGAGCTTTGGATACTTACTAAATGGAATATAGTTAATTGATATAAAATTCCAGAATGCTCCAGACACTCTTTCACTTGGATCAAAGAATAGTCTTAAAGAACTAGTTGAAAACAAGTTCGGTAGTTGTGGTAATGAAGTAAAGAACATGACGACTGTTAAGAAGAGTACCGTTTTTTCAAACTTATCAAGATAGCGATACTCGTGAAAGTTCGTTGATACAGACTCTTTAATAATCTTTCCTCTTGTTGGCCAAGAGTAAAACAGCCCCATTACAATCCACGTCACCCAGAAAATATTGTAACTCCACTTATGTGGCAGCAGGCTTAGAAGATTGAAGTATATCGCCATGAAGAACATCCCCATGAAAAGTCGATACACGACTCTATCGATTGATGAGTTTACTTTAAAATAGATCTTTAATCGGTGATCAATTTCTTTTCCAAGTAAGAACCACTGGGAAACAATAAACATTGAAAAGAAGATCATTGCGATGATTTGCCAAATCGGTGCGAGATTAACTTCTTTTTGTAGGTAGATTGGTAATAATAAGAATGTAAAATATGTAACTAGTCGAAATAACAAGAATTTTGTCTTTTCAATGTAAATATCCGACTTTTTTTCTAAAGTTTTCACAATAATACCCGATAAATTTAGTACAAAATCCCAATCCCAAAAAAATTACTTTCTCGAAAAGTACCCGCCCACAAGGCGGGTTTTTTATTTTCAGGGATTTACCCATTATAGCCCCTAAAACATCAAATGACGAAGGGGCCCTGCCTAGAAAATTATTCCACTAATGATGCGACGGAAAAAAAACCTCAAGTGTGATAAAATCTGAGTTGGAGACAAGTGTGAAAAGGATTTTCACATTTAAAATCAGGAGGATTTTTGTCGATAGCAATGGGCTCCATTAACACAGGACTTCCTAAGGATATTGTTCAGCAAATTATGAAGGCGGAACGTATTCCAATCCAAAATATGGAAGTACGTAAGGGTAAAGTCGCTGACAAGAAAGCTCTTGTTCAGGAACTTACATCCCTTGTTGAAGGAATGCGCGGAACCCTCCTCCAAAACGGTAGTGCTAGATCACTTAGAGAACTGAGTGTCATTGGTAATGATGATATCGTTGGAATCACAGCAGACAAAAACGTTGCGGAACCTGCAACATACCAATTTGAAGTAAAACAACTTGCGCAAAAATCATCGGCCATGACAAGTGGCTTTGCCGATCCTGAAGAAAGTTATATCGGCGTAGGCTTTATTCAATACTCACTACCAAGCGGTGATACAAAAGAAATATATATCGATGCAGATAATGCATCTCTAAAATCAGTCGCCAAGCTAATTAATAGGGATGAGGAATCAGGACTTAGGGCCAGTGTTATTAATGATGGCTCAGAGTCAGATACACCTTGGCGTCTTATCCTCTCACTTAAAGACACAGGCGATATTAATAAAGCAGACTTCCCACACTTCTACTTCGTAGATGGTGAACAAGATTTTTATATAGAGTTTGAAAGAGAGGCCCAAGATGCAGTTGTTGCACTTGATGGCTTTGAAATTGAACTACCAGAGAATAAAGCTGCTGAGCTAATTCCAGGTGTAACGCTAGATCTTAAGAAAGCGAAGCCAGGTGATGAATTCACAATCAACATTAGTGAAGATGCTGGGAAAATTGGAGAAAAAGTAAAGTCACTAATTGATCAAATAAATGGTGTCTTCACTTTTATTAAGCAACAAAACACAATGGATGAAACAACAGATACATCAAGAACACTTGGTGGGGATATCCTCCTACAGTCCATTGAATCAAGATTAAGAAATGCCATATTTAAAGATATTCCACTAAAAGATGGTAGCACTTCTCGTATTGGAGAACTAGGTATTCAGTTTACAAGAGAAGGTTTACTTGAGTTTGATCAAAAGAAATTTCAAACCGTGATGGAAAAAGATTATGACCATATCGCTGAAGTACTAACTGGTCGATATGAAGACGGAACAAAAACTAATGGGTTCATCGACAACCTTAAGGAGACTGTTGGGCAACTTCTTCAGTTTCCAAACGGACTACTCTCTTCAAGAAAGAGATCACTAGAAAATAATATTGAAACAATTGATAGAAGGATTGCTCAAAGAGAGAACATGCTTCAACAAAAAGAGAAGAACTTAAAAGATAAATTTTCACGCTTAGAAGGAACCATGTCTAGGATTCGCTCTCAAGGTGCTGGCCTTGGCGGACCTCAGCCAATGGGGTAATTAAGGAGAAGTAAATGAGTTACGGTTTAGGAGCCTACAAACAAACATCTGTTAAAACAGCGAGTAAAGAACAAATCTTACTTATGCTTTATCAAGCTGCAATTAAGAACTGTAAAAGGTCAATTGAAGCTATCGAAAAGAAAGATATTGCAGGTAAAGGACAATATATAGGAAAGCTTCAAGATATTATTATTGAACTTAATAGCAGTCTAGATTTTGAAGTTGGTGGAGATGTAGCAAAAGAGCTTTCTTCATTATATGACTTTATGCTGTTTTCAAGTACACAAGCAAATATCAAGATTGATAAAGAGCCATTAAAAGGGGTACTAGAAGTCCTAACGACTCTTTATGAAGGATGGCAAGAAGCTGTTAAACAATTAAGAGTTGAGCAGAAGGCCAAATAATGGCGAGCATGGAGATCTTTGACAAGATCACTAGACATCTTGACCTCATGGGACTTCTTGTTAACTCAACGAAGTCCATGATTACTTCATGTCATAATGGCCGTTATGACCTAGTCGAACATATTTCAGAGAATAGAGAAAGATTGATTAATATCATTCGCCTACTCCAAGATGAGATAGAAAGTGAGCTACAAAATAATAAGGCCGTTTATCCACAGGAAGATATGGATATCTTCAAGGCATGGATTGGTGATGTTACAGAACTAGTTCAACAAAACCAAAGACTCGATGAGGAGTGCTTAAACCTCTTAGCTGAAGCAAAAGAGTCAACTACTAAAGAGATCTCAACAGTATTCAAAAAGCGTC
This sequence comes from Halobacteriovorax sp. RZ-2, assembly GCF_043196685.1. Taxonomy (NCBI): domain Bacteria; kingdom Pseudomonadati; phylum Bdellovibrionota; class Bacteriovoracia; order Bacteriovoracales; family Halobacteriovoraceae; genus Halobacteriovorax; species Halobacteriovorax sp. RZ-2. Next base: position 122,213 of record NZ_JBEBMR010000004.1, read on the forward strand.
AACAATTCCAGGGATACAACCTGAACAATGTAAAGAACAGGTAATACTAGACCAGTTTGCCCCCTTAATCGAAATTATAGTATAATGTGGTGGAGCTCTAGGATAGAGCTTCACTTATATAAAAGACCATTGGGCCTTAGGACGAGGAAATTATGGAATTAGTAAAAGAATCAGCACAAGCAATTCCTGCGAAATCACTTTCTTTTTTAGATATTCATTCTTATGAGATTAAGCAATCTCGTAGTAATTTGAAAGTACCCGTTATTAACGGAGTACATCTTCATTCGAATTATCATCCAGCAAAAGAAGCTAAGAAGTTAATCGCCAACATTGAACATCAGCTTAAAGAAAATAAGAATTTATTAATATTAGGTTTAGGATTTGCCTACCATGTTTATGAAGCCTGTAAACTTTTGGAAACTTACCATGGTCAAGATTACAAAGTTATTGTGATTGAACCCAATGAACAAACGTATACAGAGTGTATCAAAAATAACCTTTTCCCTAATAAGAATATTGAAGTCTATGCGACAGATTATGTTGCTAGCATTTACAAAGAAAAGAATGTTGCTTCATTTCTATCACAGAGGCCAACAATTCTTACGCATGCACCATCTTTTTCACTCTACAATACTTTCTATAAAGCATTCTTAGACTTTGAAGCGAGTATCAAGATTAGTGACTGCATTGAGCATATCAAGTCGAGTGAACTAAAATCTCTTTTATACAATGCTGATCAAGATAAGAGTATTGATCAACATATTGAGAGTGCAATTTATCAAACAAACCAATTTAAAAATAAAAATGATTTTTTACTCCTAGCATTTGATGCAGTTATCAAGCAAGGATAAGAGGAATAGATGAAAGATATACTTATTATCAATTTCAAAAGACATGGTGACATTTTTCAAATGGGAAGACTTATTTCTTCTATCAAGAATAATAACCCTGATGCCAATATCACTGTTTTAATTAATAAAGAATTTGAAAAATCAGCGGAACTTCTTAACGGTGTAAAGAATATTATCACCTTAGATAGAAAGAAGATTGTAAGTTACAAGAAGAATAAAATCTATTCAAATGGCTTTGCTCTTGATGAGTTTGGAAAAACAATTAAAGAGATCAATAAAAGTTGGAACTTAGTAATTAACTACTCTAACGACCGTATCTCAACAAGCCTTGCATCATACCTAAACAAAGAATTCAAAGGTATTCAGTTCGATTTAAATTGCAATGTTAAGTACTCAAATGAATGGGCCGTCGTTTTCAACGATGTTTTAACGCAACAAAAATATGCACCACTCAACTTTAATGACTGTTATCACAAGATGGTGGGAATTGAAGAAAATAATTCATTCAACGCTCTACATGTATCAAATGAATACAATAAGGTTTGTCACCAAAACTTTTTAAAGATGAGAAAGGCAGAAGGAAAAGTTGATCCTAAACTAGTTGCAGTTCAACTTACTGCCTCAAACATTAATAAAATGATTGAGAGACAAGAGCTAATCAACTTAATAAATAAACTAAATAATAAAGAAGATACTATTCCACTACTCGTTATTGCACCAACGTCTGATGAGAGATCATATGCGAATAAGATCAACTCTGAATTGGAGCAAAAGGCCGTTACAATTGAAGCTCAATTCAGTGCTCTACCTTCAGTGTTAATTAATTGTGACCTTTTAATTACGCCAGATACGGCCATCAAGCATATGGCCGACATCTTAGATGTTCCAACAATTGAGCTTTCAATGGGACCATCTCCATTTTTAAAGCAAGGATCAACTAATCAAGAGAGTATCATTATCACGCCAAGAGTGAAGGATCGTGACTTTCCTTATGGCCCAAGTGCACATACAGAGAAGCAAGTTAGAAATAATGAAATTATCAAATCAGATGATATCGTTTACGCACTAGATAAATTCTTTCTAAACAAAGATGTTCAGAAGCTAGAAAACTCTGATATTTCAATCTATCAAGTTAGACAAGATGAACTAGGTGCATTCTATAAGAATATAGAAGGCCGTATGGATACTGAAATTGAACTAGAAAGGTATCTTTCAAGAGACTTCTTGTATCGAAAAATCGAAAGAAAATCATTATCAGGACATGGAATTGTCGAAAGTGACTTAAATTTTACTTCAAGCTGGCTAGAACAAGCACAGGGGGAGCTAATCAACTCTTCAAGACATGTATTAGCAGCAATCAAAGCAACACTGGCACAAGATACAGTGAAGCTACAACAAAAACTAACAGAAATAACTTCATACATGGGACACACATCAGATTACTGTGCACTACCATTCTTATTTTATAGAGCAAAAATTAATAATATCGAGAACCCGACTCTACCTGAAGTTGAGCATATTTTAATCGCATTAAAAAATGACTTACAAATACAATTTGAACAAATCAAAGAGGTTTCAAATCTAATCAGAGAAAGTCGCAGTAGATTACGTCAAGAATCTACAAAGGAATTATTAAATGAATCAAGATCGTAACACTTTAAAGACAGAATTCTTTAAAGAACTTGAAAGAATACAAGAGAAACAAGTTAAAAGAGAAAACTTGAGTGAAGATGATATGTCATTTTTATATCTATGCTCTGTTTTAGAAGAGGAATAGGAGAAATCTATGAACGCCTTAAAAAATGAAGCAGATACAAAGAAGACTATTGCTCTAATTCAAACGACAAGAATTGGTGACCTTCTTCAAACATCTCATGCGGTTAAGCTACTTAGAGAGAATCATCCCGACTATAGGATTATCTTAGTTGCTCGCAAAAAATTCGCCTCACCGATTATGTTCTTACTAGAGAAAGTTTTTGATGAAGTTATTTCTATTGAGCACAAATCAGCAATGGTAGGCGCTGAAAATGTTAGAGAGGCCCTATCAAACCTTAAAAAACAACTCAAACAAATCAATGACCAGAACATTGAAGTTTCGATAAACCTCGCATTCTCAAAGTCTGCGACCTATCTTCATTCATTAATAGATTCAAAGAATAAAGTCGGCCCTCACTTTAATGAGCTACACGAAAGAGTCATTACAGATAGATGGTCACAGTATCTTTACTCAACTGTTATGAGAGGAGATTTAAATCCTTATAATTTAGTGGATCTATTCTCATCGATTATTGGCACAACAAAGAAGCTTACCCACTTAAGCAACAAAGAGTTTTCAAATGAAAAAAAAACCAATTTATTAATTCATCCATTTGCCTCTAATGAAAAGAAAATGTGGAAGGCAAATCGCTGGGTTGAGGTAATTTACCAAACACTTAAAAAGAACGATCAAGTTAAGGTTTATATTTGTGGCGCCAACCAAGATCAGAAATCAACGGATGAAATTTTAAATTCAGAACTCATTAGGCCATATAAGAACAGAATTGAAGCTTGGATTGGGCTAGACCTAAAAGAGCTATATTCTAAAGTTGATAATTCTTTTCTATTTGTTGGCCATGACTCAATGATTGGAAACTTACTAAGCTTCAAAAACATAAAGACATTAACAATTTCTCTAGGAACAGTTAGGCCTCATGAAACAACGCCATACGCCCTAGATAATTATAATCTTGCTCCAAAGACAGAATGTGCACCTTGTTTCCCTAAAGATGAATGTAGGGAATACAAATGTCACAATGATGTTCCGTACAACATCACTCATCAATGTATTGGGCAATTATTAAACAATAACAGAATCAATATCGAGGAACTAAACAACTCATGTTCCTCTTTATCTCTTAGCAGAGTAAAGCTTTACCAATCAGACATGCTTGATAACGGCGATTTAGTCATCAATGAATTACTACATAAGGAACAAGATGCAAAAGAAGTTATGCGAAATTTCTATCACATTGCGTGGACTAGCATTTTTACTGAAGTTAACACTAGCATGGATATCCCTTCTTTTAATCTTCAAGCTAAAGCACAACTAAGTTCACACATCAAAGGAATCGAGACTCTTTACGAGTTATCAGAATTTGGAAAGAAGTACTCAAGATATATTATCGAAGAGATTAGCAAGAACACTCCTAGCTTAGAAGAAATTAAAAAATTCTCGGCAAAGCTAGATGAAATTGACCGTTTAAGCGATCTTGTCGCAACTTCATATCCCCTACTATCTCCAGTAATTGATTTTGCAAAAGTTGCTAAGAACAACCTACAAGGAAGTAATCTCGTTAGTTTATCAGAGGCAGCATTCTACACATATAATGAAATATCACTTATGTGCAGTGTCCTCTACGAGTTCTTCGAAAAATGCTCACTCATTAACAAGGCCAAGCAAGAGGCAAGGGAAAATATATGATCACTTTAGAACTAGGAAACGATAGCTTTTCTTTGGATGGAAATTCAATTTCCCTGAGACAGGCCATCACAGCAATCGAAACAGATGGTATTTCGACAAATGAATCAATCACAGGTGTCGTCATTGAAGGTAAGACGTTTCCAATTAATGAAGTTGGTGAATTGTTAGACTACACACTAGAAGAGTTAGGATACCCAAGCCTACAAATTAAGAACTCATATGAATTAGCTTTTGAAGCACTCGAAGATTGTAATCGATATATTAGCGAGTTAATTGATAAGATCTTAATTACTACAGATGAATTCAATAAAGGTAATATCGATCAGGCCAATCTCTTCTTTGCCGATCTAATTGAGCTACTCGATCTTTACGTTCACTTAATCACAAGAATTCATGCGACTGCAAGAAAGGCCAACAAAGAATATTTTGCGGATAAAGAAGTTATTAAGAATCTTGAAATCCACCTATTTTCAGTGATTAAAGCGCTAATACCAGCTCGTGAAAACAATGATATTGTGATGCTTTCTGACTTGCTAGAGTATGAACTAATAGATAATCTTAAACAGTGGAAAATCAAAGCAATACCACTCATTCAAGAGTCGAAAATAAATTTCTAAATATCTATACTGATAAGGCTGTCTTGGAGTCTACCTTTCAAGACAGTCATTTTAAGACGACTTCAAAAAAAAACTCGCAGCTACAAATCACAAAAATCAATAACTCAGAAATTGAATTAAAACTAAATAGTAAGAAATTCGTTCTATTGAATTCGCAAGATTTCATACTTGATAAACTTCGTGATTCCAAAGAACTTATTTCACAAATTGATAAAGAGTATCAATTTAAAAAGAAAGATAATATTCGTTCATTTCTTAAATATTTAACGACCGCAGAAGGTTTAAACGGCTTTAGTTCAACTCAGATGTTGATCCATCAAAAAGGTACAACCAATATTTATTCAATCACCTACAAGAACGATGAATATTATGAAACCTATCAAGAGCCTACCTTTTTCAATACCCTCTTTGCCAAAGTGAGAAAGAGTAAAAATAAATCCTTTGATCAAAAGGAATTACTAAATAAAGACATTCAACTTGATGGACACTTCTTGGCCAAAGAGCTTTCTTTTCGTGACTACAACTTAATTATACTTTTATCACGTAACGATCTATTCCCCATTGCTGAAACGGATCGATCTATCTTTAATGACCTAATTATCAAATCTATTCCCAAGTTATTTAATATTATTACAATTGAGAGTAGCAGACAGTCTAAATTAGAAAGTGATCGTATCTTATCAAATTTTCCTATCGATTCATTCATAATCGAAGAGGACGATGTTAAGATTAATCAAATTGGAATTGAAGACCACCAACAAGATACAAGTTCCCTGCACCATGAAAGGATCTTGCTTATGGGTGAACTATTAAACACCTTGAGACACGAGCTTAGTAATCCCCTGTTTGGGATCGATCTGTCTCATAATTTACTTATTGATCAAACGAGTGATTTTGACGTCAAAGATACACTCTCTCATATTTCAAATAGTGTGAAACGATCACAAGCAATTATTCAAGAGTTTTCAAACCTCTATAAAGACGACGAAGAATTCACTTCAATTTCTTTAAAGAATTTAATTTCGGAAACTATAATTTTAACTAAATCTGAATCGCGTTCTCACAAAGTAAATTTCAACATGGAGAATGATATTGAAATCATGTCGAATGGAACACTACTTAGCCAAGTAATATTTAATCTACTTATCAACAGCTCCCAGGCCCTAAGTGAGAACAAAGTAGAAAATTCAAAAATAGACATTCTCGTTAACGAGTCACCAAAACATATTCTTATCGATATAATAGATAATGGACCTGGAGTACCTGATTCTTTAAAGAATAATATCTTTAATCCATTCTTTACAACAAAAGAGACGGGAACAGGACTCGGCCTAGCAATTTGTAAAAATTTAACAAAGAAAATTAATAGTGATATTTCACTAATTAATAGCAGTGAAGGTGCGCACTTTCAAATTAGCGTCCCTAAGGTACACAATGAAAATCCTAGTCGTTGAAGATGAGCTACTAATTCAAAAAACTATTGTCACATTACTAAAGCGAAAAGGCGTAGATGTCATGTCTACAGCAAGTGGGAAAGAGGCAATTGAACTTATCAAAGCAAATAATTATGATCGAATTATTTGCGATTTAATGCTTCAAGATATTACTGGTTTTGATATAATAGAAGAATCCAAAACAAAGTATAATGAAGCTGAAATATCAAACATCTTCTACATAATTACAGCTTACAGCTCAGAACAAATTGTAGAACGTGCTTCACTATATGGATGTAAGGTAATTCAAAAACCTTTTGATGATATCAATAACTTTATCAATGAAGTTACAGTAGAGGAATAAATGGCATTAGCAAACAAAGTAGCAATTATCTTAAAGCCTAAAGTAGTTTCAGAGTTTACGACAGTATTACCAAATCTAACTAATTGGCTTAAGAGAAGAAAAGTTGATGTATTCTTCGAAAAATCACAAGAAGCAAGAATCTTAAAAATCTTTAAAAACTGTAAGTCTGAAGATTTCAACTTCATTAATAGAGACGAGATTTCTAACAAATGCAAAATCCTTATCACTCTTGGTGGCGATGGTACTCTTATAGGAGCAGCAAGAACTAAAGATATAAAAAAGTTAAATATCTTTGGTATTAACATGGGAAATCTAGGTTTTATTGCTGAGTTTGCTAAACATGACTTCTACGACGGGCTTGAGATGGCCCTTAAAGGAAAGCTCAAAACTCGAAAAGTCCAAATGTATCAAGCTGAGATTACAAGACCAGGACAAAAGAAAATAAAACTTAACTTTTTAAATGATGCCGTGATTACAAAATCAGGTATTTCGCGAATGTTTAATCTCGAACTAGAAGCCAATGGTGAAAGTATTTACAACTTGGCCGGTGATGGCCTCATCGTCAGTACACCAATTGGATCAACAGCGTACTCCTTAGCAGCAAATGGACCAATTCTACATCCTAGCGTAAAGGGTGTTGTCCTCACACCAATTTGCCCACATGCCCTCACACATAGGCCAATGGTACTGCCTGATAATGAAACCTTAAGTATTATAATTCCACGTGGACAAGAAGATATCTACTTAACGATTGATGGCCAAAAAGAATTTAAGCTAGAACCAAAAGATGAAATTCAAATAAAGAAGTCTAGAAGCAGTCATGTAAACTTCTATATTAATGAAGAAAGAAATTACTTTAGAACGTTAAAAGAGAAATTTAAATACGGCCGCCGCTAATTTTAATCGAGATTCTTAAATTGGTAACTTTCATTAATCATCAGATACTTATTTGAAGCAGGAACAAAGCCACAATTATAATATGAAAAGCTATCAGATTTAAACTCATCTTGATAATGACTATGTCCGCATATAATGACATCGACATTATATTCATTTGAGGCAATTTGAGCACTCTTTCTAAATTTATCTCGAATACTTCCATTAAGTTGAGTCTGGCCATATCTTTTTTCATTTCGCTGTCTACTTTTATGAGATAGATAATCCCCAATTGCTTTCACAATTTTATAATTAAAAACATACTTAGAAATAAGGGCCAAAGGATAACTTCTTATAAAACCACGCCAAACCTGATAACTAAAATTCTCGATTTCTATCTCGTCACCATGACAAAAAAGAACTTTTTGATCATTAATTATTTCAACAAATGGTTTCGTCTTTACGATAATTCCATTATCCGTAAGTAAATCTTCAATATGAAAATCATGATTACCTTGGATATAGTAGATTGGTATACCAAGAGCAGTAATTTCTCTTATACGATTAAAGAACCAATCATATTGTTCTTCGTATTCCTGATAACTTCCAACCATTAAATCAAATATATCTCCAAGAAGATAAATACGATCATTTTCATTAAAGTTAATAGCGAGAAAATTTTTAAGATATTCAGAATTTTTTTGATCCCATTTCACATGGACATCAGATATCACATAACTGCTCATAGAATTATCATATCGGAATAGCAAAGATAATCAAAGAAGATCTTTCATTAGTTTATCGCATCCACTTTGTAACTTCTTAACATGCTTACGATATTCTGGGTTATTTTCAATGGCCACTGCTATACGAAAAGCACCATATGGAAATCTCGATATCTGGTATGGTTTTATCTTCTTCTTATTAACAACACTTCCTTTTACATGAATTTTTTCATTTGCAAATACAACTTCAAAATTTAGAACTTCATTCTTATTACTAAAGAGCTGTTCATATTGAGAAGCTCCTAAGACAAATGAGACCCCTCCTTCACTGATATCAAAAATCTCATATTTCAAATTTTGAAAACAGCTATAAAGTGGAATGAGTGGTTCAAAACGCTCATGTTCTCTTCTTTCTAATCTCTTCTCTTTTATTGGATATGAGATTTCGAGACTATTGCCATGAGAGGCATTTAGCTCGCTGATAAAGATTAACTGTAAATCGGGAATATAGAATTTAAGAAGTCCTGGTCCTCGTACGAAGTGGGCCAAGCTATCTCTTAGGCCATCTTCGATAGTTAAAAAGATCTGTTTAGAAAAGGCATTGAGACTTTTAATTTTGGCCGGAAGCCTAACAATATTTTGATCAATAACATCCCAGATAATGACTTCACTGCCTTCTTTGATGGACTCAATAATATCTTGTTCAAACTTCTTCGTGCTCATCTAATTCTCAATTCCTATCTTTCGACTCCCAACTTAAAAATGCGGTCTCGATTCTCTCCTGCACGAGACCGCTTTAATTATTTAAGAAAGGAGTGGGGGTGTGTCCCCCATTTTTATTAACCTACTAATCTAAGAGCAGCTGAATTGATATTATTAGCTTGCGCTAATGATGCAATCCCTGCTTGCTTAGCAATATTAGAAGAAGCAAGTTGCGATGACTCATATGCCACGTCTGCATCTTCAATAACTGATCTAGAAGCATCTAGATTCGTCGCCTGAATCTCAAGGTTGTTTACAGAAGACTGTAGTCTTGACTGAACAGCACCAAGATTCGCTCTTTGTTCAGATAAGCTAGTGATGGCCTCATCGACATTTTCCATCGATCCTCTTGCATCATCTTTAGAAGCAACACTTAGGCCCGAAATATTAAGTGCTGATGCCGTTGCATTCGTTTGAGAAGGGTCGTATTGAATCTGACCACTCTCACCGGCAAAAGTACCAACCTGAATATCCATCTCTGAACCTGATCCATTAAGTAATGAGATCGATCCGAATTTTGTCGATTCTGCAATTCGGTCAACCTCTTTAACGAGTTGCTGATATTCTTTATCAAGGAAGCCACGCTCAGTATCACCGATCGTATCCGATGCGGCCTGAACTGATAGCTCTCTCAATCTTACTAAGATATTACTTGTTTCATTCATGGCCCCCTCTGCGGTTTGCACCATCGAGATACCATCATTTGCGTTTCGAGAAGCCTGACGTAAACCCTTGACCTGTGCTTCCATATTCTTAGCAATCGCTAAACCGGCAGCATCGTCAGCGGACTTATTAATCCTCTTACCACTCGATAATTTCTCCAAGGCCTCCCCTGAAGCTTTCCCTGTCTGTTTAATGTTTTTCTGCACCATTTGCGCAGCTGTATTAGTTGCAATACGTAAACCCATTTTTTTCTCCTTTCCTCACGTCCTACTAAAAATAGCTTTCAGACAAAATTAGTGTTCACAAATACCTGTTCGTTACACTCGGTTAAATACTTTAGTGAATCCCTCAGATAATTGGAAAAAAGTGGGCAAATTAATATAAATTCATATAGTTAGAGCTTGAGGTATCAATAATAAGTACTTAAAAAGTGGATGAAAATCGACATTATTTTTTGCCACTAATAAATGATTAGGATCATGTTTTGAAATAGATTTTATGAATATAATTAGGACAGAGCGATTCTCTCTCCTGAGTTTCTGCTCTTTCAAGATTCTAGTGGGCCACGTGAAAGCGTGGTCTATTAATTTAAGCTTTAATTTTTTACTATAGAAAAGAATAAGGGCCTTCCGAAGAAGGCCCTTACTTTTAGATGTTGCTTTCGATTTAGATTTTTACTTAACCGATCAGTCTTAGTGCAGATTGGCTCGAAGCATTTGCTTGCGAGAGAACAGAAGTTGCAGAACTAGTAAGGATATTTGCCTTAGCTAAGTTTGCAGACTCTGCTGCTACATCTGTATCTCTGATTCGTGAATTAGCGGCACTCATATTTTCATTAGAGATTTCTAGGTTATTAATTGTAGACTGTAGTCTATTTTGTAATGCCCCTAGTTCCGCACGTCCACCAGATACTGATGTCATGGCCTTATCAATAGCTTCAAGGTTTGATTGAGCGTCACCTTTTGTCGCAACAGAAAGTCCACTAATACCTAGGTCTTCTGTTTTAACTGATACTGCTGAAGGATCGTACTTAATTCTGTCATTTGTCTCATCATTATTAAGACCAATTTGGAATTCTTTCTCTGACCCTTCACCATTAATTAGTGATGTTCCGTTAAACTCTACTGACTGTGCAATTCTATCAACTTCTTTTGTTAGTTGTTGGAATTCTTTATCAGTAAATTCACGTTCAGTATCACCAATTGTATCCGATGCAGACTGTACTGAAAGTTCTCTTAGACGAACTAAAATATTTGATACTTCGTTCATCCCACCTTCAGCGATCTGAATCATCGAGATACCGTCACCAGCGTTTCTTGCTGCTTGTTGAGTACCTCTAATATTCGCTCTTAACTTCTCAGATATCGCAAGTCCTGCAGCATCGTCACTGGCCTTGTTAATTCTAGAACCTGATGAAAGTTTGTTTAAAGATTCATCTTGTGTTCTTTTAACTTGTCCTAAACTTCTTTGTGCTGCAATTGACTGTGTGTTCGTGTTAATTCTTAATCCCATTACTATTCTCCTCGAATAAGCAACCTCCTTGTGTAATTAGCGTTGAAACTCCTTGTCTCAACAAATTAAATCCCAAAACAACCAGACCCATCTGGCTGCAATACCCATAACGGTTACTCGGAAATATTCTTGAGAGAAAAGTGGAAGGTTTTTTATTTTTTTGGAGGCGGTATTTACCACGATGGTAAAATGATGCCGAACAACTCCGACCGACCACGAAGGGAGGTCAGGAGAATCAATTACTTAAGAAACAAATCAAAATTTTTACTTAGAAATTAAGATAACCAATCATTCAAATCAAGCATATACTCGACCATTTCAGTCAGTGATTGAAATTCTTTTTCAACAGGAAAGCGATTTTTTAAAGAGATATTAATAAATGCAAATTCAGAGTTAGCAATATAGTGCTTACTACGAAGTTTCGAAATATCGATATCTCCATCTTTGAATTTTAGTAGAACAGGTAGGCCGAATTTCAAAGTGGCCTTTATGGTTTTTAAGATGTGAGCTATGGCAACTTCTGTATCAGAAAGATCGTTTGAAATAATCGCCAGTTCATTTTTAAAATGAATATACACTTAAGAGCGGCCTTGGATCTTTTCAATTAGATTAGTCGTTGAATAGCCATCTTCAAAATTTAAGCTTAACACTTGTCCACCGTTAGCGGTAACAATATCATGGCCAACAATTTGATCGATGGCCCAGTCCCCACCTTTAACAAGGATACTTGGAAGAACAGCATTTATAAGATCATAAGGAGTATCTTCCTCGAAAATAAAAACCTTATCAACTGACTTTAAATTCTCAAGCATAAACTGACGATCGCCTTCAGAGTTCACAGGACGATCCTCACCTTTTAAACGCTTAACACTACTGTCTGAGTTAAGTCCTATAATAAGAATATCACCTAGTTTCTTCGCTTCATTTAAGTACATTAAATGACCACGGTGAAGGATATCAAAGCATCCATTAGTGAATACAATTTTCTTCCCACTAAAGTGATTCTCTACATATTCCTGTGCTTCTTGATATTTCATTACTTACTCTTTTTAAGGCTATTCCCAAAGAATTTCTTATCTAGTCCTAAAATATATGGAAGTCCTAGAAGTGGGATCGAAATGAACTCAAAAAGAGTTCTTTCAATAATCGTATTAAAAGCTGCCTCATTTGAAAGCTTTGGCCTTAGGCCACAAATATACTGACCAAACGTTGGCCTGTAGACAGATGTAATACGATAAATAATATGAATAAGCACAAATAGTGCTAATAGAAATCTATAATTTGAGTTTTGAAGTGTGATTTCAATAAATGATTCGAGAGGAAGTCCACTTACTAAAAACATTGCAGCTAAAGTAACAGCAAAAATAACTAGTGATACACTCATATCAATCACGTAAGAAGCAAATCTTCTTGCGATAGAAACATCTTGTGACTTATTCTTTATTTCAATTTCACGATTTACTTTAGGGATTTCTGACTCTGTACCTTTACGATAAAAAGCTTCAAGTTCAGAAGGAACACTCATCTCTTTTTCACGGCCAAGAACTTTATTGAAATTATTTACATGTGATTGAGTTGGAGTAACTTCAACACGTGCACTTTTTAAAACTTCTTTACTGGCCTTTCCATGATGAAAACCAAGTCCTTCATTAATAGGTTTAAAAGGAATATCCTCTATTCCAAAGTCATCGAAATTATCGAAGTCTTCTAAGTCATTTAAGCGAATTGGTTTCTTGCTATTTTGTGATTCTAAATTCATCCCTGGGCCCTCTTATAATAGGATGACACATTTTTTATTTAACATCAAATTTTCCAAGTACATAGCCTACGATTGTTAGGACTGCACTTTCTGTTTTAAGAATAGGTGTTGCAAGCTTAAGCCCCATAACATTATTCTCTTTTAACATTAACTCTTCTTCACGAGTAGAAAGTCCACCTTCTGGTCCAATGATAATTAAAATACGTTTATCTTTTATGCTGTCAATACTTTCAATATCCATACCATTTGAATGAGATAATGTCGTTAAGAATATATAATCGTATTGATGGAAGATTTCGAATAGAGCATCAAGACTTGCTGTCTCGTGATGTACTACTGGAAAGTAAGGATTATTTGATTGAATTAGCGAGCTTTCAATAACTGAATTTACTCTATCAAAATTCTTTATTGACCAATTTGAGTAGTCTGCTTGAAAAGGAAATATTTCTGAGATACCGACTTGAGTTGCATTCTTTAGAGAGCTCTCAAAAGCTTCTCTTTTAGGAAGCCCTATTGCTAAATCGATATGTGTATACTTTTCAATCTTCTCAAATGCTAATACCTTTAGTGAAACTTCACGTTTCGTGCAGTTAATCACTTCACTTGTATAGCGACCACCTTCTCCATCTAATAGCAGAACCTCATCACCCTTTTTGACTCTTACGGCCTTAATTAAGTGATGGCTACGATCATCAGAAAAGCTAAGTATTCCATCAATTGATGGAGAGAGATCATCTCGAGTATAAATAGCGCGCATGAATTACTCCTTTTTTAGAAGAATTGCTGACCAATCACCTTTAGATAATACATCGATTTTCTTTAAAGACTTATATTCTTCAATAACTGCATCAACTTGTTCATTTAGAATACCAGAAAGAATGATATAACCATCATCAGCTAGTGAGTCTAAGAGAACTTCTTTTTCAGATACAAGAACATGCATAAGAATATTAGCAAAAACAAGTTTATACTTATCATCTAGATTGAATCGTTTTCTTGCAATAAGACGATGACCATTAAGACGGTCTTCATTTAAATTCAACTTAAGATTTTCGTGACAATTATCAAGAGCAGCAGGGTCGATATCAACGAAGTCGACGAGCATATCGCTTTTCTTGATAGCGCCGATTCCTAAGATACCTGAACCACATCCAAAGTCTAAACAAAGGTCTTTCTCTTTGAAAGAGTCCTTTACTGCCATAAAGTGCTTTAGACACAGGTATGTTGTTTCGTGTTCACCTGTACCAAATCCCATTCCTGGAATGATATAAATATTATTATTATTTTCTTTATAATCTTCTTCCTTAAACCACTCTGGAATAACACTTAGTTCAGGAGTTACCTCAATCGGTGCATAGTGCTTTTTCCATACTTCATTCCAGTCTGAGTACTCTTCATCTTTAACTTCAATTGTTAGATCCATCCCTTCGATTGCCTTTGCAAATTCATGGGCCCTATTAATATCTCCCTGAAAGAAGAAATAATTAAACTTCTTAACATCTTGATCATCTGAGATATCAACGACTTCATCAATTACTGACTCAGGAACGTCTCCACCAGAATATGCTCTCTCTCCAAGAATCTCATCAACACGCTCTTCTTCCATTGAGAACTCTTCAATTCCATCAACTTCAAATTCATTAAGAGCGATCTTATTCACCTCTTCACATTGTGAGCTACTTTGAAATTCAATCGTTACAATTTTAAAGATTTCAGTTTTTACAGACATTCTCAATTTCCTTTAAAACTAGAAAATTTCCATTAGGATAAATTTCTTTAAGTTTTATACACTTACTCATCACCCAAATGACATTTGGATGCCATAAGCTAATATATGGGTATTGTTCGTTTACTACTTGATTGGCCTTCTTATATAGAGCGACTTCTTTTTTCTTATTGATAGTCTGCTCGGCCTGCTTAATTAAATTATCAAAATCCTTATTATCAAAAAAGACACGATTTGCACCTTTTGGGGCCATATTTTCAGAGTAAAATGCGAATTTAAGCATATCCTGACCTGTAAATCCTACCCAACGCCCTAAATAAAGATCGTATTCTCCTCTTTTAATACCTCTAAGGAAAGTTCCCCACTCTTGAGGTACCACATTTACAACTAGGCCAAATTTCTCAAACTCATTCTTAATGATTGTCACTAGTTCTTGTTGAAATTTATTACTGCTTGTCTTCCAAGTAAGAGAAAAAGTCTTTCCATTATTGTCATACCAAATTCCATTTTTTCTCTCAAAACCTGCTTTATTAAAAAGCTCATAGGCCTTTTTCGGATTGAAGTCATCAACTGGTGTATCGATATAAAAATTCTTAAAGGATTTTGCAAAGAGGCCATTTGAAGCAACAGCATTATTTTTAAACTTATACTTAATAATCTTAGCTCTAGGGACAAGATGGCTTAATGCCTTACGCACATTTTCATTTTGGAGAATATCTTTTTTCTGATTTAGTCCAATGTAATTATAATCTGTCCCTAAAACCTTTTGTACATTTACATCACTATTCTTTTCTAAGTAATTAACTTTTCTAGGTGAAATATTGGCAACAGATAAGTCGATCTCTCCCTTGATCAGTTTTAACGAAAGTGTTGTCTCATCTTTTACGACAACAAAGTTCAAATCGTAGTGATCAGCTTTTAAAGACTTTAAGTCAATTTGCAAAGGTGCAATCTTTGCAATTTTATAGTCACCCGCACCGACGAGATCTGACATTTCGACTTTCTCAAGTTTTTCATACTTAGGGATTTGGATAATTTTAAATAATACTAAATTTGGTAAGTGATCAAGGCCAAAGCTCTTATAGATTAATTCAAAAGTGAGTTCATCGATAATTTTAACCTCTTTAATATTTCCAAAAGCAAAGCGGAAGATCGATTTTATCTTCTCAGTTTCCGTAAAATAAAAATGAGACTTTTCCACATCTTTCGACGTCAAAGGTGCGCCATTTGAAAACTTTAGATTTGGTTTTAGTTTGAATCGAATCTTATATGAATCTACTGTACGATACTCTTTAAAGGATTCACATAATTGGCAAATCGGCTGCATATTACTGTTGAAATCAATAAGAGAGGCGTTAACAAGGCGATTAATATTTTGAGAGTTAGCATCAGTTGAAAAGAACGGACTCAAGCTATTTGGAGACGACGAAATTGCGATATTAAGACTCGCTCCATAACCCATTGAAGTTAGGAAAATAAATACTAAAAAAGATAGAAATCTAAACATCGAATATCCCTGACGAATGACACAAATGTAATTATTATAAGATTATCACCTCTTTTATTTGATGTGAACTCAATCTATGTTAAGTTACTGAAAACATTAAAACAAAGGTCATCTATGAAGCTAATTGGAATCACTGGTGGTTCAGGTTCAGGAAAAACTACTTTTGCCTCAAAAGTAATTTCAAAACTACCAAAAGAGAAAGTGTCTGTTTTATCAATGGATTCTTACTATCTACCAGAGCAACCAAAAGAGCATTATACAAAATCAGGACGACCAAATTACGACCACCCACAAGCATTTGACTGGGCACTCCTACAGGAACATATCACGGCCCTAAAAAATGATGAGCCTATAGAAGTTCCAAATTACGACTTTAAAACGAGTAGTCGTACAACATCAACAACAACTTTAAATCCAACACCAGTTGTCCTTTTTGAAGGAATCTTTACTCTCTTCGATCAGGAGATTAGAGAGAAGTTAGATATTCGCTGCTTTCTCCATGTTGAGGCAGATATTCGCTTTACTCGAAGACTTAATCGAGATGTTGCTGAACGTGGAAGAAGTTTAGAAAGTGTTATCAATCAATACTACGACAGTGTTCGACCAATGTATGAGAAATTCTTAGCGCCACAAAGACAGTATGCTGACTTTATTGTTGGTGAAGAAACCGATGTTTCTTCTGAAATCTTAGCGGCCAGACTAGTCCAATTCATTGAGCAAAACAAAGAGTTCGAACTACTACTAAACACAACGAAAGGATCTTAATGTCTAATTTAAATATTTCACCTCTTGGTGGTGTTGGACAAATCGGATCTAATGCGACTTTAGTTTCTTATAAGAATACAAATATAATAATCGACAGTGGAATTCTATTTCCCTACGAAGACTGCTTTGATATCAATTATCTTATTCCTGATTTAAAGAATGTAGATGTTGAAATCAATGCTCTCATCATAACTCACGGACACGAAGACCATATTGGTGCAATCTCACATTATATTGAGAGATTTCCAGAAGCTGATGTCTATGCCCCAACATTTGCAAAAGAGCTTATTGAAGATAAGTTGTCATATCTAGATCTTTCAAAAAAAATTAACAAACTTGAAAGTAAACTTGTGATAAATGAAATCGAAATTGACACGATTCATGTTAATCACTCGATTCCAAATACAAAGGGAATTCATCTAGGTATCAAAGAAATTGATACTGGAATTCTCTTCATCTCTGATTTCAAATGTGATTTTAACACTGAATATGAAGAGCCTATTGAACTCGAGAAAATCAACCTCTTATCAAAGAAGTATAACAACCGCCTTGCGATGCTAGACTCGACAAATATCACAAGTAGCAATGAAAGAACGACTTCTGAGTCCGAGCTTAAAAAAGACCTGCTTTCTTTTATCTCAGATGCAAAAGGACGTGTCTTTATCACATGCTTTGCTTCTAATATTCATCGTCTACAAACAATATTTAATATTGCAAAAGAGCTTAAGCTTAACGTCGTTCCTTATGGCCGCTCTCTACTTAAGTATACACAAATTGCCAGAGAGTGTGAAATCTTTAACGACCATGGACTTGTTCGTGAAGTTGAAAGTGTTACAGATTTAAAGAAGAAACATATTATTCTATGTTCAGGAAGTCAGGGTGAATTCAGAGGTACAGTTAAGAGAATTACAAGCAGCAGTGATAAGTACTACAAGCTAAATGAATCAGATACTTTTATCTTTAGCTCTAAAGCAATTCCTGGAAATGAAAAAAAGTTAGCTCTTTTATACAACGAAATCACAGAGAAAGGTTGTGAGGTCATTACACACTTCAATGGATTAATCCATGCTTCAGGACACCCTGGTAAAGCTGATCTTAAAGATGTTTATGATAGTTACCAACCTACTATTGCGATCCCTATTCACGGCGAAACATATTTTTTAAGAAAACACTGTGAATTTATCAAATCAATTCTGCCTACCAGTGAAGCGATCGAGATTAAAAATCACGACAGCATCTCACTATCTTTAAATGGCAAAATAAAAATTTCTCGCTCACAAGAAATTCCACCGATACTCATTCATGGAAATCGTATTGTCATCGAAAAAGAAAAAATCTCAGAAAGACGAAAAATGGCCACGCTTGGTACAGTCTTTGTTTCAATTTCAAAGAACAGTATTGCTCGTTCTCAGCAAAGAGTTCACATTACGACAATGGGAATCCCATATGAAGAAGAGCAAATTAGTCAACTACAAGAAATTTGCTTTGATTACTTCAATGAAAAAGGAACGATTGATCAACGAAGTGAACGTATTCGAGTAGCGGTTAGAAGATATTTTCAAAATATCCTTGGATATAGGCCTCTGGCCATTGTTCATATTTGCTAAGTCCATTAAACTAATTACATGGACAACACGGTTATCATCATTGCATTACTTGTAATCATTGCGATTGCGCTTTTTCTACTTATTGGCGTCTTTGCATTTATCGCATTTCGAAAAGAGATTCAAAAAGAAGAAACTCAAGACGGAAAACTCACAGATAAGATAAACAATTTATTAGAAAAGAATAAGTCACAAGAAAAGATTCTTGGGTTATGTAGTATTTGTGAAAAAGAACTCGTCGAAAATGATTACTTTAATGTCGACTCACTTCATCTTTGTCGTGATCATTTCAATCTTTATTCAAGACACGAATGGGTCGCTATTACAAATGAGAGAACGACAAGCGATACACCGGAAAAAGGTGTCTATATTTATAATTTCAAAAAAAATACGTGGGATAATGATAAAATTCCAACCTTCATTCTATGTGAGTACAAAATTGATGTGGAAAGTGACTTGATCGAAACCTATGTTCAATTACATGTGCAAAAAGAAATAGAAGATGAAATGAGACAAAGATTGAAAATACAAAAATAAGGGAGAGCGTAGTGAACGATCTTGAAATCCTAAAAGGCCAAATTAATCAAATCATGGAAACTAATAAACCAAATGTAGTTTTCGATTCTAAACACGATCGATTAATAAGAGATTGTGAAAAAGACTTAACTTCAGCAGGATTGAAGCAAAAGGTATCTTATACTATTGATGCCCTTATGCCTGAAAAAAGAGATTCAAAATTTGGTGGTGGTCAATTCAGTCGCTGGCAATATGAGTTAAGTTGGCAGGAATGGGAAGGAAATTTCAGACTAGTCCTAAGAAATATCCCACATAATAATTCAAAACTTCTTATTAAGCTGCCAGAAGATTTCAAGATTGATACGGCAGAACTTTTAGAATCATTTAAATCAAATATTCTTAAAACAATTTCTTTATAATTTACTATATTTTAAAAAAAGAAAGGGCCCAAAGAGGGCCCTTTTTTTGATGTTTCCATCAATATACTTTGGGGGGAATCCTATCGCTCTACTTGGCGAAAAGTTTCATTTCCAGAAGTTTGTGGAGTCTCCTCTTTTCTTAGATAAGAAGGAGTATCTAGTTCATCTTCATCAAAGTTGATAAAACCAAGTTTTTCAGCAATTGATTTAGGACGATCTGATTTATCAGCGGCAGCATTATTACCTGTTAATACTTTTTCATTTGCCCAAGGATCTACTTCAGATTTAGATGCTTCGTATTGAGACGCTGCTTCTCTGATTGAATCAGTTAAGCTAGGTCTTTGAGAAGTTTCTGAATTATCTCCATCAAATGAGTGAGTTCTTACTGGCTCTTGAACTAGTTCTTGAGCTTGTTGCTCACGTTGTGCTTCCATTTGAATTTCTCTCATCGCATCGACTTGTGGGTTCGATTGAACAGGAGCTTCATGGTAAGCAGCTTGTTGTACAGCAGGTTGTGCTACTGGTTGTTCAAAAACTGGCTTTTCTTCAACTACAGGAGTAGCTGGTGCCGCAGGAGCTGCATAAACTGGTTTAGCTTCTTGAACAACAGGTCTTCTAACCTCTTGTTGAGGAGCTACATTAACAGCAGCTTCACGTCCACCAAGTCCAGTTGCAATAACAGTAACCTTGATATTATCTTCAAGTTCATCATCAACAACAGATCCAAAGATTACTTCAGCATCTTCATCTGCTGCTTCCATAATTAAAGTAGCTGCTTCATTAACTTCATGCATAGTCATTGAAGAACCACCAGTGATATTAATGATGATACCAGTTGCACCATCAATTGAGATATCCTCAAGTAGTGGTGAAGAGATTGCTTCATTAGCAGCTTTAATAGCTCTATCTGGCCCAGAACAAAGACCTGTACCCATAAGAGCTAGACCTTTATTAGACATAACAGTTGAAACGTCAGCAAAGTCAGCATTGATATGACCTGTCGTATTGATTAGATCAGAAATACCTCTTACAGCGTTTAATAGTACTTCATCTGCTTTCATGAAAGTTTCAACAAGTGAAAGGCTTTCACCAGCAAGTTGAAGAAGTCTTTGGTTTGGAATAGTGATTAGAGAATCAACATTCTCCTCAAGAGTTTGAATACCAGTTGATGCCTGTCTCATTCTCTTCTTACCTTCGAAGATAAATGGCTTTGTAACAACACCAACAGTAAGAGCACCTAGTTCACGTGCAAGTTTTGCAAGTACAGGAGCTGCTCCAGTACCTGTTCCACCACCCATACCGGCAGTGATAAATACCATGTCAGATCCTTCAAGAACCTGGCTAAGCATTTCATACTCATCTAGAGCTGCTTTACGACCAACTTCTGGGTTTGCCCCAGCTCCAAGACCTTTTGTTAACTCAACACCAAGTTGTACTTTAGTTGGTGCAAGGTTAACTGCAAGTGCTTGTGAGTCAGTGTTAGCAACAATATATTCAACGCCAGTTAAACCGGCCTTAATCATTGTGTTTACGGCATTACACCCACCGCCACCAACACCAACAACGCGAATCTTCGCGCCTTCAGTTAATTTTAATTCGTTGTTGTCAGAAATTTCGAACATAAGTTCCCCCTTATTTAAAAAATTTCTCTAAATACTGATTTAATAGATCCTGATAATTTACTTACAATATCTATTTGATTAATATCTTCTTCCTCTTCTACGTCTACTTCCTTACCTTTTGAAGCTTCAAGTAGAAGACCTAAAACTGTAGAAAATTTTGGATTTTGCATAATATTTGTCATGCCACCAAAAGCAATTGGAAAACCAATCTTAAGTGGACGCTCTAAAAGGTACTCACCAATATCTGGCATTCCTTTAATCATTGCACCACCACCTGTAAGAACAACACCACCACTGATGTCATCTCCTAGATTCTTTTCTCTAATAATATTTTTAATAAGATCAAATAACTCTTCAGCTCTTGCTCCAAGTACATTTGCAACTGTATTTAGTTGTACTTCTCTTGGCTTAGTTCCAGAGATTCCTTGTACTGTAATATGAGCTGATTGGTTTACCTGTTCAGGTAAAACTGAACCGTGATTAATTTTAATTCTTTCTGCTTCTGCGTGTGGAATTTTGAGTGCAACAGCAAGATCATTTGTGAAATGATTTCCACCCACTGGAATAACTTGTGTATGAACGAGGGCCCCATCTTTCCAAAGAGCAAGGTCTGTAGTCCCACCACCAATATCAACAAGTAGTGTTCCCATTTCTTTTTCTTCAGGAGAAAGAACAGATTCAGAAGAAGCAATCGGTTGAAGAGTTACGTTCTCTACTTTAATCCCAGTATGCTCAACACACTTAACAAGGTTTTGAATTAGTGAGATTGAACCTGTAACAATATGTACATGGGCCTCAAGACGTGTCCCACACATTCCAATTGGATTCTTAATCCCAGTTGTATTATCAACTTTATACTCTTGAGCAATAACGTGAATGATTTCACGATCACTTGGCATAACAACTGCTTTAGCAGCTTCAAGTACACGATCAACATCATCTTGTGAAATTTCGTTACCTTTAACAGCAACAACACCTGAGCTATTAAAACTATAAATATGGCTACCAGCAATTCCAATAGTTGCACTATGGATATCAACTCCGGCCATTAGTCTTGCCTCTTCTAAAGAGTTATGAATTGAGCGAACTGTTTTATCGATATTTACAACACTACCTTTCTTTAAACCATGACTTGGATGTGTACCAATACCAATGATTTCAAGCTCAGCTTTACCAGTGTTTTGATTAGAAATGTTTTGGATACCTACGATTGTGCAGACTTTAGTTGTACCAACGTCTAAACCGACAACGATGTTTTTTTCTTTCATTGAGAATCCTTTCTCTAGTTTTTTCTTACAGAATCATTCTGTTAATAAAGAAATCTAACGGCAATTTTTACCGCATACAATGAAATTTTAGAATTAGTCGTTGAACTTGACAACAACTTTTTTGGAATTTGTAATATTTATCACTGATGGAATTTTCTTTTTCTTGTTCATATAACCAATGATTTGAGTCAACTTTTCAACTTTAAGAGGCCATTCATCTTTGCCCATAAAGACACTTGAAGGCTTTCCTTTAATCGAAAGAATCATTGTTAACTCTTTATCATCGCTAATAATAACTTCAGAAATTAATTTTCTAAAAACAAGATCAAGGTCTGCGATAATACGTGTGATATTTTTTTGAACTGTCTTATCCATTTCCCCAACAGGGATTGCAAGATAAGGAAGAGAGTAATTTAACTTCTTTTCCGTTCTTAGTAGAATTTCATATGTTGGGTCAAATAGTTGACCATTATCAACAAGAATTGCTTCATAAGACTCCATTCCATTTTCTTTGTAAATTTGTACTTTCATTAATGGAGATGGACATTCATAGATAAAGTTAAGCATTCCTTCCATCGGATTATACTTAATCGTATAGTCTGACAGAAAGTGTTTTTCTTTTAATTTATCTGCTGCAACTAGATTCTTCATACTTCTTAAAGAACGGTTTCTTTCGAAGTCTTTTACTAGCTTAAGAGTTAGTGTTCCAGCAGCACGTGAAGGACATTTACCAAAAGCCGTCTTATATTTGATCTTCTCATTTGGCTGTGAAACTGCTGATGCAGAAGCACTCAAAAGAAGAAGTGAAATAATTGAAATAGCTTTTTTCATTAAATGTCTATCCTGACTTCAGGCTCAAACTTTAAACCATAGTTTAGATAAAGTTCTTCCTGTACAATTTTTATAAGTTCTTTTACATCGCTGGCCGTCGCTTTATCGAAATTCTCCATGAAGTTTCCATGAAGATTACTCACGCGCACATCACCAACTTGTAACCCTTTCAAATTAAGTATATCAATAAATTGTCCTGCAGTGCAAGTTCGCTTATCTCCAACAATGTTTTTAAAGACACTTCCACAAGTTTTTTCCTTTAATGGTTGTGACTTATTTCTCATTAGGAGGTAGTTACGAATTTTCTCACCAAGGTTTTCATCTTGACCTTTTGAGACAAGCTCAACTTGATAAACAATATCCCCAGGTTTTAAAAAATTGTTTTGGCGATATGAAAAGCTAGACTCTGTTGCCTCATGAAGATACTCGTTACCTTCCTTATCAATATACCAAACTCTATTTATAATTTCGCTAATCCAACCAAGACCCGTTCCCGCATTCATGAAAACTGCTCCACCTAAAGTAGCTGGAATTCCAGTTATCACCTCCCAGCGCATATTACCAAATTTGGAAGCATGAGAAGTTAAGCTTGAAAGCTTCACAGAAGCTGGAAGAATATAGCTTTCATGATACTGATTTAAAATACGACGATCGTAATCAAAGTCTAGATTAATTATTGGATGCTCAATTCTTTCATTTAAAAGTTGATTGGCACCTAAGCCTAACACCATGTAGTTAAGGTTATTTTCAGTAAGGGTTCTTGCAACGTCCTTAAGTCCATCAAGATCCTTTACAGAAATAAAATCACCCTTAGATTGAAGTCTCATTGTTGAATACTTTGATAGATCCTTATCAATTTCGATTTCAATATTTGGAATATTAGCTAATAACTCTTTAATCTTATTCATTGCGATCGTTATCTAAAACCCATTCTCTAATGACTCGGCCAATTGACCCGGCCCCTAATGTCATAATTGTTGAATTCTTATTAGACTTAATAATTGTATCTAAGTCTTTAAGTTCAATTGTTTTAGCTAGCCCCGGATGAAGTCGATTAATATCTTCGACAAGTCTATCTGAAGTGATCCCAGGAATAGGGCTTTCACTAGCTGGATAAATTGGACACATATATAACTCATCAACGTCGTTGAAACAGTGTAGGAACTCATTCCAACAGTCTTTTGTTCGAGAGAAACGATGTGGTTCAAAGATAGCAATTTTCTTATGATCTCTAATTTCTTTTAATGTGTTTAAAGTCTTAGCTATTTCAGTCGGATGATGGCCATAATCATCAAGAATCTCTACATCTTCATTCTTATAAAGTAATTGAAAACGCCGTCCAACATTTTCAAAGCTTCTAATTGAGCTTCTAATCATATCCACTGGTACTCCCATTTTATGAGCAATGGAGATTGCCCCAAGAGCATTTTGCACATTGTGCTTACCTGGAAGATTAATGATAAAGCGTCCTAAGTTCTCAGGACCAACGATAAGGTCAAACTCTGAACACAGATCAGACATTTTAATATCGACAGCTTGATAATCTGCTGTTTTTTCAATTCCAAAAGTAACAATTGGTTTTTTAATATGTGGAACAAGACTCATTAGTCTTTCATCATCTGCATTAAGTGAAGAGAGTCCATAGAAAGGAACTTTGTTAATAAATTCTTCAAAGCTATCCATAAGAACATCTTCACTTCCGTAATGGTCCATATGATCAAGGTCGATATTAGTTACAACCGACATGATTGGATTTAACATTAGAAAAGATCCATCAGACTCATCGGCTTCGGCCACTAAGTACTCACCAGTACCAACCTTTGCATGTCCTGCAAGATTAGAAACGATACCGCCGATAATATAAGTTGGTTCGTAGTTGCTCGCTTGTAAGATTGTCGCTAGAAAGCTTGTTGTTGTCGTCTTACCGTGAGTTCCCGCAATTGCGATTCCTCTTTTAAGTCTCATAAGTTCGGCCAACATTTCAGCTCTTCTCATAATAGGAATTTGCTTTTCACGGGCCATCTGCATTTCAGGATTAGACTCATTTACTGCAGATGAATAAACAACCACTGTCGTCCTTTCAGTTATATTTTCACGCTTATGTCCAATAAAGACCTCAGCTCCTAAATCTCTTAAACGAGCAACATTGGCAGACTCACTAATATCTGAACCTGTTACCTTATACCCAAGACTCAGTAGAATTTCAGCGATACCGCTCATCCCAATTCCACCGATTCCAATAAAATGCACGCTAATATTTTGAATATTAATATTCATACTAGTTCCTTTTCACAAGATTACTTCTTCTAAATTTAGCGCATATATTGGCTATTGTTGAGAAAAAAACGGTTTCTGGCCTGACATCGTTCGTTGACGTGACACACAAGAGAAGATTACACCGATAGCAATTAAATTACTCATAAGTGATGATCCACCATAGCTAACGAATGGTAGGTTAAGTCCCTTTGTTGGAAGAAGCCCAAGAACAACCCCCATATTTAAACAAGCTTGAACACCGATAATGAAGATAATGGACATGACCATTTTCTTTGCAATATCGTCATTTAAAGACAGTGCTAATTTAAAACCAATATGAGTAAAGGCCATAAAGAGAACAACAAATGCAATGACTCCTAGAAAACCAAACTCTTCACCTATAACTGAAAAGATGAAATCATTATGGGCCTCTGGTAGAAAGAATAATTTTTCTAAACTATTACCAATACCTTTTCCAAAGAAGCCACCATTTGCAAAACCAATCCAAGACTGAATTACCTGGAAACCACTTCCTCTTGGGTTTGCCCATGGATCTAAAAAGGCCATCAGTCTTTTTACACGATAAGGTTGAGCAACGAGTATTAGAGACGAAAGAATTGTTCCGACTACTCCCATGATATAGAAATACTTACGATTAAAATTAGAAATGAAACAAGTGAATCCCATTCCTAGGGCACAAATAAAGAATGTTCCAAAGTCTGGTTGTAAAAGTAAGAGCAAGAGTACTAATCCAATATTGGCCGCATACTTTAAACGATTTTTAAGATTTAGCTTTTCATAATTCTCAAAAAAGAAAAGTGACATCATAAGTATCGTATACTTTGCAAGCTCTCCCGGTTGTAATGAACCGAACCCTAGATTAATCCATCGATTGGCACCTTTAGCAACAACACCTAAACCTGGAATAAATGTTAAAACCAAAAGAAAGGCCACGACGAGATTTAAGTGGAATGAGAACTTTATCCAAAACTGATACTTAGTCTTTGCCACAACATAGGCCATACCCACGCCGATTAAAGCAAAGAGAATTTGTCTTGAGAAGAAGTGAAGGCTTGTTCCGTAAACTTCTTTTGAAAACATATAGGATGAAGAGTAAACCATGACGATACCAACACCAACAATAATTGATGTGATAATTAAAAAGAGTTTTCCAAAACGATCCGTGTTTTCAATAGAGTTCATATATTAATCATATATGAAGATTGTATTCGATGCATTAGAAATATAGGAAACTGCGCGTCAGGCTACTTGATATACATTTGCGCAAAATGCCTAATTGGATCAATTCCTCTTTCATCAAAACACGTGTAGGCATTGAAAGGATCTAAGCCTTCTTTTTGAATTATATTTAAAACACAGTTCTTCTCTTTTTCATTTTGCACCAAGGCCGCAACTGTCACATGAAAGCTATTCACACTACTGTGATAGTACTTGGCCACTTCATGAATGCTCGCCAAAGTTTCAGCACTCTTTACATAAGTGCATGCGTTAAACTCCACGAGGGAGATCGCTCTGCGATTGTCTAAGACTTCAGTTAAACATTGAAACTGATACTTAGTCGTAATTTGTGAGCATTGTTTTTTAAAACGAAATTGATTGTATTTTGAAAGTCGCTTGTCCACGAGGTTTTGACAGACTTTCACATAATCTTGATCAGCTTTAATTTGAGTAGAAAAAATAGAAACAAAAATAAAAAATAACAGAACCTTCATGACGAGATCATATGACTTAAAACTTGTTCTGTATTAGGCATAAAAAAAATGCCTGCATAAAGCAGGCATTTCTATAATTATTATTTCAAAAAATTATAATTGGTAGACAAGTTTTTTAAAGTAATTCCCACGCTCTTCGTAATCTCTAAAGAAGTCCGTAGCAGGATTACCTGGTGAAAGAATAATCGTGTCACCAGTTCTCGACTTTTGATAAGCAAAGAGAACAGACTCTTCAAACGATCCAACAATGAAAGTTTGTGGATGCTCCCCAAGTGCGCGGTTCATTCTTTCTTTTGCTTCACCAACAAGAACGATGATTCGTGTTGTTTGAATTAGCTCATCAGTAAATGCTTCATACTCAAGATCTTCGATATCTTTCCCACCAGCAATTAAGATAACCGGAGTTTTAAACGCCTTAGTTGTCTCAACAAGTGTTCTCATATCTGTTGCTTTTGAGTCGTTATAGAAAGAAACACCATTTTTTTCCATTAAGAATTCAATTCTGTGTGGAATTCCAGGGAATTTCGTTACACATGTTTGAATTGCTTCGTCAGAAAGATCTAGTGCCTTACATGCAGTGATTGCAGCAAGAAGATTTTCACGGTTATTTTGACCAATGATTCTCATTTTCTTAACAACAAACTCTGAGTGGTAGTTGATATTTGAATGGATACGACGATCGTGGAAGTGTGTTCCTTGGATCTCTTCCATTACACCAAGCTTAACGAATGATCTTCTTGAGTACCAGTAAGTCTGGCAATTTGCATTTCTAAAGAAGCTATTATTTGCAAGCTTGTCGAAGTTAACAATTAAAGTGTCATCAGGAGATAGAGTCTTGATGATACTTAATTTTGTTTCCATGTACTCACCCATCGACGTGAATTGTCCTTGTGGGTAAGTGTCTGCGATATCTGTAAAGACAACCATCTTAGGGTGGAAGTCAGTTAGACGTCTCATTTGAACTGCTGAAACCTCGACTACAACGTAGTCAATTTCATCTTTATTAGGAAGCATTGAGTATTCGATAAATGGGCTTTCGCTTGTTCCACCAACAAATACATTCTTTCCATCTTGTCTTAAAGTAAATCCAATCATGTGTGCTACAGTTGTACGACCGTGAGATCCACAAACAGCAATGATTGGCTTACGACATAGCTTATTTCCAAGAGCGAATTCAGAGTAAACTTCTTTCCCTTCTCTTCTTGCTAGTTCTAGTTGAGGCATATTTGGATCAACAGAACCTGAGTAAACAACAACATCAGCATTGATGAAGTCGTCATCTAAGTGTTCACCAAAAGTCATTTCAACTGCAGGTTTAATCTTACGTAGTTTCTTTACAGCTTTATTAAGATCAAAAATCGGTTTGATATCTGTTACACGAATATTACAGTCAAGACGATTAAAGAAATTTATGAGTCTGAAACCAGTTTTTCCAATACCAACGATTAGGATATTCTTGTTTCTAAATCTCTCCATTCTCTACCTCATTTTTAATGTTGCGATCGCTAGAATCGCTAAAAATATACTTATAATCCAAAATCTAACAATTACTTTAGGCTCGGCCCATCCCAATAGCTCGAAGTGGTGATGTATCGGGGCCATCTTAAATATTCTCTTCTTACGAGTTTTGTAAGAAGCAACTTGTAAGATCACCGAAACAGCCTCGGCAACAAAAACACCACCAATAATAACAAAGAGTAATTCACTTCTTGTTAGTACGGCCATTGTTCCTAGTGTACCACCTAAGGCAAGGGACCCCACGTCACCCATAAAAATCTGAGCTGGGTATGTGTTATACCACAAAAATCCAACGCCTGCACCGACGATTGCAGCACCAATGACAGCTAATTCTCCAACATTTTCAACGTATGGCACAAAAAGGTATGATGCAATCTCTCTGTGACCAGTTGCATAAGCAATAAATCCAAGAGTTGCAGCTGATGTAATGATTGGACCAATAGCTAGTCCATCTAATCCATCTGTTAAGTTAACAGCATTACTAGAACCAACAATAACGATAGCCCCGAAAATTATAAAGAAGCTCATCAGGTTAAAGACTGGCCCTTTCACAAAAGGTACAAATAATTGAGTGTCGATAACATTGAAATGAACCATGGCAAAGACAGCAATTAGAGCTGTTGCAAATTGCCACACAAGCTTACCTCTGGCCGAAACACCTTTTGTATTTCCTTTAGAGATCTTAGCATAGTCGTCGATAAAGCCGAGCACAAAGTACGATGCAGTTACACCACAGGTAATGAGAACTGGAATCGAATTAAAATTTCCAGTTATTAACAGCGTTAATAGGATTGTCCCCAAAATAAAAACACCACCCATTGTTGGTGTTCCTGCTTTTTTTAAGTGAGACTCTGGACCATCATCACGTATTACTTGGCCAAACTGCTTACGCTGCATGAATCCAATAAAGTACTTACCCCAAATAATTGAGATAACTGTTGCAAGCAAGAAGGCCACAACTGTTCTAAATGTGATGTATTTAAAAATATTAAAAGCAAAGAATTCATCCCTTAGGGGATAGAGGAAATGATACAGCATGTAATCACCTGGTTTTTAAATTATATTACATAGTTATATCTATTAGCCTCTCTAGTTGTAAAGAACGAGAAGCTTTTAAAAAAATATAATCGTACGAATTTAATACTGTTGGCCAATTTGAGATGAAATCATCAAGATTTACATAAGTTTCGGACGCACCGCTAAATTTATTTTGATAAAAATTAGCAAATCGCCCAATGAAAATTGAGTTTTTGATACCTAGCTCATTTAACAACTCCGCAACACCCTCGTGATGTTCCTGGGTCTTATCGCCTAACTCATTCATGTCACCAATAATGAAGATAACTTTCTTTGTATCTGGGACTTGTTTAGCAAACTCTCTAATTGCAAGTCTCATTGAAGTTGGATTTGCATTGTAGGCATCTAAATATATTTTTGACTCATTAACACTAATCCACTGGGCCCTTTTATTTTCAGGAAGCCTTAGTTTTTTTAACTCGTGAAATAAGCTTAATGAGAAAATATTTTCTAAGACAAAACATGAAGCTTGAACATTCCAGCGATTATATGACTCTTTAATAAAGTCACTTTCAAATTCGTAAACATTATTCTTGCTTACAGGAACAATCTTTTCTGTAACTTCTAAAGTTGCTAGCTTCTCGTCTTCCATATTTAAAAAGAACTTCTTTCCATGGTCTTTGATCCAACGGTAAAGTGCAGACTTTTCTTTTAGAACACCATTAAGATCAATTAGAAATTCAGTATGGGCATGGCCAATATTTGTAATATAGCCGTAGTCAGGTTGTGCAATTTCACAAAGTACTTCAATCTCGCCAAAATGATTAGTTCCCATCTCAATAATAGCGAACTTATGCTCATCCTTAATAGAGAAGATTGTTAGTGGAACACCAATATGATTATTTAAATTACCATGTGTACAAATAACTGCATCATGAAGAAAGGATTTTGCCAACGAGTAAAGTAGTTCTTTTGTTGTTGTCTTCCCATTTGAACCAGTAAGTCCAAAAACAAAACCGCCGCGATTCTTCCACTCAACAATTCGAAACTTAGCTGCTTCTTGTAAGAAAGTAAGGCTATCTTCAACTAAAAAGAAACAAAGCTCTGCATCCTTCTCAGCTAGAGTTCGGATCTCCTCTTCTCTTTCTTTTGTATGAGTTAAGACAATTGCTTTTGCACCATTTTTAATCGCATCTTCAATAAAGTTATAAGCATCAAATCGTTCACCCTTCAGAGCAAGAAATGTATTCTTATCTTCAGGCATACGAGAATCTGTTGATAGTAAAATATCAACATCAAGATCCTTACCAACCTTTTTAACTAGACCTGAAACTTTATTTAAATCAGAAATTAACATAATTCCCCTAATGCACTCTTTACTTCTTCAATATCACTAAAGTGGTATTTAACACCTTTGATATCTTGATATTCTTCGTGTCCTTTACCTGCAATAATGACAGCAGTAGGACGTTCATATTCTTTCACATAAGTATGAATAGCTTCCTTGCGATCAACGATAATATCAACGGCCTCTTTATTACCTTCAAGAATATCTTTAATAATCTCATTCGGATCTTCCGTTCTTGGATTATCACTTGTTACAACAACCTTATCGCTAAATTCCAGGGCAGCTGAAAGCATCTTTGGACGCTTTGTACGATCGCGATCACCACCACAACCAAAGATTGTAATAATGTCATATGAATCAAAATGTTTTTTAGTTTCACGACAAATATTTACAATAGCATCTGGAGTATGAGCATAATCCACAATGAATACACTATCGCCCTTTCTAAAAAGATTAAATCTTCCTTTAGGTAAAGATAGCTTTATTTTTCTACTTAATTTTAAACTAGAGGCCCTATCACAAAGAGCGAATGCTAATTCTAAATTATCGACATTGTAGCTTAGGTTAAACTCCTCACCATAAATGTTTTCTACATTAGAGGCCAAGTCACAACTTAACTTAGACTTGAATTCATCTTCTTGAGAACGTGGAATAATAAAATTTGAATCACTATAATTTGCAAGCTTTGCTTTTGCATTAAAGTAAGAATCCATCGTTCCATGATAGTCCAGATGATCTTGAGTAAAATTTGTCCACCCTATAGAGTCAAATTTCATTTTCTTTACTCTCTCCTGCTCAAGGGCATGAGAGCTTACTTCCAAACAGAAGTAATTAATATCTTTCAACTTAAATATGATTCTTCTTAAATCAATGAACGATGGAGTTGTGGCAGATAGACTTTCCATCACTTCACTCTCACCTTTAATGACACCAACCGTACCAATGCTACATGCACTTAGATTGTTAGCATTAAGAATAAGCTGACAAAGATGAGCAACAGACGACTTTCCGTTTGTACCTGTTATTCCAATTAACTTTACTTCACGATTAATTGGATACAGCTCCTCAACCAACTCTTCTTGTAATTTATAAAAATCACTCTCGTCAACAACGAGTGTATCAAGGTCTGCAACCTCACGATTCGTAATGACTAGCCCGGCACGACCTTTTTGATAACGTTGGCGAAATAGCTCAATAGCTTTCTCGTTATCATGTATACGATAAAAAGCGATATCACACGGTTTAGCTTGATCTAGATTTGCCGTAAGGTCAGTAAGACCCTCCAAAAGGATTTTATATTTTTTGATTAAGTTATTCATATGTAGGTGGGGCGTATTTTAGTTTTACAACGACATCGCCATCGCGAGTACTACCGGCTTCAGGAGTTTGTTCCAGAACGACACCCACGCCAATATGGCTTAGATCAATATCTAGCTTTTGAGCAAGGGCCATTGCTGACTTCTTATCAAGGCCAACAAAATTTGGAACAGAACCTCTACCAGTGTAGCGTTTTGCAGACTGAACTCTTTTTACAGAGTCAAAGGCCATATCATTCTTATAAGTCTCGTTTTCAGCAAGACCTTCAAACTCTTTGTTCTTATAGAGAAGGTATTCAGTCACTTTTCTAAAAACAGGCCCTGCAACTGAATTTCCATAGTATGACTTACCTCTTGCAGGCTTATCAACATAAGAGTAAACGACAAATTTCTTCTTAACCCCAACAGGGAAACCTAGGAATCCTGGAATATAACCCGTATAACGTCCATTACTATCAGCTCTTTGAGCAGTTGAAGTTTTAGCAGCAATCTTAAAGTAAGGAATTCTTGCTTTCCTTGCTGTACCTCTCTCAACTGTATTGACCATCATCTCAGTAATTGATTTAGCAACATCAGTAGGAATAACTCTTTTTGCTTTTACTTTCTTTGGATCATCTACTTTTAAGATAGTAGGTTGCACATAAACACCATCATTCGAGATTGCTGCAAAGGCCGCTAGCATCTGAATTCCAGTTGTTGCAACACCTTGGCCAAAGCTAATATTACTTAAAGAAAGTGGTGATACATTCTTATCATCAGTAAAGATTCCACGAGATTCGGCAGGTAACTCAATTCCTGTTTTATCACCGATCTTAAAATCATTTAGTGTCTTTTTAAGTTTTGGAAAAGTTAAATCGAAAGCAATCTTTGTTGTCCCAATATTTGAAGAGTACATAAGGATCTCTTCAACAGAAAGCCACTCAAATTTCTTTCTCGATTCAGCTTCTTTAATAATATGGTCTTCAACTTTTAGACGGCCTTGCTCACAGTAGTAATTAGTGTCAGGTCGTACAACTTTATTCTCTAGCGCCGAAGCAAGAGTTAGGACTTTAAGAGTTGAACCTGGCTCGAATGGGTCACTAATAAAGGCAAGCTTACGATCACTCCCTTTTGAATCCCCCACATCATTAGGATCGAATGTAGGATAATTTGCCATTGCAATAATTTCACCGGTCTCAGCATCCATAACACCAACACCGCCTCGTTTTGCATCAACTCTTTCAACGGCTTCTTTAATGGCCTTTTCAGCAACAGCTTGTACTTCCTTATCAATTGAAAGATAAACATCGTTTGCTCTTTCTGTAGGAATATTTTGGCTAACGTATCTTACAGGACGACCTTTATTATCTTTAAAGTACTTAATAATTTGAGGCTCACCTCTAAGTTCCTTATCGAAACGATGCTCGATACCGGCCAGTCCGTTATTATCCAATCCAACAAAACCTAAAGTTTGCGCAGCAAGCTCGTGATTTGGATAAATACGTTTCGGAATTTCTTCAATATAAATACCCTTAAGCTTTTTAATCTGTGCAACTTGCTCTTCTGTCAGTTTCGACTTTCTAGTAATCCAAGTAAAACGATTTCTATCAAGCGCCTTCTTTGCGATTCCATCAAGTTCCATCTCAGGAAGGATTGCCTTAAGTTTTTCATAAACTTTCTTATCTGAGATATTCTTTGGAATAGTAAAGATTGAGTAGGTTCTAATATTAATAGCAAGAGGGTTTCCATTGCGATCATAAATATGGCCACGTCTAGGAAAGACCTTTCTTTCTCTAAAGAATTGTTTTTTTGATTGTGATAATAAATGTCCACGATCAACAACTTGAATACGAAATGCTTTTACAAGAATTGCAACAAAAGCAATTGTAAAAATTGCGTATATAACTTTTAATCTGTTTTTTAAATTATTATCACTCACAACACTTACTTCTTAGCTGGAACAACAATGATTTGATGTTGCTTCGGCTGTGCTAAGTTATAATTGCGGGCCATCTTTCTCAAATTAGATACAGATAGAAGTCTAGCTTTTTTAGCTTTTAACTCTTTTCCCTCAACTTTAATTCTCTCTACTTCTTTTTTAACTGTTGCGATCTCATAATTCAGCTCAATCCCTTTCATTCTAAAAAGTACGAATAAAACTGTAATCACAACTAAACTAAGAACAATTGGTAAACCTTGTGAACTAAGAACTACTCCCCTGATCTTATTCCCAATACTTTCCTTCTTAGATTTTGTTCGACTCATCCTTGAGGCCATTTAACAATCTCCTATTGTTATTAATTTTCAATCTTTGAAAATTTCTCGTATTTATTTTTCGACTTCTTACTTACAACACGCTTAAGTACTCTAAGTTTTGCACTTCTTGAGCGAGAGTTTTCAGCAATCTCTTCATCACTTGGAATAATTGGCTTTTTAACTTCATTTTCAAAAAGCATCTCACCAAGTCCATTTTTTTCATAATCTTTAAAAAGCTTCTTCACAATTCTGTCTTCTAAAGAATGAAAACTTATAATTAATATTCTACCACCAATCTTTAATAATGGTAGCACCTGATTAATTACGTCAGTTATTACATCCAACTCGCGATTAACTTCTATACGCAGTGCTTGGAAGCATTTTGTCGCCGGATGAATACGGCCAAATTGTAATTTTTTTGGATAACAATCTTTAATTAAGTCGGCCAATTGGAAAGTAGTATTAATTGGCCCATTCTTATCGCGCTCATGAACAATTCGCTCAGCAATTCTCCACGCATATTTTTCTTCGCCGTAATCTCTAAAGAGATCTGCTAAGCCCTGTGCAGAGTAACGATTGATAATATCCTTTGCCGTTTGAATATTGTCATTATCGTAGTCCATACGCATATCAAGCGGTGCATCAACACGAAATGAAAATCCACGAGAACCCTCATCGAAGTGATGAGAAGAAACACCTAGATCAAGAAGAACTCCATTTAGCCCTCCGTTTGGTTCCACAAGATCAGCATGATTCCCCATGACAATATCTTTGAAGTGACAAAAGTTAGAGTCGTGTAAGAAGAGTCTATCTTCAACACCATTTTTCTTAATTAGTTCACGACCGTTCTTTAAAGCATCAGGATCTTGGTCAAATGAAATTAGCTTGGCCTTTTCATCTCTTTTAACAATTGCCAAAGAATGGCCGCCGGCCCCAAATGTACAGTCAGCAAAAAGCAACTGATCATGTTCTTCGCTATCTAAATAAAGATAGTCGAGACATTCTTTCTTTAAGACGGAATAGTGCTCTTTATATTCTTCAACCATTAAATAACCTTATTTTATAAGTAGTTAGCAGTTACAAATTTAACGAAAAAAAAGTGAACAAACTTTTAAAATCTTTCATTCATTTGACTTGTATACACTACCAATGCCAAAATTTTACATCTAGCGCAAGGAATTTAAAAGTACTATGAGAGATACTGATTTAATTTTAAATAAATATATTGAATCAAAAGTTTTAGATTTTAAGAATCGTGTTAATGCTTATAGCGCGAGAAAGAATTATTCTAAATCTTTTTTAAACTCTGCTAAAGAATTAACCAAGTCTGACTTAGTTGAAAGATTCAATTTAGTTAAGAATAACCTCTCACCAAATGATGCCATTAAACTGATGCGAAACCTTGTCACATCGAGTGCTTGGATCAGCTTTTCTTCAGCTCGCTATATACACTCTCTTACAAATTTTAAAAGCTTCGACAACAAATTCGACTTTGATAAGGTCAACTATCGATTCTTTAATGACCTCAAGGCCCGCAGACCTATTGACCTCCCAGATGATGAAATCTTTAAGATCATCTATAACGAAGTAGAGTACGCAAAGTACCATCCAAATTATATTTCTAATTTAGAAGAGCCTAAAACAGATATTACAATTGTTTTAATTCCAGGTGTTTTCAATGAGTTATTTTCAACACCTTCGTTTGAGCGCGCCTGCCAACATCTTAAATCAAACTATAATATTAAGTATTACACACCAGAAGTTAATGGCTTTGATAATTGCTTAAAGAATGCAAAGTCACTACGTGAACAAATTTCAAAATATGTAAGTGATCACCCTAATGAAAAGCTGTGGCTGATTGCCTTTTCTAAAGGCGGTCTGGACTCACTCCACTACCTAGCTGATTATAGTGAAGAACAAGATGCCATTGTTGGCCTTTCAACAATTGCTTCCCCAATTCTAGGCTCTAATTCATTCAATAAGAAATTTATTAAAACCCTAAATCTTATTCATAATTTTTCGGACTCTAAGCTTTATCAATTAATTGATGGCAAGAAAGACATCTTGGCAAAAGAAATGCAGAAGTCACTTTCTTCGACTTTTCGCAGGCCTTGGATGAGAAATAACCACGACAAGCTTAATCAAAACCTTTTCTATACTTCGATAGGATTTTCATCAAAGTGGTATGAGAGTCATCTCTGGATGATTCTTATGAAGATGTTTATAAGAAGCAAGAAGGATAATGATGGAGTTGTTGATACTGAAAGCTCATTATTCCCATACTATTTTGAAAGGGGCATCAAGCTTGGTATTTTAGATGGCCATCACCTTATTGGTAGAAGATCTTCTTTCTACTGCCAAGAAGCTTTGATTGAGGCCCATATTCACTATCTAAAGTATAAAGGGCTACTCTTTTAAGCCGCCCTTTAAATTCATCAGTACTAATTTTGACATTGTTTTAAGAGTTTCAAATACACCAATACCCTTAACAGCTACTGCATCAAAGGCAGGCCTTTCATCGGCATTAAGTGTTTGATTCATATCCTCAACAGGTGTGACATTTGGAAGATCTCTCTTATTCCATTGGAATACAATTGGAATCTGATCAATATCGTAACCTTGTTCAGTAAGATTTGCTTCAAGGCTTTTAAGTGATTCAATATTGGCCTCCATTCTCTCAAGTTGAGAATCGGCAACAAAGATCACGCCATCAACTCCGCGTAAGATTAACTTGCGAGAAGATTCGTAAAAGACTTGTCCAGGAACTGTATATAAGTGAAAGCGAGTTTTAAAACCTCTAATCTCACCTAGATCAAGTGGTAAGAAATCAAAGAAGATTGTTCTTTCATTTTCTGAGTCGAGAGAAACCATCTCTCCCTTATTTCCACCAGCAGTTTTCTGATAAATATATTGGATATTCGTTGTCTTACCACCAAGACCTGGCCCGTAATAAACGATCTTACAATTAATTTCCTTCGTATTGTAATTTACAAAAGACATGTGGCCCCCGTTATCCTAAAACGCCTGCAAAGAGGTCATCGACTTCGTTATCACTTATATCATCGAATAGAAAGACCTCGTTTGGATCACTATCCCCTGATAAATGTGCTTCAATAAATTCTGGAAGCTTTGATTCAATACTTCTAATTCTTGCCTTTAGTTTTGCCGGATTATCCACATCAAAATAGATAAGACTTAGATAGATATCATCAAAGAATCCTGAGAGCTTTGTAATATAAATCCCTTTTGAAGAAGTTGCATAATTGAATCTAAACTCATCTTGCGTTTCTTCTGGGATAAATTGAGAAAGAACTGAACTTGCCTGCCATACACCTGCAATAAGGGCACCAGCAGTATCACTATCGAAATCAGTTTCAACACTTTTAAATGAATACAGTGGAATTCCGTCCTGACGACAAACAATTAAACCACTATTAACTAGAGAATCTAATCCACTATACTCTCTAAAAAACTCTTGAATAACGACTTCGATGTTATCCATAAACCTTCCTTACATTTTGGTTTTATTTTCTAATGCCTTAGATATTGTCATTGTATCTAAGTAGTCGAGATTCCCACCCATAGGAATCCCAAAGCCAATTCGATCGACGTTAACTTCATCTGAAAGAACTGATTTAATATAACTACAAGTCGCATCACCCTCAACAGATGGACCAATAGCTAAGATTACAGATTTAATACCGAGTTCATCAACACGCTTTTTAAGCTTATCAATATTCAACTCCGCTGGACCAACACCCAGAAGTGGATTTAGTACTCCACCTAGTACATGGTACAGTCCTCTGTATTGGCCACTTCTTTCAATGGCCATGTAATCAGTAATTGATTCAACAATACAAATCTCAGTTGATTCTTTACGATGAATATCACTACAAACAGCACAGATATCTTCATCAGCAAAGACACCGCATTGATTACATTTTTTTAATTCTGCTAATTCATTTAGAGCAACAGCAAAGTCTCCTAATTCTTCCTTAGTCCACTTTGCTAAGCTAAGAACATGTCTTAGCGCACTCTTTTCTCCAATGCCAGGCACTTTAGAAAATGAATCAACAAGATTATTAATTCTTTCAGGTAGTTTCATTAAGTTTTAGCCTTAGAAAAGTCCTGGAATATTTAGTCCACCAGTAACTTTGCTCATCGCATTTGAAACCATATCTTGAGATTCTTTAATTGCCTGATTTACTGCAGTTAAAACAAGATCTTCAAGAGTTTCAACATCAGTTGGATCTACTGCTTCAGGATCAATCTTGATAGCTTGAATTTCTTGCTTACCAGTAATTGTGATTTTAATAGCACCACCACCTGAAGAAACCTCTAGCTCACGCTTTTCAAGTTCTTTTTGAAGTGTGCTAATTTTTTGCTGCATTTGTTGTGCCTGTTTCATTAGGCCTTGCATTCCCTTTGCCATTTTATTCTCCAATTTTATTCATCTTCATTTAAGATAATTTTATCAACCTTAGAGTTAAATATTGAACTGGCCAATTGAAGCA
Source organism: Halobacteriovorax sp. RZ-2 (assembly GCF_043196685.1). Taxonomy (NCBI): domain Bacteria; kingdom Pseudomonadati; phylum Bdellovibrionota; class Bacteriovoracia; order Bacteriovoracales; family Halobacteriovoraceae; genus Halobacteriovorax; species Halobacteriovorax sp. RZ-2. The sequence continues at coordinate 161,430 of NZ_JBEBMR010000004.1, forward strand.
TTTCATCACCTTCAATTTCCTTTCTTTGATTTTGTTTTTCAATATTTTCATTCTCTATATTAATTTCAAATTTCGATTTAAAATCTGTTTCTTCTGCTTTCTTTTTTTCGACTAGCTCGATTGATAGATCAATCTCTTGCACTTGAAAATATTTTCTAAGATGCTCTCTTACCTTCTCAAGTGTTTCCTGATTATTCATATGATCAAAGAAAACTTTTGCACCAGTAGGATAACCGATAAGAAGGGATACCTTGTCTAGTTGAACAACTAGATCACCAATTAAATTCCCTTGCTCCATATTTGCACCCATAACAGGTGAAGTCTTTGCTAAGAACTGAAGAAAACCATCCCAAGACTTAGGGCCCTCAATAACAACTTCTTCCTCAGTGGATTCCGCTTTAATTGACTCAACATCTTGTGTTTCTCCATCAGAATCTTCACTAGATTCTTTTGGTGGTTCTATAGGATCATCAAAAATAATTTTATGAGGCTTTACGGCCTCTTCTTGTATTGGCTCTTCAGCAACAGGACTAGGAGTAACTTCTAATTCTGGTTGTGCTTGTATTTGAGGTTGCGGTTGAACTTCTTCAGTCGTTACTTCTTCAGTCTTGGCCACAACTTGGGCCTCAGGCTTTCCCGCACTATCCTCCACCTGAGTGTCTGCAATTATCTGATGTCTTAATGCTACCTTTCTCATTGCTAAGAGTGTTGCATCCGTCGGAATAATTGACTCAAGCGTCCACGTAAAATCCTTAGCGAGTGTTTCATATACCCAGTAAAGTTCTGCACGTGTTGTACGATCAAATATATCACCGTCCACTTTTGAAAGAACTCTCGACTTATCGTTGAAATCTTTTGCAATAACAATTGAAAATAGATTTTCAAGTAAAGACTTTACAATATTTTGTAGAGAGATATTTTGTGAAATGAGAGCACTAAAAGTATTAGTCAGCTCTTCAATATTTTCAGAAAGAGTTGAATCAATTAATGTTTTAATTGAGCTAAGCTTTGCGATCCCAAGGGCCTGAGCAAAGATATCCTCTGTAATTTCTTGTCCAAAAGAAAAACTTAAAACCTGATCAAATAAAGAAAGCGTATCTCTAAAAGATCCATTACCAAGCTTAGCTAGAGTTTCAATTAACTCTGAGTTAGCAAAAGTAATATCTTCAAGCTGTGCAATGTGAATAATATGAGACTTAAGCTCTTCAACTGTTGCATTAACAAAGTCGAAACGCTGACATCTCGAAAGAACTGTTCCAAGTAGTTTTTCCGGCTCAGTTGTCGCCATTAAAAATACGGCATGCTCTGGAGGTTCTTCTAATGTTTTTAAAAGGGCATTGAAAGCACTATTAGAAAGCATGTGAACTTCATCAATAATATAAACTTTATACTTACCACTAGATGGTAGATAAGAAATATTACTAATTAGCTCTCTTACATCATCAACACTATTATTAGATGCACCATCGATTTCAACGACATTCATTGAAGCCGCAGAATCAAAGTCCTGACATGCACTACATTCACCACATGGGTTTTGATTCTCATCACGAGTTTCACATCTTAGTGCTTTTGCAAAAATTCTAGCTATCGTTGTCTTACCAATCCCACGTGTGCCAGAAAAGATATAGGCATGACCTAGTCGGTCTTCTCTCAGTGAGTTAACTAAAGTTTTAACGATATGTTCTTGCCCAACAAAATCTTGAAATTTTGCAGGACGATATTTTCTGGCCAAGACCTGATATGACATTAAGCACCATCACTTTATATGATTTTAAAATTTTACTTGTTAACTATAGGAAAAATTATAGGTATTGGAAAGGGGCAGCCGATACAAACACAATGCAACAAAAGTTACCGTTGCTTCGTTCCCGACCTGGCGGAGTTAGCTCCGCTACATTTGTCTGACCGGCTACCGAACATGAATATAATATTTATCTTAGTATGATGTCAATGAAAGCTAGTATTTAATGATAATCGTCTCACCTTTGAGACTCACCGAGTCGGAATTGATGAACTTCATCACAAATTTCAAAACGAATTTTGTTGCCGTCATACCTGCAACTCGTGCTCGGTTAACTTTAATTCTCACTTCACGCTGCTCTGGATGAACATCGAGTTTTCCAGCGGCCTTAAATTTGAAAGTGAATAGAGACTTTAGCTTGGCCGTCATATTAAAGTGGCCATCAGCAACAGTAATTTTTAGATCACGAATACGATTCTTATCTGACTCTTTCTTATCTTCACTAATCTTTTGAATACTAAAATCAGATCTTCTAAGGCATCCTTCATAAATTGAAACAGCATCCACTTCCTTATCAGACGGATCTATTTTTACACAACGTGCCTCAATCTTAGTGAAAGTAAATTCACCTTTTTTAGTTTGGGCCTCTAGTTGATTAGCAATCAGACCAAGGTGCTGTTTTTCAAAATAAACTTGTCCGTCAAAAACATTAAATGGCATCCCTTCTCTAAGTAACTTAATCTCTTTTCCTGCAATTCGAGACTCTTCTAAACAACCAGCGAAGATTAGATCAAGATTAAAAGCACTTAAATTTGGGTCTTTATAACAATCAATATTAATATTCTTAAAGTTAATCGAACTATTGAGAAGGTTACCAGAAGCGCTTTGAGCATCGATGATTATTGAATCTTCTTTAAAGGCAACTTCCTTTCCACGAATATTTACATTAGATTGGCTAGCACCACTTTGTTTAATTTCTACGATTGCGAATTCTTTGCCCTCAAGTGGCTTAATGTGCATATCCTTCAAACAAATTTCATCTAAGTTAAATGTAAACTCATCACTTTGACATTTAATATCTACATCTTTGATATCAAAAAGAAATTGTTCTGCGCCAATACTAAGTTGTGGCCCATTTGCAAAAAAGCCAGTCTCTGCAAATTCGATTTTAGCTTCTTTTGCATAAATCATATTAAGTAGATCAATTTCAGTGAACTGTGGAAGATGAGTTGTAAGATTTAAATTATCTTTTTGAAAATTAATACGATTATTAAATAAGAAAGTATTAACAAGAAATAATTCACCATTCTCTGTTAAATCAAACTCAACGGCATCGTATTTTATATACACATCTCTGGCATGGGCAACGCCACCAAGAAAGTCACTTCCTAATTCTCTATTTAAGCTGATGGAATCAACTTCAAAAAACATAGAATTGGCCATACAAGATAATGCGAATGTTGCCGATAAGATAAATTTAAACATGTATTTATGTTCGATAAATATCGTCAGAATGTAAACACTAGAGATTTAACTTTGACGCTTTCGATAAGTTTTTCGACGCAATTTGAAGAAATCTGATAATACTTTCGAGCATTTAAAGTGCTCAACGCCACCAATGATAGAAAATTTATGATTGAAGCGCTTATCTTTTTGAAAACTATAACCAAGTGAAACTGATCCCGCCTTCTGATCATAGGCACCAAAGACAACATTTTTAAAACGTGCCTGCAAAATTGCATATAAGCACATTGGACAAGGCTCAAGCGTAATATAGATTGTGCAATTAAGAAGTCGCCAATCCCCAAGTTTTTCACTCGCTTCTCTGATAGCGAGAATTTCGGCATGGGCCGTCGTATCTTTTTGATGTTCTTTTAAATTATGAGTATGAGCTATCACGTTATCATTTTCGTCAACAATGATTGCTCCAACAGGAACCTCTCCCGCCTTAAAAGCAAGCTCCGCTTCTTTAAGGGCCAGGTTCATATTCCAAATGTGTGATTTAATACTCATGATTTAAATTTTTTATCTTTTTTGGCCTTACGCTCAAAATTCCAATACTTTTCTAATTCACCATAACGACGACGAGAAGTTTCATCAGTGTTGTGAAATCTTACACCGTATGTAAAAGGTCGTCCTATCGAATGCTGTCTTTTAGATACCACTTCAACACTCAGGCGTCCATCAATGCTTGCAGTTAGAGGCTCAATTTCTAGCTTTTGACCAATCTTCAAATCATCGAACAAAGTAAGGCCACCAGCCTTACGACGTAGATCAACTAATCTTCCCTCCACTCCATCAAGACCTTCCGAGTAAACACACGTCTTTAAGTCGTTGCGGTACCTAAAGTCATATTCCCACCAACTTATGACAGGATAGAAAACAGGTGTATACAAAGAGAAACAAAGGACACCAAGTAACATGAGAGACATTGTGTAGAGAAAAAATAATGAGAAGTCATTGTAGTAATACAAGGACCTCAAGATATAAAAAATAACAAAGAGTGCAACGACGACACTTAAAGTCCAAAAAGAATAGTGAACATTTTTTTGCATTCGATAATAGAGTCGATAAAGGATTACGGAAAAGATAATTCCAAAAAGTGCGATAAAGTTAAATTGAAACTTAAAGAACTCATAACCCTTGGCCAAGAAGAACAAGAACATATGTAGCGAAAACAATGCTTGAACTTTATTGAAGTCACTCTTAATTGATAGTTTACTGATACTGATTAACATTATTCTATTTTATCAAAATAGGATTATTTGATAATTAGTGGAACTATTTGCTTAGCGCCCTCTTCACGAGTAAATTTATATTTTTTATCATCTATTGTTAACTCATACTCACCAGGCTTAAGGTTAACCGGATAAAGATGGATATGGTCATAAATACCATACCAAGATCGTAGGTCAGCTAATTCTGATTCTTGAATTGCTCGGTTTCCAGCAGCGTAAGCAGCACTTGCAGAGAGATAAGCAATCAGGCTGCCATTATTGTAGAGACTACGATAAGTCTGATAGGCAGAAGTTAAAAGAGCAATATGCTTAGCCGCAAGCCTTGCCCCTACTTTTGCTTCTAAAAGTGAGACATCATTTTTTAAAGAACTACTTAAGACTTCAGAAGTATTGGTCATAAGTACAGAGGAACCGCTTTCTTGCTCCTCTCCTTTAGCATTTTTAATTATGATCTTTTTAGGAGTCGATACTGTCGTTGAATCAATTTTTGGTAACTCAAAGTATATCTTTGGTTCAGCACCTCTGGTAAGAGCGAGCATTTTCAAAGAGAATGTTACAAAGTCATCCATCCCCTCGTCATTTGAAATATAAACTCCCACAGGAAGGCCCAGTGGAAAGTCGTAGACTTTGGCCGTTTTCTTAATGACGTGGCCATTTAAAATAATGATATATGTATTGAATGATTTTCTATTATTAAAGAAGTCGTATGTGCTCTTATAAGTCTCAGTTTCTGTTATATACTTTGAAAGCTCACCCTGACTCATTAAGTGGAGTTTTTTATAATCTTCTTGATATTTTTTATGTGATGAATTGTAGCTAGGATATAGTCCCATTTGCTGAATAAGATCTCTTTTTCCTATTTTTTTAAAATTATTAACAATCGAACGATCCTTGGCCCTACCATAAGTATCATGAACGACAATTCCCATCAGATCAATAAAGGTTGATCCCTTATAGATTGCACGTCCTCTATTTTGGGCCTTAAAGTTTTCGATATAAGCACTCCAATCTCTTAGAGTTGATACCATTGCCTGTTGATGAAATCTCTTTTGCTTATCCGAAGTAACTTCTTTGCTCTTCATATAGTGAGCAAGAATTTCATAAAATCGTATATTGGCCTGTTCAAATTGATTTGGATAATAGATGTCAGTTGCCTCTCCAATAAAAAGGGACTCTACTTTATTGGAGATACTAATCTTATACAATTCATTTGCGATCTCTTTAGCATTGTTAAGATACAAAAGAGCATTGTCATAGTCTTTTAAATTAAAATAAGCAATACCGAGTTCAGCTTGCTTTAGGAAGCGATCTTCCTCTCGCTTATAGACTTCACCTTTATTAATTTTTTCAACAACACTTTTGTAGTCGTTACTTTTATATAAAGATGAAATGAGGTCACCTTCATCCCTTACTTTCCTGGCTGCACATGAGACAAGAATGATAAGGAATGAATGTGTTAAAATCTTTTTTAAATTAGTAATATTCAACTAATTACCAACCTACTTTCGATTTTTCAGAATACTTATTTACACGTGTTCTTGTTCTCATAACTTCGACACCTCTAGAAATGTCCGTCATGCGAATATTCATTGTGTATTCTTTTAATGTTTTTCCACTTCTTGAACGTGGCTGCATTCTTACATTACCAAAGATCATTATATCTGCACCTGCAGCATTTCCAATTTTCTTTGCTTCAGCAGGACTAACCATCCCATCGTTTTGATATTGAATTTCTTTTAACAGGGCCTCACGAGCAGAAGCATCGATTAAAATATATTCTCCAGACTCACTTAATTGAGTTAAGAATTCATCAGAAATATCATCTGACGGAAAATATGGCTCGGCCGTTTGATTACTAAATTCAGCAACAAATACTTTTGGGCGTCTACCTAACTTAAGTAGATAATTTTTAAATCCTTTATGTTGTTTCATTTTTTGAATCACTGTTTCAACTGAATTTTCAGTATCACGCGTAACCCATGCATCAGTAATTTCTAATGACTTCTCATCTGATGTGTCACCCGAAACACGCTCAGCTTGAAATCCCCCACATGAAACTAATGTAAAAAGCACAGTAAGAGCTAAAATCTTTTTCATATATCCTCCATTAAATTTTTAAATCAACAAAAATATCAGGTAAATCATCCATCAACTCATCAACAACTTCTTCAATGATGGCCTTTTCTGAACGACCTGTTTGTGTATACCTTTTTGTAATATTCAATTTCTTCTTATTAAAATTAATCTCCAACGTCTTTTTTACAAAACCATCAACGTTTAAAAACTCGTCGATTAATGCAATTGCAATATTTAAGCGTTCCTCACTCTTTCCTGAAAATACATTATTCTTATTAAGCTCACTTATTAACAGCTTATCAACGATTTCAAACTTAGGTTGTGAATAAACGTGTAATGTAATTTCCTTTTTAGAACGTGCTTCATACTTTTTAACTTTAGACTTATAATTATCGGCCAAAGTCATCATATATAGCTCTAACTTTTTAATAACACTATTATTGGCCCTAATTTTAGAAAGAACTAAATTATAACCAGTCTTATATAAGTCTTCATTTTCTTTCTTTAATCCAGAAATATCACTTTTCAATTTAGTCATGAACTTTTTGGTATTAAGCCCCATTAAGACACAGTAGTATGATTCCTCATCAACAAATGACTCAATCATTTCAACGCCAAATAAGTTTTCAGAAACTTCTTCGCTGACAAAATCAGAATACTCGCCTTCATCTAATTTACCATTAGAGCTTTCAATCGAAATAAATTTTGCTTTTACTTTAACCTGAAAGTTCTTGGCTATTTCTACTCGTGCATCCTCAGTCGCCTCTTTCTCACTTAGGCTACAAGTCTTTGCACATAGAAAATCCTTAGGACATGATTTTATTTGTCCAAACGAATAAAGACTCAAAAGTGAAATAAGTAGGATCTTAATCTTCAAATTTTTGTCTCAGCTCTTCTTTGTGTGAATCTTTAGCAACAGCAATTGCTTTTTCTTGTGCATATCGAATTGCTCTTTGTAGAGTGTCTTCTTTAATACCTACTAACGAATAGCAAGTGTAGTATGGATCACCAATAAACTTTTCATCTTTCATTTTTTGTCTTTTTTCCCAGTACTGTTCTTTTACACGAACCCCAGAAACTTTTGTTCTAATTGATTGAGTTAGAGTTTCTGAAAATGTTTTAATTTCTTGTGAGTCCTCATCAAGATTCGTTACTTCAGTGTAATCATTTGCAATCTCCTGAGAGATTTCAGAAGCAATAACTGCAGTTGATCTGGCCGTAGCAGACTTAACACAAAGTCTTCTATTTCTGTTTTCAGATTGTGATAGGAAGTAGTGATAGTCTTTATCACCCTTGTAGTTATCAACGCTTTCTAACCAATCAGGCTCAATTTTATTTGAAGCATTTAAGATTTTATAATCAATTTCAAACTCTCTTGCCTTCTTTCCAGAAGCACAAGAAATCAACGCAATTGATATTAGAAAAAATGAGAAAAACTTTGTCATGATATCTCCTAAAAAAATAATCTTAGCGGACTTTTCCAAGTCAACTAATTTTACTTTACGTTGAGATATAATCAATGAAAAATTATTTTAATAATTCCTTAACAGCAACATGACTTAGCAAGAAGCCTACTGTTCCTGTCATGTATGTAGCAGTACCTAGCCCACCATCACAATCCAGCTTAAGTGCTTTCGAAGTATTATCAATTTCGCACTTTTTAATCTTCTTTGATGGCTCAGGGGAATAGACACATTGAACCTTGGCCTTTGAACGGCCAAGAGGGTAAAGGTGCTTCTTTTTAAGCTCTTGTCTCACCTTACGATAAAGCATATCTTGTTTCGTCTTAGATAATTCTGCAACAGTGATCATTGTAGGATCAACTTTTCCACCAATTGCTCCAGAACTTACAATTTTAACTTCACGCTTATAACACTCATTAATTAATATCGCCTTCTCACGGGGCGCATCAATAGTATCGATGATAATCGAAGGCTGCTCAGCAAATATCTTATCCATATTCTTTTCATTAAAAAAACAATAATGACAGACAACTTCACAGTCAGGATTAATTGTCGCGATCCTCTCTTTAAGAGCATCGGCCTTCATCTTTCCATAATTTCCATCGTGAGCATGTAGTTGGCGATTAGTATTTGAAACACAAATATCATCGAGATCAACTAAAGTGATTTTATTAACTCCGAGACGAGCAATCGATTCAACACACCAAGTCCCAACACCACCAAGGCCAATAATCATAAAATGTGAATCTTTAATTACAGTGAAAGCCTCAGCTCCAAGAAGGGCCGCTATTCCATTAAATCTTTGTTCGTGATTTGACATAGGCTTGTAAAAACAGGTGCTTAAGAAACATGGCGCACTCGGCAGGAGTCGAACCTGCGACCTTCTGATCCGTAGTCAGACACTCTATCCAGCTGAGCTACGAGTGCGCATGTAGGAGTTATTTATAGCCCCTAACTGCTCATATTGTCAATGCGTTCTTGCATTCAAGGAAATATTTGTCAGAGGGCCCTAAAAAATTGGACAATAGGCTCAATTTATTAATTATTTACCAGTTTAATACATGAACAAATTTTTACTTATATTACTGACTCTTCCCCTGCTAACTCTTGCCAGTGAAAGTAGTGAGCTACAAAAATCCCTCGATCAAAGAATCAAAGAGGATAATCATTCAAACAGTACCTCTTCCCTGGTTACTGCACATAGGCCTAATTATATTTTGCCAATTACCTATATGCACGATCCTAATGAAGCACCCTACCCTTCAGACGATGAGCTTAAGAATATCGAAACTAAATTTCAGCTTAGTTTCAAGTTCACAGTTTTGTCTCATATCTTTGGGTCTAAGACTGACTTGAATTTTGCCTATACTCAAAAGTCATTATGGCAACTTTACAATAAGAAAAACTCGGCGGCATTTAGAGATACCAATTACGAGCCGGAGTTATTTATCTCTTTTGAGCCGTTTAATGAAGACTGGCGTATTTTTAAAAACTATTACCATTTTGGATTTGTTCACCAGTCAAATGGTCGTGACTTACCCTTGTCACGTAGCTGGAATAGAGTCTTTGCAACGACATTCTTCGAGTGGCAAAAAACATTATTCATGCTCAAGGTTTGGTATCGTATAAGTGAAGAAGCTAAGGATGGCCCGACTGATTATACGGGAGATGACAATCCCGACATTACTGACTATCTTGGCTATTTTGAACTAACAGGTATCCATAAAATCAACGGGCATACACTTTCTTGGATGCTAAGAAATAATTTAAAGAAAGATAACAAGGGTGCTCTTGAAGTTAATTGGTCTTTTCCTTTGCCGGAAACACGTTTAAAAGGTTATCTTCAAGTTTTCACTGGCTATGGTGAAACGATGATTGATTACGATTATAATATGACTCGAGTAGGACTCGGTGTCGCATTTACAGATTGGTTATAATGAAAAAAATATTAGCGACAATTTTACTCTCTACACTTACTTTTGCCAGTAACTATAAACCAGAATACTGGGGTATTGGATTTGGTTATCGTAATGCAGATATTCCATTCAAAGTAAAAGATAAGAAAGTTTCTGATATTATTCCTCTCTTCTTTTATAAGCGTGGAGACTTCCAGCTCGATGGCCTATCGGCACACTTCACTTTTTATAGACCAATCAAAAAATTAAATATCAACCTTATGTCAAAGTATCGCTTCTTTGATATTCCTAAAGATACGCAAAACACAGTTCGTGGAGCTGGCTTCGACTATGGTTTTGAAGCACAATACATCCACTCGAAAATGTGGAGAACGAGTGCGCAAATTCTTGCTGATCATTCAACAAGAAGCTATTTCACACTAAGGACTGAAGCTGACCTTGTGTGGAAAAAGGTTTTCTTTCGCCCTTATGCCTATGCAACTTTTAGAAGTGCAGAGTTTAATAACAAGTATTATGGCCTAGATGTATCAACACCTGGCCCAGGCTATGAAGTTGGTGCCGGAGTCAAGGCTGCCATAAGAGTACATAAAGATTTTAATATCCTGACTCATGTAAAAGTAAGTGCCTTGGATAATGAAACGGCAGACGCTCCTACAATTCGCAACCAGGTAAATACAGAGACGTTCTTAGGTATTGGCTTCATGGATCCACACCTAATCCATATGAATGGACACGAGATTACAAAGCGTACAAAACTTAAGTCGAAAACTTTTATTAGGGCAGCCTATGCGATGGCCACACCATCAAACTTGAGTGATATCCTCTCTTTTCACACAGCAACTGATAAGTATAAGAATGACATGGTTTCTTTTGCTTATGGTATTCCAATGGCCGATCAATTCCTAGGAGCTGATATTCCAGTCTATCTACTGCCTCAATATGTTGGACATCTTAAAAGTGACGTCCAAGAAAGAAGTAATGAGTTTGCACTGGCCGTTAAGATCTTTATTCCATTTCACTGGCCTATTCAGTGGAGACTTGGTCTTGCTGAAGGCATTTCTTATGCCGACCAAATCACTTATATCGAAGAATTTGATATTTCTGGAAAAGGATATCGCAGTAGTAAGTTCATGAATTACTTAGACTTTTCTATCGATTTTAGCTTAGAAAAGGCAGGACTTAAGCACACGTGGCTGGGACTTATGATCCACCACCGCTCAGCTATTTTTGAATCGTCTTCAATGTTTGGTCGAATCAAAGGTGGAAGTAATTATATAGGAGCCTATATTCAACAGGATCTATAGAATCCCCGAAGGTTTCAATTAAAAAAATTGAAAAACTCAATGATTTCAATAATCTCTATAGTGGAAAAATCTTCTTTCCTGACCTTTGTCATGAAAATTCCGCTCTAGAAACATGATATTCATCCGATAATGGGTGCATGAAAAATTTAAGCTATATATTCACTCCATTATTTTTATCGACCACTATCACAGGGCTTTGCATCTACTACAGTCAGATAAGTCTTACTCAAGGACTTGCTTTCTTTAGCGCACTAATTCCTGTTACATTTTTTGCTGTAAAGGAGAGAAGAAGCCATCGAGTTAATCTTCAATCTTTTGTACAAAAACTAGATTACCTTCAACGAAATATTGTTGGAACAAACGCTCAGTTTTTTGAATCTTGTGAACAACTCGATGAAAGCACCGAAGAGCAAGCAAGTGCTGTTATTCAAACAAGTGCCACGAGTGATGAAATTAGTGCCATGATTACTAAGACTACTGGATCGATTGACTCATTTGAAGCAAATATTAAAGAGATCAACGGGCTTATTAGTAGAAGTGACCACTCATTAGCAAAACTTGAAAAGAATATCCAATCGAGCTTAACAACAAGTCGTGATATCACTGAATCACTAAGTGATATTGTTGTTAACCTTAATGGTTTCTTATCGACATTTACTGATGTTGAATCCAAAGCAATGCTTATTAACGACATTGTTTTCCAAACGAAGCTTCTTTCTTTCAACGCTTCAGTTGAAGCAGCTCGTGCCGGAGAGCATGGAAAGGGATTCTCAGTTGTCGCTGAAGAAATTGGGAAACTAGCATCAACAAGTGGAGAGAGTGCAGAGGCCATCAATGCCACACTTCATGAAGCACAATTAAAACTAAATACTCTTATATCGAATATTCAAGAAAATAGTAAGAATCTAAACGAGAGACTAGACCACACTGCTGAGTCTTGTGATAGTACTCTTCAAGAATTTAGACATAGCTTTAATCAGACTAATGATGAAACAGTTAAGATGAACGAGCAGATTCAAGAAGTAACAGTTGCTGCCAAGGAACAAGAAAATGGTGTCATTGAGCTACGTGATGCAATTCATGCTATTAACAATTCCACGCAAAGAAGTACCCTAGTTGTTTCTCAAACGCTTAATCTAGCAAATACAATTAGTCAGTACCTAAGTGAGCTTTCTGGATCAATCAATCATACAAAAGAATCTCAGAATATTAGAATTAACGAAAATATTGAATTAATCCCATGGGAAGATAAGTACAATATTGGTATTTCAAAAGTAGATGGTGAACACCAAGAACTACTTCGTAAAATTAATGCTCTTATCAATGCAATGAATGTTGGAAAAGGAATGAAAGAGTCTTTCCAAGCACTAAAAGAATATACAGTGTTTCATTTTGATGAAGAAGAAGAGTATATGTTAAGCATTAACTATCCTTCTTATGAGTCACATAAGAGAGTTCACGAAAAGCTTTTATCTGCAGTTGCACGCTTTGAACAACAACTTCATAACGGAACACTTGAAAAAGATAAGCTAGCGAGCTTTTTAAAGAACTGGTTATTTACGCATATTATGGGAATTGACACTAAGTATGCAGATCATGCAAAGAAGCAGCGAACAACTAAGTTCGCTGCCTAATTGGAGTTAAAACTCAGGATAAAATACTTTTGCAAATCTTGAGTAATTTTCAAATTGAGGCATATGCCCTAAACCATCTAATTCAATTAGCTTAAGTTTAGGGTTTTTCTTTTTTAAGTCCTTACCTAAATTCTGATATTGACCTAACTTTCTTTTTACACCCTTTTTCTTCCAGCCACGTCCTGGTCCTGTTCGATCCCGAGTCCCTAAAATTAAAACTGTCTTGGCCTTAATCTTTGGGATCTTAACGACAATATTATCGTTAAAAATTGGGCCATAAGTTAAGGCCGCATTCCAAGCAACATCTTCGTAATCTGGGCCATTTAACCAGCCTTTAAAAGGCGTCAGAAGCTCCTCATATGAATCGGCCCATGCGCCATCATAGTAATTCTTTCTTTGATAATTTCTGGCACCATCAACCGTTTTGTTTTTTTCAATATTATAGAAAAACTCCGGATCTTTATATTCAGCATAGTCCAAGTACGCTTCTAGGCCAATTGGATTAACAAGTACGACTTTTTTAATGTCTCGGTACATGGCCCCCATATTAACAGCAAGCATTCCCCCCATTGAGTGACCGACAACAGTATACTTTTTAACGCCAATTGACTTCAAGAGATCGTGGGTATTCTTAGCTAGCTGAGGAAAACTATAACTATAATTTTTTGGCTTAGAACTTTTACCAAAGCCAATTTGGTCAGGAATAATAACTCGGTAACCTTTTTTCACAAGATCATTGGCCACTCGTTCCCAATAAAACCCTGCAAAGTTTTTACCGTGAAGAAGAACAGCTACCTTATGTTTTGATTGACCAATATCCATATAACGCATTTTTAACTTCTGTCTTTGTGAAGAAAGCTCATATGTTTTTACAGGAAAGGGATATTTAAATTGGGATAATTCAGCATCAAAGCTTAATTTACTTTCAGTACTTGTTGCACATGAAACGAGAAAGAGCGCTAGAAGTAGCGTTGTGATAATTTTCATTTTACATCCTTTGTTAGCATGTAAAATTTTAAAAATGACTAGTGCGGATGTAAACCCATCTAACAAAGAGTTAACAAATCAAATGTTTAAGTCGGATACTTAGATGCGAATTCCAAAGCCTAAAGATGACTGATACTCATGTTCATCATCAGTGAAGATAACATTCATTCCAGCATTTAACGTGAATACATTCATAAGATTAATTGCAAGACCTGTTCCCGCATATGGATTGACGTATGTAGCGGGCTCAACTGTAGTTGTTACCCCTGCTTCAGTTCTTTCATACTTACTATCACGTGCATGTGCTCCGGCCCTTAAATACCAATTTAGAGCTCGGCCAAGGTTAAATGAACTTCTAAGCCCAAGCATATAATTTGTTGAATCATCGCTAATATCAACACCAGTATCAAATGACTCGTCTTCCTTTGCCTGTGTCACCTCTGCCTCAAGTGATAAGTACTTTGGGCCATAGTTTGCTCTTAGGCCGTAAAAGAGACGACTAGACGTATGTGGAGTTGGAAGTATCTTTTGTACACGCTCATACCCTACGACAGGCTCAATTTCTAAATTACCGCTCTTAAAGCCACCAAAACTTCGGCCTTGAGCAAAAGTTGAAAGAGAAATAATAATTGTAAGTGCAGCTAGTAGTAGTTGAGTTTTCATAAAACTATTATCGCATGTCTATAGGGGCAATGTATTTGAGGGGTAAATATGGCCTAAGGTGAAATTTAGTTACAAAAAAAGACCGCATTTGCGATCTGACATTTAATTGGGAATTTTAAAATGGCGGAGACTGACCTGCGGCACGTGCGTGAGCACAGTGACGTTGAGTCTGCTTAATATGCATAAGAAAAAAACAAGCGTTAGCGCCAGTTTTTTTGTGATCAATTTGATGTTGGATTTAATAAAAGAATTATTTGATTCAAAATGGCGGAGAAGGCGAGATTTGAACTCGCGGTACCCGGAGGTACGACACCTTAGCAAGGTGCTGGATTCGGCCACTCTCCCACTTCTCCATTAAGAAAAAAAGTGGCGGAGGACACAGGATTCGAACCTGCGGAGCTCGCGCTCAACGGTTTTCAAAACCGCCGCTTTCGACCACTCAGCCAATCCTCCGCAAAATACAAATATTTTGCATTCGTGAGATATATTATTAAGATTCTTACACACATTTGTCAACGCTTTAATGCATTTATTAATGCAAGAATATTTTGACGGTCTCTTGCGGCTGGGCTGAGCGTCAAATATCTTTGAAATTTATCAATGGCAAGGTTAGGTTGACCAAGCTCTTTATACAGAAATCCCATCATCTTATTTAAGTCTGGATCGTTCGGATTAAGCCTGTTAGCGCGCTGAAAGAACTGTAGTGATGGTACAAACTCTCTTGTTTGAAACGTTAGTTTTCCCATTGAGAAAATAGCATCAAAATAGTTTTTATTAATCTGTATTGCCTTAGATAAATTCTTTTTGGCCTCTTGGACTTTTTTGCCTATTAAATAAATTTCCCCTAGCATATAGTATCCAAACTCTGAATTTGGATGCTTTTCAATTTCAACGAGGGCCGCTTTTTCAGCATCTCTGAATTTTCTTTGGCTAAAAAGAATCTTAGAACGATAGTAATTAATCCTAGGGTAAGTAGGTAATCTCTTTTCTAAGATGTCTATATGCTGATTAGCAAGGCCGTAGTTATTCATATGAATATAAGTGATGATTAGCTTTTCTCTTACGAGAAGGTTTCCTGGCTCGTATACAAGAAGTTTAATCGCGTTCTCTATTAACTCTTTATAATTTCTTTCAATCTCAGAAACTTCAACTAAGTAAGAGTATAGTGCACCGTCCTTTTTATTCAGACGATCCAGAACCTCTTTCATCTCACGATAGGCTTCGTAGTTCTGATCACGATAGTAGAAGACTGCAATTTGCCCATAAAGCTTAGGGTTATCTCTGTGCTCTAGGAGTTCTTGTCGAAGGTAACCAATAGCAGTTGTCACACCATCTGTTTCGTAAAGGACCTTACTGTTTAAGATTTTATAATCAATATTAGAAGGGTTTAATCCCATCGCCTCATTTAGAAAAATCTTTGTTTGTTTAAACTTTTTATTTTTAAAAGCAATCTTGGCCATTTCAAATTGAGCAATATCACTAAGAGGATTTACTCTTGCAGCGGCCTTAAATTTATCGAAGGCCATCTTATCATTTGCAATTAAATTATAATAAAGCCCTAAAAGCATATGAAATTCAAAAGTCTCTCTAAACTTCTCACTTGTCGATAAAGCCGATAGTAAACGCTTGGCCTCATCTTTCTTGTAAGACATAATATTAGCTTTAATAAGAGCATAATTAATTCGTGGATTAACTGGGTGAAGTGCTCGAAGCTTAGTTAGCGTTGTTATCGCAAAATCAAAATACCCTCTTTTGACTTGTAGCTCTGCTAAGTAAAGTTTTGCATCAATACTCGTCTCATCCAACGAAACAGCTCTTAAGGCCAATTCAAAGGCCCTATCCCAATTTAAAAGCGCAACTTCGTCTTTTGATTGCCTAATAAGAACTTTAATCTTACTTGTTGAAATAACTTTTTGAGTGAGATCACTTCCCGCTACATCTAAAGTTGCAAGAGTATCTCTTAGAGATTCATCATCATAGATCTTAAGTGATTGTTGGAATAACTTTGTCGCACCTTGAATGTCCTTATTATAGGCTTTAACAAAACCCATAAATTTTAAACCTTGGGCAAAGTTGTATGGTGATCCACCACCGTATTTTGCAATTAAGATCGAGGCAATCTTATTTAGTTCGCCCATTTTTTCTAATTCTAAGAGGAGGTCTCCATATATAATTAAGAATCGGTAATCACTTTGAAATTTTGTCTTATTCTCAGTTATAAGCTTAAGGGCCTCTGTACTATTCTCATTTAAGAGTAAGTAGTTAACCATTGCATCAATCGATTCAACTGTTCTTAGCTTTGCTTTAAATAGCTTGTCATAAACAATCTTGGCCTTATCGAGCTCACCTGCTTTTAAAAGATAATTCAAGTAAATTGAAAACATCTTAATGGAAGGCTTATTCGATTTTAAATAATTATATCTCTCGATAGCAAAAATCGCCGTTTCATACTTTTGAAAATAGGCATAGAATTGAGCGGCACCAATAACGACATCAATATCTGAGAGAAGCTTAGACTCTTCAATTCTAATAAGCTTAGACAGAACCTGACCTGCTTCAAATTTATTTTGTGTATCAATTAGTAAATCACTATAAGCGTGGATTAATTTGCTAATTGCAGGGTTTCCTGAAAACTTATAGCGAAGCGAGAGATTAAATTTGTTGGCCGCACTAATACGATTTACAAAGCCTTCTTGTTTAAACAAGGCCATACCTTCTTTATAGGCCAATTGTGCTTTTTGAGGTTGAGCAACTTCAGTTGCAACAGGAAATGAAATCTTTGGAACAACGACTGTTTCAATATCTTTCTTCTCTTCTGGCAATAGGAAGATGATTGTCACCACAAGAAATAATACAACAACGAGGTTTCTTTTCTTATTACTAGTAACTTCTTTCTTTTCGACTTTCTTTTGAACAATTTTTTTCTTCGGCTTCTTTTTAAGTCTACGCTCTTCCTGCATAATCTGAAGTTCAATATCACTATAATCTTCAGTCTTTGTTGGAAGCTCTTCTTTCTTTAATTCTGCAAGATTAAACATCTGAGTTGCAGCATCAGCATCCACAACTTCCTCAGGTTCCGGTTCTGGCTCCTTATCTTTCCCCTCACCTTCTTCACCTTCTTCACCTTCAGAATCTTCGTCATCGCTATCAAGATCAAACTCTTCTCTAAAATTATTTACAACGACAGTTTTAGCTACATCCTCGTCATCTTCTTGATTAGGACTTTGCTTTTTCAAACTAGAAACATTAACGAGAACTGTTTTATCAATTGGAGGAGGGCCTTCTTCTTCGACCTCATCCTTTGCTTCATCTTCTAATTCTTTCTTGGCCTTAAACTTCTCTTCGATCTCCTGATAGTCAATATCGATATCTTTGTCCTTAGAGAACTTAAATTCATTAAAGGCCGTCTTATCTTCACCAATTAGCGTGTGATGCTTTTGCTCACTATCTGTTTGAGCATATTTTACTTCTTTTTCTGTTTGTTCTTTAACAGGCGCTGGTTCTTCTATTTTAGAAAAGAGCTCACTTAGTTCTGGAATTGCATTTACAGGGGCCCAATCCCCAGTTGGAAACTTTTGAAATAGACATGAGTCATCGATTGCATCTTTATGACCCAACTCGATTAATTCTGAAAATACAAAGGGGCCCAAAACCTTATTCGATTTGGTTTTGACACGAAACTTTATCATGTCTTCATTATCCTAAGTATTTGAATTTAAATCAAATCTAGGCTGTGCGTGGATTATTTTTCACAATACCGAATATATTCTGTCTGTATGCTAGTGAAATAATCAAGAATATCGTCGAAAGTAATTGTAAATTCGTTAGATAATCCATGTGTAAATAAACAATATGTCCTATTAAAAATAAGTAGGCCACATGTACAATCCCCATTAGTTTTGAAACAAGCGGAGAATAATCAACCTTAATAGCAAATATTAATAAGTAGATGACTAAGAATAATTGATAAAAACTATCAATACCAAATGTTGGAAGATAGATAACTGCACTAGTCAAACATATCGACATAAGTTGAATGGCCTGATAACGAGTATCCACTTTTATAAACGAGAATATCACCTGCACACATAGGAATAGAAGGTAGAAATAAGGACTTAACTCTATATTCAAACTGATAAATCTTTCTAAGACAGATAAGCAGAAAATATATTGTAGGATTGATAGATATGGGCGCTTCTTTTCCTTAGGCATTAATAATGCTGTCGTAACAACAATTAAGATCTCATAAAAGAAATTCCCTAACTCAACACCTTGGAACTCTTTCACAAAGAAATAAACTACTGCGATGACAATCCAAGCGAGGATATAAAATAGGCTATGCTCACTCTTTTTGTCCGTATCAAAAAAACATAGTGCCCCTAAAAGCAGTACAATATCCGTAACACCAGTAAAATTCCAAATATTAAAAAGTGAAAACCATAAAAGTGTAAAACCTTTAAATAAAGATCTTAAGTCACCCTTACTATTAAAAAAGAAAAATGAAAAAGTAACTGCTGTTACAGCAAAATAACTTCTCTCTGTTGAAGAGAAAACAAAATCTTTAAATAGAAAATAAAACACACCTAAGAAAATAACTGAAAGAATCGATGTGCGTTGCTTTTCATTAATCCCAGAATATTTCTCTAAAATAGAGTTTAAAAAATATGTAACAGGATAGAATAATAATAGTGAATAAAAACTAGCTTGCATGGTTTAACTCCATACTCTTGTTACAGAAATCGACAAATATTGTAAGTAGAACCATCAAAGGTATCAGCTTTGCTAGACCTGAAACAAATGAAATCGATAAGATTATCGTCAGCATTGAAATATTAGCTGTCATAATAAATTGCATACGCTCCTTAGAACCTTTAATGAACTCAGATAATCCAAGTAAACTAAGGGACGTAAGTAATAGTGGTAATGTATGAACTTGAGTAAGTAGCAATAGAGATAGAGCAAGAATATTAATCGAATTAGTAACTCTTGATCTAAAATGAAGTCCTATTAAAAGAAGAACAATAAAAGGAACTATGATAATTGCGGAACTTGAAACATATTCTGCGTAATTGATAAGTGTTAGATATTTCAAAATGATAAGAGATAGTAAGACACTATCTTCTTTAGAAAAGAAAATGAATAATAAAGATGAAACGACTAGTGAATAGAAAAGATAGTAGAATTGATCTTTGAAGATTAATAGTCCTATTAAATTCACAAATAAATAAGCTAGAAATTTAAAATTATGTAATTTTGCAATCGAAAGTAGTGACATCGCTGCAAGGACAAAAGTTGCTAAGTTTGTAGCACCAAAGATAGCAAAAGCAAGAGGTGCCATTAATGACAAGCTTAGTGAATCAGACTTTCTTAAAAGATATAAGGTAAATAAGGCACCAACTGCTGGTAAGAAGCCAAATTCTATTCCCAAAGTTAATCCTGAGAATCCTGTTGCATACATAGTGCCACTAAATACAAAGCATAAAATAGCTGAAATAAGTATAGAAGCTATAAGAATAAGATGCTCTTTATTATAACTCATTTCATTACCACCTGGATAATTAGTACGAGAAAATACGATGCCATAAGAATCATACTTAATGCTCGTACACTTCGATAAGATAGAGCAAATACGCCAATATGTGATCGACTCATACTTATCTGAGAACTTGCTGTATCTTTAGATGCAAAAATTTCATCAAGAAATGCAAATCGTTTCATATTTCCTAAGTTAACTTTAGTCCCAATCATTGTTGTAAGTTCGGTTAACTTGATAGCAAGCCCAAAAACTAAAAGATTTAAAGTAAAATAAGAACCTACTGCATAGTAAATAGGGCCTCTGTTGATATCACCAATAAAGCCTTGGAAATAAATTAGCCCAAAAGAAATTAAGCTAATTGTGATTAAACAATAGAGAAATTCGAACCACTGAAGCTCTTGGCGATTCTTTAGTGTAGATTCAGTATTTAGTAGAAATACTATCGTCGCAACAAAGAAGGTTAAGACGAGAATCCCCGTATTTTCAATTGTAAAGGCCAAAGTAAATAGGCCCAATAACCAAACCTGATCAAATAATTCATATGAAAAGTACTTTTTTAGTACTTGTATCTCTTGCGCTAAAATATTCTTTGTAGCGATCAAGGACTTCCCTACATAAAAGAAAACTAGAATCGACATCAATAGCGACTCTAAATTCAATAAGACTGCAATAATTGAAGTTAGTAAGAATACGGCCTTAAAGATACTGGCCTTACTAATGACAGCTAAGAAAAGTAGAATCGATAAAGAGATAAGGAATATATTAAGAGTCGGTGAAATATGCTGGATATTTGATAATAACAAAAATGACATTATCACGCCGTCCGTAATAGCAAAGTTATCATCATTTGAATGTAAAAAGCTTAAAAATAAATATGCCGAAAATAGGTACTTGAATGAAGCGGACTTATCAACAAGTGTAAGAAAACAAATTATAGCTATTTTTAAGATTGCTAAAGATCGAAACTTAAAGTCCACCCTTGAGAAATTAAACAAGCTACATGTACTAAAACCTATAATCTTTAAATTAATATCAATTGGTAGAAGTAAGATACCAAATGGTAAAACTTCAAAAACCTTACGCTTAGACTGATCAATTACTAAGTAAGAAAAAACAAAAGGTATAATGGTATTAAAGAAATCAAATTCAACACCAGCAAAGTAATAAGTAAAATTTAAAAGTATAGGAAAAATGCTAATAAAGGCCTTAGCATAATTATTTAATCGACTACTAAAATGAAGGCCAATTAATGCTAGGATGAATAATGAGATATTAATATAAATCATTTTAAACCCTGCCTTACTTTAAACTCTTTGAAGATAGCATTGATAATAAGAAAGATAGGAGCTGAATAAATGAAAATCATGACTCCATCACCTAAACTAATAGACTCTTGTACCCTTAGATCAATTAACAGAAGAAAAATTGCTATGATTGTAAAAAGAGAGAAAAGTTTTTTTGTAAATCTCTTAGTGAAGAGATAAACACCAATATTAATAACAAATAGAGTTGATAATAGTGTAAATGGATCGATATTATGCATTCTTATCTCCATCTAAATTCACAATTGATAAAAATGCTATAAATACTAGCAGTACACTAAATTTTAATAATATTGTCCAATCAACATGTGTATCAACATTAAAGTTGTTAATTGAACCAATTAATCCACCGCTACTCTTAAGGTGATAGATATTAACTGAGAATACACCCAGTACGATTGTCGTAAATAGGAAGTAAGGCAGATACTCAAAACGCTTAAACCTAACTTCAGAAGTTGGAAAACAATATTCAACAACACTTAGAATTAGAATAAGCAGAGATAAGAAAATAAATAAGAAGTACAGTAGCACAGTTGATGATACACCTAGAAAATTTAAGAGAAGCATCGTTAGTGATACTGGATATAGAATCATCGTATATCTCTTCTTAGAAAATGCTGCCAACAAGAAGAATATAATGATTAAGATATTAAAATACATTGAATACCTTTGTAATACATAAAATCATAATAACGACTAAACTAAAGACGGCCCTACTGCGAGCGCTACTAAGTATAGTCGAATAGTCTTTGAGTGGTTGAAACTTTAAGTAAGTGTTACTCAAGATAATTAAAATGGTTTGATAAATTAAAACAAAAAGCGTTATGACAAAATAGTATAAAGCTACCGATTCAAACTTACTTTTAAACAGCAGTGACCAATCAGTATTAGTAAAAGTTAAATTAATAAAGAAGAGAGCAATAAAACTTTGGTATAAAAGCCTTACATATGAGCACTGTATACTAATATATTTCTTATCAGAGTAAATAGAACCAGCCTTTATAACTTCAATCTCAGTCGTATAAAAAAGAGCTAAGATCGGAAAAGCGAAAAATAATTTTATTAGGAAGCTATTAGACTGAATCAATGAGTAAATAATTAAAAGAGTACTCAGGACAATAAGCTGGCATATAACAATTTGAGTCTTTTCAATAATCTCAGAACGAATAAGAGATAGTCTAAATCTAAAAATACCAACGAATACAGTGACCGCAACCATTAGAGCATAGAATGGTAAGATATATCTAATCTCATTTGTGAGTAAGAAAAACGCAGATAATGTCTGTCCAAAAATGGCCAAAAACAAGATCACGATAAAAGAGTTAAAACTTAAAGCATCAATACTTTCAACACTGTGAGAAGCTGCTAAATATTTCTTCAGGCTCAAAGTTGGTAAGATTTCTTTTGAGTTAAGAAGAGAACCCATTAATTGAATAACGATTAGCCAAAGCGGCAAAGCAATAATTAGTTCCAAGAACTATCCTCTTTAATTTTAGATAATTACAAAATAAGTAGTATTAAAATTGTAGCAAGACCAATCAATATTGAATACGCTTCTTTGTAAAAATCTAGTGTTTGGGCACCAAGAATGACAACAGTAATCATGGCAATAACCTGAAATACAATAAGAAGCTTAAATGTCGTCTTAAATGAAGTTAAGTTTGATTTGGCCAGATGAGACTCACGATTAAGTTTCTTGAAAGGAGCCTGGGCCATTTTAGGTTTGAAAAACAAGGGGTAGCCTAAGACTACCCCAAGAATAATAAAGAAAATTAAAGATGTTAGTAGTACTAATTCCATACTACTTAATTAGGAGCAAGGCTCCGTTAGCAAGAGCGATAAGCTTTTGCCAGAAAATACCAAGAAGTACAACTGGAAGCGTATAAGCACCAATTACTAGTTGGTTGATAAATCCGAAACCACCGATTTGCTCATCAGACTCTGCATCTTTAAGAATCATTACACGAACAACTTTCATGTAGTAATAAAGAGAGATTACAGAGTTAAGAGCAGTAATAACCGCTAGTACATAGAATTTCTTATCAATAATTGCAGCAAGAATGTTGAACTTAGCTACGAATCCCGATAATGGAGGAAGACCAGCTAAAGAGAACATTGTAATCGCCATAGCAATTGCCATAACTGGATGCTTCTTAATAAGACCTGAGAAACGATCGATATGATCATTACCGTAGTGATCTTGAATGAATGAAGCAACATAGAATGCTACAAGAGTCATAAATAAGTAAGTTACAGAATAGAAAAGAATTGCTGTCCATCCTGATTTACCAAGTACAATCGCACCAAGCATCATTACACCAGCGTGTGAAATTGAAGAGAAAGCAAGCATTCTCTTAATTGAGCGCTGACCGATAGCTGAAACGTTACCAACTGTCATTGTAAGAGCTGCTACGATACTTAGAAGAACTAGCCAAGAGTCCTTAAGAACACCAACATCTCCACCAAAGAATACCTGAGTTAGACGAGCAAATGCTACGATCCCTGCAAACTTAGGAACTAATGAGAAGAATGCTGTAACTGGCAGAGGTGAACCTTCGTAAACATCTGGAGACCACATGTGGAAAGGCACACAAGAAATCTTATAACCAATACCTACAAAGAAAAGTAGGAATGAAGGAATAAGAATTGCTGTTTGCTCAGTTGATAGAGTTGATAGCATTGGCATAAGTTCAGAGAAGTTAATTGTCCCTAGAACACCAAAGATGTGACTCATACCAAATAACATCATACCAGCAGTTACACCACCGTATAGAACATACTTAAGACCAGCTTCAGTTGAACGTTCATCGTTCTTCTTAAGCGCGGCCATTGCATATGATAGTAGTGAAAGTGTTTCGATCCCTAAATAGAATAGAAGCATATTGTTTGCAGAAGCTAGAAGCATCCCACCAACTAAAACACCCATTGCTAAAATTGTGTATTCAGCTTTTGTTCCTTCGTAAAGATCCTTAGAGATCTTAGAAAGGTAAATAACACCAGCTGTACTTAGGATCATTACGATCTTTGCAAAACCTGAGAAGTGATCAATAACTAAAGACTTAGTAAAGATATGTGTCGGCTCAATACCAAGACCTTTAACTTGATAGATAAGCGCACATAGTAGTCCAAGCATTGAACCCCAGTAAAACATGTTTTTTGAGCTACCTTTTTCATCATTTCCGTAAGTAGCTTCGATGAGGATTAAGGCCCCCATCGTGAAGCACACTAAAAGCTCCGGAATATAATGTGAGATACTCGCTAAATAATTTAAAGCCATCACTTCACCTATTGACTATTAAAAAGTCGCTAATAATGAAACTAGTTTACCTACAGAAGCCTTCATCATATCTAGTAATGGAGATGGCCAAATACCAAATAGGATTACTGCAATACATAGTGGAACCATGTAGAAGATTTCTCTAGCATTCATATCTGTATAAGATTTGTTTTCTTCAATAACCTCACCAAAGAACATTCTCTTGAACATCCATAGTAGGTAAGCAGCACCAAGAAGAAGACCAACAACTGCAAGAACAGTGATTGTTGTAAATCTATTGTAGATCCCTAGGAAAATTAGAGCTTCAGAGATGAAACCTGAAAGTCCTGGAAGACCCATTGATGCGAACATCGCGATGATGAAAACAATTGAGAACTTTGGAAGTTGTGTATAAAGACCACCAAAACCTTTTGTTCCATCTGGTCTAACGATCCATCTGTGGTGTGATCTTTCATAAAGAATACCGATAAGAAGGAACATCATAGCTGTTGAAGTACCGTGGTTGAACATCTGAAGAACAGCACCGTTCATACCTTGAACTGTCATAGCAGCAAGACCTAGCATTACGAATCCCATGTGAGAAACTGAAGAGTATGCAACAAGTTTCTTAACATCTGTTTGTGCCATGGCACAGAATGCACCGTAAATAACGTTAATTAAACCTAGCCATGCAATTGCGTCTGCAAAGTAAACAGAAGCTGATGGGAAGATTGGGAATGCAATTCTTAGGAAACCATAAGTACCCATCTTAAGTAGTACACCGGCAAGGATAACTGAGATCGCTGTTGGTGCCTGAACGTGTGCGTGTGGTAGCCACGTGTGGAATGGGAAAACTGGAACTTTGATCGCGAAACCAATGAAAAGTGCTACAAAGAATACTTTTGCAAATGGAAGTGCCATACCAAAGATATTTACAGTTTCGTTTACAAATTTACCGCCTGAAAGCGCTAGAATATTGAATGAATCAACACCTTGTCCTGTTACGAAGTATAGAGCAACCATACCAACAAGCATTAGGATTGAACCAAAGAATGTATATAAGAAGAATTTAACAGCTGCGTACTCTCTATTCTCACCACCCCAAATTCCGATTAGGAAGAACATTGGGATTAGCATTACTTCCCAGTAAACATAAAACAGGAAGAAATCCATTGATAAGAATACACCGTAAACAGTTGATTGAAGCATTAGTAGTAATGCAAAGTAACCTTTAACTTGCTTTTTAACTGTCCATGAAGAAAGGATACAGATCGCAAAAAGAAGCGAAGTTAAAAGAACCATTGGTAATGAAATACCATCAATTCCTAGGTGATAAAAAATGTTAAACTGCGAAATCCAAGAATGTTTAATTGTAAACATCTCTTGCATACCTGGCACAGTATTGTCGAATTTCATGTATAGACAACCTGATAAAACAAGTGTGATCACAGTATTAATCAAAGACCATACTCTAATTGCCGTCTCTTTCGTCTTAGGTAATAAAAGTACCCCAAGAACACCGATCATAGGCATCCACAGAATCCAACTTAATAGATTAGAATGTGCGTTCACTGTAACTCCTTAATTCTCTTATAAAGCTAAAATATAACCAAATAGTACTAAAATAATCATTGCGATGTAGAACTGGATCTTTCCGTTTTGGATCGTTCTTAAGATAACGTTGAATAAACGTACACTTGCCCCAGTACCATCTACCATCATTGTGTCGACAAATAAGTTATCGAACCACGCTGAAACTCTCATTACAAAACGTGTAACCGTTGCCCAACCGTCAACTGCGTATCTGTCATAGACCCCCATGTCAAACTTAGCTAATAGGTTGTTAAACGGAAGAAGTCCCTTCTTGATGAAGCCACCAATATAAAGATCATCCATAAAATATTTGTTTTGTAGTGTTCTGTAATAACGGTTAAATGAGTTAACCCAGAAACCTGGATTCCATTTACCCCATAGGTACATCATCATCGCGATGAATACACCAGAGAAAGCAATCACAATCGACATACCAGCACCAATATAGTGAACCTGGTGGATGTGGTGTGCTTCTTCTTCAGATAGTCCGTAAGTTGAATCATACTTAGAAGTTGTAAATGTACCTTTTTCACGTACATCAATTGATCCAAGTTGCTCACGCTTATAGTTTTCGAACTGACCTTTCTTAGGCTTTTGAATTAAAGTTTGGAACCACTCATACTTACCGTTTGCTTTATCTGCAACTTTAACAAAACCTTGTCCTGTTAATGAACCAGAGAACCAAACACCTAGAGTAAATACAGCTAGGATAAGTAGAGGTACGTTTCTGTTCCAAGTAAGCTTTTCTTCATGACAGTGATCGTATACTTCTTTGTCTCTTGGCTTACCGTGGAAAGCTAGGAACATCATACGACACATATAGAAAGCTGTTAGTAGAGCACCCATGAAACCAAGAACTGCCGGAGCAACCATTACTGGTGAGTGAAGTGCTTCAATTAAAGCATCCCCTAGGATTCTATCTTTCGATACGAAACCAGAGAAGAATGGAATACCTGCGATTGCAAGAGTACAACACCACATTGCAAACCAAGTAAATTTCATTTTATGTCTTAGACCACCCATTCGTGGCATCTCTTGTACGTGAGCATGCGTGTGGTGATCGTGTAGAGAGTGAATAACAGAACCAGCAGCTAGGAATAGACATGCCTTGAAAACAGCGTGTGTAATCAGGTGCATGAATGCAGCATTATATGACCCAACACCAATACCTAGAACCATATATCCTAGTTGAGAGATTGTTGAGAAAGCTAGTACCGCTTTGAAGTCTGTTTGAACAAGAGCAATTGTTGCAGCACCGAAAGCAGTAATACCACCGATATAAGCAACAAAAGTTAAAAGTCCACCAGCATCAAGTAGCGGGTAAATTCTTAGTGATAGATAAACACCAGCAGCAACCATTGTCGCAGCGTGGATTAGCGCTGAACATGGAGTTGGACCGTTCATCGCATCTGGTAGCCAAACGTTTAAAGGGAATTGCGCTGACTTACCAATTGTTCCCATAAAGATACAGAAACCAGCAAATGTTGCTAGAGGGATACCAAGTACCGCCTGACCAGCTAATCCACCAGCATCGATCGCTTTATATAGGTCTACAAAACTTACTGAACCAACAACAGTCCAAAGAGCAACAATACCTAGTAGGAAGAAAACATCCCCTACTCTTGTTGTCATGAAGGCCTTAACGTTAGCAGCACCAGCAACTTCTTTCTCGTAGTAGTGACCGATTAGAGAGTATGAACAGAATCCCATAAGCTCCCAAAAGATAAATACTGAAAATAGGTTATCTGAAAGTGCAAGACCAAGCATTGCAGAAGTGAAGAGTGACATATAAGTGAAGAAACGTCCGTTTCTACCGTAGTTCATGTCATCTTTCATATACCAAGTTGAGAAAACGTGGATAAGTGTAGCAACGGCCGTAACCATCATAAGAAGAACAGCAGTCATGTTATCAATATAGATACCCATGTTTACTACGAACTCTTGCCCACCACCAGTTAGGTCAAACCAAGTGAATACTTTGTGGATATGATAATCAGCAGAGTACGTTCCGAAAACGAAGTCGCTAAAAATTCTCCACGCATAAATTGTCGAACCTGCGATTGCTGCACAACTGATCGCTACAGCAGTTCTCGTAAAGCGTGATGCAATAAATGCATTAATCACGAAAGCAAAGAACGGTAGTAGAACAATTGGAGCAATACTTGAAATCGTATAATCCATTTTTTTCCCTTATATCTCTAATTAACTTTTTAGTTCAGTTGCATCATCAATATGAATCGAATCTTTAACTTGGAAGAAACGAATCACGATTGCTAAACCAACGGCCGCTTCAGCAGCAGCAACAATAATAATGAATAGTGACATAATATTTCCGTCAATATTCTGGTTTGCGTATCTTGTGTAAGCTGCAAAGTTAAGAGCAGCCGCATTTAAAATTAACTCAACACCAAGAAGGATCGCGATAATATTCTTTCTCGCTACCATTACTGCAATACCTGCAAGGAATAAGAAGAAAGAAATTAGTAAGTAAGAAGATAAAGTCATCATTTTTTTAATCTCCTTGGTCTAGAAATTACTGCTGCACCAACAAGAGCTCCAAGAAGCAGGATTGAAGAAATTTCGAAAGCTAGTACGTGATCCGTAATTAGCTTAGTTCCGATCTCTTCAACTGTTGATTGCATATCTTCCAGTTGCACATGTTTTTGAATCTTTAAAACAGGTGCTAGGATTTTCATTAATACAAAACTGATTACAAGCATCATGATTGCTGCAATAGTGTACGTTTTAGTCGTCCCCATTGCTGCTACTTTCTTGATCCCTAGCTTATTGTAAGCTTGTTCAACCCCACCAGTTAACATGATGGCAAATAGCATGAGAATAACAACACCACCAGCATATACAACTAACTGAGTAGCAGCTAAGAAGTCAGCGCCTAGAGTTGCATAAAGACCAGCTACTCCAAAAAGAGTAAGTAGAAGGTAGATACATGCATGCATTAAATTTTTTGAAACGGCGACAAGGAATGCTCCTATAACTGTAGCCGCTGCTGAAATTAAAAACATTGTGTTAATAAACATTTCAAATATCCTTAAATATTAGTGTCCGCCCGCACCAGCAGATGCAGATGCGATTACTTTTCCAAGAATTGCCCACATAGACTTACCATTAAATAGGTAAAGCCATACAGCACAACCAATCATATTAAATAGTGCAATTGGAGTTAGATATTTCCAACAAAGTACCATTAGAGAGTCAACTCTCATTCTTGGTAGTGTCCATCTGATCCAAATTACAACGTAATAAAGAGCAAGTGTCTTAGTTACGAAAGATCCAAGTTGTAAAAAGTTTCCAATTTGCTTACCGATCATTGGGTGAGCTGAAGGAATTAATTTATTTACGAATTCACCTGAACCAAGGCCAAAAGGAACTTGATAACCACCTAGGAATAAAGCAGCACAAACACCACAAACAACGAAAACTTCGATGTATTCTGCAAGTGCAAAGAATGCAAACTTCATACCTGTAAATTCAGTGTGGTAACCAGAAACTAGTTCTGATTCCGCTTCAGGTAAGTCAAAAGGAGCTCTGTTTGTTTCTGCAAGTGCACCGATAAAAAGTACGAAGAACCCAATGAAAGTAAATGGGTTATGAAGAACAAACCATTGGTGAGGTAAACCACCTTGAGCTTCTGTAATTGTTTTAAATGATAGTGAACCAGTCATGATGACAATTGCTAGAATTGAAAGAGTTACTGGAACTTCGTAAGAGATGATTTGAGAAGCACCCCTCATACCACCAAGCATTGACCACTTTGAGTTAGATGCGTAACCACCAAGGAAGATACCAACACCAACCAGTGAAGAAACACCTAGTAAGTAGAAAACACCAACATTAAGGTGTGTAAGAGTAAATCCGCTTGAGAATGGTACAACAGCAAGTGACATGAATACACCAACTAAAGCTAGAAGTGGTGCAATGTTAAATAAGAACTTGTCCGCATCACGTGGAACAACGTCCTCTTTAAGAATCATCTTC
Source organism: Halobacteriovorax sp. RZ-2 (assembly GCF_043196685.1). Classification (NCBI taxonomy): domain Bacteria; kingdom Pseudomonadati; phylum Bdellovibrionota; class Bacteriovoracia; order Bacteriovoracales; family Halobacteriovoraceae; genus Halobacteriovorax; species Halobacteriovorax sp. RZ-2. The sequence goes on from NZ_JBEBMR010000004.1 coordinate 191,658, forward strand.
ACACCATCAGCTAAAAACTGAAGAATACCAAAAGGACCAACACGGTTAGGACCTTGTCTCATTTGAAGGTCGGCAGAAATCTTTCTTTCAGCGTAAGTACCAAGACCACCAATTGTTGCAAGTGCACCAACGATGATTAATGAGAAAACTAAGAATAGTAAAAAAGTTACGATTCCAGTTGCATCAGTTCCTAAAAGTTTTGATAGTGCATCCACGGCCATTGAATAGCCTGGTGCTTGTGATAAATACGATACAATCGTTGAATTCATTATTTATCCTTTCCATTAATATTTGCTTGGAATGACTTAACCCAATCAAGGTCACCTTTCTTCCAGCAATAAACTAAACCTAAACTTAAAATAACAATGAATAGAAGTAGTGATCCAAGAACTGCACCACCCTGCCCGATGTCGACAAAGTTTTTATAAACTGTTGCAACAGGGAACATTAAAGCACCTTCAACATCAAAGATTAAGAATACTAGAGCGATAACATAGAAACGAACGTTAAAGTTAGACCAAGCAGTACCAGTTGGTTCCTCACCACATTCGTATGGCGTAAGTTTCAATTCTGTTGGATTATTTGGCCTTACAAGACGACCGACAAGTAATGTTCCAAAGAAAGCGACTACTGCTACAGCGGCTAAAATTAACACCGGCATATAGACGTCAAAGTTTTGCGACATCGATTTATCTCCATGTATAAGTAAAGTAAGTTCCCAAATATTACACGATTACTAGCACTTTGGAAATAAATTGGCCCCTCTTTTTTTGAGTAATATCTTCTATTTAGTAACGCATGGGCCAATGCATAAATTCTTTGTTCTCACTATATTTTATGTTAAAAAACGACATGGATTTATTTTCACCACTACGCACAAAACTAGAAACATGGTTAGACACTAGGCAACACGACCTTACCATCGACGGTATTAATAGGGAGCACTGGGCATTTGCTAAGTTCTTATTACAAGAAAAAAATGGTAAAATTAATCCATCGAATTTATTTATTTTTGAAAATTATGATGACGCAGAACAGTTCTACGAGCTTGTAAAAACGAGCTTTTCTAAAACAAAACTTGTTTTCTACCCAGGACTAGACGCGTCACCTTATTCGGGAATGTTTGCCTCTGAAAGTGCACAACTTGCCCGACACTCAGCATTAGAAAAAATTATTCGTGCTGAAAATAAAGAATTAATAGTTATCACTTCAATAGAATCTCTTGGATTAAAAGTTCCACCGGCCAACTTTTTCAATGAAACTAAAATTGAAATTAATGAATCAGATATTATTTCTCCAGATGAGTTAGCTGGAAAATTAGTTCAGCTTGGATACAGCTCTTCATTTACAGTGGAAGAACAAGGAACATTTTCTAAGAAAGGTGAGATTTTTGACATCTACCCTGTTGGTCATCATCCAATTCGTATTCATTATTTTGATGAAATGATTGAAGAAATTTATGAAATTGATAAAGAAACTTTAAAGACTATTAAAGATAAGAAACTTGAATCAATTATCATTGCACCTGGGCCAACAATTTTTTGTGAGTCACAATACTCAAATAACTTACGAAATAATATTCCTCGCCCAAGGGCCAATCAAAGAGACTTATTAGAAAAACGTAATGATATTTTTAGCAAGCTTTCCAGTGGAATGCTTTTTGAAAATCATCCAATCTATACGCCTTTATTTTTTAATGAAAATGAAACAGTAACACTTCTCGACTACATTAACGAAAATTGGATTATTTCAATCTTTGATCGTGACAATGTTGAAGACTATTTTTCAAATTACTGTGATGACCTCGCTAGAGATTTCGAAGACTGTGAAGAGTTGCTTCCAGAACCAAAATATTTTTACGACTTATCAACAATTGATCGTTTAAAAGATATCGCTTGTTTAAATCTCAATCATTTAAATATTACTGTTAACCTTGATAATGACAGTAATATCGTTGATCTTGGGTTTAGACCTTTCAAGTCTTATATCTCTTATCACGACATTAACTACTTAGTTAAAAAAGAGTTTTTAACAGGACTCTTTAAGCATATTAAAAGTGAATTCAAATACTCCGGGAAAATTATTTTCACAATTCAAAATGAAAATTCTCGAAAAGAAATTGAACACTTAATTGAAACATTTGAAGTAGATGGTGAAATTAAGAAACGTATCGAGTTTGTTCCTTTCAAATTAAGTGAAGGATTCTTCTACCCTAGTGATAAATTACTTACAATTTCAGATAGTGATTTATTTTCAATTAGAAGAGACAAGGCCAAGGTTTCAAAGATTCACGACTATGATCTCTTTGCAGAACAGCTGGCTTCTCTTAAAGAAGGTGACTTCGTAATTCACTCTAAACACGGTATCGGAAAGTACTTAGGCTTAGAAGCAATGGATATTGGTGGCTCTAAAACGGACTACCTCGTTCTTCTTTATAAAGGTAATGATAAAGTATTCGTACCAATTTATAAGATGAATCTTATTCAAAAGCATGCCGGCGGAGAACTAAATGTTAATGTCGACAGCTTAAGAACAAATAAATTCTCGGCGCTAACTTCTAGAGCTCGTGAATCTATTAAGAAGCTAGCTTTTGACCTCTTAAAGCTTCAGGCCGAAAGAGCATCGGCCAAGGCCTTTCAATTTTCTCCACCAGATCATGACTTTAAAGAGTTTGAGCTTTCATTTCCTTTTAATGAAACACCAGACCAAAAGAACGCTATTGATTCTGTTATTGATAAGATGCAAGCAAGTACAGCGATGGACTTTCTAGTTTGTGGAGATGTTGGTTTTGGAAAAACAGAAGTCGCCATGCGTGCAGCTTTTAAAGCTGTTCTTGATGGTAAGCAGGTTGCGGTCTTAGTTCCGACAACAGTTCTTGCGCTTCAACATTATAATTCATTTGTTAAACGCTTTGAAAAGTTCCCAGTTCGTATCGATTACCTTTCTCGTTTTAAAACAGGAAAGGATGAAAAAGAAACAAAGGAAAAATTAGAAAAAGGCGAAATTGATATTATCGTTGGTACTCATAAACTTCTAGGTAAAACCATTCGTTATAAAGACCTAGGACTTGTTATTGTTGATGAAGAACAACGCTTTGGTGTTGGCCATAAAAACCAACTTAAACTTCTAAAGTCATCAGTCGATTTCTTAACATTAACAGCAACGCCAATTCCTAGGACACTACAACTATCTTTCTTAGGACTTAAAGATCTTGCTCTTATCAAGACGGCTCCTCCTAGAAGACAGTCGATTAAGACTTATGTGATTAAAGAAGATGATCACACAATCCAATCGGCAATTAATCGTGAACTAAAGCGTGGTGGCCAGGTCTTTATTGTCCACAATCGCGTTCAAGATATTGAAAATTACACGGCCTATATTAGAGAACTCGTTCCTGAAGCAAAGATTGTTTTTGCTCACGGACAGATGGCAGAAAAAGAACTTGAGTCTCGTATCTCCGCTTTCTACAACGGTGCATACCAGATTCTTATTTCGACTACTATTATTGAATCAGGAATTGATATTCCAAATGCCAACACAATGATTGTTGATCGTGCTGATCGCTACGGCCTTGCACAACTTCACCAGTTGCGTGGGCGAATTGGCCGATCTGATAAGAAGGCCTACTGTTACTTTGTTGTTCCAAATAATCGCAATATTACAGAAGTTGCGGCCAAGCGACTTAAGGCCCTACAGACATATGCAGATATGGGAAGTGGTTTCCAAATTGCCAATTGTGACCTTGAAATTCGAGGTGCCGGAGATATTCTCGGCGCACACCAATCTGGTCATATTGAGGCCATTGGTCTTGAACTTTATATGGAGCTTCTAACAGAGGCGATTCAAGAACTTCGTGGTGAAAAGAAAGTCATCACAAAAGATATTGAAATTAACACACCATTTGCGGCCTTCATTCCTGCCCACTTTATTAGTGAATCAAGTGAGCGTTTAAAATATTACAAGCAATTATCAAATTCAAAATCAATTGATGAAATCACTGCTTTAAAAGAAACAATCTTTGATATCTACGGCCCAGGCCCTGAAGAATTTAATCAACTGATTGCCATTCTCGAAGCTCGCTCGTACCTGATGCCTTGTGGCGTAAAATCAGCGCAGCTAATTGATAACACGATCGTTTTTCAATTTGATCAAAATGTCGTTGAGGCCAATGAACAGCTTCGAAATAATATTTTAAATAATTTCTTAGGAATGCCACGAAAATATCGTTTCACGCCAGACTTCAAACTGATTTTCACTAATAAAAGCACAATATCTCCGAGTGGATTAGTCGAGTTCTGTCAGGAAATTGCGGAAAAAATAGTTCCATCTTAGTGAAATTTATAAGTTTTTAAGAATTTTTGGTACAATTAGATATAGTTTAAGAATTTGATTTCTATAATTTGAAAAGGATATCTATATGTACGGTAAAATCATCTTAGTTTTACTACTTGCACTAGGACTTGAAGCTGCACCAAAGAAAGTTGTAGCTGAAGTTAATGGTCAAAAAATCACGAAGGAAGAATTAGACCAAGCATACCTACTAAATAAGTATGTTGTTTCTGATGATCCTGTAACGATGAAGAGAGTTCTTACAGACCTAATCAACAAAAAGCTAGGTGTTGAAAAGGCCAAGAAAGCAAAGCTTGATAAAGACCCTATCGTTGTTAGAAAGCTAGAAGAAGTCATCTTCAATGCTCAAGTTTCAAAAGATCTAGAAGGTGAATTCCAAAAGATTAAAGTAACAGATGCAGATGTAAAGAAATTCTATAGTGAATATCCAGAGTATCGTACAGCACATATCTTACTAAGAGTAAGAGTTGCTCCATCAGAAAATGAAATTAATGCTGCTCAAAAGAAGATTTTCGAAATTCATCAGCAAGTAACTCAAGAGCCAGCTAAATTTGCTGAATTAGCTAATAAGTATTCACAATCACCAAACGCTCATACTGGTGGTGACGTAGGATATCAACCAGCTTTCTTTATGGCACCAGAGTATTTTGCGGCCATTAAGGGGAAGAAAGATGGATTTATTACACGTCCGGTTCGTACTCAACTTGGTTACCATGTAATTAAGGTTCTTGGTGTGAAAAAGTACGAAGAGATCAATATGGGCGCTTACAAGAAGTTTGTTTATGACAGGAAGCGCGATAGAATTATTGAAGATTATTTCGCAGGCTTACGTAAAAAAGCCAATATTAAAATTTTAGACAAAAATCTAAAGTAATTCAGATTAAATAATTTGCACAAGCCTCATGGGCACGATAAATTATTGTTCTATACTTCATCGATGAAAGAACAGTAATAAGAGGTGTTCATGAGGCTTTTTCTTTTTTTGGCCCTACTTTTTTCAACATTAAACTTACAAGCAAAGAATACAAAACTATTAGATAAGATTACGGCAGTAGTTGATGAACACGTCATCACAAAATCAATGATCGAGCGTGTGAAGAAATCACTTCCTATTCGCCAAAATATTTCACCATTTATCTACAAGAAAGATATGAAATATACAGATAAGGCAGTCGCAGATCTTATTATTAGAAAATACATCATTCGCTCAACTCTTGCTGAGCAGGGATATGTAATTTCAGACTCAACTGTAGAGAAAGAGATTAAGAGAAAAGAGCAAAGACTTGGGCTTAGCCGAAATGACCTTATCGCCTTCTTAAAGAAATCAAATACAAACTTTGAAGAGTTCTTTGAACTAAATAAAGAGGCCATTGAGTTTAACCACTTCAACTCAGTTGTAATCATCCCTCTTATCTCTGTCAGTGAACAAGAAATTAAGAACGAGTTCTTCAAGGAAAACGTAAATAATAAGACTGTTTCTTATCGCTATACTCTTGTGGACTTCTCAATCGATGAGTCAATTGTCACAAAGAAAGACTACTCTAAATTTAAAAAGACTATGGAGTCTTTCCAAAAAGGTGGACCCCTACCAAGTAAGTACGGCTCAATTGAAACTTCAACTCTTGGTGATATCACGGCCGATGGCCTAACTGCAGAGTTACAAAAGCTTCTCAATAAAACACAAGAAGGACAATTCACTCAACCAATTAATATGATGGGTGAAACACATATCTTCTATGTAAAAACTCGTGATGTTGTTGAATCTTCTCTATTTCAAAATGCTAAGAATCGAATTAGAGCTCAACTATATGAAGCAAAAGCAAAAGAAGTTACAAGAATGTGGTTTGAACGTGAAAAAGCAAATCACTATGTAAAAACATTATAGAAGAAATGATCTATGTTACTGCTGGCCATGAAAGAGGAATAGGACTTGAAGTTTTTTTAAAAGCTTGGAGCCTTCTATCATCAAGTCAGCAGTCTAAATTCCACCTCTTTGTTGGTGAAGAATTTAAAAATCAATTACCTACCGAATTAAATCATACACTAGTTCAAAGCCCCTATTCACATAATGCCCTTGAGCAAGCTTGTGATCTTTGTGGGCCTAATGACATTTTAGTAACCATGCCTACGACAAAGAATGAATTATTCTTTGAAGGCAAGCCTGTGTCAGGACACACTGAATACTTTCGCAAGAGATATCAAAATGAAAATCTTGTGATGTTCTTTAAGTCGTATGATGCCAATGTACTTTTAATTACCGATCACATTCCTCTTAAGGATGTGGCCACAAAAATAAATCATGATCTTATTCACAACAAAATTAAGATTTGTGTTGATAATTACAAAAAATATTTTGGCCATTTAAATGATGTCATTATTTCTGGTATTAATCCTCATGCCGGAGAAGGTGGTATTCTTGGTAGCGAAGAAAAAGAGATTATTAGAGCAATTAAAGAACTCGATATCGATGAGAGAATTATTGGCCCTCTACCTGCAGACGGTCTCTTTCTAAATGATAGTTTTGCAAGCGATAAGCTCTACGTCTATATGTACCACGATCAAGGCCTTGCACCATTTAAGACGATGTTTAAATCTAAGGGCGCCAATATCACCTTAGGTATGCCCTATCTTCGTCTAAGTGTTGATCACGGTACGGCCTTTGATCTCTATGGAAAAGATTGTGCCAATTATATGGGCTGCTACTATGTTTTAAAGTTAGCTTTAAAGGTTATAAAAAATGAACAATGAAATTAAAGTCGTAAAAGCACGTGTTCACAATTTAAAAGACGTCACGATTGATATTCCCAAGAATCAATTGACTGTTATTACCGGTCCTTCTGGTTCGGGAAAGAGCTCCCTCGCCTTTGATACAATCTATGCCGAAGGACAAAGACGCTATATTGAATCTCTCTCATCTTATGCAAGGCAATTTCTTGGCCAGCAGCAAGCACCAGATGTTGAATCAATCACTGGACTTTCACCGGCCATTGCCATTGACCAGAAGACAACAAGCAAGAACCCAAGATCAACAGTAGGTACTATTACTGAGGTCTATGATTATATGAGAGTACTCTTTGCTAGAGTCGGTGATCTCTATGATCCAAACAATGGTGAAAAAGTTATTAGCTACACACCAGGACAGATCACACGTGATCTTATGGATCTACCGGAAAAAACAAAACTTCATATTACAGTAGAAATAACTGATGAAACGAAGAAGGCACTTGAACAGCAGATGGCAAAGTACCTATCGATGGGGTTTTCTCGTTTTATCGTAAATGATGAAATCATGCTTCTTGATAGTAGCGAGATAAAATCTCTTAAAGCATCTGATGAAATCCTAGTCGTTATCGATCGTATCCTTGTTAAGGCCGATATTGAAAAGCGCTTAACTGACTCAGTTGAACTAGGACTTAAACTTGGAAATGGAATTATTCACGTCATGATTGATGATGAATACCATACATATTCAGAGATCAATATGTCTCATGTTACAGGAGAAGTTTTCCCTGATCTTGAACCAAGACTCTTCTCTTTCAACTCACCTGTTGGTGCTTGTGGAAAGTGTAACGGACTTGGTGAATCAAAAGAATTTGTACTTAGCGAGATTATCTTTGATGACTCTCTACCTGTTCTTAAGGGAGCAATTCCACTTTTAACTAAGAAGAATAACTTCCTTCACAAGATGGTTGAGTGCATGCTTAAAGAAGAAGGTTTTGATTTAAAACTTCCTCTTTCAAAGATGCCAAAGAAAATATTTAAAATCCTAACGGAAGGTACTGATAAGGTTTATACCTATAAGTTCAAATCAGAAAATTCTGTCTTTGAATTCTCAAAACCATTCCCTGGTCTAATCAACTGGCTAGATAAGAAGTATCAAGAATCGACTTCTGAAAGAGTGCGCTCTGAACTTGAAAAGAGTATGCGTGTTCAAAAATGTTCTGAGTGTAATGGCCGTCGTCTTAATACAATTGCCTTAAGCACTAAAGTTGGTGAGAAAAATATTATTGAACTTTGTGAAGTACCACTTAGTGAAACTTATGAATACTTTAAGGATTTAAAGCTAGAAGGTATCAAAGAAAAGATCGGTGCCAAGCTACTGATTGAAATTACTTCACGTCTTAAATTTTTAAATGATGTAGGCCTTGATTATTTAACACTTAATCGTTCAGCTGGAACTTTAAGTGGTGGTGAGTCACAACGTATTCGCCTTGCCACTCAAATTGGTTCTGCTCTTTCAGGTGTACTCTATGTCTTAGATGAGCCTAGTATCGGACTTCATCAAAGAGATAACGTCAGACTGATTCATACATTAAAAGAGCTGCGTGATCTTGGAAATACTGTCCTCGTTGTTGAACACGATGAAGATACAATGAAGGCCAGTGACTATATCATTGATATGGGACCAGGGGCCGGTGTTCACGGTGGAGAGATTGTTGCTCATGCGACAACTAAGAACTTCTTAAAGAAGAAGTCTCTTACTGCCGACTACCTAAACCACAAAGTCAAAATCGAAGTTCCTAGCGAGAGGCGCAAGCTTAATGAGTTCATCAAACTTAGAGGCGCTCAACATAATAACCTAAAGAAAGTCGACGTGGACTTTCCGCTTGGAGGACTCGTTTGTATCAGTGGTGTATCTGGTTCGGGAAAATCAACTCTAGTACACGAAGTTCTCATTCCTGCAGTAAAGAGTAAATTAACTCGCATTAACCGCTCAATATATGAAAAGGCCAATTACAAATCAATTACTGGCCTAGAAAAAATCAAAACTGTTATTGAATTAGACCAATCACCTATTGGCCGTACACCTCATTCAAACCCTGCAACTTATTCAGGTTTATTTGATGATGTAAGAAAGCTATTTGCCGCAACAAGTGAATCACAAATTCGCGGCTATAAGCCAGGACGCTTTAGCTTCAATGTTAAAGGTGGGCGCTGTGAAGAGTGTGAAGGAAACGGAACTCAAAAAATTGAGATGCACTTTCTACCAGATGTTTATGTAACTTGTAATGAGTGTAATGGACGTCGTTATAATAATGAAACTCTTTCTGTTCTCTACAAAGGAAAGTCAGTCGCTGACATTCTTGAGATGACAATTGAAGAAGGATACGAATTCTTCAAGAACCACCGAAGACTTGGTAAAATTCTAAAGACCATGAATGATGTCGGTCTGGGGTATATGACTCTTGGTCAACCAGCTACAACACTTTCTGGTGGAGAGGCGCAAAGACTAAAGCTGGCAAGAGAGCTTGCAAAGTCAACGAAAGGTCATACTCTCTATGTTCTTGATGAGCCTACAACAGGTCTTCATTTTGAAGATATTAAGGTTCTTATGAAAGCAATCAATGAACTTGTTGAAAGCGATAACTCTGTTCTTATTATTGAACACAATCTAGATGTACTTAAAGTCGCTGACCAAATAATTGATCTCGGCCCTGAAGGTGGACACCGAGGTGGAACAATTGTGGGTACAGGAACACCGGAAGAGATTGCGAAAATTAAGACGTCACATACTGGTAAATTTTTAAAGGAAATTCTGAAGTGATAAATGGTTTTGAAGAATTTTATAATTTAAAGGATAAGAATCTTATTAAAGATGATTACTGTATCGCTGAAACAGAAAAGGTTGTTTGCAAAGCACTTCGTTCTAATCACGAAGTTGAAAAGATCATTGCGACTCAAGAATTCTATGATGCCAACAAAGAATTAATCGATCAAAACTGTAAGCATGTTTTAATAAAAGATAAGAAAGAGCTAGAAGAAATCACTGGCTTTAAACTCCATCATGGAATACTTGCTAAGGTTAGAACTAATGGCCTTAAAAAGATTGATGAGCTTGGCGATAAGATTCTTATCTTTAACGGTGTTACGTCACCTGAAAATGTTGGAACGATGACGAGAGCAGCAATGGCCTTTGGATTTGATAATATTATTTATGATGCGAAGAGTGCTTCTCCCTATCTAAGACGTTGTATTAGAGTATCAATGGGAAATGCATTTGAAGCGAATATATGTAAGTCACTTAACATTATTGAAGACATTTCTTTACTTCAACAACTTGGTTATTCAGTTTGCGCTACGGCCAACGAAGAGGGTGCTTTACCGATTACAGACTTTAAGTATCCGCAAAAAGTTGCCTTAATTATTGGAAATGAGGGTAATGGTATGGATCGTGAAGTTATTGACGCTTGCGATAAAAAACTCTTTATTCCTATTACAAATTATGTGGCGCACTTAAATGCTGCGAGTGCAGCTTCAATTTTTCTTTATCATTCGATCTTTTAATTAGATTTTTATTTATCTTTATTAACCTGACATTGGTGATGATAGTCTATAACTTAGGCCCATAAGCTCATCACCACACACCGATAGAGTTTGTATCTTTTTCGTTTTTTTCCAATAAAAAAGGCCATTGTCGTAGTGGCCTTTTCTTTTACTATATTTTCAAAATTAATTAGTCGATTGATTTAAGAAGCGTCGCCATTTCAATTGCAGACATCGCAGCTTCCCAACCTTTGTTTCCAGCTTTTGTTCCTGCTCTTTCAATCGCTTGCTCAATTGTATCAACTGTAAGAACACCAAAAGTTACAGGAACTCCTGTCTCAAGTGATACTTTTGAAATCCCTTTAGCAACTTCATTTGAAACAAAGTCAAAGTGTGGAGTTGATCCACGAATAACAGCACCAAGAGTAATGACAGCATCATATTTTTTAGAAGCTGCAAGTCTTTGAGCAATTAGAGGAATTTCGAAGGCACCTGGTACCCAAGCAATATCCATTTCATCAACGTTTCCGTCGTGTCTTTTAATGCAATCAATTGCACCACCTAATAGTTTGCTTGTAATTAGTTCGTTAAAACGTCCAGCTACAACAGCAAATTTCTTTCCAGATGCATTTAAGTTACCTTCTAGATTTCTAGGCATGTGTTTCTCCTAAATTTTCAGCACTTTCACCAAGTGCTTCTTTTCTATATTTAATTAAGTCTTTAATCGTTACAAATTTTAAACCGTGCTCTTGGGCAATCTTAGCAAGCTCAGGAGCTTTGGCCATTGTTCCATCTGCACTCATGATTTCACAGATAACACCTGCCGGATAACAACCAGCAATGCGGGCCATATCAACAGCGGCTTCAGTGTGGCCATCTCTTTCAAGAACTCCACCGTCTTTTGCAATCAGTGGAAAAATATGACCTGGCCTCATAAAGCTATCGGCCGTTGAATTCTTATTAGCAAGAAGTGAAATCGTAAGGGCGCGATCTTGGCACGAGATTCCTGTTCCACCATTTGCAGCATCAATAGAAACAGTGAATGCTGTGTGATGTACTGAATCGTTTTCTTTCACCATAAGTGGAAGATCTAATTCATTGGCACGCTCTTTCGTGATTGGTGCGCAAATTAACCCGCGTCCAATCGTGGCCATAAAGTTGATTGCTTCAGGTGTGATACGGTCTGCCGCCATAACAAAGTCACCTTCGTTTTCACGATCTTCATCATCAATTACAATGACCATCTTCCCAAGACGAATATCTTCAATGGCCTCTTCAATTTTATCAAATTTAATCATTTAGAAATGACTCCAAATTTTGTGTGCTTGCTCCATTACTACGTCTAGCACCGTTAAAAAGCAAGTTTTCTATATATTTTCCCAGGATATCCACTTCAATATTCACCAAACTCTGAACACTGCGATTTCTTAAAACTGTGTTCTCCCAAGTATGTGGAATAATAGATAGCTGGAATGACGAATCGGCCTTAAAGACGTCCGCCACAGTTAGTGAAATCCCATCAATTGTTATTGATCCTTCTTTCACAATATATTTCATTTGCTTTGAATTAACTTTAATCGTCACAAGGTAGTTGTTCCCGCGACTTTGAATTTGAACAATTTGTCCAACATCATTGACGTGACCTTGAACGATGTGACCACCTAGTCGATCACTTGCACGAAGAGCAAGCTCTAGATTCACCTCTTCACCAGACCTAAGACTTCCAAGAGTCGTCTTCTCCAAACTCGTATGTACTGTTTGCACAACAAAAGTAGAGTCCGTAATTTTCACGGCCGTCTGGCATGCACCATTGATAGCAACTGAATCATCAATGGCAATTTCAGGGAGAAGCTCTTTACAGCTTACTTCAATAAGTTTCCCCTCAGCATTAGAGCGTACACTCACAACTTTTCCAATTTCTTTAACTAGTCCAGTAAACACTATGACCTCGTATCAATCTCAAACATTGCTTGAGATCCTATATTTTTAACTTCTACATTTTTAAAATTTAAAGCATCGGCCATGGAATCAAGTTGTTCATCATAGTAACCAATACCATTCCCTAAAATTTTCGGGGCCACAAAGATTGTCATCTTATCAGCAAGTTGCTTTTTCAATATTGTCGAGGCAAGCATACCGCCACCTTCAACCAGAATTGATTGAACACCAATGGCCTTTAGTTGTGCCATGGCATCTTCGATAACAATTTCATTATTCTCACACTTAGCAAATACAATGCGAATCTGCTTTTCAGTAAAAAACTTCACGACATCATCTGGCGCAGATTGATAGTCTACTCCCGTTGTCACGATAATCGTTTTCTTCGTGTGCTGGTCATTAAAGACTTTTGAAAGTGGGTCCATCTTTGAAATCGAACCCATTACAATTCGATATGGAATTTTGCCACTATCATCAAGGCCAAAACGAATATTTAAACTTGGATCGTCATTATTAAGAGTCTTGCGACCAACCATGACACCGTCATATCTCTTTCTAAAAGCGTGAACCATCTTACGAGCGCTTTCGTCTGTAATCCACTTTGAGTCACCTGTCATCGTCGAAAGCTTACCATCAAGAGTTTGCGCAAGTTTAAGATGAACAAACGGAAGATTGCTTTGCATCGATTTAAAAAAGATGCGGTTAAGCTCTTTCGATTCTTCTTCAAGGACGCCAACTTTGCACTCTATCCCCGCCGCTTCTAAAATCTTAATTCCATTTCCAGCAACTTGTGGATTTGGATCAAGACAAGCAACAACAACACGAGCAAAACCGTGCTTTAAAAGTTCGTGCGCACATGGAGGAGTTCTTTTATTCGTGTGACAACAAGGCTCAAGCGTTACATAAATAGTTGCACCCTTAAGTTCGCCCTTTTGTTCTTTGGCAACATCAGTAATTGCTTCAGGTTCTGCATGTGGAAGCCCGGCCTTTTTATGCCAACCTTTTCCAAGTACAATTCCATCCTTTACAATAACAGCACCAACCATCGGATTGGGAGAAGTTGTTCCCTCACCCAATTTCGCTAGATTAAGCGCCATTTGCATATAAGCAATATCTCTAGAAGCCTGATTTTCCATGCCTTTTCATAACATATCTAATCATATGGTTCCAGCAGACTTTTACGTAAGCGCTGCATCGAGAATTTTTTGTAGGGTACGGCGATACTTTTCGAACAATCAATAACTTAAAGGCTTAATTCTTAATTAACGAAATAGCCTCTTTTAAGTATTTACTATTAACTTTATAGACAAACTTTTTTCCCTGTTTATGTTCAAAAACATAACCCTTGACCTTAAGATCTTTCAACTCTCTACGGGAAATCTCACGAGATTTATTTATATCTAAAGCATATTCTTCAATTGAAATGGCCTTATACTTATTTAACGCCATTTTCTGTAAGAGAGAAACTTGAGTTTCACTAAGGCCATCTCTTGAAATGAGTTCAGAAATAGTGATTAGGAAGTTCACTTTTTCTTGAACTTTTTTAAGTGACAAAAGTAGTGAATCAAGACAGAAATCAATGAAGTAAGTCAGGTCTAATTGGTGTTCTTTAACGAGGTCAAATGACTTTTCATAACGTTTACCATGTTGCTTTAAATTTGCAGAAATTGAGAGCAGCTCAACAAATTTTAAATTATTCTTCATGGACTTAAAGTAGAATAGTGTTCTTGCTGTACGCCCATTTCCATCAAAGAAAGGGTGAATATATGCAGTAAAGTAATGAAGGAGAATTCCTTTAATCAACCCATGAAGATAACGTGGATTATTTGTTGTGAGCTCAATCACTTCATCAATAGTATCTTCAATTTTTGTATAATCGATACCTTCGTGTGTTCCGACATATACTTTGTTGTTTCTAAACTTTCCACTAAAGTTCGCATCGTCGCCCTCTAATGTATTTTGTGAAACAATTTCATGTACTTTTAAAATGAGATCTTTTGAAACCTGTTTTGAAACGTTCTCCTTAATCCACTTCATCGCTAAGTAGTTATTAATCAGCATATACTCATCTTTGTCCTTTGGTTTTTCTCCAGACGAGATGAGTGCTTTAGCTTTTGAACGTGTACTATTTGCACCTTCATAGATGGCAGATGTAATGGCCTCTTCAACTGCAGCATTTATTAAAAACTCTTGCTTAAAATTTTGATGACGCTGGATTAAATCAAATAAAGATCCACCCAAGCTTTCAATTTGATGGAGTTTTTTATTGATGCAATCTGCTGGATAAAACCAAAATTTCTTATCAATTTCTTCCACATATAGTGGTATTGAACTCGCTCTTCGCAAGCGCTGAATTATCCCCTTGACCTCTGGCCAATCCCTTAGAGACACACCCAAACTATCAAGCCTATACTTAATATCATCAAGAGGAGTGTACCTTTCATGAGTGTATTTTAGCCAAAGTGGTGTATTTAAAAATTCGTAGTCTTTTGAATTGTCCATTAGCTGTATTGTATCTCTTTTTCTACAATTTTCTAGTGTAAAAGTTGTAGAAAGAAAGGATTACCGGTAATAATTACAAGATATCAAAAGGTTACAGCTACAACAACTGTTGTACTTGGCCAAAAAATCCTTACATTTACTACAACTTTATGTGTTCATATTTGTAGAAAAATTACAAAACAACACCAACCTATTTAATTTCAATAACTTACAAATACAACCAAACTAGTAATAGCAATAAGAGTACGTCGATACTTTTAACACCCTCTAAATAAAATTCACTAAACAACACTTGTATTGAATATTTCGCTAAATTAAATTCATGAACAAGTTAATCGCACCACTTATTTTAATCTTAGCCTTCTCAGTGACTTCATGCTCAAAGGATGCCCAGAAGCTCTTAAGCACCAACACGCCAAGTACGACTCAGTTCGAACCAACAGATGGTCATTCAGACAAGGTCATTCTTAATGCCAAGGTTGGAAATTTCTGCGAAGGCCATGACTGCCCAGATGGGATTGTTGCGGTTAAAACAAACGACAAATCAGTAACTTGTGCCGGAATTGTTCAATCAGCAACAGAAGTTCTGATCTCACAAAACTGCGCCGAAGCTAACAATACATTTCACATCCAAACAACGGCCGGTGAGATCATCAAGGTCGAGTCTGTTGAAGAGACTCTATCCAACGAATTTAATGACAAAGTACTAAAGCTCACAACTTCTAAAGAAATTGAGACTCAAGCATCAATCTCAATTCCAGACGCTGAAAATCAATCTGTAGAACTACTAAGCTTTGATAAATTTGGAGTCCTTACAAAACAAAGCTGTGAACTTACATACGCTTCACTTGCCTACGCCAACTCATTCGACAACGAGTCCCAACTTCTTAACATCAAAAATTGTGATGGTGTAAAAGACGGCTCACTCATTTCTCAAGACGGAAATGTTATTGGTTTTCTAACTAAGAAGCATGAAGAGATTGCGTTGTATGAGGGTGTTAGTCTTGAGGGTGATAAAGTTGAAATTGATATAATATCTAAGATTGATAATATAACTATAAATCTTGATTCTACAGACGCTTTCGCTATTGGAATGTTTGCTATGGAATATCCACTAATGGAACTTGAAGACTCATTACTTGATATTAACTTTATTAAACCAAATAGATTCGTAACTAAAACGAAATGTTTTACAAAAGCACCTCAAAGTACAAGTATTGATTCTAACTATTACATCATTTTTGATAATAATATTTTTGAAATAAATGAGAAGACAACTTTATCTTCTATTAGTCATAAAGCCTATATCGTACGCTCAGATATTTTTATTTTAAATGATGCTGATTTTAAAGATCATGATTACTACCTTTACGATGGTGATATTGAAGATGTTAAATTAGATTTTTCAAAAACTGAAATTGATGGTCCTACTCTTAGAGGCTTTAATATCAACACTACAAGACAAGAAATAATCAAATATCTATACGATCCTAAAACTTTTAAAAAATATAACTTAGAATTCTGTAAATAAAAAAGGAGAGGTAAAACCTCTCCTACTTTTAATATTTAAAATCATCAAATTTATAATCCTTAAACTTAACTTTCATTTTCAATCTTTTTTCTAAAAGCTTTGCTGGAACTTTGTTTTTATACTTACTTTTAAAATCATTTGAAACGTTTAGTACTTCTGTTTGCTTATCTGTGTACATATCAACCATTTCAATACTGTCTACGCTAAGTACTCTTGTCTTTGTCTTCAATATCCATCTATTTAAATAAGAATCATAACTATAATCTCCAATATTCCACTTATCTTTATCAAAGTCATATATTTCTTTTATTCTTTCAATTGGTAAAGTATTTGAATTTCCACCTGTTTCGCCTACTAAGCTTAAACTCAATGCATTAACATTAATAAATTGAAATACAGCGATAAAACTTAAAACTATCTTTTTCATATTATTTTCCTATTTAACATGTCTTATTAAATTATTTATTAAAACGACGTCACTACCTTTATACTCTTCTTTGTTCATTATTCTTCGAATCTGATAAATATACTCATCCGTTAACTGCGTAAATTCTGAACTAACCTTCTTTAAGTCAACAGAAGCATACCAAGTATTCCTAAGGGTACTAACAGGGGAGCCGAGCTCATTTATTTCATTACACATATCTGTATGAACAAAAGTTAATAACTTATTCAACGTATAATCTGATAATAATCCGCTATCTTTTGAAGCATAAAAATTGCCATTTTTATTTGTAAGAATCCCTTTTGCAGCAAGCTTCATAAACTTTGCATGCCCTTTACGTCCATATTCTTGCAAAACATAATTCTCAGATAAACCTGCCTTTGTTGTCGCAAGAATCATCATTCTATACGTTGAATCATCATGAAAATATCTTTCTTCAGACTCATCAAAAGCTTCAAGTGTTTGTGACTCCTGAAAATGCCCATACAAACTCTCATGCACCTCAGGGAAGTATTCCCTCACGAACTCCGCAGTCTCTTTTTTTGAGCACAGGCCATTGAGGACTGTGACACAAATGTCGAGGCCAGGGTTTTTAACATCGCCCATTTCTAGGCGGTGAAATGTTGAAGGTGGAAGTCCAAGCCTTCTAGCAATTTGATTGCTACTTAAGCGGGAATGCTCTTTTTTGTACTTTCTGATCTTGTCCCGCAAAACTTCGTTTACCGAAGGTCTTTCTAGAAAAACCTTATCCATTTTGCTCTCCTCTCTCTATATTTTCCCAAAGTTGTTTAGTAGTTCTTCATACACCAGAATCCAATAGAATTTATGAACACTGTAAAAACTATTAATAAAACTTATTGTTAAGTATTTGATGAGACATAAATAAAATTTCATAAGTGAAATTTCTCGATTTTTTCAAAAATGAAATGAATCATTTCAATGTGGAATAAGAAAGCGCTAAATCTTTGTAAATACGAAGCACTCACTATAAAATAAATACATAGATTTTAATAAACTACTGAAATCACGAAAAGGACCCGCGTACCTTATGCTTGCATTGGCCACTATTTTCTTCGTTAATTACTATATTTTGGCCATGAAGAAGGGCCAAAGATTCGAGACCTCTCTACCAATTATCTTGATCAACACATTCTTTATCGCTGGCTACTATGTAGCAAATAGCTTAACTGGTGCAGGTGTAAATGAAGTCGTAAAGTTTCAACTACTAACAAGTTGGGAAGGTACAGGTTACGGAGAATTCATACCGCAATTACTACTGAGCCTACTCTATATCCTTATAACAATGGTTCTCGTATTTATTGCAAGTAAGAAGTCGACAACTAAGAATAATTATTTTGTAACAATAGTTGGACTTATCGCTATTTTGATCAACCCAACAACAAGTGACTTCTATGAGTGGTTTAGGCCATATACTCATTTTGCTGAAATTGATTCAATCACTATTTCAAAGTTAAAGAATAATTCAAAAGTCGTCCTCTCTGAAAAACCAAAGAGCTTCATCTATATTTACGCAGAAAGTTTTGAGAGAACATTTTTTAATGAAGAGATATTTCCTGGCCTAGTAACAGAACTAAAAAAGAAAGACTCTACTTATATCGACTTCACAAATGTAGAACAAGTCTACGGTACAGGCTCAACAATGATGGGAATGGTTGCCTCACAATGTGGTGTCTTTTCCGTTCCATCAATTACTGGCGAATTCATGGGAGGTATTAGCTGCCTTGGAAATAAGTTACAAGATGCAGGATATGATCTTCACTATATACAAGGTGGAGCCTTAGACTTTGCAGGTACACGAGAGTTCTATACTAATCATGGCTTCAAAAACCTTACGGGAATAAGTTACTTTCGAAAAAAGTACAAAGAAGATAAGTACTTTAGTCAGTGGGGTGTTTATGATGAGTACTTACTTAAAGAAAGCTTTCAAAGATATCGAAAACTAAAAAGTGAAAACAAACCATTTGGCCTATTCTTAGTTACACTTGATACGCATTATCCAAAGGGACACAAATCACCTTTATGTGATTTAAAATATGAAGATGGTAAGAACCCATACTTAAATGCAATTAAGTGTTCTGATAGCAATATTGCTAGTTTCATCAAACAGGTACTTGAAGAAGATAATGGTGAAACACTAATCATATTAGCTTCTGACCACTTGGCCCTAAAAACAACTGCGAGTCATCTACTTAAAAGTATCCCACGCAGAAATTTGTTACGTTTCTATAATTTAGAAAAACAGAATGTGAATAATCTCAAGCCTGCTTCTACCCTCGATATAGGAACAACTCTTTTACATGCTCTTGGAATCAGGGATCAATTAGGCGTGGGAGTGAATCTTTTTACAAATGAAAAAACACTACTAGAACGCTACGAAAGAAAGACAAATAACTTTCTAAGAAGTCTTACTCCTAAAATAGAGGAAGCATCACTCACTAGCAGAAAGTAGTTTTCTCTTTGTTGAATTTAAATTCAAAAAACGATTTTCACTAAAGATAATGTAATCCATTTTATCCCAAAGTTTCGCTGTAATATCTGGCTTATCAGAAATAGGATTCTCTTCTTTTGGGTCCATCATTAGATTAAAAAGAAGCTTTCTATCAGACTTCTTCTGCCATACTAATTTGTAAGGCCACTCAACAGCTGCAAGTGTAACACCATTATATGGTTGAACGAGTAAAGCAGTTGATCCCTGCTCATTAAGCATTGATACACCGGCCGTTTCGATTTTTTCTGAAATCCCCATTAAGTCTAAAACTGTTGGTAGGATATCAACTTGTGAAAAGGTTTTTTCTTTAATAACTTGAGGAGCAATTTCGCCTTTCCATATAGCTAGAAAAGGGATCTTAAAAAACTCTTGAAAGTAAGATGTTTGTGCATCATAGAATCCATGTTCACCATTAGGATAACTATGATCGGCCGTAATTATGATTAGCGAGTTATCATATAATCCATTTGCTTTTAATTCCTTAATTAAAGTACCTAGATACTTATCTGATACATTTAAAGAATTAAGAAATGCTTCTTCTTTCGATCTTTGCTCAGGGAATAGTTCACGCTGTTCTTTTGGAACATTACCAAATTTCATATGATGAGATACCGTATGAATTGTAGCAAAAATCGGTTTATTACTCTTTGATGTAATATTCTTAATGTTTTTTACAAATTGCTTATAAGAAATATCATCTTGCACACCCCAACCCCAAACATTGTGTGTTTTTTCATAATCCGTCATTTGTGACATATCTGTTTTAAGGACGTGATCAAAGCCAATATCCAGCATGAAGTTATGAGTATTATCAAAACTTAAATCTTGAAAACATTTGTGAAAGTACGATTGATATCCAATTTCAGAAAATACTTTTGGTAGGCATTTTATCAAAGTATTATCGAGTTGATATGAAGCCTTACCTCTAATAAGTGGTACTTGAGAACAATATGTTGCAAATTGTCCTTTCACTGTTTGAACTGAGTTTCCATAAAAATCATCAATTGATAGACCTTCTTTTAACAATGAATTAAATACTGGAGTAATCTCTTTTCCGCTCTTCGTTTTCTTATTGATATAGAGGCCATTAAAGGATTCCATTGAAACTAAAATAATATTTGGTTTTCTCACTTCTTGAAAATGAGATGATATCTCTCTTTCTACCTTATAAGTATGTTTTGCTTCTAGTGGCCTAAATGATTCCACGACAGACTTTACTGAATATGAAATTTCTCCAAATGGATATGGTAGTGCAAAAATCAACGCAAGATATGAAGTAAGTAGCCCTAGTCCTTTCAAAGGCTTTATTTGGTTTTTAAGATTAAAAATCTTGAATTTAAATTGTGCAAAAAGAA
Source organism: Halobacteriovorax sp. RZ-2 (assembly GCF_043196685.1). Classification (NCBI taxonomy): domain Bacteria; kingdom Pseudomonadati; phylum Bdellovibrionota; class Bacteriovoracia; order Bacteriovoracales; family Halobacteriovoraceae; genus Halobacteriovorax; species Halobacteriovorax sp. RZ-2. The sequence goes on from NZ_JBEBMR010000004.1 coordinate 212,552, forward strand.
GTAATGGAATAAGTGCTAAAGTCTCGTAAAAATCTTTAAGCTTCATTGTATTTAGAATTACATCTCCACTGGCAGCATTAAATGTTTCTCTGAAATTTGAAATGAAAACCACTAAATCAAAGCTTGTCTTTACTCGAAAATGATACTTACCTGCAATATAGTATAAGCAAATTAGAAAAATACTTAGTAGTACACGAAGAAATGCTGGCTTCACAAGCTTATTAATTGCTTCACTGTAGAGGTATATTAAACCAAAACCTACAGCTATAACTAAATAGTCCGTTAGATGCAGCGAGTTATATAAGCGCCACTTTAAAATTAGCCATGTATTAAAGTAAAAATATAGAAACCAAAGTGCTTTTGTAGTGAAGAACATAGTTAACTATCTTAACACTTTCTTAACATAGAAAAAAGAGTGCAATAAAATCAAAAGTTTAACGTTTTTTATTGCGAATAGTTAAAATACTTATCTACAACGAGAAGAGAAATTAATAACTCTCTGCGTTCATCTTTAAATTGTTCAACCCACTCGTGTGCATTCTTGATAATGGCCTTCGCTTCTTCTGGATTTTCAATATAATATTGAATTTTCTCAGCAAGATCTGAGTAGTCGTCTTTTACTTCAACGTAGTGTTTGCCCGCAACGAGCCTTCCTTCCATGAACCAAGTCTCATATTTTGGTTTAGAAAGAATACAAAGTGAGTTTGATGACATCGCCCATTTTAAGTTAGTGGCAACATCATTACCTTCTAAGCAAATAATGAACTTATATGTAAGTTGATCTTCAATCGATAGAAACTCTTTCTCCCAAGGGTTTCCCTCAATAGGAGAGACTTGTCCGATATTACAAAGAGGATGGTTATAGAATTTTTCCACGACCTGCTTTCTTTGAGGAACTAGAGCTGCACCTCTCCAAACGGCCATGTCTTTCTTTTCATCAAAAGAAAGGGTGTCATTAATAAAATTAAAATGCCTAACTTTGTTCAGTTTTAAAACGATAGAGTTATCGTTATTTGATACAGGTCTACTTTTAATAAAAGTTGGAAGTTCTGGAACATAAGTCACATCTCCTGCTTCATATCGAAACCTTAACTCTTGTGGAAAATGTCTAATTATATCCAAGATATCAAAGAAGTAAGTTGTTCCTTCATACTTCTTAAAATTCTTAATCTTTAAAGTACGAGGAATATTTTTTTCTTTTTTAAATTCGTTTTCTGATTCAGGAAGCGTAAACGAGCTCGTTAATTTATTATAATAATTTAGGCGATCTTCAATATAAGTGTCTTTTGAACTTTCGTAAGCCTTAAGTATATTACTGGCCTTGTTTCTGTACCAACAATTTGGCACGAAAAACTTTAAAGCATTCTTTAGATAATATACTTGCTTCATATGATCTCTATAGCATTCCAAAGATTTTTCTAAGCCTTAAATTAATAACGTTAAAGAAGGCTTCAAAAATAATTCCACCACCCATTTTTGATTGCCCATCACGACGCTCATAAAAGATAATTGGAACTTCCTTAACAGATAGGCCCTTGGCCCACACTTTATAATTAAGCTCTAGTTGAAAGATATAACCATTAGAGATGATTCCATCTAGGTTTAAAGCTTGAAGTGCTTTTCTAGAAAAACATTTAAATCCACCAGTTGTGTCCTGAACAGGAATTCCTGTCATAAAACGCGTATAAATTGAAGCGCAGTAAGAAAGAAGTAATCTTCTAAATGGCCAATTGATAATTCTGATCCCATCAATGTAGCGAGAGCCAATTACAAGATCATTTTCTTGGGCTGCCGCCAATAAATCTTTTACAGAATCAGGATCGTGAGAAAAGTCACAGTCCATTTCAAAGACAAAATCAAATTCTCTTTCTAGGGCCCATTTAAATCCTGTGATATAGGCCGTCCCTAAACCAAGCTTTCCTTTTCTCTCGATGATGTGAAGATTTGAATTTGTTTCCATTTTCTTTTTCACAACATCTGCCGTTCCATCAGGAGATCCATCTTCAATAATTAAGAGAGATACTTCTGGGTATTTCTCAAAAATTGTATCGATCATGCGTTCGATATTCATGATCTCATTGTATGTTGGAATGATAATTAACGACTTGTTCCAAGGAAGTTGATTCACTGATTTCTCCATAATTTCTTAGGGATTCAAGATAGCGTCTATTGCACCAATTTTCCAGAGTTTTTCGCAGTCAGACTAACTCCACGCCTTGTGGCCAAGAGAAGGATCAAATACTACTTTATCTTTGTGGGTAATAGGTTTCATCGTTAGTATTGAATAAAGGATATTGGAATCAATTTCAGTATCAGAATACTCAATAATATTAAATTCACTATTAAGTTGTAGATCTGTTAGGTCAACATCATTAAAGTATAATGCTAAATCGATAACACCTTTTTCACCGCTCTCATATCTAAGTTCGACTTTAGTATTTGAAATTTTGTTAGCTTCTAATAACTTCGGTGCTAATTCCATTATTCTAATCCTGGTATTTTGCTTACTTTCTCAGCTAAGCAAAGCTTATCCCATACTTTCATAATTTCGTCTTGATAAAGAATTCTCCATTCTTCAGTTAAAGACCTAGCTTTTGGAGGTAATTGACCTGCCAAAACTTCACCAGTATGTATTGCAATTATAGCATTATATTTATTGTATTTTACATGAAAGTGCGGTGGATTATGATCCATCGGTGGCATGAAAATTTTAATTCCATAAAACATTGAAATTGTAGGCATATTAGCTCCTTTAAAATGAACTAATATGCAAACCTCTCATTTATCAAAGATTGAATAACTTCATGAAATTATTAGCTACAACAAATCACATAAGAATGTTTTTGTTACTTTTAGGGTGAAACACGATCTCCATCTCTAGCCCGCAAGCCTTCGCGTACTTATTCAAAGTGGATAGCTTCAGATCAAGACGATTCTCAATTTTAGATACATCTGGTTGGTCAATTCCAACAAGATCCGTTTGCTTCAAGCCAAGTGATTTTCTTAAAGCCTTTAGGTCAATGTCATAGTAGTCGTTTTGTTTGATTGCCGTCTTGGCATACTCAAAAAACTCGAGGTCTAAGTTGTCATAACTCATTAAGTTTCTCCCTGTTTCATCCGTAAAACAGATATTGATTTATTTAAATTATAACATGAATCGATTTTGGTGCGACTATTCCTTCTAATGAATATTAAGAAAGTCTGGTATTCACTATATTGAATATTCCTCTAGCCTCTTAGACTAATATGCATTTGAATGCATATATCTTTATCTTATTCACAATGAATTCACTGAAGTGCATATTTACTTCATTTAAGAAAAATTCTATTTCATTTTCGAAAATTTTGTCCCTTCTTTCACAATCTCTTTATAAAGCCACAAAGCTTAACAAGGAGACCAATATGAAAAAGCTAATCATTATACTTCCACTACTACTTTCAATCGTATCTTGTGCAGCGCACCAAAAACCAAATTCTCAAAAAAATGATGCAAAAGTCACATCTTATGACTCTTTCACTGTAAAAAAACACTTAGTAAAAGGTGTTACTACACAAGCAGATGTACTTAAGACTTTTGGTGGACCGACTAACTCTACAATGAGTGCTAATAATACAGAAGTTTGGGCCTACTCATCATCTAAACTCTCAATTCAGAATGAAAGCAGTGGAGGTGGAGCTCTTTTGGGACTAATCCCTGGTCCTCTAGGTGTTATTGGTGGAGCATTTTCAGAATCGGAAAGCACTGACTTTTCAGGAACATCTAAATCCCTAATTATCAGTTTTAAAGATAATATTGTTACTGATTATGAATTAACACAAAATATGTAATTAAAATAATGCTCTCAGAAATGGGAGCATTGTTTTTATGATTTCTTCTTTAGCCAGAGCTCGCGAAGCTTAGCATATTTTAGAAAAGCATAAAGTCCGTTGATATAACAAACTATAAAGCCACGAGCACCATCTAAGAATCCGGCCTTAAGAATAAAATCTCTAAGAAACACAAGAGCGGGGCGCGTTATAACTTGAAGCATTGTCGATTTCTTACCCATGTCAAAATAGGCTTTTGCAGCAATCGTTGAGAATTTATCCTGCTGAGCAATATGTTCTTCAATTGAAAAGTAAGTATAGTGCAAAAGATCTCCATCAAGAAATTTAGTCCTGGAGTTTGGAGACGTCTCAATAATGTCGTGTGGGTTCACTCCCCCCCACTTGGCCTTGTCTTTATGAAAAATTCTAAGCTTACGATCTGGATACCAACCACAGTGATAGATCCAGCGATCGATATACCAATTTCGACGATTAAAATTATAACCATCAAACTTATCAAGCTTATCTTTAATTGCCAAAATAGAATCACGAAGCTCGCTTGAGATGGCCTCATCAGCATCGAGAGAAAGGATATAATCGTGACTTGTTTGAGAAATGGCGAAATTCTTTTGCTGGATATGACCTTCAAATGTATTCTTGATAAATCGAACACCTTCAAATGACTCACAAATCTCTTGTGTGCGGTCAGTCGAAAATGAATCGACCACGACAATTTCATCAACCAGTCCACCAAGTGACTTTAGGCATCGCTCGATATTTCTTTCTTCGTTGAATGTGATAATTGTTGCGGATAGATTCATATTAATTCTCTTCTTCAATTAAATTTTCTGTTGGAACGACATCATTTATAAATTTCTTAAGAAATTTCTTCATAAGCCATACCGACCTAACTTCCCCAAGCCCTCTTTTTCTTACTGCTCGATGTGCATAGCTTAAGGCCTTAATATATTGTCTTCGATATTTTTTTTGATCGTCATAATTAAAAACTTTAAAATATTGGGCCAATAAAATATCAACAAAGATACGTGCTGTTCTACCGTTACCATCTTGAAAAGGGTGAATTCTAAAAAAGCGGGGAAAGAATAAGGAAACCTTTTCTAAATAGTTCTCACTAGAAAGTTTTTCTAAAATATTATCCCAGCAGTTCCTAAGTTCAAAATCAATATCACTAGCATCAACGGCCTTAATTTGATTTTCCTCACGCATATTATTGTGGTTTGTGCCAAAGTAAACATCGTCTGTTCGAAAAGTTCCTTCCGTCTCAATTCCAGTTCCCGAAAATAATTCAGTATGAATAATTTGAATTAGAGAGATGAACTCATCAGCATTATTGGGGAATGTAAATTCACCGTTTCGTACTTTTCTCTTAACATAGCCAGCATTTAGGTGAAGTTGTGATGATAAACTTATTATCTCATCGTTTGAAAAACTACGGCCAGTCTCAATAAGTTGCTCTAAATGGCCTGAGTCAAACCTATATTGACAAGGCTTAAGCCTACCTCTTGATTCGTAAGAACACATAGCACTTAACCAGTCAGGGGCATTCTTATCTAATTTAGAACAAACAGAGCAGCGTTTAAACGTTCCCACTAGCCTGTACAAATGTAGCGACTTCAAAGATATCATTGAAGCGCTTTACCGGAATATTATCAATCGTAAAAAAACCATCATTTGAAATAATAGATGGGACTCTTGAATTGCCTAACTGATAATGATCTTTAAAGTATTTCTTAATTAAGGCATTCGGAATAAACTCTTCTTCACTATTCCAAGTTTTTCGCCATGGCTCTTCAGAATGAGTTTGTTCAACTAACTCAAAAGGAGTCAGTCCTACATAAATGGACATAATTGCATTTAAAATATTTTCAGTATTTTCAGAATAGTTAACATTAGCAGAGCTAAAATTAATAGCATTTGCACCAAAAGATTTAAACTCCTGATAGCATTCACTGTTCACAGGGCCATATTTCCATGCAGAAAACTCAACAGGCTCTATCTCATCTAACTCCAGGGCACTAGCAATTCCTGAACAATAATAGAGAAGTTTTTGCATCTTAATATTAGATAAATCACTAATATTATTAGCTTCGCAATAATTATAGATCCAATGTGCTAGCCTGATTGCCGGTGTCATTTCCATGTATGCCTTATCGAGTATTTCTTTATATATCTTAACATATTGATATCTAGCTTGAAATGTAAATAAAACTTAAAACATTTTTCATCTCATTTCAAAGAAAGATTAAATTAATCAGTTACTTAATATTAAAATTTCTTTAATTCTATGCCATACTCTAGCCCTATGAATTTAAAAGATTTTATTACTAATCCGATCGAGCTCGAATATTTTGAGGGTTTGCTTTCTCAGTTAAATGAAAAAGCTGAACACTTAACAATTGCGACCCCAGAAAATGACACAGGAGTCTACCCTACTGCGATAGCTCCAAGAAAACTCCTTCGCGATGAACTTCCTTTTCATTCATATGAAGATATCAAACAACGCTATTCTACAAAGGAAGTCGTTGACTGCACCCTTTGGCTAAGAAAGATGCATGGAGGGCTTGGCTCAAGCCTTGATCGTTCGGACTACTTAAAAAAATATGGCCGTTCAACACCTGGTTCAAAATCCACTGACCTCTATATTGAGACAGAGGAATTCGGTGCAATTAGCTTAGCGGAAGCTCAAATTATTCAAGCATCAAAGAAAACAAGCTCATTTAAGAAGGTGGTCCTACAGGACCTAGTTAATAATGATGTGAAACCAATCCTCGATGAAATGTGGAAAAAGTATGAACATCTTCTAAATGATAACTTCTCTCGTCTCGACTCTGTCATTCAACAAAAGCTTCCAACTATTAAGAATGGTGAGCTTTCACTAGAACGACTTGCCCCTGCTGGACACGGTGTCTTTGGTTATGAAGTTTTTAAAGGACCAAGGCCTGAAGGTGAAAATGTCATTGCCTGTATTGGAAATGGCGAAGATTTAAGCTCAACTCCAGATCGTGCCATCGTTAATTGGATGCTCACAGAGAATATACCAGTTGTTATGGTTACAACGACTAAAACAGAAAGAGATATGAAGGGTGGTCAAATTGCGCTTAAGACAGAGGGCGATAAAACCTATCTTACAATTATTGAAAAAGCCCAAGCTGAACAAGCTGGCCAATTAGAGTATTTTGAAAAGCTTGGATTACGCGAAGAAGACGATGATGCTTTTTTTAATACGAATTTAGTACTCGTTAATTTTAATGCGGTTAAAGATTATAAAATAGCACTTCCTGATTTGATCAAAAATCAAAAAGGTGAGTTTTTACAACTTGAAGGTGCGATGGGTTCGGTGCTCTTGAACTCGGATCGGTTGGCCAGAAAGAATGGTCAACAGTTTGTTCATATACTTAATGTGAATAAAGAGAATAGATCTAAGTTTTTTAATCCTATCAAAAGTATGCAAGACTTTGAATATATAATGAAACGTCAAAAATTTAATGAATCAATTTTTCACTTTTCTAATTAGACCTTAAAGCCTCTATTGATAAAACTGTTTCGCGTACAGCATCTTCACCATTATATACTTCTACAGTATAAGTTTTATCCTTAAAGTTAGATTTATACTTTTTCAGTATATCAAATGTCATTGAATCTCTACTTAATGCAAGGTTCTGATCAGCAGTACCATCATTATCACTCACATGAATATAGTCTGTTACCTCTAAGAATTTTGCTAATTCCTTATCAAAGTCTAAACCTAATGTTGTACAAGATACTTTTAGATGACCAATATCTAGTAAAACATTTAAATCAACTTCTTTAGAGAGTCTTTCATAATCAGAAAACTGACATAATAAAAATGGGTTTTCGCCGCCATATGATTGAAAGTTAGCAGCAGAATAAACATTATTTTCTACATATAACTTAATACCTTCGCTTTCTTTATTTAGTAATTGCAACGAGTTTATCATTCTACTTTCGGCTTCATCTAAAGAGATTAGACCTATAGACTTAAATTTTTGACCTAGCTCGCTTACTTTTGGATCAACTCTAAAACCAGCATGTATACCGTATCTACAACTATTATGTTTTTTTGAAAAAGCAAGAGCTTCCCTAATTAAACCAAGGGAGTTTTTATAAACTTCATCTCTCCCCGATAGGTTCAGTACAAAATGTTTTGATGGAGGAGGAAAATAATTATGACATTGAAGATTCAAATTTGAGTAAATATTAAAATCAAAATTTTTAATATCCTCTCTATTGAATCCACCAGTCAGTTCAATATTTTCATATCCCCAAGAAATCAACTCTCTTAGATTCTCATCAATGTTTTTAAATTTAGAACAACCAGTAGAAATGTAAATCAAAACTGTTACCCTTTACTTGCAGTGATATAAATTGTGTCAGTTATTTTATTATTTTCTAAATATTTATTATAACATTCAACTAATTCTACAGATGAACTCATGTCATTATATACCTTATGTCCACCTGGCTTCCCTTCAGATAACCAATACATATGATTAGCAATATTATATCTTTGAATATAGTCCACTTTATCAATTTTATAACCAGCATATTCTAATACTTTTACAAGACTATCTTCAGTATGCAATACAAGATGTTCACTCCACAAAGTAAAATTTTTAAATGCTTCACATCTATACTTACTTAAAAGAGCATCATTAGCATGTGGAACTTCAATAATTAAAGTCCCATCGTCATCAAGAACACTCTTAATATCTTTTAAAAAATTCAATTGTTCTGAAATATGTTCAAATACATGAAATAATGAAATCGTTTTAAACTTTATTTCAATATCATTTAATGAGCCAAAGATATTAAAGCCTAATTGACATAAACCTTCTCTGGCCTGCCTTTGAATTTCTAATCCATAAATATTACTCTGATTATCTTTTTTTGCTAGTTCGAGAATTCCACCTAAACCAGTTCCTATATCAAGCCATGGCCCTTGTTTGATATTTTCCTTAATACTATTATATCTTCTATTATCATCTTCAAATGTATTTAAAAGAGCTTGTTCTCTAGAGTCCTTTCCCCAATATGAGAATCCTGCATTGTCTTCATATTGACCTTCACCAGTATGAGTTAATGTTTCTAGGAAAATTACTCCACTTTTTTTATCTTTAATAACTCTGATGTCAGCATCTCTTGTTTTGTTAGAGAATAACTCATAGTCACCATTTTCGATTGCATTACACTTTATTAAATCATCAAGTACAGTATTCTTCTCTAAATCAAACATAAAAACCTCATTTAATAAATATATCTTTTGCTCTTAAAAAGTAGTTTGATGGAACACTAGTATGGTGAACAACAACAGACCCACTTCCAATAAAAGAATTTTCACCAACTTTTGAGTCACCATTTACAATGGCTCCAGTAGAGATATGACAAAAATCTCCTATCCTAACCCCATGTTCAATTAGTGCCTTAGTATTCACAATAGAATTTTCGCCAATTTCTGCATCACTATTTACTAGCGCATGATGCATAATTATTGAACCTTTCCCAATTCTTGCTGTTTTACTAACGTAAGACAGAGGAGAAATAATTGTAGCAAGTTTACCACCCGCTTTAATAACTCTTTCAGTAAGTTTCTTTCTTAAATCAACTGATTTAATTTGACCAAGCGAAATCAAAAAGTAACAATCAATTTTCGCCAACTCTTCTATATCCTCATCTGTGTACGAAATTTCATACCCTCGACAATATTCACCAAGATTCTCTTTAGTATCAACTAAGCCTATAATCTCATATTGATTTTCAAGTTCAATAACATCAATACAAGAGTTACAATGCCCTCCCGCACCAACAAGGATTAATTTTTTTAATCCCACTTTACATCTCCGAAACTTACTTGATCATCGAGAGAGATATCACGAGTAACAACTTTACCAACAAATTGATCGATAAGATTTGGATGAATGCCTGTTGCTGGTCTTTTAACACCAATGTCTTCCTGCTTCAAAGTCTCACCTTCTTTAATATCCCTATTAAAAACTAAACTTCTACGCATTCCTTGAGTGTTTTTAATTTCACTCTCACAAGGAGTTTTAACCCCTGTACCTAAAGCTGATTCTAAAAGTCTAATTTTACTAATTAGTTCGGCCATCTCTTCTGGGTCTGCAGAACATGAGTGATCAGGTCCTTCCATATTTTTATCAAGTGTAAAATGCTTTTCAATAATTTTAGCGCCAAGAGCAACGGACCCTAAAATAGCGACATCAGTAACAGTATGATCTGAATAGCCAACCAAGCAGTTAAAAGCATCTCTCATCGATATCATAGCTTTTAAGTTTGAATCTGATTCTAGGGACGGATAATTTGTAGTACATTGTAAAATAACAAAATCTTCATTTCCGTTATCTCTAAATACTCTTACTGCTTCATCAATTTCCGATAGATATGCCATACCAGTTGATGCAATTATTGGTTTACCCTGCTTTGCTAAATATTCGAGAAATGGCTTTTCAACAATTTGCCCAGAAGCAACTTTAAAAGCAGAAACGCCTAAACTATTTAAGAAATCAATGTCTCCAATATTATAAGGTGTTGAGAGAAATAAGATATTACGCTCTCTACAATAACTAATTAAATCCTTATATTCCTCTAGAGTTAACTCTAACTTCTTAAGCATTTCGAATTGAGATTCCTTCTTATCTGTCACTTTTAGCTGATAGTTTGCCTTAGGTGCTTTCTTAGTTACTAAATTTTCAGTTTTATAAGTTTGAAATTTGATACAATCTGCACCAATGTTTACTGCTTCATCAACTAGTTTTTTAGCGATCTCGATTGAACCATTATGATTAACTCCGGCTTCTACAATGATGAAACACTTCTCGTTATTACTAATAGTAATATTCTCTATTTTAATATCTTTCATTTTCTCTATCCTTCATTAAAAATTCAGCAAATCTAAAATCCTGCTCGGTATCAATGTCTACAGATGTGACATCATCAATTTGAACATAACTACAGTTATCACCATATATTTTGCCTAACTTCAAGTTTTCCACTTTAAAACAATCAACAACACCGTTCAAACGATAACAATTTGGTAAAAGTTGAGATTGATAATATTTTTCAGTTCCACCTTCAGCACAGAAATTAACTAGTTTCTCATCTTCAATTCGATATGCCCAATATGGATGAAACACACCTTCTAACGGAGTGATAGTTCTAATACCGGTGAAGTCTGAGTTTTTAATTTTTAAAATTACTTCATCTATTAGCTCTGAAGTTTTAAATGGTGATGTAGGCCTTAAATAAACCACATAATCGAATGTCTTATTTAATTTTGAAAAGTGTAATAACGCATGTTCAATAACTGGAATGTCACCTACACTATCGCCACTCAATTCTGCAGGCCTAAGAAATGGAACTTTCACTTCATCATATAGTTTTGCACTATCTGCAATTTCTTGTGTATCAGTAGATAGAACAATTTCGTCAATTTGCTTTGAATTTTTAGCCGCAATATAAGTATATTCAATTAATGGCAGACCATTTAATAGTTTTATATTCTTCCCAGGTACTCTTTTAGAGCCCCCTCTAGCAGGAATAATGGCCAAAACTTTTTTATTACTCATTCGTCCAACCCTCAATCAAAACTCTTATTGTATTAAGTTGATCAGGGCTTAAGCTATATGAACTTGGAAGTGAAATACCTCTTTCACTTAGATATTTGGAGTTTTTAATGTCACCAGATATTACATTTCTATAAATATCCATACTACTCATTGGTTTAAACATAGGTCTTGTTTCTATACCATTAGCAGCTAAAAACTCAATTAATGAATCTCTACTTTTCCCTTCTGGAACTAAGGTTGTATATAACCAAGGACATTCGTCCGTACTTTTAACCCTTTTAAACCCAAGAGATTCAATATATGAATCATAAAAATTAAAAATCTGCTTTCTAACTTTAACTAATTCATCCAAGAACTCTAACTGAGAAAGACCAATGGCAGCTTGAATATTGGTCATTCTATAATTATAGCCAATGTAATCATGCTGATACTTAATCGCCGGAGACATTCCGTGGTCTCTCATAACTTTTGATTTTTCTAAGTCGTTCTTATTTTTATATACGATTGCACCACCTTCACCAGTCGTAATCACTTTATTACCAAAGAAGCTAAATGTGGCAGCATCACCATACGTACCAACGTATTCATTATTTACTTTTGCGCCAAGAGCTTCAGCACAGTCTTCAATAATAAGTATGTCTTTACGTGGTAATTTCTCTTTAAGCATTTTTACGTCAAAAGCTTGACCATATAAATGAACAACAATAACTGCCTTAGTTTTATCTGTGATCATGCTTAAAATATCATCAACTGAAATATTCCAAGTTTCTTTCTCAACATCTGCAATCACAGGTGTGGCATGTGCATGAAAGACACAGTTTATAGAAGCTGCAAAAGTTAAGTCAGGAACAATGACTTCATCACCTTCACCGATATTAAAAACCTCGAGAGCGAGATGCAATGCAGTTGTACCATTAGATACACTCATTACATTTTCATATCCAAACTTCTCCCCAAAGTATTCCTCAAACTTTTGAACGTACTTACCCTTAGAAGAAATCCAATTTGTATCTAAACAATCATTCACATATTCTTTAGCTTTATCTGTAAGAAAAGGCTCTAAAACAGGAATCATACTATCTTTCCTCATTTGTAAAAATTTCATTAAAACCGCCACGTTTTAAATGAATATCACGCTTAGCAATTTTTAAATCTGAATCAATCATTTCTTTAACAAGTTCTTTAAACTTAATTTTAGGCTCCCAACCTAATTGATTCTTAGCTTTAGATGCATCACCAATCAAGACGTCAACTTCAGTTGGTCTGAAATAGTACGGATCAATTGCAACAACTTCATCACCTTCTTTTAGAATTACTTCTTCATCAATTAACTTTTTAAGAACACTCAGATCAATTGATTCGACAATTCCTTTTGTATCAACTCCTTCGCCTTCCCAGCGAAGTTTAACACCACAGTTTTCAAATGATTCTTCGATAAACTGTCTTACTGTATACTTTTCTCCAGTAGCAATTACATAATCCTCTGGGTTATTTTGTTGGAGCATTAGCCATTGCATTTCCACATAATCTTTTGCGTGTCCCCAATCTCGTTCGGCATCAATATTCCCCATGAAAAGTTTCTTTTGAAGGCCTAGAACAATTCTAGATGTTGCTGAAGTTACCTTACGTGTAACAAAAGTTTCACCTCTTAATGGAGACTCATGATTAAAAAGGATTCCATTACAAGCATACATTCCATATGCTTCTCTATAATTTACAGTAATCCAATATGCGTAGAGCTTTGCAACCGCATATGGTGATCTAGGATAAAATGGCGTAGTTTCCGATTGGATAGGATCTTGAATAAGGCCATAGAGTTCACTTGTCGAAGCTTGATAAAACTTAACTTTTTTCTCCATTTTATTTATTCTAATGGCTTCTAATAATCTTAATGTACCTAATGCGTCTACGTCAGCAGTATACTCAGGAGAATCAAAAGAAACACGAACATGACTCTGGGCACCAAGATTATAGACCTCATCAGGCTGAATTTCCTCAATTAACCTAATAAGGTTTGAGCTATCTGAAAGATCTCCATAATGCAGATGGAAGTTATCTTCATATTGTGGTTCTGTCACAATGTGACTAATTCGTGAAATATTTGAGCTTGATGATCTTCTTCGAACACCATGAACGTCATAGCCTTTAGCTAATAAGAATTCCGCTAAGTATGCCCCATCCTGTCCAGTTACACCTGTAATCAATGCTACTTTTTTATCCATTATAAAACCTTATTCAGAGAGTTATTAATTAATTTTTAAAAATATAACATATCAGAAATTATAACTAAATTTTTAATGCATGACTGTGCGCGAAAAAAACAAAATAACACACTACTACTTTTATTTTTTGAGACTTTCTAAATATTTATGTTAAATTACATAAAACCAAAACATTATAAGTAGTTATATTCTATGCTTCGTGACTTACCTATTAATAATTTCAATAAAATTGTTAATAATCTAATTCTTGTATTATATATTATTATCCCGTGGTCATATATTGATACGGCTACATCAACTTATAATTTCACACCAAAATATATAGCACTTACCCTATTAATACTCACGTTCATTCCAATTACAGTTAGTAGTACCAATTTAGTAGTAAAGTTTAAAAAGGCGTTTTGCGCTCTAATGTTTTTGGTACTTTCCTATCTAATAAATGAACGTATAGAACTTAATTATATTACTCAAATTATATACTTAGAACTAGCTTGCTTGATTATTTCTAAGGAGGCTAGCTCAACCCAGTTACTATCAAAAATATTAAGATACGCAACCCCTCTCCTGATACTAAAATGCTATATTTTTAGAAATGGACTTTTTATTCATGGCGGATTCGCGTCAAGCAATTTTTTATCTTTAATAATTTTATTAAGCTTAATGATTGAAATACACAATAAAAGTTTTATTACAACTATATTATATATTCTAATTTTAATCCCCCTTGGATCAAAGACTGCTTACATAAGTTTAATCTTATTAATACTATATAATTTTTCAAAAAGTTCTATCTTTTTAAAAAGGAATTTCTATGATCGATTTAGTAATTTTTATTACACTATCGCTTTTTCAATAGTAATAACTATTTTTTCGACTTCCTTTATTGCAAGTACTAATTTTTACAAAAACTGGATCAATCACTTTTCTATAAAACGCCAAGAAATAACTTTTAAGAACATGGTTAGAAGTGGCCTATTAAAAGACCAAGAGTTCCTTACTAAAGATTTTAAAAACAAACAGAATGAGCTAAAAACAGAGTTTCCGATATCACCTACATACTACACTTTAAATTTAAGAATATTACAAAACTTAAACATTATGAAAGATTTTAATCACTATTTTATTTCTGGTGCATTGATAAAATCAGCTACGAAATCTTTTGGCTTTAATCCTCATAATGCAATTTTAGGCTTTATTGCCCAATTAGGCTTTCTATATTTATTATATCTTTTTTTCGTATTCAGTGATTTATTTTTAAAACTTGATAACCCAGTTTTAAACCTATTACTTTTCCCCTATTTACTATTTCAACCCTACGGCTACACACTAGGTCATGGATTAATCATAATATCGATCTATTATGTTATTATAAAAAAAACATCCGTTTTCCAAAAATGGAAACTAATTAATATATAAATTTAAGAGAGTATTCAATGATATCAGTGTTAATGACTATTTATAAAAATGATAATTTGGAACATTTAAAAGAAGCTATTGATAGTATTTTAAATCAAACTAGAAGACCTGATGAGTTTCTAATTGTAAAGGATGGTCCTCTTCTAAAAGATACTGAAAATATGCTATCAAATATTAGTGATCCAATTATCAAGTATCTAACAATTGAAAAAAATATCGGCCAATCTATGGCATTAAATTACGGTATAAAAGAATGTAAGTATGAACTTGTTGCCAGAATGGATTCAGATGACATTTGTGATTTAACTAGGCTAGAGAAGCAATTTGAAATTTTTTCTAATAATCCACAAATAGATGTAGTTGGAACTGGCATTATAGAATTTTCTACTTCTATTGAGGATGCTTCAAAAATCAGAATTCTTCCTAGTACAAGTGATGAGATTCATAATTTCTCTAAATTTAGATGTCCAGTTAATCATGCTACTGTGATGTATAAAAGGTCCAAAGTTATTGAAGCTGGTAATTACACAGATATTTACTCAGTGGCTGACTACTTACTTTGGGTAAGAATGATGAAAATTGGATGTAACTTTATAAATATTCCAGAAACATTACTTTTTGTAAGGGGCGGATCTGATATGTACAAACGTAGAAGTGGTTTCTATTATGCAAAACAAGAAATAAAACTACAAAACATATTTTACAAAATGGGTCATATTAATTTATTTGAATACATTCGTAATACCATCATTAGAATAGGTTCAAGTTTATCTCCTAATTTTTTTAGAGGATTTTTTTATTCAAACTTCTTAAGAACAAGTAAGAAACTAGATGCTAAAAAATAAATTTATTAGGAATTCTTCGGGGTATTTAGTAGTTAATGTTATTAGATTGTTAACCACACTGATTGGTACCTTATTGATTTCCAAAAAAATAGGACCTGCAACTTTTGGCGATTACAGTTATATAATATCTATATATCTGATTTCATTCACATTTGATAATTTATGTAATCCTAACATTATTAAAGCGTATATACTGAAAGATAATTATACAGAAAATGAGGTTTTGGGAAGTTCGTTCTCACTAAATCTAATAATATTCTTACTAAACTTTTGTATTTTTTCTCTAGTTGGCTACTATCTTATAAAAGATAGGAGTTTGTATATTTTTCTTTTATTTCTTTTATCAACAAATTTAATAAGACCTTTTTTTATATTAAATGCATATTATGAAGCAAAATTTATGGCCACATATGCCAGTTTGTTTCAATTAATAGGTGCCCTCGGTTCAATTTTCTATCGTATCTATTACGCTATAGTAAGCCCTGAGCTTAAATATCAAGTTTATGGATTTAGTATTCAATTAATTGTTCCAATTCTACTTTTCGTTCTTACTTACAAAAACTCAATTTTTAGATGGAAATACAATAATAGTTTAACCTGGGTGGTTTTTTCAAAAAGTATCCCCATATTTATTGGGTCAATCTTCACAACAATTCTTATGAAAATTGATATCATAATGCTTAAAAGTTATGTCGGCTCCAATATTATTGGTCAGTACTCAGTAATGCTTAAGCTCTGTGAGCCTGTAACTATATTTTGTACAGCTATCTGTACCTCAATGTTTCCAATTTTAATAAATCATAAAAAAAGTGATCGAATTGAAAATTACGAAAGCTTAATTGTAGCAACAAATTCAATACTAGTATTTTCTAGTCTTACATTCGGATTTATAGGTATCTTAATCGCTCCTCTGTTTATCGATAAATTTCTTGGGATGGATTATAGTAAAGTTCCAGTTATCTTTAATATATATTATTGGACAATACCATTTCTATTTCTAAGTAACTTTCAACATAATATTGAGGTAATTGATTCTAATTCAAAAACGTACTTAACAAGAACTTTACTAGCGACACTAACAAATATTATACTTAATTACCTCATGATTCCTATCTGGGGTGAGGTAGCTGCCGCCTACACAACAGTGTTCTCTTTTTTTATTTTAACTATAGGTTCAAATATTATATATTTTAAAAAGTATCACTATCTTAATTATCAATTAAAATCTCTAAATCCAAAGAGACTCCTATTTATTAAAGATATTATAAAGGCGAATAGATGAGAATACTAATTTTAGGATCGAGCGGGTTACTTGGAACAAACTTAAACAAAGAGTTAACTAAGAATTTTACTGTTTTTAACCATACTAATACTAAAGAATCTCCTTACCAGGCAAATTTAGTAGATTACATAAGTGCCTCAAAGCTAATAAATAGTATTAAGCCTAACTATATTATAAATCTAACTGCAATTACTGATGTGAATAAATGTCAAAAAGATTCAGACTTAGCATATAGGGTCCATTGTAAAATACCCGCAAATATTACGAAAGCTATTGCAAATTTAAATGAGGAAATCAAAGTTATACATATCTCCACCGACCAGGTTTATGATAAAAACTATTCTAGAGAGGATGAGGTTATACTTAGAAATACTTATGCATTAACTAAGTACTTTGGTGAAAAAGAATTCGAACTCGATAAAACGATAGTATTAAGAACAAACTTTTTTGGTGGCGATACTGAAACTCGGACTAGTTTTACCGGTTGGATTAACAATATCTCAAACAATGAAGAATTTAATGGCTTTCAGAATATATATTTCAACCCTTTGCATATAAGCACTCTGGTTGAAGTAATTCAAAAAATAACAACTAACTTCAAGCCCGGTATCTACAACCTGGGAAGCCATGATGGACTTAGTAAATATGAATTCATAGTTAATTATCTTGAAAGAATTGGAAAAAATACTGATATATGTAAGCCTTCAATGTATACTGATACAGGTTATCCGAGACCAAATGAAATGATAATGGATGTAACAAAATTTGAAAAAGTATTTGACATGACATTACCTAAGCTTAAAGACGAGATTTCTAAAGAAGCAGAATATTTTCTAAGGAACAAAAATGAGTTTTAAAAATAAAATTTTACTAATCACTGGTGGAACAGGATCTTTTGGAAACGCCGTTCTCAGAAGATTCATCAATGAAGATTTAAAAGAGATAAGAATTTTTTCAAGAGACGAAAAAAAACAAGACGATTTAAGAAAGAAGTATATATCTCAAAAGAATATTAAATACTTTATTGGTGACGTTAGAGATAGGCAAAGTGTTGACTCAGCAATGCGTGACGTTGACTATGTTTTCCATGCTGCAGCTCTAAAACAAGTTCCATCTTGTGAGTTTCACCCTATTGAAGCTGTCAAAACTAACATAATGGGAACTGATAACGTTCTAAATTCAGCTATAGATAATAATGTATCAAAAGTTATATGCTTAAGTACTGATAAGGCTGTTCAGCCAATCAATGCCATGGGGATGAGTAAAGCACTAATGGAAAAAACTTTTGTTGCAAAATCTAGAACTATATCGAACTCTAAAACAATTATTTGCGGTACTAGATATGGAAATGTTATGGCTTCACGAGGTTCAGTTATACCTTTATTTATAAGCCAAATAAATGAGAAGTTACCTTTAACAATCACAGATCCTAACATGACACGCTTCATGATGTCCCTAGATCAAGCAGTTGATTTAGTTCTATTTGCATTCTTAAATGGAAATAATGGTGATATATTTGTTCAAAAATCACCCGCAGCAACAATTCAAATACTAGTTGAGGCATTAAAAGATCTATTAAATGCTCCTCAACATGAGGTTAAAATAATTGGTACACGACATGGTGAAAAAGTTTATGAAACTCTTCTTACGAGAGAAGAGCGAGCTAGGTCAGAAGACCTTGGAGACTATTTTAGAGTAGCTGCAGACTCACGGGATTTAAACTACAATGCTTACCTTGAAAAGGGTGAACAAAAGATAACAGAAACTGACGAATACAATTCTCACAATACTCATCAGCTATCTAAAGAAGAACTAAAAGAATTGTTATTAAATTTACGTGAAATTTCAGGTGTTTTTAACTAACAATTCATGTTTTTGAGTTAAAATATACAGCCCCAAATTTTTTAACCTATTATAATTAGTGATTGATGTATTATCTACAACTACAGGAAAGCCCAAGGCAAATGCTTGGGTTAATACTGTAGAGCTTTCTGCACAGATAATTTTACTCTCTAATAAAGATTCTAATAAACTAACTACTGAGGATTCAACGTTAATATTTAATTTTTTCACATATTCCACTTCCTGTTTTTTTATATGTGAAGGGTGAAACCTTATCACTAAGTCTAAATTATTTTCATTAGCATAATTCATCAAATTACTAACTCTCTCTTTAAACTCACCAAAAGAAGAACTTATTTGTGAATAGTATTTTAATATATTACTAAATTCATTTTTGTCACAATTAAAATACCTTTCCATAATGTTATAAACAAAAAAGTTATCAGCATGGCCATTTAAAGACTTAAATAAATTTATATAATATTCATCCCAGACATAAAAACTATTAAAATATGAATAACTATCCTTAATAAAGTAGTACTTTTCTCCATGCATAATATTAATATGCTCAATTCCCAAATCATTACAAAAATATGTTAAAAATGAAGATTCAAAATTCATCTCGCCTGAGATAATTATTACTTTAGGCTGATGTTCAAGTACAATCTGTTTATAAATTGACAATTTCCATATAATCCTTAGGATGAAATATGGGCTTAATGTAACCTTTAAACAATTATTCAATGCTTTTAAGAATAGACATATATCTATTGCTCCAAAAGGCTTATTTATAACCAAAGGCTCATATTTTTTTTCCAAAATAATTGGAAGGTTTTTAAATAAGGATATATTTGATTGAGATTCACCTTTTACTAAAAAAAAATATCTAGTCAATAATACTAAAAAAATAGGTATAAAAAGCAAAAAAGAGACTATATTCAAAAGAGCGAATTTAGTTTTTCTAGATATGTTCTTTTCAGCTAAATACTGCTTATATGAGCGTTCTAGTTTTTTTTCATCAACATTTACTTTATCAACTTCAAATAAAAGTAACTTCTGCTCCTCCCTAGAAAGAGGTAAGGAATATTCATACTCAGTTATTTTAAATAAAATTTTAGATAACAATTTAATCATAAATAAAACCTAATATATCTATTAGTACAGCCTAATTGTATTTGTTTTAAATATTATTTTTAGGTATAAATAAAGTAAGATGATTTATACAACATTATTATACATTTTTACTTCATTTATTATAACGTTTCTTACAATTCCTATACTAATAAAGTTCGCAAATACTACCAACCTATATGCTGAACAAAACTATAGATCTTCTCATAAAACACCAATACCATCATTAGGAGGAATTGGTATCTTCATGGGAATATGTTTTTCAAGTCTACTTCTAACGAAAAACTCAGAATTCAATTCTATACAATACCTATTAGCAACACAATTTATTATATTCTTTCTAGGGCTCAAGGACGATATATTTGTACTCTCAGCAAAGAAAAAGCTTTTGGTTCAATTTTTTTGTGCTCAGATTATCTTTATATATTCAGGAGTAAGAATAGACAATTTCTATAACGTCCTAGGCTTAGGAGAACTAACACTTATACAATCTAATATTATTACAGTAGTAACATTCATTGGCCTAATTAATGCCTACAACCTAATTGATGGTATCAATTGGCTCGCTGGACTAATAGCAATCTCATCATGTCTATTCCTAACTTATTGGTTTAGCATAAATAAATTTGAATTAGAGCTGGGCCTTACCCTATCCCTCCTAGGGTCACTTATAGCTTTTCTAAAGTATAATAAAACACCTGCCAAAATTTTCATGGGCGACACGGGCTCTCTCCTTATAGGTTTAACTATCTCTTATCTTCTTATTAGATTCATAAATCTAAATCACAAAAGTACCGACCTAGTACTCACTTATAGGTCAGCACCATCTATTGCAGTTGCCGTAGTCTTTATTCCCATCTTAGATACTTTGAGAGTAATGTTTATCAGAATTTTTAATGGAGATAGTCCATTCAAGCCTGATCAAAATCATCTTCATCATATTTTATTAAAAAGAGGATGTTCACATATTCAAGCTTCACTTATACTATTTGCAATAAATTGCATCTGTATTGTAATTGCTACAACACTCCATAAAACAACTGGAAAAATAGTTATACCTTCAATGTTTATTATCTTATTTACATTTTTTAACATTATTGCATTCAACAGAATAAATAAAAAGTATTTCAACGTTACGATTTAATAGTATATTTAAAATTTCTGTTTTCTATGGGACTAATCCACCAAGGCTCCAAACAAACAAAAGGCGCTCCAGGTGGTGACCACAAGCCAAATAACTCACTATCGAAAATAATCGAAAGGTCACTGCCTAAACTCACCTGATTATTCTTAAATGAATTATTGAAAACAAGGGCATCATTATTAAATGTGTTTTCATCGATAACTAAAATATTAGAATCGATATTATAAGTATTTGCCTTATCAATAACACCATCAAGTAAATGATAGTATTCACACTTAGTAGAAAATCGTAAAGTGACTGGGAGGGAATCTATATTGAAAGCAGGATGTCCTCCAATCATATATGGAAAGTCAGCTAATACTTCATACTCAACTTCTAAAGAAGATTCTATTAAGCGGTATGTAACAATTAGCTCGTCTTTCATTTTAAAAGAAAGTGATGTCGTAGATATATCAATAAGCAAGAATTCTATATCACGTGCATAACCATGCTTAACAATACCATGCTTCTCTATATAATCATTCGTCTCATAACCAATACGAGGAAATAAATGAGGCGCAGATCTTCCCCACCACTGAGGATCAGCCTGCCAAAGATGCTCTTTTTGCATTCTTTTACAAAATAAGCTTTTAAGCTCTGCCCCCATAGAGGCGACTTGAATTCGAAGTTGATTGTTTTCTAAGATATACATATTAACAAAATTTCTCGCTAGTTACTTAATCCATAAATTAACGCACTTACATAAGAACGATATTTTGTTTTCAGTTGATCTTGATTTAAACTAGTAGGCTCGACCATATCTTGAACGAAGCGTTCAAAGCTCTTATTAGCGAGACACTCATGAATAAGTTCGACGTGTTTTTCTTTTGCAACGACTTTGATTCTTGAGCCCATGATTGCCACAAGTGTCTCATGATGCGTATCGAGTTTTTCTAAAAAATCTTCATAATAATGATAAACTTCAGAAAGACCATCATCTAATAACTCGTAATTTTCTAATATATAGGCGATATCTCTTGCGTCTCTGGTTCGTTCTTTATTTTCACCCCAGGCCACAAGTTTTAGCGCTACCAACATTTCAGGAGTAACAACTTTTACTATCTCATTACCTATCTGATACTCTTTAGCACTATTTAAGGCCTCTTCATAACCTGTCACAGTCATTATCGTATCATAGGCAGGCTTCCACGAAACCTGATCCTTTTCATTTGCTACACCACCAAATGGCACTAGATCAAAAGGAGTGCCTTGATAGTAAAACCTAATATTATTTTCCTTCGTATCACTTTTAACGATAGCGTCATCATCTATAAAACTTTGTGTAAGCTTTTCTAGTGTTTCCCAGCTATCAACGAAGACACCAAAATCGACATCTGTTGTCTTTCTTGTGCTTTGCCTTATTTCACTATTTGAAAAGTTGGCCATAATATCGCGGGCCTTAGCTCCCACAATGAGAAACTCAATACCGAACTTATCAAAGTGTTCTCTCAAACCTCTAACTATAGGTACTAACTCTTCAAATGCCATATTTCTCGATCCTATCTCTTATCTCATGCTCTAGCATCTTAGCAGTCTCAATATTTCTATCAATACCTGATTCTAATAAGTCACAATATGTTATTATGTCGAACACCGTTGCGTCAGAATTATTAAACTCTTCCGGCCAAAAGGCCTTAAAAACCTCAACTTTTCCATTTTCATCTTTTTTGAGTTTTAATTCTTTCATTAAGGGAACGACTTTATCGTTATAACTATAAATTTCAAAAAATTCAGGAGTGAGATAACCCGTTCGAATACTTGCTGCTGGTTCTCCTGCCCAATAACAATCTATCTTTTTCAAATCTCTATTATTCCAATTACTCCAAAGCTCATCATCAAAAGAAGAAAAACGTCCAAGACTTAAACCTTTTCTCTTGGCCGAATACAGCGCCATTCTTAGATATTCAATAATTCTCTCAAAACGACCAAAACAATACTCGCTCCCACGACGAATGAGCAGCTTTCTTTCACGAAGTTTTCTAATTGATAAATTAATTGCACCAGGTGAAAGACTTAAGCGATCAGCTAATTCTCTTTGAGTAAGGGAATTCATGCTCATAGGATTCATTAGAAAATACAAAATAGTCTTTAAAGTTGAATCGGCCTTAAAGCCTTGCTTTTTTACGGCCCTATTTCCGCCTTTATTTCTACTTTTTAATAATGAAGTACCAAGCCTTAAGGGAACAAATGATTCCCCTCCCTCTTCGATATACCCAATTTCATTTTTTCTGAGCTCTGACTTAATTCTCTCATCAATAACACTAGAAACAACTATTCCAATCCCATCAAATTGTTTTAAAAACTCTTTAAAGCCTCTTAATTTTGTAAGATGATTTGTCTGTCCAACAATTTCGACCACCACTGGAATTTCAGAACTGGCTACCTTTATTGAAAAGAACATATCTGGTGAATAACTCTGACTGAGCATAATCTTTCCAGAAACTTTATTAACGATTTTGAAATTCAGAATATTATTAAAATAATTTTGAACATATTCTGATAAATCTTTTTCTAATGTTGAATCATACATGTTTAGACTATATCACATATCTATAATTTATTAAACAAGATGAGAACTATACATTTTCATAGTTATTTCAAACTCTTATATTATAAAGTTTACAAAACACGACAATTCTATATTTATTGAACAAAATTTACACATTTTTGTGTAATACATATTGTGTTACACAGTTTTGTGTAGTAATTATTGTGTTACACAAATACGTGGAATTTTCTTTCACAGTAAATACAATCGTTTAAACTAAGTTATAATACTAAATATCGTTACACAAAAATGTGTAACACAATAATGTGTAATTCTGGCAGGAAACTATGGCAAAAATAAAAAGAAATCCATTTAGCTTTGGATCAGTTGTTAAAGAAGATGACTACTGCCCACGACACCATGAAGAGGACAAAATTGAGGAACTAATCGTAAGTGGTGAAAAGGTGGCCATCGTTGGTGAGAGACGTATGGGTAAAACATCACTCGCACTACATATAATCGAAGATAAATTAAGAAATCCATATGTTCATGTCGACTTCATGGGCGTAAGAGACGAACGCGAAGCCGCAACTCGTATTCTAAATTCAATATCAAGAGCACAGGGCAAATATTTTAAATTTGAAACACTCGCAAAATCATTAGGCCACCTTAGGCCAGCTGTTGGAATAGATGACGACGGTTTACCAACACTTACTTTCAGTGTAAAGGCCGGAGAAGTTGATGAGTCAATCGATGCTGCATTTAAGTTACTAAAAGATATGTGTGAAAAGGGAGTCATTGTATTCTTTGATGAATTTCAAGATTTATTGAAAATAGAAGATAGTAATCGATTATTTGGAATACTTAGAGGAAAAATTCAAAACTTTATACGAACACCGTTTATCTTTGCCGGTAGTCATCGTAACCAAATGGATAAAATATTTAAAGACCCCAACAATCCTTTCTACAACGGTGCGACTGTGATTGAAATTGGAACAATTAACAAAACAGACTTTCACACATTCACAATTAATCGAATGAAAGAAAAGAATATTCGTGTGGATATCGAAGTATTTGGACACATCTACGATATGGTTTACGGGATCTCTGGAGATATTCAACGATTCTTCAGAACCGCCTACTTGCTCATGCCAAGAAATTCAGAGCTTAACTCTGAAGCCTGCAAAGTTATTCTGGAAGAGTTATTTAGCTACGAACAGACGACATTTGAAGAGATCATGATAGGTAACTTGCTCACAACACATCAAAGAGATCTTTTACGTGAGCTTGCGACAGACAACACAAATCCCTACGCAAAAGATTTCATGTCTAGGCTAAACACAACATCTGCAAGTGGTGTAACAAGAGGACTTAACTCTTTAGAAAACAAAAGCCTCATTTATCGATATGGAAAAGAATATCGATTCTACAACCCTTTCTTTAAAGAATGGATTAAAAAACATTTCAGAAAATAAAAAAGGCAGTCTTTCGACTGCCTTCCTTTAAAAATCAATTTTAGATTTTCGAATTAACCAGCAAGGAATACTGAGATAAGTACGAAAATTACAAGTGATTCCATAAGTGCTAGACCAAGGATCATTGGAGTTTGAATCTTGTCAGCAGCAGATGGGTTTCTTGCGATACCTTCTAGAGCAACAGATGCAGCTCTTGATTGTGCAGCAGTACCACCGTATGCAGCGATAGCCATTGCTAAGAAATACGCGATGTACTTAATTGCTTGAGTGTTTTCCATAATAGTCTCCTAAAACGTTAGTTACTTTGATCAAGTAACAGTTAAATTATTAAGTTTAAGTTTTAATTAGTGTGCGTGGTGCTCATCATGATCGTGGTGAGCAGTTGCAAGACTAATATAAACCATTGATAACATTGTAAATACGTAAGCTTGGATAAAACAAACTAGAAGTCCAAGTAAGTAGAATGGAATTGCAGCACCAAACATACCAACGTTCACACCAAGAATTTCAAGGTTAAGGAAAGTTGTTAATACGTGGTGGTCACCCATCATGTTACCTCTAAGACGTAGTGCTAGAGATAGTGGACGAATAAAGTTTGAAAGAATCTCAATTGGGAAAATTAAGATTGCCATGTACCAAAGTGGACCTGCAAAGTGTGCAAGGTAGTTCATTGTACCAAGTTCTTTACAACCTTTGATGTTGTAATAAACAAATGAAAGTACACCAAGAGCAAGAGTTGTGTTGATGTATTCTGTTGGAGGTAAGAAACCAGGAACAAGACCGATAACGTTCGCTAAGAAAATTGTAATAAATAGGAACGAAATGAACTTGAAGTATTTTGGTGCATCATCTTCACCAAGAACTGCACGACATTGAGTGTAGATAAATGATCCATACATCTCAACGATGTTTCTTAAAGAAATTCCTCTATCTGGAACTACTGTCTCATCTAGAGTCATTTTAGAAACACGCATTCTATAAAGAAGTGCTACAAGTAAAATGATGATTGCAACGAAAGACTTAGTGAATATGTGATCTACATAACCTAAGTGAAGAGCATGTGAAAGTTCACCTAACCAAAGGAAACCACCTGCTGCATGTGCATTTGTTGCTAATAAAGTAGTTAAAAGAAGGGCTATTTTTTTCATTATTAGTCCTTTTTGATGCTGACACCCAGCACAAATATATTTAAGAAATAATTTATTACCGGTATAATTATCTTACTTTGAAGTATTTGTACACCAAATAATAGGGCCCCGATTAAAATAACAAGCTTCCCTATAAATAAAAACGCTAGATACTTTCCATTGGCCTTATATCCATCAACGCGATGTGGCCTTATCAGCTCATCCACGGCCATCCAAAACATCACTAAATATATTACAGTAGCCGCATAGCAAACAGCGAACGCTATCCATTCCTTTCCTGGAGTCAATAAATATAGACATACAAGTGCCATAGGAAGTGACAACAGAAAATAGCGAATGAAATCGATTTTATTAAGAAGTTCTTTAAACATGGCTGCATTGTTACTATAATTTGCGTTGATTTCAAATACTTTTGACAGGAATATCTATGACAGAATCAAGAAAGCTCAATTTGTTTGCTTGGGCCATTTTCTTTTACCTAGTAATGACAATTTTTCACAAGGCTTTTGTCGCAGTTGGAATGCTTTTAATTCTAGTATTAGCATTTTACACTTCGAAAGAATCATTCATTGCAGTTTTTAAAGATAAGAAACATATCTTTCTTATAAGTTTAGTCCTTACTTTTGTTCTGTCTCTAGTAGTTACTGGTGAAGGTGAATTTAATAAAATTAAATACTACATCCCACCTATATTATTCACAGCTGCATTTTATCAATATGGCCCAAAGATTTCTGATCAATGGATTAGAAGAATTGTTTTCTGGGTATTAACTCTTAGTGCAATCAGTTCCGTTGTCGGATTTATAGCAGTTAACTTTGATTATCATATTTTAAAATTTAAATTTGTTAGTACCCCGAGAAATAGAGGTGCATTTCTTGGGATCATGTATTACTCATATACGAATGCAATCATATGCGTAATGTCAGCGGCTCTTCTTGTTCATTACAAAAAATTTAAAAAATATGTAAATCTTAAATTAGTAATTATCTCTTTAATCTTAAATCTTATCGGTCTTTACTTTACATATACTCGTGGTGCTATCCTTGCTTTTATTGCAGGACTTCCATTCATTTTCTATTACACAAATAGAAAAACTTTCGTTTCACTTTTTCTTGCAGGATTATTACTAGCTTCTGCAGTTCTATACTTAATCTTTGGTAATTCTGGTCTTTCTTTCTACCGCTTTAAACCGAACTCAATAAGCGACAATGCTCGAATCGTTATGTTCAAAACTGCAGCTATTATGTATACAAAAAAACCAATCCTGGGCTATGGTTTCCAAAATTACCAAGAGCCATGTAAAGTCATTCAAGACAAATATGACTTAAAGCCAAGATGGTGTCATTTCCACTCACATAACCAATACCTAGATGCATTTGCTCTAGCAGGTACATTCGGTGGAGTTGCGTTCTTATTATTTTTTGGAAGTTGGCTTCTTACTTACCTAATAGGTTATCGAGATATTTATTTATTCTCTCTACCTGGGCTAGTAACGTTCCTAGCAATCTGTATGACAGACACGCCATTTTATATGAGTACAGTCATCTCAATCTTATTTGTACTTTACGGAATGCTTTACGTAAAAAGAGAAACCAACTAAAACTTAAATATAAAAGGTACGTCGATACTTTTATAGGTATCGATGTACTAACCTCTTATTTTTTTCAGATAATTTAAACTCGCCTCTCCTAAGACCACTCCTAATAATTTTTTCCATTTCAGCACAGTAGCGTTTTTCTCCAAAAGCTTTCTCTCTTTCAAAATGAAAATGTGGTTCAAAATTAAATTGCTTAGCTTCATAGGAACTAAAGTGTAAAGAGCTATACGGGTAACTATGAATATCTTCAGTAAGTCCTGCTCGCATAGGGTTTTGATAAATATAACGATAAACTGTTTCTAAATATCTTTGATCATTTACAATCGTCGCTTTGTACTCGTTAGCAAAACAATGGTTTTCACGTTTGGCCCGTCTATTTATTTCTCGAGATAATCTGCGATTAAAATACATCATGAAATGATGAAGATTACATTTTGGAGTAGAAATTAATAAATGGTAGTGATTAGACATTAGAACAAATGCATGTACTTTCGTAGGCGCATTATCTTGTGCATATTTCATAGAATCTTTAACTATGTCCCATACTTCATTAATGGGTATATTAAACCAGTCACGATTGTTTGTTCGCCTTGTTACATGATACGGAAAGTTATTTTGAAAGATTCTTTTTTGTCTAGGCATGCGAGCTTTATGCATCAATACTATTCAGCTTAAAATATCTAGCTTCATATTTTTAAAAATATTTCATTTTCAATGACTGGTACGTCGATACTTTTGACAATTTCAATTAGTTATAAAAATTTATGTCGGAATTAAGAGCAGAATTCACATTAAAAGCGTGAATTACGCATTAAATACTAAGATCTTCATGGAAAAAATGAGAATTTGAATCAAATGAGGGGGATTATTTTTTATTTTGAAAGCTAAGTTGTTGGTATTTCCAAAAGTATCGACGTACCCAACCGAATCACGCGAGCTTGCGCTCTTTGATTCTTGAGTCACATGCATCTATGCTTCAAAAGTATCGACGTACCTATCTAGGCGTATCTACTTTTTACGAAGTGCATACACAACCATCGAAATTAAAATATTCCCAATTACCGCCAGAAAAATTCCTACGGCCCAGCCTTGAGTGATGACATCTTTTTTAACGAGTTCCCAAAGTCCCCAGGCAACGACGAGGGCCGTTGAAGGCAGAGACATGGCAAGTGCCATTGGCTTAATCCATTTCGGGTCATAAAGGGCCATCTAACGTTTCCTCGCAACACGACGCTCGTAAACGGAGTTAAGGCGATCTTGAATAACTTTGTTATTTGGGTATTCCCCTAGGATTGAATAGTAGAGGTCGTATGCAGTTTGAAGGCGTTCAAGTGTTTCATAGCAATTGGCCATGAGAAAGATTGCGCGAACTTTTAGATCGCGGCGATCTTCACGCTTGATGTACTCGCGAAAGTACTGAACGGCGCGGTTCCAATCTTGGGATTCAAAATACATGATGCCAGATTGGAAGAAGCTATCAACAAAGTATTTGTGATTTCCATTATTGTGCATGGAAACTAAATGTTCGGTGGCCTTATCGTATTGCTTTAATTTGATATATGAACGGGCCAGACGAAATTCATAGAGGTCGTGATTAGAAAGCTTAGGCCTAAATGCAGATAGCTTATTATAAACCTCAGCGGCTTTGGCGTAGTCGTTGATATAAAGAAAAGCAATCTCACCAATACGCTCTTGTGTTTTTACCAGCCAGACTGGGTCTGTTGTAAGTTTTGGAATTTTCTCATAGAAGTGAATTCCACGCTTATACTGGCCAAGAGAGACGGCATAAAGTTCTGCGATCTGATAATTGATCTTAATTTTGATTTCATCATTTGGCGCCATCTCTAAGATCTTGTGGTACTGCTTCACTGCTTGGGCGTACTCTTGATTTGAGATGTGATTTTGCGCAATAAGGATATCTTTGTGAATTCTTGGTGTGAAATCACAAGACGTAAGTAAAACGAGGGCCAGTAAAAAACTGGCCCTTATGAATTTATTCTTCAGTTGTTGATCCATCTTCATCATCTGATTCAATTATCTTTGCAATTGAAACAACCTTCTCACCTTCTTTAGGCTTAATTAGACGTACACCTTGAGTCGCGCGTCCCATTAGAGAAACACCACTTACCTTTGTACGAACAACTTGCCCGCGGTCAGTAATAATCATGAGATCATCTTTATCAGTAACTGGTTTAATTTGAACAATCTCACCGTTCTTATCAGTTAATCTCATTGCGAGGATACCTTTCCCACCACGAGTCTGCTTACGGTATTGAGAAGATTCAGTACGTTTACCGTACCCATGCTCAGTTACAGATAGGATTTCCATATTATCGTCAATTAATTCCATACCGATGATTTTCTCTTCATCAGTATTGATATTGATCCCTTTAACACCTTGTGAAACACGTCCCATTGGTCTTGCATCATTTGTGTCGAAACGGATGATTTTACCAGCTGATGAACAAAGTAGGATATCTTTAGATCCATCATTGATTCTAACATTTACAATATGGTCACCATCTTGAAGTTTAATTGCAATTAGACCCGACTGCTTAACATTCGAGTACTCTTCAAGAGCTGTCTTCTTAACTAGACCTTTGTTAGTTGCGAAGATTAGGTACTTCTCATTCATATCCATATCGTGTGGTACACAGATAATTTCAGTTACGCGATCACCACTTGGGATTTGGATAAGGTTTGCAATATTACGTCCCTTAGAAGTTCTCGTTCCCTCAGGAATTTCGTAAACCTTCTTCGAGAATACTTGCCCACGGCTTGTAAAGAATAGAAGCTTATCGTGAGTATTTGCCGTAAAGATATTTGTGAAGAAATCGTCTTCGTTTGCAGCACCCTTAACACCTTTACCACCACGCTTTTGCGCTTTGTAAGTATCAAGTGGCATACGCTTTACGTAACCTTTGTGAGTGATTGTTACAATCATCTCTTCACTTGCAACAAGATCTTCAATTTGAATTTCGTCAGCTTTTGCAACGATTTCAGTTCTTCTCTCGTCACCGTATTTTTCGATTACTTCAGTGAATTCTTCTTTGATGATTGCTTTAATCTTATCTTCAGAACCAAGGATTCCTTCTAAACGTGCAATCTCTTTCATAATTGCTTCATAGTCAGCAATGATCTTATCTCTTTCTAGACCAGTTAGACGTTGAAGTCTCATATCTAGAATTGCTTGAGCTTGAATCTCACTTAATGAGAATGTACTCATTAATTTCTCACGAGCATCTTGAGGCCCGTCAGATTTTTTGATCATTTCAACGACTTCATCGATATTCTCAACAGCAACTTTTAAACCTTCTAAGATATGCGCGCGCTCACGTGCTTTCTTAAGTTCGTATACTGTACGACGAATAATGATCTCTCTTCTGTGATCAATGAAACACTCTAGTTGTTCTTTGATATTAAGAACTTTTGGAGATGAGTTAACAATTGATAAGAAGATAATACCAAAAGAAGATTGTAGTGCAGTTTGCTTATAAAGCTTATTCATAACTACAGTTGCGATCTCACCTTTTTTAAGATCGATAACAACACGAATCCCCTCACGAGAAGATTCATCACGTAGATCTGAAATACCAACTAGTGACTTAGAGTTTACAAGGTCTGCAATCTTTTCAATTAGCTTAGCTTTGTTAACTTGGTATGGAAGTTCAGTAATAACAATTCTTTCACGATCTTGTTTCTTACCGTGGATTTCCACATCCATTTTTGCACGCATCTGAACAACACCCTTACCTGTTTTGTAAGCAGAGCGAATACCTTCAGTACCGTGAATTGTTCCAGCAGTTGGAAAGTCTGGACCTGGGATAATCTTCATAATATCTTCAATCGACATTTCACGATTATCAACAAGTTCAGTTAGTGCCGTCATAACTTCTGTTAAGTTATGTGGAGGAATATTTGTTGCCATACCTACGGCAATACCAGCAGATCCGTTAACTAATAAGTTAGGGATTTTTGTTGGAAGAACTGTTGGCTCTTTAAGAGAGTCATCGTAGTTAGGTTGCCAATCAACTGTTTCTTTATCTAAGTCTTTTAGCATCTCTTCAGAAAGCTTCTGCATTCTGATCTCTGTATACCTCATGGCCGCAGCGTTATCACCGTCAATTGAACCGAAGTTCCCCTGACCTTGAACCATTGGATATCTCATTGAGAAATCTTGGGCCATACGTACGATTGTATTATAAACCGCAGAGTCACCGTGTGGGTGATACTTACCAATAACGTCACCAACAACACGGGCAGACTTTAGGAATGGTTTATTGTGGTAGTTACCTAGTGAGTGCATCGCATACAGACAACGACGGTGAACTGGCTTCATTCCGTCACGTACATCTGGAAGTGCACGTCCAACGATTACAGACATTGCGTAATCGAGGTAACAATTTTTCATCTCATCGCGAATACCGATTTGTTGAATATTTCCGTGATTGTGATTTCCACCATCACCATTATCATTTTCATTTGTGATATTTGTTTCATCAGTCATAATCTAGTCCTATACGCCTTTATACATCAAGATTTCTTACATTAAGTGCATTCTCTTCAACGAATTGTCTTCTTGGTTCTACCTGGTCACCCATTAGAACAGAGAATACTGAATCAGCTTCAATCGTATCTTCAATCTTTACTTGTAGAAGTGTACGGTTTTCAGGATTCATTGTTGTTTCCCAAAGTTGTTCAGGGTTCATTTCTCCAAGACCCTTATAACGTTGGATGTAAGCACCTTGTTTTGCATCATCGATAATATAAGAAGCAAATGCTCTTAGTGATTCAAATTCCTTTGCATCACCTTTTTCACCCTTAACGATAAATTTCCCAACTTTAAATTTTTGGATTCCATCGTATAGGTTCATCAAATCTGCATACTCAGACGACTCTAGGAAGTATGAGCTTAATTTAAATTTCTTAGTTCTAGCAGTTGTCTTAACATTGATACGAATAAGATTTGATTCATGCTCTTTGTCTTCTTCAATTGAGAAAGTGTAATTTCTTAATGTTTCAGACTCTTGAGTTTTGAAGTGTTCATCAAGTTTATTAACGATACCATCAAGCTTTGAACGATCCTTAAGATCTGCAGCTGTGATCCCAATTTCTTCGATTAAGTGTCTTAGTAAGAAAGTATCGAAGTGAATATCGTATGACTTAAGAGTCTTATCATATTGAGTAAACTTGTTGATTAATCCCTTAGCAACTTCTTCATCAATCATTTCACCATCGAAATTAATAGAAGTACCTTCGATTGCGTTTGCAACTAAGAATGTCTCAAGAGCTTTTTCATCTTTTAGATAGATCTCTTTCTTACCTTTCTTGTACTTATATAATGGCGGTTGTGCGATATAAACATAACCTTGTTCAATCAGTTCAGGGAACTGACGGTATAGAAGAGTTAAAATAAGAGTTCTAATGTGAGAACCATCGACGTCGGCATCTGTCATGATAACAAGCTTGTGGTAACGAAGTTTTGAGATATCAAAGTTACCTTTTCCAATCCCTGTACCCATTGCTTGAACGATCATTTTAATTTCGGCGTTACCAAGCATTTTGTCATAACGTGCTTTTTCAACGTTAAGAATTTTCCCTTTTAGTGGAAGTACTGCTTGATACTTTCTATCTCTACCCTGCTTAGCAGAACCACCGGCAGAGTCACCCTCTACGATGTAAATTTCTGAAAGAGCTGGATCTTTTTCCTGACAGTCTGCCATCTTACCTGGAAGGCCACCCATATCTAGAACTGACTTTCTTCTAGTTAATTCACGAGCACGACGAGCAGCTTCTCTTGCAGCTGCAGCATCAACTGATTTTCTAATAATCGTTTTTGCTGTCGAAGGATTTTCTTCTAAGTATCTCTTAAGTGCATCACCAACTAGAGAGTTAACGATACCTTCAACTTCAGAGTTACCTAGTTTATCTTTTGTTTGACCTTCGAATTGAAGCTCTGGAAGCTTAACAGAAATAATTGCTGTTAACCCCTCTCTCATATCATCACCTGTTAAATTCGTTTTAATTCCTTTAAGCAGGTTATTATCTTTTGCATATGCATTTAGAACACGAGTAAGTGCCGTTTTAAATCCAGAGATGTGAGTTCCACCACCTGGAGTTGTAATAGCATTGGCATAACCAGAAAGAACTTCTGAGTATGAATCAGTCCATTGCATTGAAATTTCAACTTCGTAATCTTCTCTTGATTCTGCAATATAGATTGGCTCTTTGTGAACAACAGTCTTTGCTCTGTTTAAGTACTCAACGAATTGAATAAGGCCACCTTCATAATGGAAAGTTTCATTCTTATCTGTTCTCTCATCCTTAACAACGATCTTAAGACCTCTGTTAAGAAATGCCATCTCTCTAAAACGATTTGTTAATGTATCGTAATTGAATTCGTGTACTTCAAAAATTTCATTATCTGGTTTGAATGTTACAGACGTTCCAGTTTGAGTTTTATCTTCTAATTCACCAACAACTTTAAGTGGCTCTTTAGTTACACCATGGTTGAATTCTACTTGGTGAATTTTACCATGCTTTTTAATTTCAACTTTAACCCACTTAGATAGTGCGTTTACAACTGAAGCACCTACACCGTGTAGACCACCTGAAACTTTATAAGCTCCACCGTCTTCGTTAAACTTTCCACCAGCGTGAAGCTTTGTATATACAAGTTCTGCCGCAGATACACCTTCTTTCGGGTGAATATCAACTGGGATCCCTCGCCCATCATCGATAACAGTTACAGAGTTATCAACGTGAATAATAACTTTAATTTCGCTACAATAACCCGCAAGAGCTTCATCGACTGCGTTATCAACAATTTCATATACACAGTGATGTAGACCACGATTGGCCGTATCACCAATATACATCCCTGGTCTTTTTCTTACGGCCTCTAGTCCTTCAAGAACACTAATCTGGCTTGCACCATATTCTTGTCCGACCTTACCAATACTTCCTGCTTGATTTTCTTGATTTTCCAAAAGGAACCTCTCTTCCAATTTCTTGTGTCAGTGTGTTGTTTTAAAAAATATAAATTTTTGGAAGACTAGTTAACGGAACCGTTCGAAATATAGATCTTATTTGCGCCATTAATTTTTTCTAATTCTTCCTTAAATTTTTCATTAGCTGTCGTGATTAAAACTT
This sequence comes from Halobacteriovorax sp. RZ-2, assembly GCF_043196685.1. Lineage (NCBI taxonomy): Bacteria > Pseudomonadati > Bdellovibrionota > Bacteriovoracia > Bacteriovoracales > Halobacteriovoraceae > Halobacteriovorax > Halobacteriovorax sp. RZ-2. The sequence goes on from NZ_JBEBMR010000004.1 coordinate 247,765, forward strand.
GGAACTCTCGTTGTTCCAAAAATTTAACCAGCCTACCCCATCTCGCCTTGTCTAGTTCCCCTGAGACGTCGTCGATAAGTACAATTGGATAGGTGTTAAAGTTATACCTAAATAGCTCTATATAGGCAAATAAGAGGCTCAAATAAGACATTTTTTGTTGGCCTAAAGAACAAAATTCGTATGCATTCATCCCATCAAAAAGAAGCACATAGTCATCTTTATGAACTTGATAGGTCGTATGCCCTACTACTAAGTCTTTTTCTAGCCTTTGTTGCATATAATCAAAGATCATCTCTGGTGAATAACCATGAAAACGAGAATCAACTTCAATTTTTAGGGAATGATCTTCTGAAAAGATATCGCGATATGTATTTTCACAAAATGGAATAAGTTCAGTGACGAATTGGTTTCTCATGGCCACTAGCTCATACGCATAGTCTGCCATTTGACGATCAATAATATTTAACTGATCACGAAATTGTGAAGGCTTTTTAGATAAGAGTACATTTCTAAACCTAAGAGCAGAATTGTACTGATTTAATACCTTCTTGTAATCGCGACTAAGCATCGACAGATGATCATCAAACCACTTTCTTCTAAAGCTTGGAATATTAGAAAAAGAGTATGAATCAAATGGATTGATAAAGACTAACTTTGCATCGAGCTTCTTTTTCGTATTCTTGCCGTTTAAGGCCCAAGTCGAACCTTGTGGATTCATCTTTCCACTGAAAGTAATATTGTCTCCATCGTTAGCAAATAGCGATGAAAATAATATCTCAGGGTTATCCCCATCAATACTTAATAGCTGTGGAAAAGTTGTGTTTTTACGAAACGATTTTCTCGTTACTAAGACATGTAAAGCTTCTAATATATTTGTCTTTCCATTTCCGTTTTCACCTAAGATACAATTGATATTTCCATTAAAAGAAATAATATCTGGTTCTAGGTTTCGAAAATTTGTTACCTGAAGTTTTACAAGTTTCAAAGTACTAGATTCTAAGTGGCATAATGATTCCAAGATAATTTTGGATATCATTTGATCTTACGATTACCGCTGAAAATTCGTTATTAAATTCAAAAGTTACATTTTCTGTATTTAGAATTGCAATTGAATCTAATAGAAAACGAGCATTAAAACCAATTTCAATTTCTTTACCTTCGTAATCAACTGGAATTGTCTCTTTAGCATCACCAAGTGAAGGATGGTTTGCAGAGATCGTCATGTGGTTTTCAGTAAGCTTAAGCTTTACAGCATTAGACTTCTCGTTAGACATAATCTTGATACGTCTAATAGCGTTTTGAATGATTTCTTTATCAGCTGTTAGTGAGTAAGTTGTCTTAGCAGGAATTACTGCTTGATACTTTGGATACTCTCTAGCAATTAAACGAATACCAAGTTGATATTGTTCATTAGCTGTTACATATAAATATGAGTCATCAACAGAAATAAACAGATTAGCACCTGGATAAGTTTCTGCGATTTTTCTTAGTTCTGCTACACCCTTCTTAGGAATAATAATTCCATTGATAAGAGCTTCGTTATTTTGTTCAGAGATATCATTTTCAATTAGAGACAGACGATGTCCATCAGTTGATACAGCTCTTAACTTCCCTTCTACTTCTTGAAAATAAATTCCGTTAAAGTGAAGTCTCGTTTCATCGTTTGAGATAGCGTATGAAGTTTTAGTGATTAAGTTTAATAGATCATCTGAATTTAGAGTGAAAGTATTTTCGCTTCCAAAGTGTAACTTAGGAAATTCATCTGCTTCGTAAATTAAAAGTGAATAATGAATTTCTTCACAATTTATTTTTAGAAGATTTTCACCATCTTCTAACTCAATGTTGATATCTGTGTTAGGAAGTTCTTTTAATATATCAAATAGATTCTTAGCGTTTATACAGAATGAAGCTGTTCCTTCAGTTGATGCATTAATTGAATACTTTGCTGATACTTCAAGATCTGTTGCTGAAAGATATATTTTATCATTGCTAACAGTTAGTAACGTATATGTTAATATCGGTCTTGAATTCTTCTTATCAATAACAGTTAAAATTTTGTTTAATGCATCTCTTAAGTTATCTGTATCAACCCTAAGCTTCATTTTTAATCCTATCAGAAAATTATTTGTAATGTTGTATAATGGAAAACACTAGTTAGCAAGCGTGTCTAGAGCATTTAACTCTTCTTCTTTTTATATATATTTATATATATATTATATATAATCCTGTGGATAAGTTCATAACTGGCGACTCCCCTTTTATTAGCTTGTCTTCTCAATTTGGCCATTGTTGGCAAACGTTGACTACTTTTTTTTGTGCTTTGCATTCATTCGTATATTATCAAAATTGTAACAAAACTATCATGTTATTAGATTTTTGCTCACGGCCTATTGTGAATAATTTTTTGGCCAAGAAAATTTCTTTAAAATTACCTATTTTGGCCAGTCATTTACTCACAAATTACAAACATGTTGATAACTTTTTTATCCACGGCCTTAATTTATGTCGATAATATTATTAACGGCCGTGAATAAGTTTAGATTTATTGTATAACTATATGAAATAATAGGATTTATTAATTCACAATTAATTTTCTTGGCCGTGGATTGGCCGTCTAGGGCCGTGAATAACTCACATTTCGTAGGACCAAAACTGACTAGTCAAATACTGGTGTGAATTTGTCGGCCTAATGACTAGTCACAATATCAACATTCCACAAATTTTTCGTGGATAGAGTCGGGGATTGGCCACTCAATAATCCACGGCCGACTGGCCAAATGGCCGGCCAATTCATAAGGTACTGCGTCAGCTTCGGCTCCTGCCTCTCGCTGACATACTATTCATCCTGAATATAAAAAAGGCCGTGAATAACACGGCCTATGTCTTGGTTAGTCAGTTGACTAGTCAGTAATTTAGTAGGGGATTATAACGAATTTTCAATCGTCATAATTGTCTTAGAAAGCATCGGATCTTGAGACAGTTGTTTTGAAATCTTTTGTTCAGCGTGAACAACAGAGCTGTGATCACGTCCACCAAAGAATTGACCAATCTCTTCATGTGTTGCACTTGCAAGCTTACGACATAAGTACATGGCCACAAAACGTGCATTAGCAATGTCTTTTACACGTGACTTAGACTTAAGATCAGCAACTGGAATTTTAAAATACTGAGAAGTCTGCTTAGCAATTCCTTCAATTGTTATTTTCTTTTCGTCTTCGTAATCTCTAAGTCCTAGAACCTCTTTAACCATCTCTAATTCGATATCGACCTTCATGATGTCAGAGTAGGCTGAAAGCTTAATTAGAGCACCCTCAAGCTCTCTAATCGAGTTTTTAACATTACATGCAATTAGGTTCACAATATCTTCAGATAAGAATAGGTCAAGATCATCGGCCTTAGCATTAATGATTGCAACACGTGTTTCGATATCTGGTTTTTGAATATCAACAACTAGGCCCCATTGTAGGCGAGTCTTAATTCTTTCTTCTAGTCCGTTAATCTCTTGTGGAGTTTTATCAGACGTGAAGATTAGTTGTTTTCCTTTTTGATATAGCTCATTAAAGATGTGGAAGAACTCACGTTGTGTTCCTTCTTTACCTTTAAGTTCATGGACATCATCAATCATAAGAACATCAACTTTATCAGAATACTTTGAACGGAATTCTGGTAGTTGTTTATTGCGAATCGATTCAATCATTTCCTTCATGAAATCACGTGCTGTAATTAAGCAAATAACATAGTGAGGATATTGATTGTGAATACCGTTGGCCATGGCATGTAAGAGGTGAGTCTTACCAAGTCCTGAATTTGAATGAATATAAAGCGATGGATATTTACCAGCTTTACCAGGACTTTTAGCAATAGCTACAGAAGCAGCATAGGCCATATTATTTGATGGACCGATAACAAAGTTTTTAAATGTTTTGCTTCGATCAATAACGATATTATTGTAGTCGTCACTTACGTGATCGATATACTTAGATTCTACTTGAGAAAGTAGGTCTTCTTGTACTGGCTCAAGATCTAATGAAAATGAGATTTCATTGGCCGATTTAGGCTTATTTTGAGTTGGTTCTATAGGACCATTATTTAAGTGTTGTGATAGGCTAGGTTGAGCTAAGTTATTGTTATTATTAGCAATAATCTCAATCTGATATGATTTTCCTAACGTATTTACAATACTTTGGCTGATTTGGTCCAAATTCTTCTCAATAAATGACTTAATAAAGTTAGTCGTTGTTGAAAAGATTGCTCTTTCACCATCAATATTCATTAATCTGAAGAAGTCACCTTGAAAGAAAGATGCGTATTTTTGCGCATTTACTAGTGATCTCAATGAGTTATGAATCTCAGTATTCATCATATCTAGTTCTTCAGCACTGAAGAAATCGTCCGATAGGCTAGAGCTATTATATGATGATTGATTTAAATTTTGCTTAATATTGAAGGGATCCTCAATAATATTCTTATTGGCAAGATCTTCTATGTTGTTGATTTTATTACTTGATGGGTTAGAATTCTTTAAAAATTCATTAAAAGGAAAATTTCCCTGCATGTTGGATTCCCTTGAGCATCTACTCGTCAATTTTTCTTTAATTACGTGTTGTGGGGAGAATTTGTATCATGGCCCAAAATCCTAGGCCAATAAAAAAATGGGTTTTTTACGCATGGCCAAATAAATCAATTATTTTGGCCTGCACTATGTACAGGGCCATTGACCAGTGATGCGAAATGGTATAATACTAGCCCTTACAATATTAATTTTTAGTTAAACAGTTATAGTTAGGTAGGTTGAAGATGTCTAAAAGAACTTGGCAGCCAAAAAGAAAGAAAAGAATGAGAGTACACGGATTCCTTAAGAGAATGGAATCAGCAGGTGGGCGTAACGTTATCAAAGCTCGTAGAGCTAAGGGACGTAAGCAACTTACAGTTTCTCACGGTAAGAAATAATGACATCAGTTGATAGCACTTTTGATAAAAGTTCAAGACTGCTATCAACTGAAGATTTTTCTTATTTAAGAAAAAATTCTCATGTAGTCACTGATCGTTGGCTTCGTATTTACTACAAGCCATCACGTCTTAACTCTGAAACTTCCAGAGTCGGTTTTTCTGTTACCAAAAAAGTCGGTAAAGCTAATAAGCGTAATCTTTGTAAGAGAATAATTAGAGAATTCTTTCGTACGAGTTCCTACCGTAACAACGGTAAGGACTTTATGATTGTTGTCTCTAATCGTCTTTTTAAAAATTCACAAAATCCCAAAGAAGATCTTCGAAATTCCCTTGTGAACGCCTTTGCAAAAATTCAATAAAAGATTAACAACTCCTTTATAGCGTGTTAAAAATCTCCATACTTAAGCACTTAAGAAAATACACTCTAGGAGTATTAAAGAATGAATAATGATCAAAAACGCACTGTCTTAGCGTTTGTTCTTACTGGTGTAATTGTTTTCACATGGCAAGCACTTTTCAGTTCAAACCAACCAGTTCAACAACCAGTTAAGCAAGAACAAGTACAAACTCAAAACACACAAGGCACAGCAACGACTTCTTCATCTGAAACGAAGCCAATTGCTACGCAAACAAATAAAGCTACTAATCTAACTTCAGTAACTCTTAAAGCAGGTTCTTTTTTCTATACAGTAAATAGCGATCTTTCTTTTAGTGAAGCTGTTGGAAATAAAACTTCAATGACTTTAAAAGAGCTTTCTGACAAAGATAACTTTTTTAACTTTAAGTTAATTGATACGAATAACAATCTACAAAATTTCAACTTTGTATTTGATGAACAAACACAAGAAAATGAAGTTGTAGGTAATGACCTTAATAAGCAAATTTCAATTCGTTTAAAATTAGAAAATGATGGCCGTCTTTCTTACCAACTAAATGGTAACCAAGACTTTAGACTTTCATACAATATGTCAGCGACTGAAAAACAATCTGATAATAGAACTTATCGTCAGTATGTTGTTCAGGGAATAGATACTGATCGTTATAACTTAGAATCAGATGAGAAAGGTGAGGGGAGCTTAAAGTGGGTTGCTCTAGATTTTAATCACCATGTTTTCTTTAACGTATTTAATGAAAAGCAAACTATCAATTACATGGCCACTGAAAGTGGTGAGATCTTCTTCCAAACTGTAAATGGTAAGAAGAACTACAACGGTTATGTTCTTTATGCTTTAAAAAATTATGACTACCTTTTAGGATTTGATAATCAATTAGATCTATCAATCGATTTTGGTATCTTTGGAATCTTTGCTGTTCCAATTCTTAAAGCAATGCAAATGCTTTACACTTATGTAGGAAACTACGGTGTTGCAATTATCCTTTTAACAATTGTTATTCGTCTTGCTACTTATCCTCTTCAAGCTAAGTCTTTTAGATCAATGAAGAAGATGCAAGTTCTTCAACCAGAGATTGCAAAGCTTAAAGAAAAATATGCTGACGATCCAATGAAGCAGCAAAAAGAAACAATGGAATTATTTAAGAGATCTGGTGCTTCACCACTTGGTGGATGTCTTCCAATGGTTCTTCAAATTCCAATTTTCATTGCTTTTTATCAAGCAATTTCAAACTCTGTTGAACTAGTTGGTTCACCATTCTACTTTTGGTTAACTGACCTTAGTGCAAAAGATCCGTACTATATTCTTCCTGCAATTATGGGGATTACAATGCTTGTGCAAACTAAGCTTAATCCTTCAACTTCTGCAGATCCAAATCAACAGAAGATTATGTACATTATGCCGATCGTTTTCATTTTCATTATGAAAGATCTTCCAGCTGGTTTAAATCTGTATTTCACAGTTTCAAACATTCTGGGAATTGCACAACAACTATACGTTTACAAAACTGCAGAAGCATAATTAACCATGATATATGAAACGGATGACCTACCTATTGTCGCTTGCTCGACTGGCCTAAATGAAAATACGGCCATAGGGGTTATCCGTTTATCTGGTTTTTCCGACATTGGTTCTATAGGACCATTCTTTAAAAAAGATTTATCAAAACTAGAAATTCGCAAGGCCACTTTTACTAAGTTATACGACCAGGAAGGAAACTTCCTAGACGAAGTCGTTATTACGTATTTTAAAGGCCCTAATAGTTACAATGGTGAAAATATACTAGAGATAGCTGCACACGGTAATACACTCAATTTAAAGCGTATTATGAATGCATTCATTAACTCTGGTAACTTTCGTTTAGCAAAGAATGGTGAATTCACTTATCGAGCACTAAAGAATAAGAAGCTCTCACTTGCTCAAGTCGAAGGACTTGATGCTCTCTTAAATGCTTCTTCTTCTCTAATGCTTGATGAAGGTCTTAAACTTCTTAATGGAAGCCTTTATCAAAAATATACAGATCTCTACGATAAGTTTTTAAAACTGAAAGCGGCTGTCGAAATTAATATCGACTTTGCTGAAGACGTAGGGGAGGAACAGTCTCAGAAATTACTAGATGATGCTGTTGCCGATATTAGTGGTCATATTACTTCACTTCATCGAAGTGCTAGTGTGAATGCTAAGAGTTTAATGTCACCGGACATTGTTCTTTGTGGTGAACCAAATGCAGGTAAGAGCTCACTATTCAATTTATTCTTAAATGAGTCTCGCTCAATTGTATCTGATATTGCTGGAACCACACGTGATTATATTTCTGAATATATCAGCCTTGGAAATGAAACTTTTAAATTAGTTGATACGGCCGGACTTCGCAATACCACTGACGTTATTGAAGAAGAGGGGATTAAAAGAAGTCGTAATTTAATTGAAAATGCTTTCTATAAAATACTTCTCGTGAATATTAATGAAGTCGAAAAATATCAGTATCACGATATTAAAGAGACTCTTTTTGATGCTCTAATCTTTACACATTTTGATGAATTCAAAGGTGATATCAGTTTAGAAAAATTTAAAACAAATCTTCCAAAGGCTATTAAATACTATAGTGCCGACACTTCAAAAGGCGAGGGAAGTCTTGTAGAAATATGTGGTCCTATCGGACCAGATACACAAAGTGGTTCTATAGAACCAGTTGAAAAAGATCTTGGTCCTATGGGGGCAGACCACAAGAATGGTCCTATAGAACCAAAAGATATTTCTGGTCCTACAGGGGCAAAATCTGAAATGAATCAGAATACTGGTCCTATAGAACCAGCTCATATAACAGAGTTAATCACTCAGGATATATTATCTAAGTATTTGAAATTACGTAATAGCGATCCTATTTCAATCGAAAGACACCGTGTTGTTATCAATGATATTTATGGAAAATTTACAGATTTTTCTAATAATATTAAATACTTAGACGATATTGCTATCATTTCATCTGAAGTTTCGATTCTTGAAAAGAAAACCGCAGAACTTATTGGAATTATTAGTCCAGACGACACTCTTACACATATCTTTACCAACTTCTGCATAGGTAAATAATATATAAACCATTGATTTTTCTTAAAATATAGCTTAAATGTTCCACGTAGAACTTTATTATTAGAACTGCGCCTTTTGTTCCACGTAGAACAAATTATGGCAAAAGTTCCACGTGGAACACGTGTAGAATTGGAATTAATATGTTTGATGTTGCCATCATTGGTGGAGGACATGCAGGTCTTGAAGCTGCGTGGGCTGCCGCTCAATTTGATTTAAAAGTTGCAATCGTAACAATGCCTGGTGTGAGCATAGCATCGGCTCCATGTAATCCAGCAGTGGGTGGAGTAGGTAAAGGTCAGGTTGTAAGAGAGATAGATGCCCTTGGCGGTATCATGGGTAAACTTGCGGATAGAAGTGCTATCCAATATCGTACCCTTAATGAATCGAAGGGCTATGCTGTACAGTCAACTCGAGTACAGATTGATAAGGAAGTATACGCTAGGAACGCAGAAGCTGAAGTTGCTTCGAATGATAATATAACTGTTATTCGTGAGATGGTAGAGAGGGTAAGTAAAGATCAAGACTCTTTTCTTATTAAAACAGCTGAAGGTGAGTATCTTTCAAAGAAGATCGTTGTTACGACAGGTACATTCTTAGCTGGGAAGATGCATACAGGAGAAGAGCAATCAGATGGTGGTCGTGTCGACTGTCTAAAAGCCGACTCTCTTGAGAATATCTTTGTAGGTGTATCAGCACTTAAGACTAGGTTTAAAACAGGAACTCCTGCACGTCTTAAGAGAGATTCAATCGATTTTTCTAAGATGGTTGAACAGGAAAGTGATCCCACTGCAGTAAACTTCCACTTTGGGCATGATTTAAACGAAAGATTTGTTGAACAGGTGTCTTGCCACCTTACTAAAACGAATGAAAAGACCCTGGGGATTATACGCGATAATAAAGAAAGAAGTCCTATCTTTAATGGTCAGATTAAAGGTGTTGGACCTAGATATTGCCCTTCTATTGAGGATAAGGCTTATCGTTATGAAGATAAGGATGTTCACCACGTCTTTGTTGAACCAGAATCACTAGAATTAGATACGTTTTATCCAAATGGTATCTCTACATCTCTTCCTCGTGAGATACAGCTAGACTTTATTCGCACAATCGAAGGCCTGGAGAAAGCAGAGATTGCTATCTATGGATACGCTGTTGAATACGATGTAGTCGATACAACATGTCTGGATAGAACACTTCAGTCTAAAGAAATACCAGGACTCTATTTCGCAGGACAAGTAAATGGTACTTCAGGTTATGAAGAGGCCGCTGGACAAGGCTTGATTGCAGGAATTAATGCTGCAAGATCAGCTATTGGTGCAGAAAAGTTTATTTTAGATCGCGAGGATTCATATATTGGAGTTATGGTAGAGGACCTTGTTTCAAATAAGAGAGATGAGCCTTATAGACTATTTACTGCACGTAATGAAAACCGTCTCTATGTAAGAGAAGATAATACAATTCTACGTATGAAAAAGTATCGTCAACAACTAGGATTATATGCAGATGTTGACCAATACCAAGAATCCTTTGAAAGAAGCTTTAATATCATATGGAATGTAGCTAAGAATTATACATATAAGGCCAACCCAAATAATAAAGACTATTTCACTGAAAAAGGCTATGGACCTCTTAATTCAAATATAACTCTTGCTGAGTTATCAAAGAGGGCACATTTAAATCCTGTTGATGTGTTAGCAGCGGAGTTAAATGAGAATAATATGGCCTTCGATCCGAATGTTATTCGTACGGTAGCTATCTCTCTTAAATACGAAGGTTATATTGATCGTGCACTAGTAGAGAATGCAAAGATTAATCGTTTGAGTAAGAAACCAGTTGATTGGAAGGTATTAGTAGCAAGTGAGAATATCTCATTTGAATGCCGCCAACGTATAACAGAAATAAAGCCAGAAAGTTTTGGCCAATTACAAAGAATAGTAGGGATTCGTCCTGCAACCTTAGCCTATGTAGCAGGTAATATTTTATGATGAAAGATACAGAGTTTTGCCAAAAGTACTTAGAACAAATCAATGGTCCTTTTGCAGGAATTAACTTAACAAGAATTAATACACCAGAAGAGTTTTTTGATAAGCAATATGTAGATAGTGTTAAACCTATCGAAAACGTAGCCTCACTTAAGAAGATCTATGACAAGACGAAGATCCATGTCGATATTGGTTTTGGCGGAGGCTTTCCATTACTACCACTTGCTAGTTTAAATCCAGATAAGAAGTATATTGGTTTTGAAGCAAGAGGGAAGAAGTCGAAGGTAGTTAACCAGATTGCTGAGGCCATCGGTCTTGATAATGTTAAGACTTATCATCAAAGATTTGAGAACGTATATTTTGATCGCGACTGTACTATTACATTCAAGGCCGTATCAACGATACAAAATCTTCTCCCATTAATTATCACTGATAAGACTGTAAACGTGATCTTCTACAAAGGGCCTAACTTCTATGAATTAGAAGATCTGGATTGGCTTGGAAATAAGTGGGAGATAGTTGAAGAGACCCTTGTCGACATTCCAAATACTGAAGGCCGTATGATGATTGCCTTACGTAATAAGAATGTTCTACGTGGAACAGAAATCACAAGTTTTAGAAAAAATAAAAATAAACAACTTGTCACTTTGTCTTCATTTCTTTAAAAATATAGTAACAACTATATCTTTTGGGAGACATAAATGGCTAAAATTATTGCACTCATGAATCAGAAGGGTGGTGTTGGTAAGACAACTACTACAATTAACCTTGCTGCCTGCCTTGCAGTAGCCGAGAAAAAAACTCTGGTAATTGACCTAGACCCTCAGGGTAACGGTAGTGTTAGTTTAGGGCTTGATTCAGCGCAGCATAATGGAAGCAATATCTATCATGCAATGATTGGTAAAACAGATATTCGTGAATGTATCTACGAAACTGAATTACCTAATCTTCATATCTGTCCATCTGATAATAACTTATCTGGAGCAGAGATTGAGTTAGTAAGTGAATTCGCTAGAGAATCAAAGCTTAAGACAGCTTTTATGCCAGTAATGGATTCTTACGACTATATCCTAATTGATTGTCCTCCTTCACTTGGTCTTTTAACTGTGAACGCGTTAAACGCTGCTCATAGCTTTATTGTACCAATGCAAACTGAATACCTTGCAATGGAAGGTCTGGCACAACTTGTAAACACAGTTAAACTTATTAAAGCAAATTTAAATCCTACATTAGAAATGGACGGAATCGTCCTTACTATGTTTGATGGGAGAGCATCTCTTCACAAGCAAGTTGCAGAAGAGATTAGAAGGCACTTCGGCGAAAAAGTATTTCAATCGGTAATACCTAGAAATGTAAAACTCGCCGAGTGTCCATCTTTTGGTAAACCAATTATCCTTTACGATATTGAATCAAAAGGTTCTGAAGCTTACTTATCACTAGCTAAAGAACTTATTATTAAAGATCGTGCACAATCAGTAGAAATTCAAAATGAATTACCTCAGGTTCCTTCGACTAATGAAATCGATGGTTCACTAGCTGGTAATATTCAATAGGTAAGGGGAAGAGACAATGGCTAAGAAAATGGCGTTAGGAAAAGGAATGGGATCATTACTTGGTGGCACTCAAGGTGCTTCCAAAGCATCAAAGGCTCAAGCAGCTTTTTCTGATCTTCAAAAAGTAGCAGCAGATAATCCAGCTCCTACAAAACCAGTACTTAATACAACTCCAGCTGTACAAGTAGAAACTAATCCTTCAATGCTTGATATTACAGTTATTCATGCAAACCCAAACCAACCAAGAAAGATCTTTAAAGAAGAAGAGCTTCATGAGCTTTCTAATTCAATTAAAGAAAACGGAGTTATTCAACCACTAATCGTTGTTAAGGCCGATAATGGATATGAACTTGTTGCTGGTGAGAGAAGACTTCGTGCTTCTAAACTTGCCGGTCTTACACAAGTTCCTGTTGTTATTAAAAGAGCAACTGATCGTGAAAAGATGGTTATGTCGATCATTGAAAACGTTCAAAGATCTGATCTTAATTGTGTAGAAGAAGCTCTAGCTTACTTTGCACTAATGGAAGACTTCAACTTAACTCAAGAAGAAGTTGCAAAGAAAGTAGGAAAGGAAAGATCTACAGTAGCTAACTTCCTACGAATTCTTAAGTTACCACGCGATGTTGTTGAGTTAATTCAAAAGGATCAACTTTCATTTGGACACGCTAAGATTTTAGCTGGTGTGAAAGAAAGAGAAGATTGTATCCGTATTGCAAATAAAGCAGCTCTTGATAATCTATCAGTTCGTGAAACTGAAAAATTAATCAAGTCAGCGAAGAGACCAACAAAAGTTGGCAAAGAAGAAGAGAACTTCGACTTTTTTAATGGAAAAATGTCACAGTACCGTGAAAAACTAGAACAAAAAACTGGTTATCATTTCGGTATTAAAACAAATAAAAACGGTGGAGGAGAAGTTGTACTTAAATTCTCTAATGAAGCCGAATTTAATGATATTTTTGAATACTTACTTTTAAATAGATAATGTTTTATTGGTCCTATGGGACCAGTCTTGATGGCCGGTCCTATAGAACCAAAATTTAAATCAAATATGGTCCTATAGAACCAGCCACGGAAAGGGTAGATTTATGACACAAGGAACAATGGCAGCGATTATCGAAGACGGGTGTAAGCTCGAGGGTAATATCACACTAAACGGTGTAGGGCGCATTGCGGGAATTGTGAACGGAACTATCTTTTCAAATGATACGGTAATTATTTCCGAGGCCGCTGTAATAAATGCAGACATTATTGCTGACGTAATTATGATTAGTGGAATTGTAAAAGGTGACATTAAGGCGACATCTCGCGTTGAAATTATTAAGCCAGCTCGCTTCGAGGGGACTATCACTACGCCTTCGCTTATCGTGGAAGACGGCGTTATTTTCCACGGTACAACAAAGATGCACGACGAGAAATAATTAAATAAATTTGATTATTTACAACTTAAATAAATATTAACAATCATTCAGAAAAAAGCGGTTTATCTTGACGATAGGCCAGATAAAGTTTAATTATTAGTGAACTTTTAACCAATCTTATTACACAATTTGGGGTAGTCACTAATGGATACTATCAATACAGTATTAAACTCTCTAGGTATCAACTCTACTTTTTTCATTCAATTGGCCATCGTTACAGTTCTTTACTTTGTAACAAGAAACCTAATCTGGTCTAAGCTTCAAGAAGTTCTTGAGAACCGTGAAGCAAAAACTACTAAAATGGAATCTGGTGCTGACGAAAAGACACGTCTTGCGACTGAGCTAGAAAATGAATATAAGTCAAAAATTGAAGGCGCTCAATCTGAAGCTTTCAACTTAATTCAAAATAAGAAAGAAGAAGTTACTAAGCGTGAAGCAGTTAAGGTAAAAGAACTTGCTAATAAGCTTGAAACAGAAGCTAACTCAGAAAAAGCAAAATACTCTCAAGAATTAGAAGAGAAGAAAGTTGCTATCATGAAAGATGCTGATGAGCTTTCATCACTTCTAGTTGATAAAATTGTACAGTAGTCATTAAAATTATAAGGATACTAAATGAAATTATTATTAGCTCTAGTTTTTAGTAATATCGTATTTGCAGCTGGTGGTGAGTACCACGGTGGTCATTTATCAGACCTACTAGTTCCTGCAATTAACTTCACAATTGTTTTTGGATTCATGGCATGGAAAATTATCCCTTTCATGAAGAACTCATTTGTAGAAAAAGCAGATTCAATTAAGGATCTTGTAGAGTATGCAGCTGAGAAAGATGCAAAAGCAGAAAAAGTATTATCAGCTTCAAAAGCAAAGCTAGATAATATCGAAGGTGAGAAAGAACAAATTATCACTAACGCAAAAAATGATGGTGATAAGTTCGAAGAAACTTACGTTCAAGAAATCAAAGCATCAATGGAAAAAATGGAAGTAGATTCTTCACACAAATTAGAATCTGAAAAGAAGATGATGCTTAAGCAACTTAATGAATCGCTATTAGATGAAGTAATTTCTAAAACAAAGAATAAAATTCACTCAGATAGTTCATTATCCAATAAAGCAACAAGCAATTTAATTTCAAGACTATAGTTCTAGGGTTAGTAAGATGAAAGAAAAGAATGTAGCCAAAGCGTATGCAAAAGCGATTTTCAGCCTAGGTAAAGAGTCTAATATTAATACAGCTCAAGAGCTTACTGCTCTTACAGAAGTAATCAATGCAAGTAATGATTTAGAAAACGTAATGTTTCTAGATGTATTTACTGTTGAGGAAAAAGCTTCTGTTCTAAATGATGTATTAGCAAAGTTAGGGCTTTCTCAAGTTGTAAAATCATTTATTAATTTCCTACTTCAAGAAAAGAGAATTGGTATTCTACCTCTAATCTTTAAAGAAGTTATCGTTATGGATGATCATGAAAAAGGTTTCATGAGAGGAACAATTGAAGGTAATGCAGATTCAATTGATACTGAGTCACTTAATAAGATTAAGTCTTTTATTAAGTCACAACTTGGATCAGAACCTGAGTTAACTTATACAAAAAACGAAAAAATTACAGCAGGTGTTCGTGTGACAGTTGAAGACTATCAAATCGATGCATCTGTAGATAAACAACTTAATACTTTAAAAGAATCAATTATAAATGGCTAATGGCCAATTATTGTAGAGGTAAATGATGTCAATGAATCCAGAAGAAATTACGAGCATTATCAAAGACAGAATTGCTAACTTCGAAACTAAACTTCAAGTAGACGAAGTAGGTACAGTTCTTACTGTTGGTGATGGTGTTGCTAGAGTTTTCGGTCTTAAAAACGTAATGGCCGGAGAGCTTGTAGAATTTGCTACAGGTACAAAAGGTATGGTTCTAAACCTAGAAACTAACAACGTTGGTGTTGCTATTCTTGGTGATGATCCAAAAATCACAGAAGGTTCAACAGTAAAAAGAACTCAAAAGATCGTTGAAGTACCAGTAGGTGACGCTCTTTTAGGTCGTGTTGTTGATGCTATTGGTAATCCAATTGATGGACAAGGTGAAATCGTTTCTGAACACACTAGACGTGTTGAAATTAAAGCTCCAGGTATTCTAGGTAGAAAATCTGTACATGAGCCACTTCAAACAGGTATTAAAGCGATCGACGCTATGATCCCAATTGGACGTGGTCAACGTGAGCTTATCATTGGTGACAGAAAGACGGGTAAAACTGCTGTTGCAATCGATACAATCATCAACCAAAAAGGTAAAGATGTTGTTTGTATCTACGTAGCTATTGGTCAAAAGAACTCAACAGTACGTCAAGTACAACAAAAACTAAAAGAAGCTGGTGCTCTTGATTATACAATCATCGTATCTGCAACTGCTTCTAACTCTGCACCACTTCAGTACCTAGCACCATATACTGGTTGTACTATGGGTGAGTACTACAGAGATAGCGGTAAGCACGCACTAATCGTTTATGATGATTTAACAAAACAAGCACAAGCTTATCGTCAACTTTCACTTCTTCTTAGACGTCCACCAGGACGTGAAGCATTCCCAGGGGACGTTTTCTACTGTCACTCAAGACTACTTGAGCGTGCAGCGAAACTATCAGATGACCTAGGAGCTGGTTCACTAACTGCACTTCCAGTTATTGAAACTCAAGAAGGTGACGTTTCTGCATATATTCCAACAAACGTAATTTCGATTACAGATGGTCAGATCTTCCTAGAAGGTGACCTTTTCAACTCTGGTATCCGTCCGGCCGTTAACGTTGGTATCTCGGTATCACGTGTTGGTGGTTCTGCTCAGATTAAAGCAATGAAAAAAGTTGCTGGTACTCTAAGACTTGATCTTGCTCAGTACCGTGAACTTCAAGCTTTCGCGGCTTTCGGTTCAGATCTAGATGAAGCGACTCAAAAACAACTTTCAAAAGGTGAGAGACTTGTTGAGCTACTTAAACAAGCACAATATTCTCCATTTGATGTTATCGACCAAACTGTATCTGTATACGCTGGTACAAAAGGTATGTTCGACTCAGTACCTGTTGATAGAGTAAGAGATGCTGAAAAAGATCTTCTAGATCACCTAAATACTTCTCACTCAGATCTTATGAGTTCACTAAGATCAGAGAAACAAATCTCTGGTGAGAATGATGGTAAATTAGCAACTGCAATTAAAGAATTTATTGCAAGTAAGAACTACTAATTAATTGAGGAGCCATAATGGCAAATATTAAGGATCTTAAAAAGAAAATCAAAAGTACTAAGGGTACTTTAAAGATTACGGAAGCTATGAAACTTGTTTCAGCTGCAAAGCTAAACAAGGCTCAGAATGCTATTCTGAATGCGCGTCCTTATGCAAATGAATTAGAAGATTCAATTAAGACAATTTCTGCTTTAGTTGAAGGTTACAATCACTCTTTCTTAAATAATAACGAATCTAAGAAAGAAGTACTTCTTGTAATCTCTTCAAATAAAGGTCTTTGTGGTGGTTATAACTCAGGTCTTGCAAAAGCTGTTAAAGCTTATCTTGCAAACCATGAAGATACTAACAACCTTGAAGTTCACTTTATCGGTACTAAAGTAAAAGA
Organism: Halobacteriovorax sp. RZ-2; assembly: GCF_043196685.1. Lineage (NCBI taxonomy): Bacteria > Pseudomonadati > Bdellovibrionota > Bacteriovoracia > Bacteriovoracales > Halobacteriovoraceae > Halobacteriovorax > Halobacteriovorax sp. RZ-2. The sequence goes on from NZ_JBEBMR010000004.1 coordinate 264,762, forward strand.
ACTTGTTGTGAAACTTGTTAATGAAGGTGAAACTTATGGTTTTGAAAGAACAGAACCACAATTTCACGAAGTTCAAACTATTGCGACTAAGCTTTCTGAGCTTTTCGCAACTGGTGAAGTAGGAAAGGTAAGTATTGCTTACAATATCTTCCATTCTGCTATCCAGGTTGAACCAACTGTTAAACAAGTACTTCCAATGACTCTTGATTCATCTGAAAGAGATGAGCTAAAGGAAAAGTATCCGTTTGATTTCAGATACAACCCTGGTGCTGAAAATATTTTAGATGGCCTTATCCCAGAAGCATACACAAGTGCAATGTGGACTGCAGTATTAGATGCTACAGCAGCAGAGCATGGGTCACGTATGTCAGCAATGGATAGTGCCGTTGGAAACTGTAAAGATGCAATTAGAACACTAACTATTAAAATGAATAAATTGAGACAAGCGGCGATTACGACTGAACTTATTGAAGTTGTATCTGGTGCTGAGTCCCTCAATGGTTAAGGAGCGTAGAATGTCACAAGCAAAAGGTGTTATTCGTCAAGTTATGGGTCCTGTTGTAGACGTTGAATTTGCTGATGGAAATTTACCGGAAATCTATAACGCCCTTTTAGTTACAAACTCAACAATCAACGACAAAGAAAATAACCTTGTTCTTGAAGTTGCAACTCACCTAGGTGATAACGTTGTTAGAACGATCGCTATGGACCAAACAGAAGGTCTTTCAAGAGGTTTAGTTGTTACTGACTCTGGTGCTCCAATTCAAGCGCCTGTAGGACGTGAGTGTCTTGGTCGTATCATCAACGTAGTTGGTGAGGCTATTGATGAAGCTGGTGAATTAGGTAATAAGAAATCTTATTCAATCCACAGAGAAGCTCCATCATTTGAAAATCAATCAACAAAACTTGAGCCATTCTTTACTGGTATTAAAGTTATTGACCTTCTTGCTCCATACCTAAAAGGTGGAAAGATTGGTCTATTTGGTGGTGCTGGTGTTGGTAAAACAGTTCTTATTATGGAACTTATCAACAACATTGCTACTCAACACGGTGGTTTCTCAGTATTCGCAGGTGTTGGTGAAAGAACTCGTGAAGGAAACGACCTTTACGAAGAAATGAAAGAATCAGGAGTTATCGATAAGACAGCTCTAGTATATGGTCAGATGAATGAGCCACCAGGTGCACGTGCACGTGTTGCTCTTACTGGTCTTTCTCTAGCGGAATACTTCCGTGATGAAGAAAAACAAGACGTACTATTCTTCGTTGATAATATCTTCCGTTTTACACAAGCTGGTTCAGAGGTATCTGCACTACTTGGACGTATTCCATCTGCCGTAGGTTACCAACCAACTCTTGGTACTGAGATGGGTGCTATGCAGGAGCGTATTACTTCAACTAAAGATGGTTCGATTACTTCTATCCAAGCTGTATACGTACCTGCCGATGACTATACTGACCCGGCTCCAGCAACTACATTCGCTCACCTTGATGCGACTACAGAACTTTCACGTTCAATTGCTGAAAAAGGTATCTACCCAGCGGTAGACCCACTTTCGTCATCTTCAACAATTCTATCTCCAGCTATCCTTGGTGATGATCACTATGATACTGCTCGTTCAGTTCAACAGATCCTTCAAAGATATAAGGAACTTCAAGATATCATCGCGATTCTTGGTATGGATGAACTTTCTGAAGAAGATAAAGTACTTGTTGGTCGTGCAAGAAAGATTGAGAAATTCCTTTCTCAACCATTCTTCGTTGCTGAGCAGTTTACAGGTATCCCAGGTCAATTCGTTGATATCAACGATACGATCAAAGCATTCAAAGCTATCTTAGCTGGTGAATGTGATGAAGTTCCTGAGCAAGCTTTCTACCTTGTTGGTAACCTAAACATGGTATATGAAAAGTGGGAACAACTTAAGAAAGACGCATAACTAAGTAGTAGGTTCCATGGGCCAAAAGCCTGTGGAACTTAAGCAAAGGATTAATAAATGAGTAACTTTGTTGTAAATATTCTAACGCCTAGCTCAGTTGTTGCGAAGAACGTACCAGCAGACTCAGTTTTCATCCCTACTTTAAAGGGTGAGATTGAAGTTCTTGATGGTCACACTCACATTGTTGAGAAGCTAGCTACTGGTAGCGTTGCTGTACACGGTGATGATTCTGAAAGATTTTTTACTGTTACTAACGGTATCGTAAAGGTTTTAAACGACCAAATTACTATCCTATCTATGACTTCTGAAGAAGATTGTCAGATTGATGAGGAAAGAGCTACAAATGCACTAATTTACGCTCGTGAAAAGCTGAAAGGAACACTAACTGATGAAGAATTAGTTAAGTACCGTCGTAAGCTTGATAGAGCGGAACTTAGATTACAACTAGTTAAGCAAATTTCGAAATAATAGATTAGGCCCTGGAAACAGGGCCTTTCTTTTGCCAATTAGAACTCACCCGGCAATTTCTGCCCCTTTAGTCTTAAATATCCCAATAGTGAGAAAATAGAGCTAATGATTATTAGGTTTATTTATCTCTTCATTTCTTTATTTTTAGCAAATGCGTATGCATTAAGTGGCGGAGATATAGTTACTCTTAAGCCTAAGAGTTTCGATGTTAAAGAAACATTTGAATTACATAAACGTTTTGTCCCACCGATCGCTTATCAAGGTCATGTTGAATCTGATGAAATTGTTATGGCAAGTTCTGGGGTTCAAAAAGGTGCTAAGGTAAGTGGTAATATCAAAGATGGGGAAGAACTCGTTTTCTTTTCTTACGGCGATAATAAAGGCAAGAAAGAAGCTCTTAAGAACCCTTCTGCTTTAACGAAAGCACCAATTGTTAAAGCTAAGCCAACAGCATTAGGAAAACCTAAGAATTATAAACCAGTCATCGATTTTTCAAGCTTTATTCAGTCAGCTGCACGTAAGAAGAAATCAGTTTCAAATTTCAAAGTAAAGTTACGTGAGTTTGGGCCTAAGGGTATTTCAAAGAATAATTTAACGGATTTCGACTTAGTTCCTACTTATAATTTAAATGAATTATTTACTGATGCTGGGATGGGGGAAATTACTATACCAATTTCTAGCGATGATAGCTTTTCAACTTTTCGGGGTTCAGTTGCTGCCCAGGGAATTATTAGAACAAATTTTGAGTTAAGTGCTCGCAGCGATACGACCTTTGATATTCCTGTTATTAATGGTGATTATCTTTTCAAGATATTAGAAAAGAATAAAGTCAAAGAAGAGACAGGGGCCCATATTTTAGTGGATCTTGGTGATAAGATCGATACATCTACTTTCATGGGTAGCTTTAAAAAGAAGGTCTTTCTTAATCGAAACTTTAAAGAAGTCGATCCTGGAGATGCCTTTGTTTACGAGCTCTACCTCGATGTTGAATTAGGAAATCATTTAATTAAGTATATGGACTTTAAGGGCAAGGTTGCACAAAAAATTATCCATCTTGTACAAGATGAAATTACATATGAGGCACCTTTACTCTTAGATGCGAAGGCCATTAATTTTTCTGTTTATGAAGAAAATCTTGCAGCTAAGACACTGCAGTCTTTGAACTTGAACGATAATGATATTCGCTACTTTAACCGTGAAATTTCGGCTTCTAAAGTTGGGCTTAATCGCTATAAAATTCTTACCCCATTGCGGGATGCCAGTTTTAAACACTATATTGAAGTTGGTAAAGAGAACTCGGTCTTTGTGGGATTCAACGATATTAAGAAAGTCGTGATTCCATCTATTGAGTATATTGATTACTTAAAAGAGCTCTTTCAAAATCGGGCCGATAATGGTGCATGTGTTATTCAAATTAATTTGAATAATCCGTTAGTTGGTTTTGAAGCTTATATGTCGTCACAGCGGCCATCCGGTTCTTATGATTTTTACTATATGGACAAGGATGGAACAGTTAGTGCCGAAATAACAGGACTTACGGAGAAGGTATTTGTGATCTCCCATGATTACGGGATTATGAATACGAAAATTGACTCTGGGGAAGGCAATATTCAATACACCCAAAGTTTCTGTACTGAAGGATTATATATTATTGAAAATATCTAGTTTGAGAGAATATTACTAGATTTATCTTATGAGGAGATTGTATGAAAAAGATTTTAGTTGCAATGATGATTATGATTGCTGGTTTCCAAGCACAAGCTGGAATTTATGTTGAGCCATACCTAGCTTATAATATTCTAGGTGATACTGATGGTGATGATACTACTGGTACAAATATCGGTGGTCGTTTAGGTTATTCACTTCCAATGCTTGTAAGTTTTGGACTTGATTACAATATGGGTTCATATACTATTGATGATGCAACAGGTGATGTTGATGCTGATACTACTAATCTAGGTGTATTCGTAGCAGTTGATCTTCCAATTCTTTTAAGAGGATATGCAAGTTATTACTTCTCTTCTGATATTGAAGCATCAGGAGCAAGTTTTGATGGTTCAGGAGTTGCTGTTGGTGTTGGTTTCACAATGCTTCCATTTGTATCACTTAACTTAGAGTACCGTGCAATGAGCTACGATGGTGCAGGTGGTTTCCCGGACTTTGATGGAAAAGAAATCCTAGTTGGAATTTCAGTTCCACTTGATCTTTAATCAATAAAAGATTTTAAATATGAAGGCCCACTTATGTGGGCCTTTTTTATTTCTTTAAATTTCTAAGATTCGTATTCTTTATTATTAAATATTTCCATTGTTCGCTTGTAGCCAGCTTCAAGCATCTTAGTCATCTTTTTAGGGTTTAAGCTGAAAATATCAGCAAAGAAGAGATTGTAATCATCATGCTTTGGATAGATATCGATAAGCTTGACGTCAGGATTGAAGTTAAGCTTTCTTTCGATAATTGAAGTGATATGGCGTCGCTGCTCATTGCTGAATTTTTCGTTGAGCATATACTGATTTACAGTATCAATAATATCTTGGGCCGCAATTCTCCTTGCTCTTGAATCAACGATTTTCTTTTGAATCATCAGATAAATAGCTTGAGTACAAATTGCTGGAAGGCCATAGTTTGCAAGGGATCCAATCTCATCATGGTAATGATAAGGTGTATGAGTCCAACTTGAAATGATATACTCACAATTATTATCAACAGCAACGTGAGTTGAAAGAGTTTCACGAATTTCACCATCAATATAAAAGTCAGTAGTATCTGTTACCGTATTATGAATTGGGTACGGACTATAAAAAGGCGGCACACTCATAGAAGCAGTTGCAGCTTCAGCTATTGGTATATCTGTATAGTAATGAGCTGTTGGGTCATGGCCAGGATTTGGATAATTATAGCGAGAAAAGATAGTCTTTCTTGAATTATCTAATTGTGTAGCAATGATAAAGAGATCTGCATCGTAATCATCGAAGTTATTTGACTTAATGATATTTTCTATAATGTAATCGTGTAACCCTTGTGTAGAGAAAAGTCCCGAAACTGTCATAATAGGTTTTAAAAGACTTTTGATAACAAGTGGAAAGCCATCCAGTGGATCGTAGAGATTCGGATGGTGAGGCTTTAGACTAGGTCTCTTTAAAGAGAGCATGTCCTTGTATGTAATTGGCTTCAAACCAGATTTGTTTTTATGAATAAAAGCTTCAATGACTTCAAGTGGTGAATGGCCAGAGGCCAAAAAGAGACTGATTAGGGCCCCTGCACTCGAACCAACATAAGTTGAGATTTCATAATCAGAATTTACATCAGAATGATTATGCTTGAATGTAAACCCAAGGTCGTGAAGTGCCCAACTTACTCCAAGGTGCCATGCGGCAGCTTTAACGACACCGCCCGAAAGAACCAGGGCAGTCTTTTTATTCCTGAAGTTTTCTATATCAACTCTGTTCATAAAAAAATTATACTCGAAATACGAATTTATGTATTGATAATTTTTGGCAAAGCACGTCAAGTTGGTTAAAATTAAGAAATGATTTGGATGGACATAAATGACTATTCATTGTTGAAGGGAATCTCAATATCAACAATTCGTCGCTATATAAAAAGAGATAAATTAATTTGGAAATTTGATCAGGGTAAATATCTGATTCAAATGAACGAGTGGGAATATAACGATTCACTAAGTGCATCGAACGCCATCGTATACCTAAAGCGTTTACAAGAAGAACATGAACTTCTTAAAAAAGAATTAATTAAAACCAAGCAAGAAAATAATGAATATAAAATGCTCGTAGATCTCTACGAAGGTCGTCTCAATGAAAATAATCAAATTACTTATAACTAGTTTTTCACTTTTACTAGCACTTGATGCTTTTGCTGCACCAAGCGCACGTCGTTGTATGGTTCTACCTGTAAGAGACTCTGTCGGTGGAGCACTAGGTTATGAGGTCTTTGCTAAAATTGAAGGTTACCTAAAATCATCACGTTGGTGCTATTACCAATATAATTCTGAAATTATCAATATTTTATCAAATTATAAGAAGAATCTAGATGCGGCCTTAGAGAATCCAAAAGTTTTAAAATTGGTTTCTGAAAAAACAAATGCTGGCTCATTAATTAAAGTTAAAATTGAAAGCCTTCCAAAAGGTGTTGCTGTTAATATGCAAATCTTTGGAGCTAATGGTAGAGATATCTACTTCAATGAAAAAATTGAGCTTAATAGTGACGATCCTGGATTAATTGCTCAGACGGCCAATAATTGGCTCGATCAATATGAAAAACAAATTCCATACGATGCTCGTGTACTTGGAGTTCTAGGACAACAGTTCTCAATTGATCTTGGAAAAGATGCCGGTATCTTTACTGATTATGAAGTAAAGGTTGTACGTCCGATGCGACGTCGAAAGCACCCACTTCTTCAGGAAGTCGTTGACTGGGAAACAAAAACAATTGCTACAGGTAGGATTATTCATGTTGGTGAATCACTATCTCAAGTAAAAGTACTTCGCTATGAAGACAAGAGTCTTATTCAAGCTGAAGACTGGGTATTAATTTCTAAGAATACAAAAGAATCCGAAAAGAGAGATTTAAAATATGATCCAGTTGAAGGTAATGATCGTACATCTTCATTTGGTCGATTAGGTGAATTTGGACTGGCCCTTAAGATTGGGACAGGATCAAATAATAATTCATCAATTTCAAATGGAACAAAATCAATTAACGGAGTTGATTTTGCAATCGCCTTTGATAGTGAGCTGTGGCTTACAAGAAATTATTGGGTTGGCCTAGAATTAGAAAAAGGTTTTGGAAAGTATTCAAAAGATGCAGGTAATTTAGTTTCTGATAGTAATTCGATGGACTCATCTCGTTTTAGATTACTAGCAGGTTATAAATATCTTCCGATGGGCTTCTTCTATGGCCCACAAGTTGATGTCTTCTTTGGTTACGGATCATATACACATGGTTTTGATAATCAAGTAGCAGATGGATTTACTGAAATAAACTTTAGTGGAATCTTAGTCGGTGCCAGAGCAAGTATGCCACTGGTTAGAGGAATTAGAATTTATTTCCAATTCGATTTTATGCTTGATCCTGGTTATGAAGAAGATGTTTCGATTTTTGGTAGTGCAAAAGATACAACTAACTTCCACGTTGCTGCTGGTGCTGAATATAAGTATGGACCAAATATCAATCTATACGGTGGAATCGATTACTTAAGCGATAAAGCTGAATTTGCAAGCGACGGTACTAAAGTAACTGTTAAGAACACGGCCCTAAAGGGTGGTGTGAAATTTGCTTTCTAAAATGACAATCTAAATTAGTAGAGAAAGAACATGAAACGTATAAAAGAATTGGCCGATCAAATCAAGATCCATAAGGCATTGTACTATGCTGGAAAACCAGAAATTACAGATATTGAATATGACAAATTAGAAGATGAGTTAAGAAAATTAGATCCAGAAAACTCAGTTCTCAATCTTGTTGGTTCAACAATCACTTCACTTGATAAAGTAAAGCACGACAAGAAAATGTTATCACTTGGTAAAACCTATAAAGTCGATGAGCTAATTTCTTGGGCCAAGAAATACGAAGTCTTAGGAATTTATAAAGTTGATGGTGTCTCTTGTTCTCTTATCTATGAAGACGGACACCTAGTGTTAGCTAAGACTAGAGGCGATGGAACTTACGGTGAAAATATCACGCAAAAAGTTCAATGGATGAAAGGTGTTCCAGGATCGATTTCTATTAAGGATAGAATAGAAATTCGAGGTGAGATGTATTGTGATGAACAATCTTTTTTTCACCTTTCAGAAACAATGGTTGCTCAAGGGTTAGAGAGACCTTCATCTCAAAGAAATATTGTCGCAGGTCTAGTGGGTAGAAAAGAAAATATCAGTCTATGTTCTTATATCAATTTTAAGGCCTTTGATCTAATTGGCCTAGACTTTGATAAAGAAAGTCAGAAGTATGAAACACTCAAGAAAGAAGATTTCGATATTCTTGAATATACTCTCATGCATACAAAGAAAGATTATGAAGTTGCGATTGATGATGCCAAAGACTTTATGGCCAATGGAGATTATCTGATTGATGGGCTTGTTTTTGTCTACAATGAAATAAAGCTACATGAAGAACTTGGAGAAACAGCTCATCATCCACGTTATAAGATGGCCTTTAAATTTGAAGGAGAGACGGTACAAACAACTCTTAATTCAATTACATGGCAAGTATCTCGAAATGGTATCTTAACTCCTGTAGGTGAAGTTGAGCCTGTTTCTATTAGTGGTGCTGTCATTTCTCGCGTGACTCTGCATAATTATGGAATGGTTAAACAGCATAATTTAAAAGCAGGGGATAAGATTGAGATAATTAGAAGTGGAGAAGTTATTCCTAAATTTCTTCAGACAATTGAAGAGTCTCAAAATGAATTTCTAATTCCAGAATGTTGTCCAAGTTGCGAGTCTAAAGTCGTCATCGAAGACATTAGACTCTTTTGTAAGAACCCTGCTTGTCCAGCTCAAGTTAAAGAAGCGATCTTAAATTTTATTCAAAAAATTGGTATTGATGATCTAAGCTCTAAACGTCTTGAAGAGATGATTCGTAAGAAGTTAGTAACAACAATTGAAGATCTTTATAAGCTAGAAATGGATCAGTTACTAACACTTGATAAAGTGAAAGATAAATTGGCCACAAAACTTCTTACAAGTATTGAAGGATCAAAGAAGGCAGATCTAATTACATTTATTTCAGCTCTAGGAATTACAGGTGGTGCCTATAATAAATGTGAAAAAGTAGTTCATGGTGGTTTTGATTCAATAGAAAAACTATTAAATATGAATGCAGATGAGCTTGCAACTCTTGAAGGTTTTGCAGAAAAGTCTGCCACAACTTTTGTAAACTCATTACAAGAAAAGAAAGATTTAATTAAAAATCTACAAGCTCTTGGTTTCACTTTTGAAGTATTAGAAGAAGAAGTTGGCTCTGGATTGGCTGGATTAAAAATTTGTATTACTGGTTCTCTATCACGAAAAAGAAGTGATATCGAAAAAGATATTAAGGCCGCAGGTGGAACACCTGTTGGTTCTGTTAGCAAGAACACTGATATTCTTCTTACAAATGAAACTGAAGCTAGGTCTTCTAAATATAAGAAGGCACTAGATTTAGGAATTACGATAAAGTCAGAAGATGAAGTAATGGGAATGATTGATTAATGGCCAAGAAAAGTAAAAAAGTTTTTGAATGTTCAAATTGTGGATTTCAAACTGCAAAGTGGATGGGACGTTGTACTGACTGTGGCGAGTGGAATAGTTTTGTCGAAGAAACTTTTTCACCTGTCCAAGAAAGTATAAAAGTTAAGGCCGTTGGTGAAACAGCACCAAAAAAGCTAAAGGAAATCGAAGTTGAAACATACAACCGTGTAAGTACTGGCATCGGTGAATTTGACCGAGTCGTAGGTGGAGGCTTAGTTCCAGGCTCTCTTATCTTAATTGGTGGTGAACCCGGTATTGGTAAATCGACACTACTTACAGAAATGCTTTCAAAACTTTCAGGTCAGCAAAATGATCAAAGCTTTCTTTATGTTAGTGGTGAAGAAAGTGAGGGACAGGTTGCTGGACGTGCAAAACGTATGGGCCTTAAAAATGATTCATTCTATATTTATAACGAAACAAATTGGCAAAATATTCTAAATCAAATCAAAAAAATTAAACCACGTTTTATGGTTTTAGACTCGATTCAAACAACAACTTCGAGTGAGTTGCAATCTCCTCCAGGAACAGTCTCTCAGATTCGTGAGGTTACTTATGAGTTAATGAATCATGTTAAAGCAACAGGAATTACTTGTTTTGTTGTTGGCCATATTACAAAAGATGGTGCGATTGCTGGTCCTAAAATTCTCGAGCACATGGTAGACACGGTTATTTACTTTGAAGGTGATCAGTTTGGTCACTATAGAATGCTAAGAGCTATTAAAAATCGTTTTGGAAATACAAATGAAGTAGGCATTTTTGAAATGCAAGAAGATGGACTGAATGAAGTTAAGAATCCATCACAATTCTTCTTGGATGACGATTTAGAAGATAGCTTTGGAAAAAGCTTAACTTGTATTAAGGAAGGGACGCGACCTTTATTTGTTGAGGTTCAAGCTCTCGTTGCTGAAAATAAATTTGGTAATGGACGTCGTACAACTCAAGGTCTTGATAATAATCGAGTTGCTATGATGGTTGCAATCATTGAAAAGTATGCAAATATTCCGATGGGCATGAATGATATCTATGTCAATGTTGTTGGAAGTATGAAGCTTACGACTCGAGAGTCAGACTTAAGTATCATTGCAGCTCTTTTAAGTTCATATAAGTCTAAACCAATTCCTAAGGATACAGTTTTCTTAGGAGAAGTGGGACTTACTGGGGAAGTTAGGACAGTTCCTCATATGGAGATGAGAATTAAGGAAATGGAACAACTTAATTATAAGACCCTTGTGGCCTCTCCAAAGGTTGCAAAAGATTACTCAAAGAAATCAAAATTAAAAATTATTCCAGTTAGAAAAGTTACAGATATATTTAAAGTACTAGGGGACTAGCCCCCTAGTATATTTAAAAATTTACTTGAATATATCTATTCCAAAGATTCTTTTTATAATCGAAGTATTCAGAATTAGCTGTTGAAGATTCAAAGAATGATTCTTTTTCCCATTGCTTACTTACATCATCAATAGACATTAGACCTGCGCCAATAGCAGCAGCTAAAGCTGCACCATAAGAAGTCGTTTCAATAACCTTTGGTCTCGTAACATTGATCCCCGAGATATCGGCCTGAATTTGCATTAAGAGATTATTTGCAACAGCACCACCATCCACTTTGAATTCTTCAAGATCGCTTCCCATGTCGCTCTTCATGGCCTTAATTAGATCATTAATACTTAAAGCAATTCCCTCAAGAGCAGCACGACAAATATCATTCGTATCCGTTGCGCGTGTCATTCCAATTAATGCCGCTTTTGCATGCGGTTTCCAATATGGTGAGCCAATCCCTGTAAAGAATGGAAGTAATATAAGATCTTTAATTTGATTTAGATCTTTAATAGCATTCGCTTTATCTTCTGTTTGAGCTGCATTATCAATGATTTGAAGATTATCTCTAAGCCATTGAACACATGCCCCTGCAATATAGCAAGAGCCTTCAAGAGCATAATAAGTCTTACCCTGATACTTATAAGCAACTGTTGTTAGAAGGCCGTGTTCAGAATATTTTTTTTCTTCACCAGTGTTAACTAGCATAAATGCACCAGTACCATAGGTACACTTTCCTGTTCCCTTTGTGAAACAAGCTTGGCCAAAGAGTGCAGCTTGTTGATCTCCTAGTATTCCATTAATAGGAATTCCGTCTGGAAGAAAGTCTAGGCCTTTTGTTTTTCCAAAGTCACAGATAGATTCACATACTTCTGGTAAGCATGTCTGATCTATTCCTAGAGCTTCACAGAGATTTGCGTCCCAATTACATGTATCAAGTGACATAAGTAATGTTCTTGATGCATTGGATACATCTGTTCTATATGCTTCACCATTTGTTAGACGATAAAGTAGGAAAGTATCGATTGTTCCAAATCGTAGGTCATGATTCTTGTAGGCTTCTTTAACGTATTGGTTATTATTTAATAACCAGTGCATTTTCGTTCCTGAAAAATATGGATCAAGTGGAAGACCAGTAACTTTTTTGAAATTGTCCTCTTGGGCCTTCATGCTTTCACAGAAATCTGCTGTTCTACGATCTTGCCAAACGATGGCCTTGGCCAAGGCATCACCTTTGCGGTTAAAGGCACAAGTTGTCTCTCTTTGGTTAGTAATTCCAATCGAGGCAATATCTTTGGCATCAATATTATTTCTTTTAAGAACACTTTGAACGGTGCTCTTTACGCTCTTCCAAATTTCATCGAGATCGTGTTCAACCCAACCTGTGTCTGGGAAGTACTGTTTGAATTCTTGATTTTCTTTATCAACAAACTTAAAAGTTTTAGCGTCGATAATAGTAGCAGTAGTACCTGTAGTACCTTGGTCTAAAGATAAAATATACATTTTTACTCCAGTATAAGAGTTAATTTATAGTAAAAAGCTATTCAGTTAATTTTACACCGGGATTATGGCCTGGGTAATTACGCGCAATGCTGTTGATTGCAATTTCCCATTGTTTAGCTAAAAAGAAGTTACTTCCCTTTAGAAGTGTGACGGATAGACCGATTAAGATAACAAGTAAAAAGATGAACTCGACAAAGGTTTGCCCAGCTTGATTAAGAATTTTTTTCTCTAGCTCTTTGTCTTGCGTTTTTTGCATAGTGCAATCTTACCTAATTAAGTGTATAATACCATTCTAACTGGGGTTAAGAGTTGAGTACAGAAAGAAAAAAATTTCCATATAAGATCCTACTAGTTGCATGCGTACTAGTTCTTGGATCACTATTTGTGACTGATGACAGTTTTACAACTGCCAAGGTCGCTGGTGTGGATGTTAAAAAGATTCAACATTATGAATCAATGCTCGTTCGTCCGGATTTAAAATCTACAGAAGGGAAAACTTATAAAAAAGAAGAGCTTTCTAAGGGTGTTGTTATTTTAAATTTCTGGGCCAGTTGGTGTACACCATGTCTTGAAGAATTTCCAAGTCTGGTAAGTCTTCGCTCTGAAATTAAAGATCCAAAACTTAAAATTATTGCAGTTAACTCTGACGAAGGTCAAAAGCAACTAAAGAAGATTAAAGACGTTGTAAAAAAATACAATGTAAATTTTGATGTTGTTAAAGATTCTCAGGGTAAGCTAACAGATGCCTTTATGGTTTCTGCCATCCCTGTATCAATTGTTTACAAAGATGGCCGCGTCGTTGAAGTTGCAAAAGGCTCGAAAGATTTCAACTCTGAAGAATTTAAAGAAAAAATTCGCGAGTGGCTTAAATAGAGTTCTTATCAACTGCTAGGTTTCTTCCCCAATTATAAGTAATTTCAGAAATAGTATTCGTTTTAAAGATACTAAAACGAGGCTTAAATCTTTCGATGATTGCGCCTTGGTCATACTTTCCAACAGCAGCAGCTGCATTTAAAGTAATCCCTGCCCACATCTGAGTCATGTTGATCTTATACATTGGGGCACAGATTGAAGCTAAGAGAAGTAAGTTGTCACAGTGACAAGATCCTGGATTATAATCTGATGCAATGGCCAGCTTGCAGCCACCGTCAGCTAATTGCTTAGCATCTGCTTTAGGCTTTCCTAAGTAGATTCCAGTTCCAGGAAGAACGGTTGCTACTGTTTTTGATTCAGCTAATTTCTTTATTCCATCTTCAGTTGTACACAGAAGGTGATCAGTACTAAGCGCTCCTAATTCGCAGGCAAGAATAGCACCTTTATTGTCATTAAATTCATCAGCATGGGTTTTTAATGGTATGCCATATTCCTGAGCTGCTTGAGCTAGCTTCTTAACGTCTTCTGAATCAAAGTAGCCTTGTTCATGGAAGATATCCACACAATCAATGATATTAAGTGGAGCGACTTCATGAAGAAGAGGGATGACAATTTCATCCATATACTTCTGTGTTGAATCATAATTCTTTGGAAGAGCATGGGCGGGCATGAATGTATTGAAGATTTGAATATCTGGAGCAAACTCTTTTTTAAGTTGCGCGATTAACTTTGTCATTCGCATTTCACCTTCAAATGAAAGTGAATAACCAGATTTTACTTCAATTGTTCCTACACCGTAACTTGCAATTCTCTTAATTCTGTCTCGACAGCTATTTAGTAGTTCTTCATCACTTGTATTATTAGTTCCATTTGAAGTTGCAACAATTCCACCACCAGCTTTTGCAATTTCTTCATAGTCTGCACCATTTAATCTCATTTGGTATTCGTTTGCACGATTACCACCAAAGATAAGATGTGTGTGAGAATCGACAAGTTCTGGAGTGATAACATAACCTTCAAGGTCTTTAACAAGCTTTGCTTTTTTTAGATACTCTACAGGAATACTATCGCTGTCACCAACCCATACGATTTCATCTTCTTCAAATACGATTGCACCGTGGTGAAGAATTGAAATATCTTCAGGAAGAAGATTGCGGCCATCTTTTTTTTGGGCCGCTTCAAGAGTTAAGACTTCGTTAATATTCTTGTAGATGATCATTACTGTAATTTTCCTGTATGCTTTTCAACTGCTCTCAGTAACTCACCATTAGCAATTAGAGCTTCAATATTATTGATGTCACGATAGAAAACTCTATCTTCCACAATTTTATCAACAGATTTTCTAATGTGTGAAATTAACTCTTCAATTGCTGGTGAAGATTTAAGAGGGCGATGAAATTCAATAGCTTGTGAGTTACATAGTAGCTCAATCGCTAAACATTTTGTCGCGTTCTCAATTACTTCGTGAAGCTTACGCCCTGAAGTTACACCCATTGAAACATGATCTTCTTTATCTGTTGAAGTAGGAACCGAATCCACACTTGCTGGATGACATAGGTATTTATTTTCTGAAGTTAGAGCTGCTGCAGTAACGTGTGCGATCATTAGACCACTATTTAGTCCTGATTCAGGAGTTAAGAATGCTGGTAGATCAGAGAATGTTGGGTTCATCATTTTCTCAACACGTCTTTCACTGATATTACAAAGTTCAGCTATACCAATTGCTAAGTAATCCATTGCCATTGCAATAGCTTCACCGTGAAAGTTTCCACCTGAGATAACTTCGTCTTCACCTAAGAAGATAAGAGGATTGTCTGTAACAGCGTTAAGTTCAATTCCTAAAACTTCTTTTGCGTGAGCAAGAGTTTGTCTTGAAGCACCGTGAACCTGAGGAACACATCTTAGTGAGTAAGGGTCTTGTACCTTTCCACAGTCAACATGCGAGTCTAAGATTTCACTACCTGCGATGATATTGTTCACGTTAATAGCACTTGCCATTTGTCCTGGATGTGGCTTTAGTCCGTGAATTTTATGATCATATGCTCTAAGTGTTCCACGAACTCCGTCAAGAGTTGTTGCTGCACAAATATCGGCAACACGAACTAAGTTTTCTGATTGTTTAATTGCAATTGCACCAAGTGCTGCCATAACGGCCGTACCGTTAATAAGTGCAAGCCCATCTTTTGGCCCTAGGACTACAGGCTCTCTACCAATATCTCTAATGGCGAAATCAGAACGAACTTCCTTTCCACCATAGATAACTTCACCTTCACCAATAAGTGCTAGGGCAATATGTGAAAGGGGAGCAAGGTCACCTGAGGCTCCAACAGAACCTTTTTCAGGTACCACTGGAATAATATCATTGTTGATAAACTCAATTAATAATTCGATAGCGTCAATTGTTACACCAGAGAATCCTGATGCAAGACAATTTGCTCTAAGAAGCATGATTGCTTTTGTTACTTCTTTAGAGAAAGGTTTTCCAACTCCAGTACAATGTGAACGGATTAAGTTAACTTGTAGTTGAGCAAGGTCTTCTCTTTCAATAAATTTATCAGATAAAGCACCGAAGCCAGTGTTGATACCATAAACTGGCTCACCTTTATCGACGATATTTTGTACGTACTCTTTTGATTTTAAAATATTTTCACGAGCGATGTCGCTTAGTTTAACTTTAACTGTATCCTTTTTTGCAAATGATACTTCATAAATGTCATCAACACTTAGGCTGTGGCCATCGATAATAATTTCTTTCATCTTTGTCGTCCTATTTTGTCTAATCTTATCTTAATGTCTCTATTTGTGTTTTATATTGATCCTTGGCCTTGCCGAAAATATACGACCCAGCAACAAGGTTGTGAGCACCTTTATCAAGACATTGTTTTGCAGTGTCTTGATTGATCCCACCATCAACTTGTATTTGTAATTTTAGGTTATGTTCTTCTTTCATCTTTTTAAGGTATGCAATTTTGTCCAAAGCATTTGGCATAAAACTTTGTCCACCAAAACCTGGCTCGACAGACATAACGAGAAGTAGATCGATCTCTTTTAAAAGATCAAGTGGGATACTTTCGATATCTGTTGCTGGTTTTACCGACAGGCCAATGCTTTTATAGTTGTTGCGATACTTCTTAATCAATGCGTGATGATCACAATTGATTTCAAAATGATATGTAATATTCTCGATTTCAGAATCTTTTAGTGCTTCAAAGTGGAACTCTGGATTTGTCACCATTAGATGAACATCGAGTGGAATATTAGTGATTTTTTTAATCTGTTTAATTACAGGAATACCAAATGTTAGGTTTGGTACGAAGTGGCCATCCATAACATCAAGATGAAGCCAAAGGTCTTTTACATCCGCAATTACTGAAATATCAGATATTAGGTTTGTAAAATCAGCAGCTAAAATGCTTGGTGAGATAATTGTTTGCATCTAAATCCCCTTAGCAATATTGTTATGAAATTTTAAAACTATCGAATTTATTAGTAAGGCCATTGACTGCGTCTGTATCACGGCAAGCTTTCTTACCTTCAAGTTGGATCATATTTAGTCTTATTGTCGAATCAGTACATCCAACTAAGATTTTATTATCCGCTACTTTTACTTCACCAGGCTTAAGTCCAGCATTGTCATACTTAGATATCTCAATAACTTTTAAGCGTTTGTCATTTAAGAAACAATAAGTTCCTGGCCAAGGCTTTAGGGCCCTAACTTGGTTATGAATTGTATTAAAGTCATTTTCTAAAAACTTGATATGACCGTCTTCTTTCTTAAGAGTAGGAGCAAAGCTTACTTTCGATTCATCTTGCTCATACGAAGTAACTTCGTCATTAAGCATGTCAGTGACAAAATCATTAAGTGTTAAAGATGCTGCAAACTTAAGTCTTGTGTAAAGCTGTCCACCAGTTTCTTCAAAAGCAATATTTAGCTTTGATTCTTTTACAATATCGCCAGCATCCATTTTCTTAACCATCTTTTGAATTGAGACACCAGTTTCCGTGTCACCATTTAATAGAGCGTATTGAATTGGAGCTGCTCCTCGATACTTAGGAAGTAGAGAAGTGTGAATATTGAAACATCCTAATTTTGGTTTATTTAATACTTTTGAGCCAAGGAATTGAGCAAAAGCAAGAACGAGATAAAAGTCTGCATCGACTTCATCTAATAGCTTTAGAAGCTCTTCATCCTTATTGATATTTTCTGTTTGATAGAATTTAATCTTATTGTCTTTGCAATAAGTAATAACAGGAGGTGACTGAAGTTTTTGTCCTCTTCCTGCTGGCCTATCTGGCATACTAATAACAAGTTTAAGATCAATTTGTGGGTGATTGGCCAGAAGTTCTAAACTTGGGCATGAAAAATCTGGTGTACCAAAGAATACTGCCTTAAGTTTTTTCACTATCTACCCTTAACCCTTTTCATATATCTCTTAGTTAAGAAGTTTCTTTTAAGAGTTGAAAGTCTTTCAAGAAAAACGATCCCATCTAGGTGATCATTTTCGTGTTGAATACAAACAGATAGAAGTCCATCAACTTCTAAGACTTGTTCGTTTCCTTCAATGTCTTGATAAGTAACACGAATTTGTTCTGAGCGTTTTACTTCTTCATAAATTCCTGGAACTGAAAGACACCCTTCTTCATAAAGAATTTCGCCTTGAAGTTTTTCAATCTTAGGATTGATGAAAATTCTTGGGTTAAAATTTGATAGCTCTTGATCTTTTGTCCCGTCAGCACGAGTAATTTCTTTGCTATGAAAATCGATATCCATAACAAAAATGCGATCTGAAACACCAATTTGTGGTGCCGCTAAACCAATTCCCGGGGCATGGTACATTGTAAAAAGCATATCCTTACAAAGCTTCTTAAGCTCGTCGTCAAACTTTTCAACTGGTGCTGCCACCTTTTTTAGAACAGGTGCTGGGTAAGTAAAAATCTCTAGCTTTTCACCTTCTAGAGTGTAATCTTTTAAAAATTCTTCTGATTTATTCATGGAATTCTTATAGCATGTGTGCGACGCACAAGTCCAGCTTTCAGCTGTAAATCGTTTACGTTAAACGTCTGTTTTTAAAGAAGATAAGAACGATTACAATGGTGAACAGGAAGGGGACTGAAAATGTCGCTAAGAACGGACTAATTTTCAAGTTTTTACCTAGCTCAATAAAATATGATTGCACTAGCCAGTATAGAATTGTGAAAATAAAAATAAAGGCAACACTGCGCCCAAATGAACTATTTCGACGATTTGGATTAAAGATACTAGTTGCTGCAATGAGTGCGAAGATAATACAAATAAGTCCTTCGGAAATATGCATATAGAACATAACTAGGTACTCATTAACATTAATGCCATTATTGTTTAGCTGGGTTATATAGTCGTAAAGTCGTAGAAAAGTTAACGTTGAGATATCTGCTTCAATTTTAGTAAATTCTTCAATACTTTCATTGAGTGTAAGAGGCAGTTCCACAATATCTATTTTTGGAAAAGATGGTGAATCAAGTTCATCATAACCTGTTCCGTTTGTTGGCCACCATCTCTCGGTGCGAGAGTCATAGCTTAACATTTTGAAAGTATCAATCTTCGTTAACTCTCGTCCCGTATTATAGTGATAAATCGTTACTTCATTTAGGGTATTGGTTTTCTTATCGAAGCTTGAAAAGGCAAAGTAATACTTAGGTGACTTATACCAGATCTTACCAGACTTAATTGTGGAAGAAGAGAGTCCTTTCTTTTTGAAGACTCTAAACTTTTCATCTGGACTATCAAGGATGCTAAATCTTCTCGAGTTAATATACGGGCTGATATAAGCACTTAGGATGAATTGAAAAATTGCTATATAAATAGAAGTTAGCAGGATATCTCTAAGATAGCTTTGTCGTGAGTAACCACCGGCGAAGATGGCGACTAGCTCGTTTCGACTTTTAAGTTTATTAATAGAAAATAAGCTTCCAATCAGACACGAGATTGGAATAACCTTTATTAAGAAGCTTGGTAGCTGGATAAAGTAACTCAGAAGAACTTCTTTTGCCGTTACATTTTCTCTTAAAAAGCCTGAGATGAGATTTCCTAGAGAGAGCAATAAGAGTAGAACCACTGCCGAAGCAGCGAAAAATTTTAGCCATTCTCTTGTGATTAGGTTTCTAACTACACTCATCTTAATATTTTATAGATTAAATAAATTAATGGTTTAATTAATAACTTATTAAAAGTGAAATCTAAAGATTTATTCTCTTTAAATATCTTAACAATATGAGGTGATACCTCATAATAGCGATTGATGAATCCTTGTCCTAATTTGTATTTTGCTAGGGTTGGTTTGATACCTCTTAATGTATCAAGAAGATCTTCATTATTTGGATAGGCATGTGTTGCTAAATAGCAATTTTTAGAGCGCACATTAATTTTATCGTAAGCTTGTTGAAAAGCTTTTTTATTATGGGCCTGGCCTGATCTTAAAAACTTTTTTACAATTTGGGCATTAGCGTGCTGATATTTATAGCCAATTGAAAAGGCAATAAATTGTTGTAGGCAACGCATTGACTCACTACGAAGCTTTGGACTCTTGTCATAAGATTTTGCAAGGTTCCAATATGCCTGACTAATCAATAAGAGCTCTGAAATATCTTTTTGTGGATCAAACATCTTTGGCGTTAGATGTTTTTCAGTTGTACGATTATATGCTGCTAAAATTCCTAAGTAGTGATTGAATTTCTCAACACTATGAGGAATGTCGTTCTTTGCGACAAAATCGAGTGCAAGCTTTAAGGTTTTCAAACGATCAGTATAAGCGTTCTTTACACCTTCGTTAAGCTCTTCTTCACCATCTTTAGATTTGTTTTGGGGCTTCTTTGTTGCCATATGATCAGCTTTTAGAAACGATAAGAAACAGAAAAAGATGTTTCTTTGATATCTTGTGCAACTTGTTTTAAATCAACAGACTCCTCAAGACTTATATTTCTGATAGCAAAGTTTAGTGTAAGCTTTGGTTGAATCCAACTAAGTCCAAAACCAGAACCCGATTCAAGAGCAATTTGATCATCATACACACCAGCTCTTAAGTAAAAATCACTTAAGACTCTAAACTGAATGGCCGCACGCCATAATGAATTTTCCGAAATTTCTTCATTATAATTTGCACCAGCATCAAGCATGAGAGAAATATATTGTTGAAATTGATACTGCATCCCTAAAACAGCTTTTGTATTATTAGGTGATTTTTCAAATGGATCCATTGCAACAAGGCCTAATGAAAAATTAGGAGTGATAGCGTGAAATACACCAATATTTACTTGTTGATAATCTGACTTCTCTTTCACTCCAAGATAGACATCTTCGCGCTTCATATCTTGATATGTGAAACCTAGAGATGATTTACGACCAATTGTTGAAGCAAATGAAGTTGATAGTTGTTTATAACTCTCTTCACCACTCTTTGCTTTTACATAAGATACCGAACCTTTTAGGGCCTTCGAACTATCAGAGGCAATAACGGCATAATTTGTTGAATCACCAATTGGTGAATCATTAAGGTCTGTATTATCAGCTTTAGTTTGCTCTAAATAGACTGACGACATATTAAAGAATGCAATTGGTGCAGGATTTAGAACAGTTGCTTCATCCATAAGGAGTGAGGCAACACCAGCACCACCTGTCGACTTAAGGCGTGTTGTCTTATAGTCCATGATCTTTGCAGATGTGTTGAATTGAAAAACTAATATAGTAGCAATTAATGAAAGTGTTTTAGTCATGTATTATCCTTAATGTATATAACAATTATAATCACAATTTTAAATTTCGTCACTTAATAGTGATTGACCAAAATACTCAGTGTTTTAGTTGTTACGACGAGAATACTTTTTTGGTAATATAGGGGAATAATTTAGGAGATATATGAAAGTAATAACTTTGTTGGCAACTATATTAACTGTAAATGTATTCGCAGCGATCCCTTCACTTGAGGGACTAATGAGAAACTCATCTAATAAAGAACTTGATAAACAACTTGTCGTTGCACACGTCGTTGTTAAGCGAGTTGGCGCCAATGAAGAGTTTGCTACAAGTGAAAATCTTGTGACAAATTATTTTAAATATATGTTCATAACGGCAGAAAATGAGAAGGACTACAAAAAGTCACTTGTGATTCGTTATGATGATCCTTCATACAATGTGTCTGGTGTCTCAAATGTTACGGCCTTTGATAATGTGGAAAAGCTCTTAGGTAGAGATATGACAAAAGACATTTTACAGAGCGCTATTCTAAGCTACACATTTAATAGTTCTCTTGGTTTTAATAAAGTCTTTAAGGCGATTGAGCCAAATTACAAATCTAATTCTGATCTTATTAATAAAGAAAAAGCCTCTTTAATTGAGGACTATAAAAACTTTCTCGTTAAGAAGAAAGAATATGAAAAGAAGGCCAAGGAGTATGAGGAGTCTGTTGGCGAAGCTCCTGTGTCACCACTAGAATCAGATAATGATCAGAAACAAGCTGAGCTTAAGAATATTATGAACTCATCTCTATATAAGGGAAGTAATAACTTAAAATTAGTAAAACGTAATCGTGAATTTGTTTGGTCGATTCAATTAGATAATATTAAGGGTGAATTTAAAAATGAAAATCATCAATTAATCTATTTAGACCTAAACACTGATAATGGAAATTATACGATCGTTCCAAAGAGCTTTGTTACTTATAACGGGCAATATACATTACCAAAGTATATTGAAGTAACGACTTCTGATTACCGTTATGAAATTGAAATACCAACTTACTATCTTCTTAACTCAACAAATAAATCAATTGCCGATCGAAATCGTGAATACTTAAAGTATCTTGAGCGAAATCAACAAAGGCAAGGGACTCAAGTTAACGTTGAAGGCCAAGAAATTGAAGCTAATATTAATTTATTGTTATAGCTAAGTGTCTGTTATTACAGCTTAGTTGTTATTAGCCTTTAAGTATTTAAAAAATTATCCGATATGACTTAAGCGATACTTTAAGTAGGGTAATATATGAAAAAGGCAAATCAATTAAAGTTTTTAATTTGTACACTGGCACTGGCGTCTACACAGGCAAAGGTTGTCTTCTCTGGTATGGGATCGAGCGGGACTCGAAGTACAAATCAATCAACGGCCGGAACAGTAACAGTTTCATCATCGAGTCAATCAACTACGATTGAATGTCGAAGAGGTGATGCAGTTTCATATGGGTTTATGAAGACACTTCTTTTAGGAGATACTCCAAGCTATACAATTGCTAATGGAAAAATCTTAGTAAATCTACCAACAAGGGTTTCTGCTTGTATTAAAGATATAAGCGCCGAAGCAATTACAAATCCTATTGATAATAATGTTTACTTGAAATTCAATGTAAAAATTGACTCTAGCCAATATCCAGCTGGAACTCAATCAATTGAAAAAGAATATGAAAAATGTATGGCCCATCTCTCTGGTGGTGATTCATCTTTTTATACAGTTGAAAAATTAAGAGAAAAGGGGCACCTTGCTCCTCCTGTAACTTTAGATACTGATCTTCCAGATATTGATGGAAATAGAAACTCTGAGTTAGTTATCGCTTCTACAAATAAGGACTTTGACTATAAAAACGATATGCCATTTGGTTTAGCTAACGTTGCTCAACATACTTCATTCAGCGATTCTTCGTTTAATTGTATGGATTATGCAAAGCCAGCAGATCATAAAGTTATGGCAAATAAAACGAATGAATACGAACTTCGAGAAGAGGCCATTGCTGCCTGTAATGGAAAGAACCTTACAGATATAGCTGAAAGTCTTAAAAATCTAAGAAGTGATTCAGGTGGAAATTATGATGACCTAACGAGAATTCTTTCTGGAATTCAACATCAACTAATTGATGAGGAAGTAAATCAAATGGTTGCAAGAATGGAGCAGATTGAAAGTGATATTTCTCCATCAGTTGAAGATGTAAAAGAAGGTGATAAGTTTGGTGTTAGTAAAGAAGCTAGAAAAAAACTACTTCAAGAATACGCAAGTCACATGAATAAATTTTCTAAGGAATTACTTCCTGCGATGAAGGCCGAGCTAGAGCACTTAATGAAAGAGTATGCAGATCTAGGTGATAGCGAAGCAGATGAGAGACGTAAAGATCAAATCAATGAATCGATTGAGAAAATTAATGATGTAATTGCTAAATTTAATCGTCAAAATGAAAATGGTGCTGAATATAAGAAAGTTGTTGAAGCACTTCGCGAAGGTAATATGCAAACTTCAGGTAGAAAAATTCTATCAGGAATTATTCTTGCTCAAGAATTTTCACACGTAAAACTTGAAGGAACTAATAAGAGAAATGTAGAAGAAGCAGAAAATAATAGTGAAAGAAGTATCACACGTCTTAAGCAGGGAACACTTGCTGACTGGGGTGATGAGGCCCTAATTAGAGCAGGTGATAATTCTCCAATTAAGAGACGTCAGCAAATTCTAAAAGGTATTCAGCAAAGAGCTTCTAAAGATCGTAAAAACTATATGACGAAGCTTAATGCTTATGATGACTATATTCAACAATATGCTCAAGACCTTGCAAGTAGTTACTGTACATCAGGTGGTAGTTATGAAGATTGTATGACTGTTAGAAGTACTTATCTTCCATATATCTATAACCAGTATAGCTCTTGGAAACAAAACTCTTATCAGGATTATAATCAATCATATAATGCAAAATATGGTGCTGCTTATAATGAACAAAAGAGTATCTTAAGTCGCTTTAATGGCCTTTATAGTAATTACAAGTTAAATGCTATGCAAAGTCAGTTAGCTGGAGCAACAGCTAGTAGTCCATTTGATCTTTGGACTGGTGCGGATACTTCTTATTCTTCTGGTATACCAGGGTTAAATTTTGATCTTTCAGGTGCTGGAAATGCTAACTTTAATAATAATTTTAACTTAATGCAACCGCAGCAAAGAACACCAAGTAGTTCAACATGGAGTAATCCATATCGATAAAAAAAGGCTTCCAAATGGAAGCCTTTTTTATTTCTTAAAACTTAATGTCTGCACCAAGATAAATTAGGTAAGTATCATTTGTTTCGTTAGGAGTCGCTGCATTTGAGAATGCGTAGTAGTCTCCAACAAAGAAGTAACCTAGATTTGCATTTAGAGTTACTGAAGTATTCCACTTATAAGAAAAGTTTGAGTCAATTTCAAAACCAAGATCATCTGCTTGATCTGCATTTGCAGTGAATCTCTTATTCTTTTCGTGGTTAATAGCATCTGAACCAGCTTTTGCAACTTGATCAGCTTTTGCCCAAACAACAGAGTTAGTCCAAGACCAAGTTCCTGAATCATAACGATGCGCAAATTTTGCATAAGTTGCGTTTGCAATTCCAGAATTAAATACATTTAAGTCTGTATTAGCAATGGCCGCAAGGTTGTAACGGAACATGATATTTGCAACTTGAAAGTTTGGATTTAAATACATCGCCCCGTAAGTTTGGTTGTCAGCATCTGAACCAGAAACCATACCAAAGTCAAAGTGGAATGAGTGATTTGTATTTAATTTGTAAGTGTTATTAAGTAGGAATGCCTTTGCATCAACTTCTGTATCTGTCACACCTGGATAGATTTCACCCATATCACCAGTCATGAGAGGAACTTCTGCTTCAACTGTGTACTTACCAAAAGTCTTCTTTAAGTAAAGGTCAATCATTGTCACACTAGTTGAACCAAGATCCGTTGGGTTTGTGTCACCATCAACATCTGTTTGAATTCCTGTTGCTGATCCAGAAGTGTTCTTATTGTAAAGAGCACCAAATGTGAATTCCTTATCTAGGTTTTCATATAGAAGAGAAATTCCCATCTCTTTTACACGACCAGTTTTTGTCAGGTTATTTGCCTTAATCTTTGAGTAGTAAGGTGAGAATTTGAAGTTTCCAATTTTGAAATCAATTGTGATCCCATCTCTCATTGAAGCAAATCTTGAACCTGGAGCATTTCCATCATTATAGATTGCACCCATACCCCAGTTAAACTTTTGACGTCCAACTGTATATGTTGCTGTATCAGAATAAAATACTGCATTGGCCTGAGTTAGGTTAACAGGATTACTTGTTACTGTATTGAAAGAGTAGCGAGCATTTGCATAAGAGTTTAATGGATTTTGAGTTTTAGTTCTTCCATCATTTGAAGAGTCACCAAAATTTCCACCGTAACCATAGCCCGAAGTTAGCTCAGCATTAATCGTTGTTGAATCATTAACGATAATTGTTGGTTGTAGCTTAAAGATATATGTTTGGAAATTAGATGAATCTGGATCTGCATCTGACATATCAAATGCTTGGTCACCATTATCAAGTGGTCCAGCACCTTGTTGAACTGAACGATTATAATCACCTAGTGAGTGTAGGTCTGTTTGTAGTTCACCATGCCAATCAATTGGAAGTGCCAGTGTCGAAGTTGCTAACGTGGCAAGAATTGCGGCCTTATTTAAGTTCTTTAACATAAGTTGTTATTCCTTTTATAATTTAACAAAATTGTACTGAAATAATATAAGATGACTTTATATAACGTCAAAAAAATAGGTGTATTCAAAGGTGTTTAAAAAACGATTAAAGATATTATTATTCTTGATGATTGGATTAATTGGCCTGTGTGTCATGTATTCGATCAAGACTATAAATGACGCAGACTTAACACGTATTATTTCACCTAAGGCACCTGATGCAAATACTAAGACTGTTCTCTTTGAGGAAGGAAGCTTTGTAAAAAAGCGTGATTTTCTCTTTTTTAAAGCAAATTCTAGAGACGAGCGTTTTAATTCTGTCTTTCTTGAGAAGTTTGATGATCCTAAGAAATCAATATTAAGTGTAAAAGAAAGTTTTGAATTAAATTCAGTTCGTAATAATGATTGTAATTACAATCGTTGCCTTCAGTACAAAATTAATTTCTACAATATCCCAATCATTCTTTCTAAAGGGCTTATTGGGATTGAAGATTTCCGCTTTCTTGAGCATATAGGAATTGATTATATATCGATTATTCGTGCAATTATTGCAGATATTAAGGCCGGGGCCCTCGTTCAAGGTGGTTCAACTCTAACTCAACAATTAGTTAAGAATATCTATTTTACTAATGAAAAGTCATTTAGCAGAAAAATTAAAGAAGCTATTCTAGCAGTTTATATTGATTTTAAATTTGATAAGTCTTCGATTCTTGAAGCCTACTTCAATGAAGTATTTTGGGGAAGTCTTGGTGGTATCAGGATTAAGGGTGTAAACACTGCGGCCGTTCTCTACTTTAACAAACCAATTTCTGAACTTGACCCGTATGAGTCTGCTATCTTAGTTTCGATGCTAAAAGGACCTAGCTATTATCATCCAATCTATCGTACAGATAGACTGAGAGGTCGCGCAGACTTTATCTTCAATAAATTACAAAGCCTAGATCTCTTTGATAAGAACAATGATTATCAATGGTCAGATGAGAAGTGGCAAAGTTGGCAGAAGCAATTAGTTGCTTTTCAAAATGATTCTTTCTATGAGGCGATCTATTTAACAACAACTCGAATTAACAAAGACCCAAAATTGAGTGAATATCGTTTTTTTAAAACGGTAATGGCATCAAAGAATCTCTTACGTGATTTAAAGGGAATTGAAGAGAACCTTGCTGTAAAGATAGCCTTTGGTGGAGCAAAGCATAAGAGTTTCTACTATTCAAAATTTGAACGAAATGTTGAAAAGGCCTTTAATGATGAACGCCACAGTGTTGGTTCAACACTTAAGCCAGTACTCTTTCAGATTTATTTAGAGCAAGGTTATAAGATCGACGACTTGGTTTCAACCAAACCAATCACTTTAGATCTTATCAGTGGTAAGTGGACTCCTTCTGAGTCACATACGCCTTCTGCGAGTGAATATCCAATTTCTCAAGCTTTACAGGAATCCTTAAATAATCCTGTAGTAAGACTTGCGCACGATATTGGCTTTGATAAAGTAGAGGCGATTCTAAAGAAGAAAATTTCTCATTTAAAAACTCCGTTAGCAGAATATCCAGCACAGCTTTTAGGTGCAATTGAATTGTCAGTGGCCGAATTATTCAAGTTATATGAAGACTTTATGGCCGCTCAGTGCAGTGTCGGATCTGGCGTCTATGAATCACTTGCAGACCCAAGTCAAACAACAATTCGACGAATGGTTAAGCCAGCTCTGAGACAGCAGCACTTCTTTGGTAAAACGGGAACTTCAAATAATGGTTTTGATAACCTCTTTGTGGGCTATGACGGCCATGACCTTTTTACGATCTGGGTCGGGTATGAAGGTGTTCGAACAAATAAGAAAGGTTTAAGACTTTACGGAAGTACGACCGCTTTTAAGCTATATCAGGAGATAATTCTATATTCTGGCCAACGAATCGCGTCTTTGGCCTGTGAATAACTAGGCAAAATTAAAAATTTCTTGTCAAAAATAAGAAACTAGCTTATATATTACATACAAATCTACATTGCTGGGGTATCGACAAGTGGCTAAGTCAGCAGATTTTGATTCTGCCATTCGAAGGTTCGAGTCCTTCTACCCCAGCCATTTTCTCACGGATAAGAGAAAGGAATAAGGTGATGAAAAGGATCGTACTCGTATCAGGCACGTCAAATCCAAAACTTTCTTCCGATATCTCCAAAATCTTAGATGTACCCTTAGTAGACCCCCAAGTTATTAAATTTGCCAATGGTGAAACTTTTTGTGAAATCGAACAAAATGTTCGTGGTGCTGATGTTTTCATTATTCAGTCAACGTGTGCGCCAGTAAATGATAACTTAATGGAGCTACTAATTATGATTGATGCTCTTAAGAGAGCGTCGGCAGCTTCGATAACGGCAGTTATTCCACACTATGGATATTGCCGCCAAGATAGAAAGGCATCGCCTAGAACTCCAATCTCGGCAAAGCTTGTGGCCGATCTAATCACGGTAGCAGGTGCAAATCGTGTGATTACAATGGATCTTCACTCAGGACAAGTTCAGGGATTCTTTAATATTCCTTTCGATAATATTTTTGCTTCGCCGGTACTTCTAAGCCATATCAAAAGAGAATTAGTTACTGAGAATACAATCTTTGTTTCGCCAGATGCTGGTGGAGTTGAGCGTGCTCGTCATTATGCTAAGAAGTGTAAGTGTGACATTGCCATGATCGATAAGCGTCGAACAGGTAAGAATGTTGCAAAGGCCATGAATATCGTTGGTGATGTAAATGGTAAGGACTGCATTATTCTGGATGATATGATCGATACGGCGGGAACTTTGATTGAGGCCTGTAATGCACTTAAAGATAATGGCGCTAGAAGTGTTGTTGCCTGTGCTACTCATCCAATCTTTTCTGGACCTGCAATTGAAAGAATTAATAACGCAGAATCTTTAAATAAGGTTCTTGTGACAAATACGATTCCTCTGAGCAAAGAGGCACGTGAGAGCGGTAAGATTATATCTGTTTCGGCCGCTGAAATATTGGCCAAATCGATTCATCGCACGTTTAATAACGACTCTGTTAGTTCATTATTTTTATAAACGGATAACCTATGAATTATTTAATTGTTGGACTCGGCAATCCGGGTTCAGAGTATAAAGGTACCAGACATAATATTGGCTGGGATGTTATGAATTTCATTAAGCCTATTAAAGACTTACCATTTAAAGAGAAGTTTAAAGGTATTTGGTCTTCATTTGAAACTGATGAAGATAAATTCTATGTTCTCATGCCTCAAACATATATGAACCTAAGTGGTGAAAGTGTTATTCCATTTGCTCAATACTTTAAGATTGATCCAGAAAATATTTTAGTTATCCACGATGAATTAGATTTAGCGTGGGGAACAATTGCATTTAAAGATGGTGGCGGTCTTGCGGGACACAACGGCCTGAAGTCTATTGCCGGGCAATTGGGGCACAATAATTTTAAACGTTTACGTATGGGGATTGGACGCCCTCAACACGGAAGTGTTTCTGACTGGGTACTTGGCCGTTATTTTGGTGCTGAGGCCGACTTTATTGACGATTACTTAGAAAAAGCTTCAAAAGCCGTTGAATGTTATGTAAAAAATGGCTTTAAAACAGCTATTCAAAGATATAAAAAGAAACAATTATTAGATTTAAGTAAATAAATATCAGGAGAAAATAATGGCCCTAAATTGTGGGATTGTAGGACTTCCAAACGTTGGTAAATCAACGATTTTTCAAGCTCTAACTTCGGCTCCAGCTGAAGCTGCTAACTTTCCATTTTGTACAATTGAACCAAATATTGGAATTGTAAATGTTGGTGATATCCGCATGCAAAGAATTGCAGAAATCATTGGGCCACAAAAAGTAATTCCAACAATTGTAGAATTTGTTGATATCGCAGGTCTTGTTAAGGGTGCATCAAAAGGTGAAGGACTTGGAAACCAATTCCTTGGGAATATTCGTCAGGTAAATGCAATCGTTCATGTTGTTCGTTGTTTTGATGATCCAAATGTTGTTCACGTTCACGGTGAAGTAAACCCTGTTGATGATATTGAAACAATTAATATGGAACTTGCTCTTGCGGACCTTGAAGTTGCGCAAAGAAAGCAAACAAACCTTCCAAAGCTTATGAAGAATCAAAATAAAGAAATCTCTTCAAAAGCAAAGATGTTAGTTCCTGTTCTTGAAAAATTAGTTGCTCACTTAGAGCAAGGTTTAGCAGCTCGTATTCTTGAGCTAGATAAGGAAGATCTTGAACTTATTCGTGATCTAAACCTAATCACTCTTAAACCAACTCTTTATCTATGTAACGTAGATGAAGATAGTGTTGGTGAGGATAACGACTATGTTAAGGCCGTAAAAGAATTTGCTGAGAAAGAAGGTTCTCGTGCAATCAAAATTTGTGGAAAGCTAGAGTCTGAAATTGCTGCTCTTGAAGATGAGGCAGATAAGAAAGACTTTATGGAAGCTGCTGGAATTGAGATCTCTGGTTTAGAGACTCTAACTCACGAAGCTTATAATATGCTAGGTCTTCGTACATACTTCACTGCAGGTGTTAAAGAAGTTCGTGCATGGACTTTCAAAGATGGTGCTAAGGCCCCAGAAGCAGCAGGTGTTATTCACTCTGACTTTGAAAGAGGTTTCATTAAGGCAGAGATCTATCACTACGATGATCTAATTGCTAATGGATCTGAAGCCAAAGTTAAGGAAGCCGGAAAGCTTCGTATGGAAGGTAAAGAGTACGTCGTAAAAGATGGTGATATTATCCACTTCCGTTTCAACGTGTAGAATATAAAAAAAGGCTTCCAACTGGAAGCCTTTTTTATTTCTATAACTGAGATGAAATTGCGCGTTTGGCTTCCTTCTTAGGAAAGGCATTAAAGGTCGATGCCACACTCTTTTCTAAGATGTAATTATCCTTCATAAGATTATAGAAGAAGAAATTACGATAGATGAGTTTTACGTATAGCCTTGTTTCCTTATATGGAATTTGTTCAATTTGAAAGATAGGATCTTCTACATCCATTAGGTCTTGTGCCCATCTTGTAACTTTGGTTGGCCCAGCATTATAAGATGAAAGTGCATAAATGATATTGCCATCGAATTTATTTAAGAGCTGTTTAAAGTATCTCACTCCAGCATCGATATTCTTGTGTGGCTTAAGTAATTCATCAGTCTTTCTGAATGTTGTCATCTGCCTTGCTGTTGCAGGCATTAGCTGCATTAACCCTAGCGCTCCAACTGCTGATTTTGCATTTGGATTGAATGCACTTTCTTGTCTAATGATAGATAAGACTAGAAGAGGATCAATATCAGCATTAACACCTTCGATCTTATCTAAGTGAAGAACAGGAAAGAGTGTTGTGATATCAATTTTTGATGGCCTAATAAGATTTAGATCAATAGTTCTCGAGACCAGTTTGAAACTCGATAAGAAATCTCCGCTTTCTTTAAAGTGATGTAAAAAGTAATTAAAGATTGCTACTCGTTGTTCTTCAATTGGAAGAGTATCAATCTTAATTCTATTTTTAATATCAGTTTCTGGATTAAAGCGAATAAACTCATAAATTAGTTTATCGACTTTCCCGACGAATTTTAATTCGTGCCATATATTTGATTCACGAATATTTCTTTGTTTTGCCTTCGTAAAGTCTGCTAATTCAAGCTTAGGAAGGTTAACCGTGTTCTTATGAAAGTATAATGATTTTACGTAATTCTTATCAAACTCAGGAAGGTAGTCCTGGGCGATAATAGAGTAGAAACTCAGCGGATTACTGTTTATCATCAGCTTGAATAAGTGTTTAGCAAGGGACTCATTGCCATCTTTCATATAGCTATACGCAATCCAAAATTTTGTCTTAGTATAGAGATTAGAGAAATCATCAATTAGTTTATAATTTTGTACTGTTACAATACTCTCTTTGTAGTTTTCATGCTTAATTGAATTCCAAAGAAGAAGGAATAAAGACTCGTTTTTTGATTCGTCGTTGTAGCTAATTTCGTAAGAGCGGGCAAAGTAGCGATTAGCATTTTTAATATCATTATTATTTAATAATAATTTTCCAACATAGCGAACACGCTTCCACGATGACTTCTTATAAATATAATCTTCGTTTGCTTTTTCGAAAGTTAAAAACTTTGTTAACTGTGAATTGATATCTGCTTTTTTAGTAGCATTGTCTTTAACAAGTTTTTTGATGCCTCTATATTGCTTAATAAATTCATTTGTAATCGTAAGCTTATTCTTCTTTATTCGATGGAGGTTATTCTGAAAGAGAAGAGTAATATCTTTGTCAAAATCGATATGTGAATAAAGTCTAGCATCGATCTTTAGGCCATTGATTAGTGTGATTTCAATTAATTGTTTCTTAATGTGTTGATAAATCTTTGAATCTTTATCAACTTCTTCTAGCTTCTTAATAAAAAGAGTGTTTCGTGAAGTTGCTAGATACTGAATGGCCTTAGCAAAGTTCTCTTCATCTTTGGCGATATCATTAAAGTATTTATCGTTAATAAGATAGTTTACGGTATGGAAACAGTAGTTTTTAATATTGCGAACAAAATCGTCTTCAACACGATTCGTTTTATTACTTTTGATATTGCAAGAAAAGTATCGATCTTTCTTGAGTGATGTTTTTAATTCACTTAAAAACTCTAGGTGAGTTAGATAGTTCTCGAAAATTCCACCGTCTTTGATAGACCTAATGGCACTGGATATTTTATGATTGGGTAGCTTCTTTCTTTTGAGAATGCGTTCAATCTCAGAAATATGGCGAGCAGCTTTAAGCTCTCTATCCTTGAGAGATTCTTTCGCAATACTTGTAAAAGACAAGCTAGCGGTAATTGAAAAAAGAAAAAACTTTTTACCCAATAAACTCATTGAAACGACCTTCCATACTTTTTAACTTAGTGACTACATCACTTAAGATTAATTTCTTATCGTCAGGTACAACTTGTTGTAGGTTCTTTAAGTAGTTACAGATTTCATCAATATAGACAGTGTCTTCCTTAAAATGAGTTTGGAAGTACTCTACTGTTAAATTAACTTCATCTGCGACATCTTGAAAATAATCGCCTTCTCTAAATGAAAGCTTTCTTTCAAACCCTGTGTGTCTTAGTCCAGCAAGATATTGTTTTAACTTATAAAGCGGGCCTGCAACTTTGTGAGTAAAGAAAACACATACTACAAAGATGAGGATCCCAAAAAATGCTTGGCATAAAATGAGGAAGTTTAAAAGATCACTCTTCATTGTTGCAATATGCTCAGCAGATTGTGGAAATTTTTCTGAAATATTGGTTAATACCTGATAAATCACAAGTGGGTAGAACGCACTAAGAACTAAGATTACGATACAAATTAATGCACTGAACCTCAGCTGAAATTTAGAGTCGACTATGATTATTGAACGCTTATATGGCTTAGACACAATTTCTCCAAACTTTAATTTAGTTTCTTTAATAATTATAACATCTTATGAATTTTGTTGTAGGGCAAAAATTTGCTTTACTCGTTGAATAAGTGCCCAATATTTAATAGAATCCTCGCATAAAACGTTAAAAAACTGAGAGAATTAGTATGCTAAATATTGAAGTAGTTAAAGGTAAATTAGTTGAGGTTAGTAACCCAAACACTGGAAAGTCTTTATTAGATGAGAATCGTTATAAAGATATTGCAATTGATGATAAGAAAGTAACAATTGTCTATAATCGCGATGGTATCACTCCTGCACAAAAACGTGAGATTGAAGATGCTATTGTTAATTCATTATCAACAGTGGTTAGTGAAGATGATCTTTTCATTAAAACTATTTCAACTCAGGAAGCTCCAGCTCAACA
This sequence comes from Halobacteriovorax sp. RZ-2, assembly GCF_043196685.1. NCBI lineage: Bacteria > Pseudomonadati > Bdellovibrionota > Bacteriovoracia > Bacteriovoracales > Halobacteriovoraceae > Halobacteriovorax > Halobacteriovorax sp. RZ-2. The sequence continues at coordinate 298,407 of NZ_JBEBMR010000004.1, forward strand.
ACAGCAAAAGCCTCAGCAAGGCGCAAAGCTTGAAGTTGGCCACGCTAAGGCAGCACCTCAAAAACGTGATATTCCGGGCGTTAAGAAGATTATTGCTGTTTCGTCTGGTAAAGGTGGAGTAGGGAAAAGTACAGTATCTGTAAACCTGGCCTTGGCCCTTAAGAATCAAGGTAAGAAGGTTGGTCTTTTAGATGCCGATATTTATGGGCCTTCGATTCCAATGCTACTTGGACAAAGAAATGCAAAGCCTCTTGCAACAGATGATAAGAAAATTGCCCCTATAGAAGCACATGGACTTAAGTTCATTAGCTTTGGACTATTTATCGAAGAAAAAGACGCCGTAATTTGGCGTGGCCCAATGCTTGGCGGTGTTCTAAATCAATTCCTTTTTGATGTTGATTGGGGAGAGCTTGATTATCTTGTTCTGGACCTTCCTCCAGGAACGGGAGATGTACAGTTATCAATTGCCCAGACATTAAACTTAAGTGGAATCGTAGGTGTATCAACTCCACAAGATGTTGCTCTTCTTGATTCAAGAAAGGGCTTCAATATGTTTGAACAAGTTAATATCCCTGTTCTAGGGCTTATTGAAAATATGAGCTACTTTGCTCCAGATGATATGCCAGAGAAGAAGTACTATATCTTTGGTGAGAAAGGTGGGGCGGACATTGCTAATGAACTAGGCTATCCATTTCTAGGTGAGGTTCCGATCGAAATCGCACTTCGTGAATCTTGTGATAAGGGAATTCCTTATATGTCTAATAATTCATACGAAAATAGACCAGTATGGAAAGCATATTCCGGTATTGCAAAAAAGATCATTGAAATAGAAAATAATGATGGTGAGGGAAAAGGTTTTTTCTCAAAAATTTTCAAAAGGTAGTAAATGTCCATCATACAGAAAATTGAAGAGCAGTGCTCTTTTAATTTCACTGGCAGAATTAATATTTTAAAAAGAGCCGATCGACAGTTCTTAGGCGTTATTTATATTAGCGAGGGGATTGTTGTTGCGGCTCAATTCTCTAAGAAGACAGGACTTAAGGCCCTTTACTCTCTTGTTATTTTTGAAATGGATCATATTGAAGAATTCACTCTTGTGGCCGAGCCGGAAGTTGTTTCTGAAAGTGATTATGAATTCAAACTAAAATTTAGTGAGTTGAAAAGCAATATAGAAAACGCCTACTCACAGCACTTAAAGGCGAAGTCGCTTCGTCCACCAGAAAATATTCACATTTTGATCAATTCCGCGTTTATAAAAAATGGAAAAAAGACTGGTGCAAATGAATTTTTACTATTAAAAACTATAGCTGAATACAGCAAGGTTAAAGATATTTACAGCAATTGCGAATTATTTGATTTTGAAGTTACCCAAGCATTGGTAAATCTAAGAAAAATGGGTGCCTTGAAGGTCGTAAAGTAGGAGTTTTAAATGAAAGATCAATTACATAACACAGGCAATCTTAAAGAGCTAAAAGTTATGATCGAAGAAAACGTTGTTACATCTTTTGAGCAGATGTCTGAGAATACAGGCATTGAGCTTGAAGAGCTTATTGTTGTCGCTCTAAAGCGCTTTAGAGCTTCTCATAGTGACTATGAGAAGAAGACTTTCCAAGTTGATTAATTATTATTCATATTAGAGTAGACACACCTTCTGGTGTGTTTACTTTTTCTACAGTGTTAAAAATTTAACAGTCTTATTCCTAAACAATTAAATAAAATTCATTAAATTCGAACGTGTTTTCGTATAGTTAGCAGATATACGTATTTGTTCAATTTGGCACGAGTGTTGCTTCTATATACGCATATAGGTTTTAGGAGCACTGTATGAAAGCAACAGCTATTTACAAGAAATTCATTATCGCATCAGTACTATCAGGGTCATTCCTTGTATTCGGTGGAATCTACCAAGGAATTTCAGTAACTGATAACTCATTTATGCAACAGAAAGATATCTCTTTTGAGAAGAGAGTAGATGAGAGTGTTGATCGTATCGTTGCTTCTTCTGATCGTGAGAAGATTTCAGTTCAATACCTACCGGTTGCAGAATATGCACAAATTATTGATGGCCAGTGGGAAATTGTTAGAGTTGAAAATCACGAAGGAAATGAAATCTTTAATGAAAGAAATGCTAACTCTAAAAGACTAGTAGATATGAAGTTAATTGGTACAGGTCTTGTTCAGCTTAATGAAAGTGATGAGTATACATTTGATGTTTCTTTCCTTCATGAAAATAATAAGAATATCTCTATCTTTAGAGCTTACGAGGATGGATTTGAATTAATTGAAGCTAGAAAAGTTATTGAAGAGAAGAAAGAAGAGTCTTTAGAAGTTAATGTTGATAAAGCTCTTGAAGAAGTTGCAGTTATTAACGAGAACGATAGAAAAGAACTAGTTATTGAAAGAGTTGTTCTTCCACAACTTAATAACAAGCTAATTCGTGGTGAAGATAAAATTGAAGGAAGTGTAACTGTTGGTCCAAATGGTGTTCAAGGTCTATACTTCAATGTATTTGATAAAGATATCAACGAAGTTCTTGGTGACATCAAGCTTAAAGATGGAAACTCTTTTGAAGTTGAACTTCAGGGACAACTATCTCACGGTGTATTTGCTAGAAATGGTGAAAATGGTTACCGTCTAAGATTTACTACTGGTCCATATGCTGGTGGTCTTATTAACTATGTAACTTATGATGAACTAGAAAGAGTAAATGCTGAATTTGAAAATATGGAAAGAGCAAAAGAAGAGTCACGTTTTGAAAGATCTCTAACTGAAGAAGGATCTTTTGAAAATGATATCAACTTAGCTCAAGGTAATGCAAACCCAGTATCTTTTGAGAAACAAAACGAAGAGCAAGCTGAAGAAGAAAGATTCGAGGAAAGATACGAAGACGAGCAATATGAGGAAGAAGCTTTAATTGATGATCCAGCAGCTAGATTTGAAGAGCAACAAGAGCTTGAGTATGAAAGACAAGAAGAATTAGACAGACAAGGTTACGGATTCTAATCCTAAAATATAAAGAGAGAAGAGAAGAAAAACAAAGGCCCTCAAAATTGAGGGCCTCTTTTTATTTTTTAAAGGCTACAAAACCTTCTTAAGTTCTTCTTGAAGAAGAGGTACGATTTGGAAAAGATCTCCAACAATACCGTAGTCAGCTTTAGTAAAGATTGGCGCATCTGGGTCAGTGTTGATTGCAACGATAACCTTAGATGTTCTCATCCCTGCTAAGTGCTGAATTGCACCTGAGATACCACAAGCGATATAAAGTGATGGAGCAACAGTTTTACCTGTCTGACCAACTTGCATTGCGTGTGGAGCATATCCTGAGTCAACAGCTGCACGTGAAGCACCAACAGTTGCACCAAGAACTTCTGCTAGGTCTTCAAGAATCTTGAAGTTCTCAGCAGACTTCATCGCACGACCACCAGAAACGATGATATTCGCTTCAGTTAGGTCAAGCTTCTCAGAAGCACCTTTAACGATTTCTTTGATAACAGCTTTGATATCACCTGCGTTAGCAGCAACTTCATTAGTTGCACCAGCACCTGCCGTTGGAGCGTCTGGCATACCAAGAGCGTTTGGTCTTACTGTAATGAAACCTGGCTTAGGTCCATCAAGTTCAACTTTTGCTAGAACCTTACCTGCAAATAGTGGTCTTGTTCCTGCGAAGTTGTCACCATCCATTACAAAATTTGTAACTTCTGAGGCCATCCCTGCGTCGAACATACCTGCTAGTCTTGGCATAAGGTCTTTTGCAAGAGAAGTTGCACCAGCAAATACGTAATCGTAGTTTGAACCGATGAACTCTTTAAGTGCGTTAGCGTAACCTTCTGGTGAATACTGATCTAAGTTTGCACCTTTTAGGTTGTGTACGTTTGCAGCACCATATTTTGCTAGGTCAGCAGCAGCGTTTGCGCCCATGTCACCAACAACTGCAACGTCAACAGTGTGACCAGCAAGCTTTCCTAGGATTTCAAATGTAACAGACTTAACTGTTTCACCACTTGTTTCTGAAAATACTAATACTTTTGCCATTTTAATAATCTCCCTTAGATAACCTTAGCTTCTTCTCTTAAAAGCTTAACAACTTCAGCAACAACACCTGCTTGAGCAGCTTCATCCATTGCTTCAAATTTTTTACCAGCTGGTTTCTCTGGTGGAAGTTGGAAACCTGAATACTTAACACGACGATCATCAGCAGATACACCTACATCTGATAGTGAGTGTTGAGCAAGAGGCTTTCTCTTAGCTTTCATAATACCTGGAAGAGAAGCGTAACGTGGGCTGTTTAGACCTTTGTTAGCAGCGATAACAGCTGGAGAAGTAACTTCGTAAACTTCTAGTGCTCCACCTTCGATTTCTCTTTTTAGAGTGTATTTCCCACCTGCTTCTTCGCAACCATCAACAACAGTTACAGAAGGCATTCCTAGCATTTGTGCTAGAAGTTGTGGAACTTGAAGACAATCGTCATCAATAGCTTGTTTTCCAGTGAAAATTACATCTGGATTTTTACCTGACTTCTCGATTGCACCCTTAAGTGCCTTAGCAGTCATGTAAGAGTCTAAGTTGTCATCTGCTTCAACTAGGATTGCATCATCTGCACCCATAGCAAGAGCAGTTCTTAGTGCTTCAGTGTCCTTAACACCACCAACTCTAACAACTGTAACAGTTGAACCACTATTAGCAGCTTTAGTAAGTAGAGCTTGCTCTACCGCAAATTCATCATATGGATTCATGATCCACTTAATCGAAGAAGTTTCGATATAAGATCCATCACCATTTGGAGTAATTTTAGTTTCCGTGTCTGGAACTTGTTTAATACATACAAAAATGTTCAATTTTAGCTCCTTGTAAAAATTTCTTTAGCAATAACTAATCTTTGTATTTGTGAAGTGCCTTCATATATTTGAATGAGTTTGGCGTCTCTCATTATTTTTTCAACTGGGTACTCTTTGCTATAACCATAGCCTCCGAATACTTGTACCGCATCTGTCGCTACCTTCATGAACATATCAGCGGCCTTAGCTTTTGAATATGAAGAAAGTTCTGGATTTGGTTTTCCATTATCAATTGACCATGCTGCTTTTTGAACAAGTAGGCGTGCAGCTTCAATCTCGATTCCCATATCGGCAATCATCATTTGAATCGCTTGATGACGAGAAAGGGGTACTCCAAATTGTACTCTTTCACCTGCATACTTAACTGCATGGTCCATGGCGCATTGAGCTCCACCTACTGCTGAGCTAGCTACCATTGGTCTTGAGTGATTTAAAGTGGCCATTGCAATTGGCCAACCTTGACCTGGCCCACCCAAGATATTTTCTTTGGGAACTTTTACATTTGTAAATGTCACTGCTCTTGTATCAGAACAACGATGTCCCATTTTATTTTCTTTTTCACCAAGTTCTATGCCCTCGGCTTTGCCATCAATAACAAGTGCCGTGATACCTTTGTGCTTTAGTGCCGTGTCTGTTGTTGCATAAACGACAAAAAGATCTGCATAGCCTGCATTTGTAATCCACATCTTATTTCCATTCAATAAGTAGTGATCACCATTATCTTTGATTGTTGTTTTGATACCTGCTGCATCAGATCCGTAACCTGGTTCTGTTAAACAGAAGGCCGCAATTTTGTAATCTTCTGTAAAAGGAGTTAAGAATTTTTTCTTTTGCTCGTCATTACCACCGATAACTATTGGAAGGAGGGCCAGATCATTTGCCATGATCGCTGTATTCATTCCTAGACAACCGTAAGCTAGTGCTTCTGTTATAATCATTGAATCAATAGTTGAAAAGCCTGCACCGCCGTATTCTGCAGGAATACATGTGTTAACTAGTCCTAGCTCCCATGCTTTGCGAAGAATCTCAAGAGGCATTTGGGCCTTCTCATCATATTCGCCAGCTTTTGGCATCATCTCATTCTTTGCAAATTTCATTGCAAGGTCTCGAATTTCTTTTTGCTCGGAAGTTAATTCAAAGTTGATCATGATGGAACCTATTGTTCGAAAGATAATGTGACATTATTATAGATATGTTTTCAGTATTTAGTAAATAGGTAATAAAGGCTTAAGATACCGTAATAAAACACGATGGTACTATTTGAGTGGTGTTGCATCATTATGGTCTAGATCAACAATTTTATAATATGATTTATAGTCACTGTAGCTTGGAAGATCTTTTAATGGTTCGAGAACAAAACTTCTTTTTCTAAATTCTTTATGGGGAATAGTTAAGTTCTCTGAGTGATAATTTAATTTATCAATAAAAATAATATCGATATCAATTTCTCTGGGGCCCCAGTGGTAGCGGTGTTTGCGTCCTAGTTTCTCTTCAATTTCTTTTGCAATGTGCAAAATTTTTTCTGGGCCAATTTCTTGAGCTGTCTCAATCTCTATAGCGATATTATAAAAATTTGGTTGATCTTGTGGCCCATAGGGTGGCGTTTCAAAAATACGACTTGTGTATGCCTTGGCATTTAGGGCCAATTCGATTTCTTTAGTTGCGCTAAGAAGCATCTCTGCTTTGTTGTCTAAATTTGAACCGAGGCTAAAGATGATATTCATTAATTAGAATTTGATTGTTTAGAAGACTTCTTAGTTTCTTCTTTTTTGTCATCAATCTTGGTTTGTGACTTAGGTCTTAGTACTTTTTTATTTTGTTCAATAAATGAAGGAAAGTTGTCGTTCTTAGGTTTTGGGGGAGCTTTAACTCCACATGAGACTACGACAAAACAAATGAAAGTGAAAAATATTTTAGAACTCAAGTGCAAGTCCGACTCCCATTACATCTGTTCCAATGTCTACACGTAAAAACCAACCAGGAACAAGTCTTTTGAATCCTGTCGCTCCAAAGACAAACTCATCTTGTTCAACACTTGCTACAAGGTCAAGTTCTCTTTGAGCTTGATCACTACCAACTTTAGATACGTCTCCTGCACCAGGGCTGTCAGCTGTTGCAAATTTATAGCCTACATATGGCATAAAGATAGTGTATAAAGGCCCTTCAAAAGCGTACTTTGCTCTGAAGATATATTGGTTTACGGCCGTATCGATATCTTCGGCAGGAAAGGCACGTATTAAGTGTCTTCCAATAAAGCCTTCTACCCAAATATTCTTTTCAACTTGAAATGACCAAGAGGCATTATATTGAGTATTTGTATCTTGTTTCCCTGCTGTATTAAAGCCATCAACAAGCCCAATACCTACGGATGCAATATTATCATTTTTGATAACACCTGTTTGTTGGTTATCATCACCATACAGGTCTTCTTCTAGTAAAGTGGTATCGTCGTATAGTGATTCACTATCTGTAATTTTAAATTGATCTTCCGCATTTTCAGCAGGCTTACCGTAAGCAGAGTCATCACCACGTAAGATTTGAACGTCTTGATTAACAAAGAAGTTCTTGAATAAGTCTTCATCGTAAATTTTTGTGATTTTTACGGCCGCTTGGTTTTCTTCTTGTTTTGGAACAACTCCACGTGCAACGGGAACCTTATTAATAAGGATAGTAATATAGTCACCTTTAGCGAAGCTATCCTGACTATTACTAACAAGAATAATTCTTCTTGTTCCTGAAATTCTTAATAGCTTTTCATTAGCTAAGTCATAGTTAGCGGAGTTTGAGAAATCATTTACTGCACTTTGAGAAAAAGCAGTAGTTGATAAAAATAGTAAGAATAGGATCAATATATTCTTCATACGGAAAAATTGTACATTGCATGAAGAAATTAGTCTAGGCGGTTAATATTTAAATATCTATTTAAAAGTAACCGAAGGGAATTACATATAATTGTTACTATTAAAAAGGGGTAATATACCATGAAAAAGATATCTTTATTGTTTTTAGTCTCATCTTTAACGTTCACTTCATGTTCGTTCTTCAAGAATAAAGAAGGGGATGTAGCTGTTGCTGAGCAAACTGAGGAGATCTCTATTGATGATTCTGACTTTGTTGTTGATGCAAATGAAGACTTAGATCAATTAGAAGAAACTTCAGCAATGTCGTCATCTGATGAATCAGTTGCCGTTCTTGGAAGCGAGCCTGTTTCTCCAACAGATGAAATCCTATTAGAGGAAAGTGTTGCTTTAGAGAAAGATGTAGTCGTTACAGCTTCAGATTATTATGAAGTTCAAAAAGGTGAAACACTTATGTGGATTGCTTTTAAACTATATGGTGACTATAGAAAGTGGAGAGATATTCAAGCGATGAACCAAGAAGCTCTAGCTGATGGCCTACAAGCTGGTGATAAAATTAAATATCAAAGTGGACAGTTTAATTGGAATCCAGTTGGACTACCTCACCTAATTAGAAGAGGTGAAACACTAGGTGTTATTTCACAAGATAAATACGGAACTCCTGCGAAGTGGAGATCTATTTGGGATAATAATAGAGATATGATTAAAGACCCTAACTTAATTTTTGCTGGTTTTACTCTTTATTATGTTCCAGAGGAAAGAGATGTTGCTTCCGAGTCTATGTAATTCATGTATAATAGATTAGTTATATAAAGCTCTCATTATGAGAGCTTTTTTATTTTTTACTTTATAGATGATGAGAATTTTAATCTTTTTAACAATATTTACTTTAACGTCATGTACTTATCTTTATAAGAACGATAACGATTATCCTTATAACTACCAAGATACATTCACGTCGCAGGACTACTTGAATCATCTTGAAGGTATCGCTAACTTATTCATCGAAAATAATAAAGTAAAAAAACCGAATCAAAGATCACGTCGATATTTAAATAAAATTGCAAAAGAACTCTACCTTAATAACCAAGGTCTTTTTCAAAAAGATGACTTCGGAATCAATTTCTATATCGTTGAAGATAGTCGAAATTTTTATTTCTCCCTTCCTAAAAATAATGTCTTTATGTCTAGGGGCCTTCTAAGAAACTATATGAATAGTGAAAACATCTTTGTCGCTGTTTTGCTTGGTGAGCTTATTAGAAGTAAAATAGGAATTTACGAAAAGAAGAAGCTTATTCCTCTTAACTCATACACGATAGACGACATGATTCGTATCAATAATCTAAATTTAAATGCTAAACGTGACTTAAATAATTTAGTGTACGAAGTTTTAATAAAGTCAGGATATGATCCTGAAGCACGTCTTCTATGGTTGCAAACTCTAAACCGACAATCAATCAGCTTTAGCGTGCAGGGAGTTCACTCTCACGAATTATCAAAAGAAGAATTCTTACTGAAAAACTATATGGTGAATAGTGGTGAAGATGAAAATTTAATTTTCGAAAAAAATTCATCGCGACAATTTTACTATTTTAAAGAAAGTATCTAATGAGTATTTAAGATGAATAAAGAATCAATCACACAAAAGCTGGAAGAAGCTGGTTTCTATAATGATAAGAGTACACTGGAGAAACTCTCTGGAGATGCCTCTAGTCGAGAGTATTATCGACTAACAAATGACTCCCAGTCTTTTGTCGTATGTGTTGAGTCATCTAATGGCCAGCAAAGTTGTGACTTTCATAAGGTCACCAATAATATTTTAGATAATATCAAAACTCCTGAAATTTTTTATTATGATCCGCAGTTCTCAATTCTTGTTTTAGAAGATATTGGCAGTGTTTCACTGAAAGATTTCTATGAAGCCTCAGGGATAGGCAAGCATATCCAAGCAGTAGAAGATATTAAAAAATATCAAAAGATGCCTTTAGAATTTTGTATGAATCGAATCTTTGACAGAGAAAAAATTGGATTTGAGTTTGATCTCGCTTGTAATTTTTTCTTGAATCAATACCTAGGTGTTAGTTTAAATACACAAGAGACTGGCATTGTTAAAGAAGTTCGAGAATTCATTATTGATTACTATGAAGCTCATAGGGATGTTGTCTGTCACCGCGATTATCATTCGAATAATTTATACGTGAAAGATAATACTTTGTTTCACATCGATTATCAGGATATGAGAGTTGGCCCAAAAATGTATGACTTGGTCTCACTTGTTGACGACTGTTATATTGATTTTTCTGATGAAGAAAAAAAGAAATTACTTCTTACTTATGATGAGAAGTTCTATGAAAAGTATGGCCATGATTATCATATCGTCCAAGTTCAGCGAACATTTAAGGCCCTTGGTAGTTTTGCATACTTAAAAATTGATAAGAACAAAGAAGGTTATCTTCAGTTCATTCCAACAAATTTGCATAAGCTAATTAGTATTTGTGAGAAGAGTTCAATTGAGGTGTTTAGATCTTTTTCTGATATTTTAAAAAGAGGTTTAGATGATTAAGACTTGTTTCATCGCGAGTGCTGGCTTTGGTACTAGAATGGGAAACTTAGGAAAGATTATCCCTAAGCCTCTATGGCCCTTCTTCAACCTTAGGTTATTAGATCTACAAGTTGCATATGCCAAAATGTTGGGTTGTGAAAAAATATATATTAACTCGCATCACTGCCATGATGAAATGAAGAACTGGGCACAAGGCAAAGATGTTGTCTTGCTTCATGAACCGTCGATTCTTGGAAGCGGGGGATGTATCCATAATTTAAAGAATTATGTTGATGATGAGATCATTTTCATTATTAATTCTGATCAGTTTTATTTTTTCGATTTTTCTCAAATTAGTGAAGATATTAAACGAATGGTTGAAGATGATGCTATTGCACACTTGTATGCAATTGAAGTTGATCGTGATGCTACTTATAATGAGACAAAAGTTATTGATGGGAGTTTAACGAGTATTGCTCCTCATGAGGGTACTAGTAGTTATTTAACTTACTCAGGGGTTGGGATTTTAGACTTAGCTAAGATTCCTCAAGTCGAAGGCGAGTCTTCTTTTTTCAAAACAGTGGCCGATTTCAAAAATAAAAATGTTCACATGAGTTTACCTAAGGAGCCAATCTTCTTAGATCTAGGAACTCTCGATAAGTATATTGAGGTCATCTCCGAGCTTGAAAAGCTTCCTGCTGTTATTAAGAAGTTTGTTGCGGCAATCGAAGAATTAGACGGCGTGGATTTCAAGTCAACTGCTACTATGGAGTGGGCAGGGGTTACATTTAACTTTGATACACGTACTATTTCTTATGAGGGTAAAGATTATTCTTTTTGAGTAACTTCTTTAATACAGTCTACCGGACAGACGAGAGTGCACGCATTACACAAAGTACATGCCCATGGTTCAATTGTATATTTACCCTTGTCCATAAAAATGGCCTTTTCTGGGCAAATGAGCCTGCAGTTATCACACTCTATACAACGTGAAGAAATTTCGAGATAATAATCCATATATTAATTATAACAAACTTTGAAATTTAAGGTAACAATTGCACAATACTGACACTCTAACATTCAAATTGCTAAATATTCTGTTTGTGGTATTTTCACTGTTCTTTCTGCACACATGTTACTCACTTGATGCAGATGTTTCAGCAATTGACTTAAATCGTTTCATTGGAATTCTTACAACATATAAAATAACAACGGCATTAGCAGTTTTTTTACTCTTTAAGATTCTATTTATGGGAGAGCTTACCATAGTGATCTTGTCGGTTTTTGTGCTTAATATCTTTTATAAGGTTTTTTCCTTATTCCTGGTTGAGTACGACAAAATTATTCTTCTTATGGCCGTTATCTTCTTATTGGTTTCATATAATATGATCCTGTTATTAAAAGAAGAATTAGCTCAAGCTATATTTAAACCAATCTTTACGAAAGAGAATTTCAACTTTGATGGCTTCTGCTCTCTTGAAGGGAATGTCTACTTATCTTCTGGTTCTTGTTTACCCGTTAAAGTTTCTAACTGTGATGATAAGGGTATCGTAATCTACACGAGTGAAAAAATATCTAAGGGTGAAAAAGTTGAATTTGAGTTAGAATATGAAGGTAAGAAATTTATTGATAATTTTTGTGTCGAATTAGTTTACCCAAATGGATATGGGTTAAAGTTATTATCAAGTGTTGAAGATAATAGTTATAACTGGATTACACTTTATAATATTTTGAAACGTCGAGGAATTGTTTCATTATAGTCTAGGAAGGATCATTTAATGTTTAAGTATTTAATCATCTTATTAGTTTTTATTTCATGTAACTCTAACAAGTCTCCAGAAGGTGTCCTAAGAGGCTTTATTGAAAAAAGGTTAAATGATGAAATTAAGGTCGATGATTTAGAGGACTACTTAACAGGAAGTCTACTTGAGGAATATACTCAAGCATTAACAGATGATCCAAAGAAGCTTAATGAGATGTCAAAATACGAGAAGTCTCGCTTGTCTATCGTATATAAGAATTGTTCAGGAGATGAGTGTTCAATCACTTATTCTGTTTCTTATGATGACGAGGCCACTGATGGCAAAACAAAACAAGATGTTTCAATTTCAGTTAAGAAAATAGCTCTTATCATCAAGAAAGATGATAAGTGGTTAATATCAGATATTAGTGATGTGAAGTCATTTTACGAATTTAAAGAGACTGACGTCCGTTAAGATATCTTCATTTCTTACCGATAAGTAAGGCGTGAAAAGCGGTAAAATTTTAGATCTTTCATTTGAGAAATTAGTTGGTGAGACTTTCAATTTAACAGAAAGTGCCAACTCTAATGCTCATCAACTAAATTATATTTCAGAAATTAAGTCATATCGACTTTGGATAGGTGGTACGTTTATCGACTTCCCTCAAGGTCTCTCCTTTATCGATGACCTCAAAAAAACGAGCTTTATCGAGTTGAAGCTTTATGACAACGCCCTTAACGATGGCCTAAAAGAAGTTCTCAATACCCACGAGGACTTAGTTGTTTATATGATGGATGAGGATATTTTTATTGAAACTAAAGAATATGAAGAAATAAAAAAAGCGGCTTAAAGCCGCTTTTTTTTATAGTGTATTGTAGTAATTTTTTAGCATTAATGCGTCATCTTCTAGGTTTGGTGAGTTACAAATCATGTATCCACCACAACCATTTTTCTTAAGTGACTTAAGAAGATCTTTCCAGTTAAAGTCAGACTTCTCAAGGTTAAGGTGCTTTAGATCACCTTTAGAATTAGTGCTGATTCCTGAAATATGGATGTGCATATTTTTAACTGATTCTTCACCTAGTTCTTCTTTAAGCTTAGCAATTACTTCATCAAACTCTTCTTCAGAGTTGTACTGATTAGTACGTGCATATAGGTGAGAGAAGTCCATACATGGGCGACAAGAGTCTACATTCTTAGTTAAGCTGATTAGCTCTTCTAGTGAACCAAACTGTGAAGTCTTCCCTGTTAGTTCTGGACGAAGCTCAATTTCAATATCAAGTCTGCTTAGTCTTTCTTCGATTACATTCATTGATTTTTCAACTAGGTCGAATACATCATATGGAGAATCTTTCATGTAGAAAGCTGCGTGGAAAGTCATTGATTCTGCACCACAAAGATCAGAAATCTTAGCAGTTTGGATAATTCTCTCAACAGAAGAATCAATTTTATCCTGCTCTCTAGCATTTAGGTTGATATAGTATGGGCCGTGTGAAGTTAATGGAACGCCTAGCTCATATGATACTTTTCTTAGATTTGAAGAAACTTCTTCCTTCATTCTTACGCCGTGTGCAAACTCAAGTTGCATACAATCAAGTCCAAGTTCGTGAATTCTTTTAACACCTTCTACTGGATTGTTCTTTTTAACTGTAGAATTAGGAACACCTGCTGTACCAAAAAGTAGCTTAGTATGCATTCAAAATACCCCTTCTGCTTATATTTAAAACGTTAATGCCTTGTGTATCACAATTACGGAATCCACAATAGTCGCGCTGCGAAATCTCGCGTCGAGCGCTTCATATATATGCGCTTTTGTCTATCTGTGATTCAGATGACTTATAGCCGGATTTTGGATTTGGGTCTATAATTAGAGAATATCTTGTAAAAAAAATAGGGACAAAAATTTGTTTAGTGTATTAATTTCATATTTATTAAGTCTTTTCATCGTCTTTATTCAGGTATTTTTCCTGGCCGGAGGCTTCATTGTATTTAGCACGAACCTGCATATTTCGAGTTCGGTGACGCTTGCTACATTAATTTATGTAATTTCATTTACTTACATTATTCCTTCTATTGTTTTATCTAGGCTAAACCCAATTCGATTAGACAAGAAAGAACACGTGGCCATTTTTAATAAAATAAATGGACTTCACTTTAGAGGAAATAAGGGAAGGCTGAAATTCTTTGAGAGTAAGAATGCTCCATTTTTCGTTATGGGAAGCCTCCTGGGTTCGGGTTATGTCATCATCAACTCTGCTGTTATAGAGAGTCTGAGCCCCTCTGAGATGGATAAATACTTAGAGGCAGAACTTAGCTTTAACGAAACGATAAATGCAAAAGTGTTAACTCATATTCTAATCGTCCTGCTATTTTGGCGTGGCATTTTTAATTGGGTCTTTAAGCTTGCTAGAGCGGAAGCCGTTTTTCGCTATATGTTTGCAGTTCCTAGGCGATTATTTAACCGACTCTCAAATAGCTTCAAAAGTTACCATTTCAAGAAACATGAGAGTGTGGATATGAGAGGTGTTGCTCAAAAAGTTATCTACTTAGAAAATGCAAAGATTAATGATGTTCATTTTAATGTGGCCTCGACAACAATGTGGTCAATTCTTCGTTCTCCAGATGCAATGGATGAAAGATTTCATCAAAGTGAGTTGCTATGAAGAACTTTTTTAAGTACTTCAGAGATTTAGATTTTACCAAATACTACCCAGCGCTTTTTACAGTCGTCTTCTTATCTGTGCTTTTTCAGTACAAGTTTCAGTCCATTGAAGCGATCTTCTATGACTTAAGACTTAAGTTAGACATGACTCTTGTTCATGATGACAATATCGTTCTCATTAAAATTGATGAAGAAAGTGATGAGTTCTTAGGTGAGAGTTATCCATATACTTATACAACTTATTTAAAACTATTTAGAAAAGTCTTAAAAGATAAGCCGGCCATTATTAATTTCTTTGGTGATTTGTCTGCTCCTTTAAATGAGAGAGAGGCGGCTTCCTTACAATTACTCCACGATGAAATTAAGGCCTATATGAAACAAGGTGGGCTCTATCGCTATGGAACAGAACTAGACTCTTGGGGCGAGCGTCTTCCGCCACAAGAATTGAGAGATCTCGGTTATTCACCGGCCGTGGTGAATATTGATAGTAAGTTATTTGCCAAAGATGATGTTGTCAGAAGAATGGTTTTAAATATTTCGGGAGAAGAGACTCTCGACTTTTGGACGGCCAACGAATGGCGAATTATTAATAATGAAGAACCATTAGTTCTTAATAAGCTAAAGAGTGCTTATTATATGCCCGAAGCCGATGCGAGCTTTAGCTTATTTCGCTATCCTCTTAGGTCACTTGAACATCTTGAAAAATTACCCGTCCACCGTGTTGTCGTAGGTAATATTCCTAGTGGGTATTTTAATGGCAAGGTTGTTCTTATTGGACCTGCCTATATTTCGAACCTAAGACATTACGCAAAAACACCATTTGATAAAGATCAAAAAAGAACATCAAAATTAGAAATTCATGCCAATATGACAAAGGCATTAATGGAGAATCAGTTAATCTACTCAATACCTCTTTGGGTAACGAAATTGCTTTCAATGCTAATTGGTGTGGTCTTATCAATCGTTATTTCTAGGATTCAACCTGCAAAGGGTCTACTCATTACTTTTGGGATCATTGTAGGAACAGTTCTATTTTCATATTTAATCTTTCTGCTCTTTGGTCTCTGGCTTTATATCACCCACATCTTGTTAACAGTCTTTGTGGTTTATTATATTTGGGTTCCTTTCAGGGCCATCGGTGAGTATCAAAGACGCTATAAAATTCAAGAAGAGACAAAACTTTTAAAAAGAGTTGAAAACCTAAAGCAAAACTTTATCTCTTTAATGAGTCACGACTTAAAAACACCCGTCGCAAAAATAGCTGGAGTTGCAGACAATATGTTGCAACGTAATCGTGGAGGGGAAACCTATATGCACGATGGCCTAAAGACTATTATTGATTCGACAAAGGAACTTAATAATTTCATTACTTCGATCTTAGATTTAACTAAGGTAGAGTCGCGAAATATTTCTCTTAATTTACAAAGTAAAGACGTCAATAAGATCATCGAAGACTGCGTGAATAGTTTAACTTATCTCGCTCGTTCTAAAGAGATGACTATTGAGACTGAGTTAGGTCCGTTATTTCCCATCGAAATCGATGTTAGCTTGGTTAATCGAATTGTTTCCAATATTGTGGAAAACTCGATTAAATATGCTGGTGAAGGAAAGGCAATTAATATTAAGACTTGGGATGATGATACTTGGGTCTATATTGAGATATCTGATAATGGTGTTGGTATGGGCCAAGACGATGTCGATAATATATTTGAGAAGTTTTATCGGGTTAAAAATGATGCGTCCCATATTATTAAGGGAAGCGGTCTAGGTCTTTATCTGGTAAAATACTTCGTAGAACTTCATGGGGGTGAGATTTCTGTAACATCATCACCTGGAGAGGGAACTAGTTTTCTAATTAAATTTTTGAATAAATAAATGGAGTGCATATGCATAAGGTTTTAGTTGTCGATGATGATAAAGTTTTACAAACCTCAGTAAGAGAGGCCCTTGAATTTCATCACTTTGCAGTAGATGTTGCTGACAACGGAAAAGAGGCGTTAAGTGCTGTTTATAAGACTAAGTATGACTTAGTTGTTATGGACGTGAACATGCCTGAAATGGATGGTATTGAAGCATTAACAGAAATCAAAAAACATGACCCTTCTGTTATCGTTATTATTTTAACAGCTTATTCAAATGTTACGGATGCTGTTAAGGTCGTAAAGGAAGGTGCTTATAACTATTTAGAAAAGCCTATTAGTTCTGATAACTTAGTCTCTTTAATCAAGCGTGCCCTTAAGGCCCGCTCATTAGTTGAAACGGTTGGTTTCTCTGCACCAGTTCTTTCACTTGGTGATACAAAGAATAAATTTGTTGGTGAATCAGATGTTATGCAAAAGGTTTTCAATGTTATTGGAAAGCTAGCGCAAGTTAATACACCTGTCTTAATTCGTGGTGAGTCTGGTACTGGTAAAGAGCTAGTTGCTCGTGCAATTCACTATAATGGGCCAAGAAAAGATGAGAAATTTGTAACGATTAACTTAGCGGCCATTCCTGAAAACTTAATTGAGTCTGAATTATTTGGTCACGAAAAAGGTGCTTTTACTGGCGCTAATGAAAGAAAGATCGGTAAGTTTCAATTTGCAGATGGTGGAACACTATTCTTAGATGAAATTGGTGATGTCTCTCCAACAATGCAGGTAAAGCTACTTAGAGTTCTTCAAGAAGGAACATTTACTCCAGTAGGATCGAATAGAGAAATCAAAGCAGATGTTCGTGTTATTGCAGCTTCTCACAAACCATTTGAAAAAATGATTGAAGAAGGAACATTTAGAGAAGATTTATTCTACCGCTTAAATGTACTTCCTGTTTATCTTCCTCCTTTAAGAGAAAGAAATTCTGATATCCCACACCTTGTTGATTACTATGTTAAGTATTTTAACAATGTTCATAACCTAGAGATTAGTGGGCTTGACGATGAGGCGATGAAAATTATGCAAGGTCATGATTGGCCAGGAAATATTCGTGAGCTTAGAAATGTTATCGAACACGCTTTCATCATTGAAAGTGGTGATATTATCAAAGCAACATCTCTTCCGGATAAAATAAGAAAGTCAGTTACGGTAGAAAATGTTGTCGAAGAATCTCAGGCAATTATTGATTATGATGAAATCAAAGACTCTGTACTAACTGATGCCGGTCAAGATGAACAACTTATTGCAAGTGCTCAGGGCTATCAATTTGTTTTTGCAACTAGTGAAGTTGACGGTGAGCTGAGATTAAATTTTTCTCAAGCTAAGGATATCTTTGAAAAAGAATTTATCATTCAGGCCTTAAAGATTAATCATGGTAAAATTAATCAAACAGCATTAAAGGCAAATATTCCAAAGAAGACTCTTCTTAGAAAAATTGAAAAGTACGAAATTAACCCTAAGGAATTTTATAAATGAATCGAATTTGGCAAATGACATTACTGATAGTTGGAATTCTTTTCTTGGATCAATTCTCTAAGGGGGCCATTCAATCTAGTTTTAAATTAGGGGAGACACTTACTGTTATCCCTGGTTTTTTTAACCTAACATATGTGAAAAATCCTGGTGTCGCATTTGGAATGGGAAGTGAATTTCCAGATGTCATCAGAATGATTCTTTTTAAAATCCTGCCTGTAATCGCATGTTTCTGGTTTGTTTATCTAATTTGGGATTCAAGAAGAAAGAGTTATATGCTCTGTCTTGCTTACTCTATGATCTTTGCAGGAGCAGTGGGAAATCTTATTGATCGCATCTCTTTAGATTACGTGGTTGATATGTTCGATTTCTACTATAAAGGATGGCACTTTGCTGCATTCAATGTAGCGGATGCATCAATATCTGTTGCGGCAGGTATTTATATTATTGATTATTTTCTAACTGAAGTTCGTGGAAATAAGAAGAGTGCTCAAGCCTAGGCTTAAGCGCTCTCTTCTTCTGTATTTGATTCTTCGCTTGGTTTTTCTTTTGTGATTCCGAATTCGTTGTGTAACTCATTAAGTGACTCTTCTGAGACATAAAGTTCTGACTTAAGAGTTTCACGTCCCCAAATAGCAAAAGCATCATTGTGCTCATACATTGTAATCGTTTCCCAAGGACAGTCTTGAGAACAGTTTTGACAACCGATACATCTAGCAAGATCGATTTCAACTGTTTGATTAAATTGTGGGTTCGTTGGATTAGGGCCTGGAACTAGTTCAATTGAGTCAACCGGACAACCTTGAATACAGATCTCACAACCTGTACAACCTGACTGGTGAACAACAGCTAGTAGCTTTGGACCTTTTTTACCCTTACGTGCTGGCTTAAAACGTGCCGAGTGGTAAGGATTCTCCACTAAAAATTTAACATCTTCGCTCATTAGCAATTCCTAATACTAAGTTAATTAGCAGTATTTTAGCGTATATCAACGCATCATAAAAGGGATTTTTGCCTGATTAAAATACATTAGGTATAGTCCTTTAGCAATATTGAAAGATAAAAAGCTTGGGTAAATAATTGTTTTTACTTAACGTGATATCAGAGGTTTACAGTGAGAAAATTAAGATTTGTCACAGCGGCCAGTTTATTTGACGGCCATGATGTATCAATAAATATTATGAGAAGACTTCTTCAGTCTAAGGGTGTTGAAGTTATTCACCTAGGACACAATCGTTCTGCCCAAGAGGTAGTCGATGCTGTTTTACATGAAGATGCAAATGCAGTTGCCATGAGTTCTTATCAGGGTGGACACAATGAATACTTTGCTTATGTTCGTGAGCTACTTGATCAGGCCGGAGCGACAAATGTTCGTATCTTCGGTGGTGGAGGTGGTGTAATCACTCCTAAGGAGATTAAGGCACTTCACGATAAAGGCATTACTAGAATTTATTCTCCAGAAGATGGAATGAAATTAGGTCTTGAGGGAATCATTGATGACATGATTGAGAGAGCAACTCATTCAACTCTTGATGGATTCAAATTAGATGCTAAGGCAAAAGATCTTCCAAAGACTCAACTTGCAAAAGTTATTACGGCCATTGAAGATGGTGCTGAAATTGAGATCTCTTCTTCGGAAAAAAATATTCCAGTACTTGGTATCACAGGAACTGGTGGTGCAGGTAAGTCATCTTTAATTGATGAAACTCTTTTAAGATTTCACCGTTTCTATCCTGAAAAGAAAGTTGCACTAATTTCAGTTGATCCAACAAAGAAGAAAACACAAGGTGCGCTTTTAGGTGACCGTATTAGATTAGGTTCTGCAAACTTTGAAAACTTTTATATCAGATCACTTGCAACTCGTGATTCTGGAACAGAGCTTTCTCCACAAATTAAAAAGACAGTTAACTTCTTAAAGGAGCAAGACTTCGATTTAATTATTGTTGAGACTTCTGGTATTGGTCAGGCTTCAGATGAAATTACAAAAATTTCTGATAAGTGTGTTTATGTTATGACTCCTGAATATGGAGCTGCAACACAACTTGAAAAAATTGAAATGCTTGAGCAGGCGGACTTTGTTGTTCTTAATAAATTTGAAAAGCCTCGCTCTGAAGATTCAATGCGAGATATTAGAAAGCAATATAGAAGAAATCATAATCTATTTGCTGGACACCCAGGTTCTCCAACAGATGAAGAACTTCCAATTTTTGGAACAATGGCATCGAAGTTTAATGATGTCGGTGTAAACGCTTTATTCCAAGCTATTGCACAGACTTTTGATTTTGATCAGGCTCCACTTGAGGGAATTATTGCAAATCGTGCAAGTAATGATAAGACAAGAATCATTCCTGCTGAAAGATCACTTTACTTAAGAGAGATTGCAAAAGCTTCGCGTGACTATAATCATGAAACTGAAATGAGAATGGAAAAGCTTCGCGATATCGAGGCCCTTGAGATCACAAGTAAGATTGTTCCAAGTAATGAAGTTGATGCAAAACTTGCTCAACTAAAATCAGAACTTGGCGAAGATGTTGAAAAAGAAATCGAACAATTCCAATCAGTCGTTAAACAATACCAAGACGGAACTTTCACATACCACGTACGTGATCGTGAGTTTAAAGTAGCGACAAAATACACTTCTCTTTCTGGACTAGATGTTCAAAAGGTAGGAACACCAAGATTTTCTTCTAAGGTGGATCAGTACCGTTTTATTAGAACTGTTAATATGCCAGGGTTCTTTCCATTTGGTGCAGGGATTTTTCCATTCAAGCGTACAGATGAAGATCCAAAGAGAATGTTTGCTGGAGAAGGTGGTCCAGCAAGAACTAATAAGCGCTTCCACTACTTATCAAAAGATGACAAAGCAAAACGTTTATCAACTGCTTTTGACTCAGTAACTCTTTATGGAGAGGATCCAGATCTTCGTCCAGATATTTTTGGAAAAATTGGAGAAGCTGGAGTTTCGATCGCAACAGTTGAAGATATGGAGTTATTATTTGATGGTTTCGATCTTTCTGATCCATACACGTCAGTTTCGATGACGATCAATGGGCCGGCTCCGATCATGTTAGCTTTTTACCTAAACACTGCTTTAAGACAAAAGCTTAAAGGTGATGACTACTACGATACTGAAAAGCGCCTAGCTATTCTTCAACAAATTCGTGGGACAGTTCAGGCCGATATCTTAAAAGAAGATCAAGCTCAAAATACTTGTATCTTCTCTCTTGAGTTTGCACTTAAGATGATGGGAGATGTACAAGAATACTTCTGTCAGCAAAAGATCAAGAATTACTATACAGTTTCAATCTCTGGTTACCATATTGCTGAAGCTGGGGCGAACCCGATTACTCAAGTTGCTTTCACACTTGCAAACGGTTTCACATTTGTTGAATACTATCTTGCCCGTGGATTAAATATTGATGAATTCTCACAGAACTTATCTTTCTTCTTCTCAAACGGACTTGATCCTGAGTACTCAGTAATTGGACGTGTTGCTAGAAAGATTTGGGCAATCACTATGCGCAATAAGTATGGTGCAGATGAGAAGTCTCAAAAATTTAAGTATCATATTCAAACATCTGGACGTTCTCTACACGCTCAAGAAATTGACTTCAACGATATTAGAACAACACTTCAGGCTTACTTAGCACTTTCAGATAATTGTAACTCTCTTCATACAAATGCTTATGATGAAGCGATTACAACACCAACTGAAGAGTCTGTAAGGCGTGCTATGGCAATTCAGATGATTATTAATCGCGAGTTCGGTTTAAATAAATCTGATAATCCAATGCAAGGTGCATATGTAATTGAAGAATTAGCTGACCTTGTTGAAGAAGCAATCCTAGCTGAGTTTGAAAGAATTTCTGATAAGGGTGGAGTTCTTGGTGCAATGGAAAGTATGTACCAGAGATCAAAAATCCAAGAAGAGTCTCTCTACTATGAGACACTAAAAGATTCAGGAGAGCTTCCTATCATTGGTGTTAATACTTATATTGCAGACAATATTGATGAACAGCTAAATCAAGAAATTGAACTTTCTCGTTGTAGTGACGAAGAAAAGAAAGGACAAATTTCTCGCTTAAATGATTTCAAAGACAGAAATGCTAATAAATCAGATGAAGCCTTAGATAAGCTTAGAGCTGTGGCCCTTTCTGGTGGAAATATTTTTGCAGAGCTTATTGAAACAGTTAACTATTGTTCTCTTGGACAGATTACTAATCTTCTTTATGAGATTGGTGGGAAGTACAGAAGGAATATGTAATGAAGAAGTCAAAGATCTACACTCGTACAGGTGATAAAGGTGAAACAAGCCTTGTTGGTGGACAACGTGTCTCAAAGGCCAGCGCTCGTATTAATCTTTATGGAAACTTAGATGAACTTAATAGTTTTGTAGGTCTTTCACTTTGTCATATTGATGTTTCAAGAGTTAAAAATACTTTTAAATCAATTCAAGAAAATCTTTTTGTTCTCGGTTCTAACTTCGCAACTCTTAGAGAGGACCGAGACAATTTCAAATTACCTAAATTAAACATTGAAGACATCCTTCATCTCGAAGGTGAGATTGATTACTTTGACTCAGTTGTTGATCCCCTTAAATACTTTATCCTTCCTGGTGGAAGTGTTGCGGCCGCTAATGTTCATATTTGTCGAACTAAAACAAGACAAGTTGAAAGGGAAGCTGTGGAGCTAGGGGATGTTGATCCAATTGATTTAGAGTATTTAAATCGACTTTCAGATTATTTCTTTATCGTAGCGCGATTCTTGAATAAGCATGAGAATATTCAGGATATTCCATGGGTTCCGAAGAAGGATTAGATTAAGTTTACTTAAAGAATTTTAAGATTTTCGTCATGACAGTTTTATCTTCTGGTTCAACTTTCTTCTTTTTGGCGACTTTCTTTTTTGTTCTTTGTATTGGTCTTTTTTTACTTATTTCGGCTTTTACTTTTTGTCTTTCTAGCGAAAGATTATTTAAGGCCAAAAAGCCTGTTTGGTCAGCAAGGGCCGTTGAAGTTTGTGTGTTTTCTTGAGCATCTACATTTGGATCGATTGGTCGAGTTAAAAATTTATACTCAATATCTGTGAGATCATTTAAATCGATACAAATAATACAATTACCAATACGAATAGTTTCATAAATATAAAGACGTTGATCACTTGTGACTTTCTTATTGTTAATATAAGTACCGTTAGTTGAACCTAGGTCCTTAACAACAATTTCCTTATCTTTATAAGTAATTTCGAGATGTTTAGATGAAATTTTTGAGTCATCGATTGAAATATCAACTGACGACTTAGAGCGTCCAAAGCTTAATTTAGGTTTAATAAGAACCTTAGCTTTATTTTCACCGCTCTTAATAATCAATGAGATAGACATTGTTTCTTGCTCCTATATAAAGTATATCATCAATATGATATAATTTAGGTATTGGTCATTATTACCTACGTAATATTAGAGGTTTATATGAACGAGTTATTAAATGTGACGCCAAAAGCAGTTGCGCAAATAAAAAATATTTTCACGAGTGAAGATCGCTCAACTGAGGACTTCGGTCTACGCCTAGGTGTAATTGGTGGTGGTTGTTCAGGTCTTTCTTACAATATCGATTTTGATGCTCCAAAAGATTCAGATAATATTATCGAATTAGAGGGTATTAAGATTCTTGTGGATCCAAAATCATCAATTTACTTAAGTGGTATTACTTTAGACTTTAAAGACGGCCTTAATGGAAAAGGTTTTGTTTTTGAAAACCCAAATGCAAAAAATACTTGTGGTTGTGGCGAAAGCTTTAGTGTTTAGGCCTTACTTTTAACTTTGGTTCTTTTCTTTAATTGTACTTTTCTTTTTTCCTCTTCAAGGGTGAAGCGAAGGGTCTTATGAATATTGGAAATATTCTCTCCCCAAGCATTAGGTTCGTCCTGTCGAGAAAATTTAGAAAGCTCTAAGTTATTTAAAGATTTTTGATCTAGTCTGATACTAAAATTCCCAGCTGTAATTACATCGTATGTATATAAAGTGATTTCTTCCTCGATGCGTCTTCCATTAATATGGGTGCCATTCTTTGAGCCTAGGTCTTTGACTAGAATTTCATCACCATCGAATAATATTTGAAAATGGACTGAAGATACTTTTGAGTCATTTAAGAAAATATCAGCATCTTCTTTGCTTCGGCCAAATGTTAAATTTGGTTTTAAAATTACAATATATGATTCTTGCTTTGATTGTATTTTCAGTTTAACGGCCATCTTATATCCCTTTTTTGAAATTATATCACTTAATGTAATTAAATTATATTTAATATTGTTTACCCCCCTATGATTAATGACTTGTGTTGTGGAGCGGTAAAAAATGTTGGCAAGGGTCTAGTAATTAGAAAAGCTGTGAAGTAAATTATTGATATGATGATTGATGATACATATGTAAAAGAACAGGTTTATGAATTCTTCTTCAGTGAGAATACTTTCTCATTAAATGGACATAGTGTTTATAAATTCATCGGTGATGAAACAAGAGACTATTTACAAAGGCAGATTACTGCAGATGTCGACAAGTTAGAGAATGGTGGGACTCTTGCATGTCGTTTGGATCGAAATGGTCGGGTGTTTTCTTTTTTCTATCTTGTGAATATTGATCAGGCTTTCTATATTATCGTCGATTCGAAAATTGCAGATGAAACAGTTAATGAGTTAGAGAAGTTCATCATTATGGAAGATATCACGATTAAACATACTCAATTAATTGCTGCACTATCGTCACGTTCTAGTGAAGGTTTTGTTCCAATTAGTATTTTTGATAATGAAGGTTATATTGGATTTATAAGTGAACAGTTGCCAATAACAGATTTTCATAATCAGCTATGCGTCTTAACTGGATGGCCGCAGCTAGATGTTACAGTTGAGCGCACTAACTTAATCAATGAAACAAGATTAAATGAATTTGCTATCAGTTATAATAAAGGGTGTTTTCTAGGGCAAGAAACAGCTTCTAAAATTGAAAGTCGCAGAGGAGCTGCTCGTTATCCAGTCCTATTAATCTCCAAGAATCAAATAGAAGAGGAAACTATTTTAAAGGATAAGAAGGTAAAGGTCCTTAATTCTGTTAAGACTGATGATTTTTACTTATCTGTGGTAAGAGTCCCTCGAGATTTATTGATTAATGGTTTAGAAATAGAATATGACGGAGGCACAGTTCGTGTACTTACATATCCAATTATTAAAGAAGATAAATTGGAAATAAGTGAGCACTATTTTAATAAAGCCGTTAAGCGATTTCATCAGGGTGAAGTAAATGAGGCCATCATGCTCTTAGATCAAGTGATTTCTTTTAACCCTCATTATGCAGATGCTTACGAGTCAAAAGGTGTTATCCTAGGAAATAATGGTGATCATCAAAAGGCCATTGATGTTATGGATGAGCTCTTAAAAGTTGATGAAAACTCTGTGATGGCCCATACGAATAAGTCTCTCTACCTTATGAAATTGGGTAAAATCGAAGAAGCTGAAGAGGAGAAGTCGCTAGCGACTGTTGCTTCATTTAAGCGCTTTGGAGATGAAGCTAAGTTCAAAAAAGAACAAGAAGAACGAGAGCGTGCCGAAAAAGAAGACCGTGCTCGTCGTTTTGATATGTTTAATAAAGTATTGGCCATTGATGAAAATGATGTTGTTGCCAATTATGGCCTAGCTGATATTCACTTTAGTAATGATAAATTTGATAAGGCCATGGGCCATATTGAAATCGTTCTTAAAGAAAACCCTAAGTACTCAGTTGCTTACCTTCTTAAGTCGAAGATCTTATTTAAGCAAAAAAAGTATGACGATTGCCTAAGCATTATTGAAGAGGGAATGCCGATTGCCACTTCCCAAGGTGAGTTAATGCCCGCAAATGAAATGCAGGCATTAAAATCTAAAATCTCAAAATTATAATTAATAATATTCGTTACGTGCCGCTAGAAGTTCATTTTTCAGTTCTTCTACGGCATTAGAATTTAAATGCTTTTCAAGTGCAAAAATATGCTCTCGATGTGAGTCCACCATGGCCTTGAATTGTAGATATACTTCATATCCTTCAGCAGAAACGATTTCTTCTTTATATGCCTTTTCTAAATCTAGTTCACAGAATTGCAACATATAATACTCTTCGATAGCACGTTCTTGAATCTTTCTAAATTCAGAATCCGTGAAATCGTGCTCCTCTAGTCGAGAAAGTGAAGAGAATAGTTCGAGTGCCCAGTAAAACGTCATATAAGCGTGGTAAATACCTCTAATTGGCCTTAAAGCTCGCCTCCATGGACTGTAGTATATTTTTTCTTCAAGCTCCTCTAAGAGCTCTTCTTGATTCAAGTAGCTATTTAGAACATGGTGACCATTTTCATGAAGCAGATCATCCATTAAGTCCATATCATCTCTATCGTATGTATTAATAGATGAGTACCCTGGAAGAGTTTGCATTGAGTAGCTAACGATTCCTTTTTCATTAATTGGAATGATATTTTGTGTAAATTCCTTAAAAATCATGAAAAGTTCAGGAGTATATTTTCCAAGTCGGCGATAGGCCTTTTCAATCTTTGCTGTCATCTCTTTTGACGTGTTTTCGAGTTCAGAGTAGAAGATAATTTTAAGCTCATCAATATTTGAAACAACGGCCGCTCTCTTTTGTGATTTTTCACTAAGCTTAGCTAAAACTTTGTCTTCTAGATTATTAAAGATAATTCGTTGGCCATTTTGATAAGCAGATAAATTATCATCTCCAAGTTCTGGAACATTCAAATACGTAAGATCGCTAGTGACTTCTTCTTTAATGTGAATATTGAAAAACGCGATAATATTGTCTTCTAAAACAGTAACAAGTTTTTTTGATTCAGCTAAAAGATCTTTTGATTCATTAAGCGAGTTTAAGAACACCTTTGCTAAATTACTGTCATGCCAGAAGTTAAAGATGGCATCTTCTGATTCACTCATCTCAAAGTCTTCACCAACTTCAAATTCACTATGATACGAAATGATCTCTATAAGGGCCTCAATAAGATTGAACCAATAGAAGTTAAGGTTGGAATAAGTATCAAGTTTTTTAGAGAAGATAGCTTCTTTATAAAAGCCCTGAAACTTTTGAGAGAGAAGTTCGTTCTCATCTTCATTTGCCTGCGCATCTTCACGATAAAGGGCCAAGCCTTCAAGGTATGATTCTTTAAATGCGTGATTGTTTTGAATGAAGTGATTAAAGTTATTCATAAGATATCCATAAGTAAAAATTCATTACAGATATAACACTATAACAAGATAAGATAAATTCTTATGATGCTTATTAGTTAATATGAATGTTTGGGGGATTTAAAAGCGGATACAAAAGAATGGCTGGGATGGCGAGATTCGAACTCGCGACCAATAGATTAACAGTCTACTGCGCTACCGCTGCGCCACATCCCAGCAATCTTAAGTAGTTAATTTTATAAACTCGTTTTTTCAAATTGTAAATATTTTCTTTTATGGGAAAAATATTTAGTTTTATCTAACTTGTTGAATTTATTGAAGCTCAATTAAAATTACTAAATTTTTTTTTTCAAAAACCGATAAATATACTCAGATACTGAGGTAAAATAACGACTATGATGACTCAAAGTAACCTAATTCGTAATTTATTAAGGGTGTTAACACCAGAGGAAGTCTCTGATTTAACAACTCTTGGTGATGCTTCTGCAAAAGATGCACTTACGGATTTATTACTTGCTCAAAATCGCGGTGATAAGATTTCTTATTCACCACATGGCCTTGCTAAGGTCATACCATTTCCAGATCGTTTTGAAGCTTCACAGGCGCATGTATTAAACCCTGATGAGGAGATTGTGACTGGGCCTAGGGTCGATCAATTCATTAATCAATTTGTCACAAAAGTTAAATTTGAATCAGGTAAAGTTCATCCAGGTGCAAAGCCTGTTGAAACAAGTACTTTCATTTTAAATGAAAAAGAGAAATTTAAAGCGGTTTACACTCGTTTAAAGAGTCGTGAAGTTTTAGATTTGTATGCAAAGAATTCGGTTGTTGATCTTGAACAAGAAAGAAAGAACCGAAGAGACCTGTCAAAGAATTCTTCGACAGGCGTCCTCGTTAATAAGAAACATTATTAATCTGCTAATCCTTTAATATTTCCACTTGCACTTGGAGAATCAATCTCAAGTGTTGCAAGTTGATAAACACAGTGATCAACAGTAGCAACAGCTGCTGGACGATAGTTTCCAGAATTCTTAACACCACCAAATGGTAATTTAGAATGTGCTCCAACAGTTGCGCGGTTTAAGTTTACTAAACCAGCATCAATATTATTCACAGCGTGCTTAAAGCGTGCGTGATCTTTTGTGAAGACAGAAGCAGCTAGGCCGTATTCAGTTGAGTTTGCAATATTAATTGCTTCATCAAAGTCGCTATAGCCAACAAATGTAACGTTAGGGCCAAAGATTTCATTTGCAAGGAAGTGACTCTTTGGAATTAACTTATCGGCATAGTGAATCGAAGGAGAAACATAGTAACCTGGAGTTTCTCTCTCTAATTGCTTTCCACGCATAACTTCGTGTAGTCCTTCTCTTTTGGCCATGCCCATGAATAGAAGGTACTGGTCAAGGGAAGCTTGATCAATTAATGGCCCCATAAAAGGCTCTACTTTGTGATCAATTGGATGATCCACAATAATTCTCTTCGCTAGATCGTGAAAACGAGAAATGAATTCATCTTTAATAGAATCATGAATAGCAACTAGACCAGTTGAAGTACAACGCTGACCAGCTGTTAGGTATGAACCTGTTAAAAGTTCTTCAATTGCATAATCAAGATCAGCTGTCTCATCGATGATTGATGTGTTTTTTCCTCCTAGCTCTAACGAAACTAGTTTTGAAAGATCTGTATGCGTTGTTTCTAGAATCTTTTGTCCTACTTCTTTTGATCCAGTAAAGAAGATACCTTTGATTCTCTTATCTTTAATAATTCTTCTTGCTACTTCTCCATCTCCTTGAACAAGGTTAACAACACCCATTGGAAATTTTGCTTCAGCAAGACATTCAAACATTAACTGTGCCGAGTAACATGTCTTTTCACTTGGTTTGAAAATGATTGAGTTACCAGAGATTAAGTTTGCTGTAATTTGTCCATTTGCTAAGTGGCAAGGAAAGTTAAATGGCCCAATGATAAAACTTGGCCCAACTGGTTTATAGTAAATATGAGCATTGGTACCTGGAGCGATACCTTCCATATTCTTCGTTTCAATTCTTGGTAGAGATGCCGCAATCGTTACATCTACTTTTGCAATTAATGCTGCCGCTTCTGTGCGAGCTTCCCAGAGAGGCTTACCTACTTCAAGAGCAATCGCTGTTGCAATCTGATCTTGCTTTGTCTTAAGTACTTCTTGATATCTTCTTAAGGCCTCAATCCTTTCTTCGATTGAAGTATTTCGCCATGTTTGAAAACCCTTGTGGGCAGAATCGATTAGTTCTTCTATATGCGCGTAATTTACGTTTAGATTCCAAAGTGTCTTTGTCGTATCACTTGGACACTCGCGAGTAATAGTTCTGTCATTTCTTAGATTTGCTGAATCATCAAATGCGATAAATTCATTATTATAAAATGATCCTTTTAGTTGAAACATATCTTCTCCTTAGATCGCCATTATTATTTTAACTGCACCATCATCTAATCCAAATGATGATGGCTCATCTACAGTTAGTATATCATTGTTTAAATTACCTTTTAGACAAACAATTTCAAATTCTTCATTGTCAGTAACGACTAGATAGAATTTAGGTGAACTTGTTTTACCTTTCTTTATCTGTGCTTGTTGAATTGTCTTAACAGGCTTAATATCATCGAGTTGACAACGATAGTGAGGGCCACCATCAAAAGGGTCAACTTCGTGAGTATATTTGAATCCAATAGACTCAAGCATTCTCTTAACAGGTTCAGTATCGGCACCAACTTTTCCAACTGCATCTCTAGCTTCTATTGGAAGTAGAGTTTCGTAAATTGTTCCTGAAGGAAAGAGGCTAAGAATGAATTCCTTATTCTTACGACTCAGGACATCGGCATCATGATATTCCATATTTAAGAATCGACGACCGATAGCTTCCCAAAGAGGGGATTTCCCGTCGGCATCAAATGGAGGCATAAGCTCTGAGTGAATTGTTTCTTTAAATCGATCTCTATTTAGTCCCATATAGAGAAAACGTGAAAATGATAAGACTTTTCCAAGCTTAAATGGATTACCTCGATATGTAGGGTCGAGGATAAGGCCACCGATTTCGGTTGGGCCGTCTGTATCATAGCCAAGCTTTAGCGTGCCGTGGATGAAGCCAGTATTAATTGATTCTGAAAATTTATTTTCTTGTCCTACCTTTAAATAAAAGTGAGGTTCTTCTTCATCGCCATGTCTAGCGTGAATCATTGAGCAGCCAATGACTCGAGAAGATTCAAGATCTTCCAGAACAAAAATGTAATGATCATTTGAAAGATTATCACTTTTTTGTTTGAAAGATCTTAGAGAGCTTTCTATTTTTGAGCTAATTAGCTCTTTGTCTGGGGGAAGGTTAATAAATGTATAGAGACCTGAAAGGTCATACAAGTCTTCTAAGTCATCTGCTCTTACGGGTCTTATCTTAAACATCTAGTCTTCCTATTTAATTCTATTTAATTTGTTCAAGTACGGTTTTTTCGATAATTGAGATAATGTCATCAATATGTTCATCAGTCATTGCTAGAGGCAATAGGAGACGAACTCTCGTCGGCTCTTTCCCCGCCATAAAGGCAATAATTCCATTATCGAACAGGCTCTTCACAAAACTCGATACAGTTTCAGTTGTAGAATCTCCAACTTCAAATGCAATCATTGTTCCGATTCCTCCAACATAAGTAATCTTATCTTGGCAAGAATTCTTCATAAGATGTGTAAGCCTTGAAATAAACTTATCTTCTAGCTCTTTAATTCTTCCATTTTCACCATAGAAGTTTCCTTCCGTTAGGTATTTAACAAGCTTGCTACCTGTTGATAGTGCAGAAACTGAACCATTGAATGTTCCAGCAATAAGTCCTGGTTTAGGGTTTAGTTCTTCGCTAAATAGAACACCACATACTTGTAGCGCCTTTCCAACTGAAACGATATCGACGTACTTATCGAGACCCATTGTTTGGAATGCAAATAGTTCTCTTGTGCGTCCAAAAGTTTGAACTTCATCAACCCAAATATAGATACCTTTCTTCTTTGCCCACTTAAAGATTTCTTCATAGTACTCTTTTGGACCAAAAATAAAGCCACCTTCTCCTTGAATAATTTCAAGCATAAGTGCGCAATGCTGATTCGGGTACTTTGAAGTTACTTCTTCAAGTGCTGCTAATGTATTCTTTAACGATTCTTCTGGATTATTTTGATCAAAGTGCGGAACGTGATCAACATCCAGAGACTTTGGCATACCTTGGCGGTAGTTTGCATTATGTGTAATGTCTTGAGTTGCTACTGAGCGACCTGCGAAAGCCTTTTGAAAAGCGATTACGCGGTAAGCAGGATCTTTCTTTTGCCAAACAAGCTTAAGTGCCAGGTCATTTGCGAAACTTCCTGATCCCGTAAACCAAAAGTGCTTCAGGTTACTTGTTTCAACGGCCTTAAGTAGATTACTTGTTAATTCAATGGCCTGTGGGTACGGTTGTAGGTTTCCACACATTACCGTATCACCTAGAGCTGCTTCAAGGTGTGACTTAATATATATAGGGTGAGAGTGACCAAGTAGGTTAGGTCCAATACCACCAATTAGATCGTATTTCACTGATCCATCAATAAGTTCAGTAAAAGGCCCATGACCACGTCCTGAAGAAACGTAATTGAAGTAAATTCCCTTTCCTCTTTCTTGGTTATATTTCTTTAAAGTGTCTTCAACTAAGTGCTTCTTTTCTTCCAGAGGGCCACGAACTTCCATGAAATTCTTTTGCTCCTTAAGAATCGAAGAAAATAGTTTATCAAACTGATCATTTATTTCGTTATTTCTTACACCGTATTCCATATCCAACCTCTTTTTATGTGGTAGAATTATCACTCACTTGCAAACGCTACAAGCCAAATAGATAATAAATTTATGTCAGATACTAACACAGGAAATCCACTAAAAGAATTAGAAGACCTTTATAAAAATAAAGATTATGAGGGCTATAAGAATCTCTTGATTAAGAATAAAGATTTGTTCGTCGACGCGCAGTATTTCTATAATTTGGGCACTGCGTATCTCAAGTTAGAGGACATTGGTGCTGCCCGATTAAACTTAGAGAAGTCTTATCAGTTAGGGCAACAAGACAAGCTTGTTACTAATAATATCAACTATATTAAATCGCACTATGACCTTGTGAGTCAGGATGTGAACTTCGTTGCTAAAGCAATGGATATTCCAGCTGTTTACTTTACTAGCTTTTCACTGATTCTTTTAATCATTACATTAATTTTGAATTTGAAGACAAAGCTGCACAAGGCCATTATTTTCACTTTCTTTCTGATCTCTTTGACGCCGCTCATTTTTAGCAATGTCTATTTGAAAGGTAGTTACAAAAATGCCATTGTTATGAAGAATGCTGATATTTTTGAAGGACCTTCATCAATTTTTGAACACAATCAAATTGCTAAAGAAGGCCTAAGAGTTATCACTTCTAAGAAAAACGATAATTGGTTCTTTATCTATTGGCCTAGCGAAGCTAAGGGATGGGTAAAAGCTGAAAATATTGAATTCTATTAAAGGCCAAGTATGACTGAAAAGTATTCAAAAGAAGATCGCATTGACATTAATTTGATAAAATTTTTGTGGTCTATCAATCCTCTCGTTAAAAGTAATAAGGTAACAATTCCGTACTTACTGAGGGATACCGTAATTCTAAGAAGCTTAGGGGAGTTTGAGCTCTTTCAGTTATCAAAATACTTTCATAAAAGAACCTATGAAAAAGGTGAAGTCATTTTCAAAGAAGGTGATTTTGGTATTGGTTTCTATATTATTGTTTCTGGTCGAGTTGAGCTTTCAACGGAGAGAAACGGAAAGAAATTTCATGTAACAAATCTTGATCGCAAGGACTACATGGGAGAAATTGGTCTTTTAGAAGACGGTCACAAGAGATCAGTGACAGCAACTGCTGCTGAACCACTGGAACTTCTTGGGATCTTCAAACCAGATGTACAATTAATGATCTCAGAAAGGCCGGCCCTTTCTTCAAAATTTTTACAGGCCATGAGTGAACTTGTTGTAAAGAAACTTCATATTCTAGCTCGTGAAATTAGAAAGCTTAAGGTTGAAAACTCTCACTTGAAAGATGAAGTTGTTAACTTAAAAGAAGAGATTGCTAAGAATGACTAGTAATGATCGCCTCAGGGCCATTATCTTCGGATTATTTATCGTCTCTTCGATGTTGTTATTTTTCGTTTTTCCACGAGTCGCAACACCGTTACTAATTTGTTATGTACTAACACTTATTCTAAATCCACTTCTCTTATTTTTTGAGAGGTTTGGAATTAACCGTACCGCTTCATCAGCACTAGTTGTAACACTTCTACTCTTTTTAACGATCTATCCTATCGTAAAGGTAACACCTTTAATGGTTAGTGAAGTTAATAACCTCGAAGTCTATATTCCAAAAGTTGAAAGCTTTCTTAAGTCTGTATATGCACAATTGCAGGCCTTTGTAGCTGAACGTACTGGTTACCACTTAAGTAGTGGCTACCTCCTACAGTCAATGAATTTTATTAAAGATGAATTTAGTGCATTTGTTCTTTTAGTTCCAAAGTATCTAGGTTCTGCACTTGAGCTTTTCTTTATTGTGCCACTTTTCTTATTCTTTACTTTAAAAGATATGCGAAATTTCAGAGAGCGTGTCACAAGACTTCTTCCAAATAAGTATTTTGAAAAACTTTACCATCTCTCATTTCAATTTAATCGCCAGATTGGTGACTATATTCTAGCGAAAGTAATTGAGGCCAGTATTTTAGGAATCATTATTTTTACAGGACTATTTTTTCTCGATATTAGATTCTCTCTTCTTTTTGGCCTCCTTGCAGCAGTGACAAATATTATTCCTTACCTGGGTCCAGTATTTGGTGCAATTCCTGCATTTATTTTTATTGCGGCAGAATATGGTATGGGAACTCACTTTGGTGGGGCCCTAATTCTCTACTTAGTTGCAAACGTAATTGATATCGCAATCGTCTTTCCACTGCTTGTTTCTAAGATTGTTGACCTTCACCCTGTGCTTGTTGTGGTGAGTGTTATCCTTGGATCACAGCTTCTAGGAATCACTGGAATGATCATTTCAATTCCACTTGCAGCAGCCGCTAAACTTCTTATAAACCAGATGCTTAAGGACGTATACGAAGAGCGTTATTAGCTTTGACGGGCCTTGCTAGAAAGTGCTAGAATTGCCTCTATAGGGGGCAATGTGCACAAACTTATATCTATCATTTTCATTCTACTAATGACGTCATGCGCAGTTAATCGTCCGCAAGGAAGTACTGAAGCTGAGGTACTATTTAAAGAAGCTGAAAGACTAGTTAAATCTGAACGCTATATTATGGCGCTTGAAAAACTTAATAAAATTAAATCTCAATATCCATATAGTTACTACGCAACATCTGCTGAACTTATGCAGGCCGATATTCTTTATAAGCAAGAAAACTATGAAGAAGCCGCTGCTGCATACTTACTATTTAAGGACTTTCACCCAAAGCATCCTAAAATGGATTATGTTACTTTCAAGATCGCTGAAGCTTACTACAAGCAAAAGCCTTCGACATTTGATCGTGATCTAACACCTGCCAAGCAGGCCATCAAGTACTTCAATGAACTTAGAAGTCTATATCCTCAGTCTGAATATCTTAAAGATGCCAGAGAGAAAATTGATGAGTGCTATAAGATGATTAAAGATAAGGAGTTATATATTGCTAACTTCTACTTTAGAACAAAGGATTGGCAATCGGCTTCATTTCGTTATGAACAGCTTCTAGCTCAATTTAGTGATGATACTGTTAAAAAGTTAGCAAGTGATCGCCTTGTTCACATTGGTTTAAAAAGTGCTAGACCTGAATTATGTGAATTGGTTTTTAAAAACTATCGCTACTTATACAAAGATAAAGATCTTTCTAACTTAAAGAAAGACGTTAAAAAGTGTATGGAATAGGGGACTTTGACTATGATGAAATCTTTTGAACAAGAAAAATTATCAAAGAAGGCCAAAGTTGCTTTTGAAAATCGTGAGTATAATAAAGCGATCTCAATCTATAATGAGCTTTTAGAGATTGATGCTAAAGATGCTGATGCTCTTTTTAATATTGCTAATATCTTTCATTTAACAGGAGAGATCTCAAAAGCAATTAAGGCATTTAAAAAAGTATTAGAGGTAAGACCAGATCATACGGATGCAGCAGTTAGTCTATCAGTTCTTTATAATGATATTGGTCAATACGAAGAAGCGAGTAAGATTTTTCAAATCGCGTCTCAAAAAGTTAAAGTGAACTCAAAGAGCGCTGAACTTAATGATAATCACATCGATAGAAAATTTGCGATCAAGCACTATGAATTAGCTGATCTATACCTAACATATAATCGTTATGATGAAGCCTTATTTGAATATGGAAAAGTTTTAAAGCTTGATCCGTCTAATCTAGAAGCAAGAGTAAAGATGGCCAAGGTTTATGCAAAGAAAGGTTTTGTGAATAAGTCTTTTGAAGAACTATCTAATTTAAAAAATGAAAGGCCCGATTACCTCCCGGGAAGAATTGCTCTAGGTGTTCTACACTATGGTAAAGGTGATATCTTAAGTGCGACTAGCGAGTGGGAAAAAGTTATCTCTGTTGATCCACTTAATAGTGAAGCTCAGATGTATTTGAATTTTGCAAAGAATGCGACTGAAACAACTCTTTAAAAATATCTAAAATTTGAAAATAAAAAAGCACCATTACTGGTGCTTTTCTTTTATATGATTTCTTTTGGGAAATTGAATTAAGCTTCTGCTGAATGATCAACTGAAGTTTCTGTTGAAGATGATTGCTCAACAACAGTTGGCTCTGTAACAACACTTACATTCGTACGAACTGAATCATCAGAGTGGAAATTCATGATCGACTTTTTAAGTGCATTATACATTTCAAATTTTACTTCTAGCTTATTGTCTTGAAGAACAATTTGACGAGCTTTGTGTGAATCATTGTTAATAATGATTGGTGCCTTTAGGTTTGCAGACATTTGAGTTACATCCGTTGGAATAGTTAGGATTGTATAAACGCTTGCATTAGAAAGATTTTCTAGTTTCAGGCTATTAAGTTCAGCCGGTAGTAGGCTGATTGAATAATCTTCTTTAAAAATTTTTGGCTCAATGATTGGGAATGCTGTTGCACCGTCATCTGTTGATTGTAGCCATAGGATTAGAGTCTGATCACCTGGATCAACAACAAAGAAGTCCTTAAGGTTCTCAAAACCAAGAATACCTTCTTCGAACCTGATGATATCTTTATTGTTAACTTCTAATTCCCCAAATCGTGTTGTGCTTACTTTCACTGTCGTTCCTCCGAATTCAAGTTTAAGAACTTGATAACAGATTTTAACAGCCGTAGGGGCAAAAGAGCAAGCGGAATTTATTTCTTATTGCGCAACGCATCCGTTAAGTCAGATAGACTTTCTGGGCCAGCTTGGGAAGCTTCGTAATTTTGTTCCTGGATAGCTTTATAGACTTCTTCGCGGTGAATTTTTGTTTCTTTTGGGGCCTTAATACCAAGACGAACTTGTTTGCCTTTAATTTGCACAACGACAATCTTAATATGATCGTCGATCGCTATACTTTCCCCTAGCTTCCTTGTTAAAACCAGCATTTCACATCCTCAATTTTGAACCGTCCTGATTCATCAGGTAATGGTTCATATATTATCCATAACTTTAAAAATCAAGTAAAAAATCAACTAAATAAAAAAAAAGTAGCAGCAGCGTGTTAGCGTAGAAAGTCCAATAGGTTCTTGTTTAAAAGGCCTTCAGAAGTTTTGTACGCAGTTTTCAAGATCTCTTGCTGACGCGTGATGTCTGAGAATAATTCAGTAACATCTGCATCGACGAGCTTGCTCTTTCTCTCCATATTGTCGATATTATTTGCATCAATCGTGTTCACATTTGTCATAACTGAACTTGCGACTGATCCTACACGTGTTCGTAATGTAACGAGACGTGTTACTGCTGTATCAAATTTTTCTAAAAGATTTTGAATTTGATCAGCGTCATTATTTTCTAAAGAGATTGCAAGTGAATCAAGAAGACCAAAAAGGTTAGCTGACTCTTTATACTTGCCGGCATCTTCCCCAATTTGAGTTGATGCGATCTCTCGATTGTTTTCTTCGGACATAATCTCGCGATTTTTACTTTTTTCTCGCGAATCCGCCATTTCTGGAAATTTTTCTAGGGGGTGGTTAACTTGTGAATCTGTTTCAGATTCGGCCATGAATACTTCTTTACCGTGCAGGTTAACCTGAACAAAGAAGTCTTTTCCAACTTCAAGAGTTATATGGCCATTGTCACCCTGGTACTCACCATTTTCATTAAACGGAGTATCAAGCGTTTTAAAACCTGAGAAAATATAGCGTTGTCCAACACGTTTATTTGCAATTGAAAGGGCCAGATTCTTTAGTTGATGTACTTCGTTTGCAACGTTATTTCTAACATCTTCATTGTAGATATCTGAAGACTGCGCAATAGCAATCTCTTTGGCTTTACCCATAATATCCGTTAGGTTTTCAAGAGCTTTCTCTGTGATATTTAATTGAAGAAGTGCGAAGTCTGCATTTCTTTTAAATTGTGAATTATCTTTGGTTACACTAGAAATTTGTAGTGCTTCAATATTTGCTGCAGGATTATCTGAAGGTTTACGCATACTCTTAAGAGTCGTACCCTTCATTTGCAGGTCTTCCATCTTAGACTTGTGCTTGTTAAGCGTATGCCTAATTGAAAGAGTCGTTGAATTTTCTGACACTCTAGTCATTTTTCAATAATCCTATTTACTGCTTAATTGATAAGACAGTATCAAACATCTCGTTTGCAGTTTTCATTACTTTAGCAGCAGCTTCATATGCGTGCTGGTACTTAATCATATTTGCCGCTTCCTCATCGATCGAAACACCACTAATTCTTTCTCGAATTGAGTTTGCTTGTGCTAGAAGACCTTCTGATTGTTCAGCGTCTAGCTTGGCCTTACCTGTTTCAAGTCCAACATTACCTACTGTTTTAAGGTAGTCCTCTTCTAGAGTTGCTGTACCACCTGACATTAGCCTTTCATGCTGTAGCTTAGAGATTGCAATAGCAACTCGGTTATCCCCGGGACTATTTGGAGATAGTGCAGTAGCAATATTCGAAATATCTGATTTGATTGCATCACTTAGGTCAATATTAAGTGCTGCTCCCTCTACTTGCATTGGGGTAGAGAAGAAGTTATTTCCTGTTGTTGGACCTTTATTATCCATTGCAACAGGATTACCATTAGCATCTGTTTGAATCTCACGGTTAACATATCCTCTTCTGTGGATAGCGTTTACGTAATTCATAAATTCAAATGCTGTTTGGTCTAATTTTTCTTTCAGTTGTTTAATGTCGTTATTTCTAACTTTAATTACAGCACCTAGTGAGCCACCTTGGAATTTTTCTGTAATTTGCTGACCTGAGCGGCTTGCCCAGAAAATCTCCATTGAACCATCTTGGCCATTCGTCGATTCATCTTTTCCAAATACATATGTTCCAAGCTTTTGTGCTTGAGCTGCTGTAACAAGTGTACCAACCCCAGGGGATTGAACGTTATAATTTCCACGCTCATCTTGATATGTGTGAATTTTTATAATTTTTGATAATTCTTTTACTGATAGATCTCGTTGATCTCGAAGATCTCCGGTTTCATCACCAGTTGCTTCAAGCTCGCGAATTTTTCTGTTTAAAGTCGCAATAGAGTCGATATGCTGATTGGCATCTTTAACAGAGATCATAATCTTGTCATCAATGCTTTTTGAGATCTCGTCTAGAGTCTCTGCGATTCTTCTAAAGTCTTTTACAATTAATTGTGCTTTATCACGCACAACTGAACGTACTGTTTCGTTCTCTGGTTGATTTGCAAGATCACGAAACGAGTTAAAGAAATTATTGAGAATTTGATTGAGTCCTTCGTTGTCGATTTCATTAAAGATATCTTCAACACGACTCATTTGTTCTGCTCTATTATTGTAGTAGGATTCACTACTTTGACTGTCACGTAATTTTCTTTCTACAAATTTATCGTG
This sequence comes from Halobacteriovorax sp. RZ-2, assembly GCF_043196685.1. Classification (NCBI taxonomy): domain Bacteria; kingdom Pseudomonadati; phylum Bdellovibrionota; class Bacteriovoracia; order Bacteriovoracales; family Halobacteriovoraceae; genus Halobacteriovorax; species Halobacteriovorax sp. RZ-2. The sequence goes on from NZ_JBEBMR010000004.1 coordinate 337,727, forward strand.
AACACGATTGATACTTTTAATTCTTGTACCACTACCAGTTATTAAACCATCTTTGATAAGTGGCATATTTGATTGCTGGTGAACACGCTGACGAGAATACCCTTCTGTATTCGCATTGGAAATATTATGTGACGTCACCTCTAGTGATTTCTTAGAGGCGTTGAGTCCTGTATTCGCAATGTTTAACAGACGTGTAGACAAATAATCTCCAATTAAGGATTTCGCTCAAGCGATCGTTGCTGAGTGATACCTTTGGCGTTATATGTAGATACTGTCTTAGTACCCATTGCACTTTCTCTGATCTCACGAAGAGAGTTTAGCGCTTTGTTAATAAATAGTTGGTTCTTCTTATTCTGTGTTTGAATCTTTTCAATAATATCTACCAAAAGACTATTAAATCTAAATAAGTGTTTTCCTTCTTTTTCTGCTTCAAACTTAGAGAAAAAATCAACAAGGTCATTGATTGAATTAATCTTTAACTCTTTGTAATCCTTTTGGATATTTGCAAGAATTTGGTTTCTTGCTTTTTCATTTACTTCTATTTTCGAAATGATTTCTGACTTTTCAGAAACCTTTTCTTCTAGCTCATCAATTTTACTGTCAAGTAGGAGAGCGTACTCATCACAAGTTAAGTCAAATAACTTATAGTGAAGCTCACACTGTGACTTCCAGATATCTGTGATTTGAAAGTAATATGTTGCTAGTTGTGTTTTCATTATACTCCGAACTCTTCCCCAAGAATTTTATCTGCCATTTTGTCATAATCCATTTTGTATGTTCCACCTTGGATTTGTGCTTTAAGTGCAGCAATCTTTGCAGAGTTATCAACTTCTGGTGCAGCATCAACTGCTTTTTTGATATGTGCAAAATCTTTTACTGCTTCTGGTATTGAAACTCTGGCATCATTTCTTGTTTGACTATCAATATAAGCTTTCTGAGCAATCGTGTTTCTCTTAATTGGAGCTTGCTTCTGGATCTCTTGTGATCTATCGGCCGTAGTTTTAGCATTTGGAAAGAAACTTGATCTCGTATTTGTTACACTACTCATACTTTACTCCAATTTGTTTTGCCTGCTTCATTGCTATTGATTGAGAAGGTTGAGTTGGTCCTTCTTCAATTCGAATTTGGTTCTGTGCATATTTATTTTTATTGTCCAAATAGTTTTGATAATTTTGTTCATTCCTCATATGCTTTGGATAAATCTCATTCAAAATCATCTTCTGTATTTGGCTATCTTCTTTGACAAGTGCTTTAGCACGCTCACTTGTCATAAGACCGTTATAGAAATTACCAGCTGTACTTTGCACGCCACTGTTTAGCGACTTAGTCATTTCTTTAACCATTAACTCGTTAAATTGTGCTTCTAGCCCTTGGGCTGCACCTTTGATCTCTTCAGGAATATATTTGTCAGAATTTGCAGGACGAACAGAATTTTGTGCATTTCTGTTTTGAATTTGTGGTCTATGAATTTTGATTTCATTCATAATACTCATCCTGAGTTTCTGGCCGTTCAATCCTTGAAAAGCCCATTATCATTAATATTTTAACATTTTTTTTAGTTTTTTTATACCTAGCTCTAAAAAATGGTAAAAAATGCTATTTGACATTGAAAGTTAAATTAGCTCAATTTCTCCAACTAAAGCACCGTTTCTCTTAAGTGCTTGAAAAATCGAAATTAAATCTTCCGGTGTCGCACCTAGTGCATTAAGGCTTTTAACCAGATCATTTAGTGTAGTTGTCTTGTCAACTAAGCGAACATTTCCTTCGCCACCATCTTTCTTCTTGTCATTCACTTGGATATTAAGTCCACCATGTGAGATCGCTACCGCTTTAACTGTAATGTCTCCACCAGCAACAATAGTACCCGTTCGTTCATTGATGATAATTTTAGCAATGCGATCTGTGTGAACTTTGAAATTTTCGATGATCGCTAAAAGTTGGACGATTTTTCTTTGGTACTGTATTGGTACAATAATATCAACAGTGTTTGAGTCTTTTGCTATGGCATACTTTCCACCTAGCTCTTGATTGATTGTTTTCTCAATTCTGGCAGCTGTTGTGAAGTCAGGACTCTTAAGTGCTAGTCTCAATGATTTTTTCTTATCAAAGTCTAATTGTAATTCTCTTTCAACAATTGCTCCCTGTGGGATAAGTCCTGTTGTCGCAAATTTCTTACCATTTTCTAGGCCACCAATTGAAATTGAACCATTTGCTACGGCATATACATTTCCGTCACCACCTTTAAGTGGAGTGATAAGAAGAGTACCTCCAGCAAGTGATGAAGCATCACCAATCGATGAAACTTTTACATCCATTTTTTGCCCAACTCGACTAAAAGATGGAAGTTCTGCTGTCACAATTACGGCCGCAACGTTCTTTGAACTAATTTCATTTTGTGGATTAAGTCCAAGCTTTTGAAACATACGTTTAAGTGAAGTATTTGTTACTTCTCCACCACCATCACCAGTTCCATTTAGTCCAACAACTAAACCATAACCAACGATAGGGTTTTTACGAACGCCCTTAACATCAACTAGGTCTTTCAAACGACTCATCTTTGCCTCAATATGAGTTCCAAAAGATAAAAGGATAAGACCGAAAATTAACTTTTTAAACATTAATTACCTCAATACCGTTACAGAGCTTTCTAAAAATTTTGTCGAATCAATTGTATCGTCTTCATTAATATCTTTGCGTGAGATTAATGCTTGTAATTCAACTAGGTGTTTACGATTTTTAAAGAGAACATTTTTTTGTCCTCGTACAAGTAGGTGATCACGACTGATCTCTTCAACAATAACACCCGATATTTTGTCATGAACTTTATTTGATGCACTTGTGTCTTCACCCTCTTCAGCTCCGGCTCCTGCAGGTGCTTGTGCCTGACCTGGTGTAGTCGCTGCTGTCGTGCTTTCAGGATTTTGCCCGGCAAGTGTTGGCATCGGTGGGAAGGCCCTTTTGAGCTCCATTGTAATATCATTCTTAAGTCGAGTCTGAACGTTTACTAGAATAATATCGCCGTTTCTCTTCCATTTATTTTTTGTAAATAGGTAGTTCTCATTCCCATTACCGGCCCAAAGGCTGCCTGTGTTTCCATGATCATGGAAATTATTTGCAGTTACTCTTTTTGGTTGTTGTTGCTGTTGTTGACGTTGAGATAATTGATTATTGTTATATCTTCTTTGCACCTGTGGTGCCATGTTTGGAGTATTTGCCGAAGTCTGTCTTCTATCCCCATAAGAGTTACGATATTGATCGAATGTATTATCAACGTTTGCTCTTTTTTGTTCGAGCTCTCTTTGGTTAACACCATCCAGTTCATTATACATTTTGTTAATGTAGTTAGCACAAGATGTCGTTAGTAGTGCTAGTGTTAAAAATAAAATTTTTCTCATAAATCTACCTTCACTTCATTGAGTCCAATTACTTTCGCTGTGAATACCTTGTTAGTTTTTACATTCTTCACTTTTATGAAATCTTGTAACTTGCCTGTCGACATTGGTAGCGCTTGGCCAGTTAGTTTAATTCCATTGCTATTAAGGATTACTTTTACCGGAACACCAAATGTCACTAGATTAATAGGGGAGATGTCTCTTTTATTAATCGTCTCACCTGGCGAGATAACTTTATTTGATTTGTAGAAAGCAATTTCATCTAGATTCTTAAAAACGGCCTTCTCATCTGTTGTATAAATTGTCTTTTCTTCGACATTATTTGTGTTGATCGACTTAAAGCTAAGGCCAATTTCATTCTTGGCAACAACCGCCTTAACTGGCTTTTGAACAACGATATCAAACCACTTCGTCATACCATCTAATGAAATCTTTAGTTTGTTGTGACCAAGCTTATTACAGTCATTACACATCAGCTCGAGTGTTGTTAAATTATCAGTTGTTATTGATTTAATTGGTGTTCTCGATTTGAATGAAATTTTCCAATCATCTTGAATTGTAAATTGTGTTTTGATTGTCTCATCTAAATTGATGATTACTGCATCTTTAGTTAGAAAATTAATATCATTCTCTTTTAAGTCTCGGCTGTGATTTAAATAGAAATTACCACGTGCTGAAATAAGAATTTCATTAAGAATTTCAAGTTGAGAACGATTACAATTTTCAGACTTGTAAGTAATTTCAGAATTCTCGATACGATAGTTTTTTTGCGCCATCGATACTTCACAATTACTTGCAAAAGAAAGGCCTGTAATAAATGTTAAAAGAATTAGTTTAAACACTCTCTCTCTTCTTCCTATTATCTTGTAATATTGTTAACAGTTTGTAGCATTTGATCCGCTACTCCCATTACCTTAGAGTTCATCTCATAGGCCCTTTGCGCCTTAATAAGATCCGTCATTTCATTCATAAGACTTACATTGGCCATTTCAAGAGCTCCTTGTTGCATCGAACCTGTATTATTCGTTCCCGCAATACCTTGAATTGGTTGGCCACTTGCAGTTGTTTGACGATAGAAGTTACCTCCATCGTTATGAAGACCTGGGTTATTAACAAATGTGAATACTGGGATTTGTCCAACGACTTGCGGCTCTACTTGTCCATTAAAGTAGGCTTCAACTGTTCCATCATTACCAATGCTAACCGTTGCAACACCTGGTGGGAATGTTATCCCTGGAAAGATTTGGTAGCCTTGCTTTGAAACAAGTTGACCTTGAGCATTTACATTAAATGCACCATCTCTTGTATAAACGATTTGTCCATTTGGTTTAATGATTCCAAAGAAACCGTCACCATTAATCATTAGATCAAATGGGTTATTTGTTACTTTAGGTGCACCTGCTGAAAAGACTTTTCTTACACCACTGATTTTCGACCCTGAACCAACTTGTACACCAACAGTGTAATTTGAGTTTGCATCTGAGCGTGAGCCAGCTTCAGTGATTGTTTCATACATAAGATCTTCTGATTCAGCTCTTTGCTTTTTATATCCGATGGTATTTAAGTTAGCGACGTTATTTGAGATCGTGTTAACGTGCATCTCTTGTGTCGCCATCCCTGTTGCTGCAATATTTAGGGCCTTCATCATTCCAAATGAATAGCGGGCCATGAGTAGGAATGTAATAAATAGAATAATATTTTTCATACTACCTCAAAATTTGATCATTTCATTAACTGACTTAGAGCTAATTTGATCATAAGTTTTAATTGCTTTTTGTATTGATTCAAAATGACGGTGAGCTTTGATTAACTCTGACATTTCTGAAACGGCGTTAACATTAGATTGCTCGATGAAACCTTGGTGAACGGAAGTATTAATCTGTTCTTTAAGGTTGCCTTCATTATTATTGATATACAGTGAGTTGCCCTCTTTTCTTAAGGCGTGCATATCGTTAAATTCAGTAATATTTAGAGCTCCAACTTGGTTGTTATTTGCATAGACTGCACCATCAAGAGCGAAGGTGATATTTCTCGTACCTGGTGGAACTGAAATTGGTTGGTTATCTTCTCTATTAAGAACTGGATATCCCTGTTGTGTTGTAATTACACCATCTTGACGAAGAGAAAGCGTTCCACGTCTTGTGTAGCGCACACCCTTTGGTGTTTCTACTGCCAAGAATCCATTTCCGCGCAGACCAATATCAAGTGGGTTACTCGTTGGAGAGAGTGTTCCTTGAGTAAAATTTGTGAATGATCCATCGACCTTTACCATCGCGTGTTCAGCTCCATAGCTACGATAGAAGTCTTCTGGTGCCCATTCTTTATTTGGTAAATCAATATCTTCAACACCTTTATCTAGTGCTGTTAAATACTCTTTAAATGCGAGTTGATCTTTCTTAAATCCAGGCGTGTTGGCATTTGCAACATTATTGGCAATTGTATCAACTTTCTGTTGTTGTGCGATTGCACCGGATAGCGGTACCCATAGTTCTTTCATCTGCCCTCCTGGCAAATTCTTCTTTAACTATACCAACCAGGGTGCCAAATTACCTACATAGGTAAAAATGACCCACGATGTAAGTAGTGATTATCACACCTTTTTATTTAAAGAACATGCAAAGTATGGGAATATTAGTCCATATAGGATTTAATAACGTTAAGAAAATGACACGGTGAAATATGGCCAAGAAAATTGATATTGAACAGAACTTAAAAAGATTAGAAGAACTAGTTCATGGACTTGAATCAGGTGAACTTACTCTTGATGACAGTCTAAAAAACTTCGAAGAAGGTGTGAAGCTATATACTGATAGCAAGGGCTACCTTGAAAAAGTGGAAAAGAAAGTTTTAGAACTTACAGATAAATTAGAAGAAAAAGAAATTGAATAAGTTAAACTTCATTCTTATATTTTTAGTTTTCGTTTTTTTGAGCAACACTTGTCAGACTCAACCAGAAGAAGAGCAAAGAGTGGTGACAATCTCAGTTGATGCTGAAGAGACAAATGTCATACCTTCAGTCGATGAAAAATCGTCATATACTGAGTATGGACCTGGACAAGTTAGTGGTGGTACACATCAAAGCTTAAAAAGTGAACGTATTAATACAGTGGGTATTATTATTGGTGCCAGTGAAAATTTTAATACTGATGTAATGGATTATGTTTCATGTCTTATGAAGAATGATGTGAAAATTAATTTTGTTGCGGGTATTGGAAGTTCTTCTGCGATTGCGGCCATGCTTTCACAAACAAAAAAGCCTGAACTTGTTAAGTGGAAATTTTTTAGATTAAAAGAACGAAATGATGCGAATGAAGTAATTGAAAATCTAAAGATCAACGCTAGGGCAATCAAGAAATCTAGCATTGCCTATTATCTTACAAATGTTGCAGCAAATGGAAATATTACCTTCAATACGAAAGGTAATATTATTGATGGTGTAAAAAATAATATTGAAAATAATAAGAAAGTGCTCTCCGCTCAAATTGAAATTACTTCAGAAGACATCTCTCGTCTAATTGCCCAGAGAGTGTTCGTCTTTGCATATGATAAAAACTTATCGGTTTCTAAAAATCAGATAAATGGTAAAATGATTCAAATCAATATGCCTAAGCAGAATTATAGCTTAATGAAGAAGTGTGAAATTATAAAAGAGAATTTATGAAACATTTAAAAAGATTATTAGTATTAACGTCCTTCTTGGTTTTATTTGGAGGATTATTTGTCTTCTCGATACTAGTATATTTTTCTTTTACATTACCTAAAATTAGTAGTCTTGCAGATTACAACCCACCAATTAAATCAAAGATCTTATCTAAGGATGGGGTCGTTCTCTATAATATTGGTAAAGAAAATAGAGAGGTCGTGGAATTTAATGAAATCCCTCCACGTATTGTTGATGCGTTCTTATCAGCAGAGGATTCAAATTTTTATAACCACGATGGTGTTGATTATTTTGGAGTTATGAGAGCTCTTATTGCAAACCTTAAGGCAGGACGTGTTGTACAAGGTGGTTCAACAATTACTCAACAGGTTGCAAAATCTTTACTACTTTCATCGGAGCGTTCAATCACTAGAAAGATTAAAGATTTCCTTCTCGCTCAAAAAATTGAAAAAAGATTTAATAAAGAAGAAATTCTTTTTCTCTATTTAAATCAAGTATATCTTGGTGGTGGATACTACGGTGTTAAGTCGGCATTTCGCGGCTATTTTAATAAAGAGTTAAATGAAGCAACTGTGGCAGAGTCTGCACTTATTGCAGGACTTCTTGTTGCTCCAGGAAAATATTCTCCTTACCGTAATCCACAACACGCTAAAACGAGACAAGCCTATGTTCTTGGCCGTATGTTCGCGAACAAAAAAATAACTAAAGAAGAGTATCAAGAAGCACTTCAAGAAAAAATAAAGTATCAGCTTAGAAGAAATAGTCCTTTCCTTGCGGGCTACTTTACGGACTGGGTTAGAAGACAGGCAATTGATATTGTCGGTGAGGAAAAGTTTCTTACTGAGGGATTTACTGTTCAAACAACTCTAAATTATGACCTTCAAAAAACGGCCGAAGAAAATATTAAAATAGGTGCTGACGAAATTGATAAGCGTCAAGGGTTCCAAGGGCCAATAGGTCACATTGAATTAGAAGAGCTAGACAAATATATCGAAGAGTTTCGAGTTGAGTTATATAAAGATAAGTCAAATTACTTCACTCTTACTGAAAATAATGAAAGAGAGTATGAGCTTCAACTAAAAGAAGATGAGCTTGCTGTATTAAAAGACTTTACTCAAGAGCAACTATCGAAACTTTATTCTTCAAGGTTTTATCCTGGATATAGTTCAGAAGATCAATTACTTGGTCAGTTAGAAAAAGATAAATTATATAAGGCCGTTGTTCTGCGCTTAGATAGACGCATGAGAAATATCATTATTTCTGTTGGTGGTATTACAGGTGTGATTCCTTATAAGTCTTATCGCTGGGCCCATGAGAGAAAATATACAGATGCGAGAAAGTACTTCGCATACGTGAAAAACCCAAATGATATCTTAAAGAAGGGTGATATTATTCATGTGAAAATTAAGGACTTCAGCTCAAAATTTTCTGAACACGTATATTCTCAATATGCTAATACTTATAAAAAGCTTAAAGACTATAAGACATTAGAAGAACAAATGTATCTTGAATGTTCACTTGAACAAGAGCCAAAAGTTCAAGCAGCACTTTTAAGTCTTAATCCATTTACTGGGGAAGTTATCTCAATGGTTGGTGGTGTTGATTTTGAAAAGAGTGAGTTTAACCGTGCTCTTCAATCAAAACGTCAGCCTGGCTCGGCCTTTAAACCACTCTTATTTGCGGCAGCACTGGAAAATGGTTATCAACCCAATACTATCATTTTAGATACTCCTGAGGCCCTCGGTGGTGCTAATCAAGCGCTAAATTGGAAGCCTCGTAACTATGATGGAAAGTTTAAGGGGCCAATGACATTTAGAGAGTCTCTTGAGTTTAGTAGAAATATTCCAACAATTAAGATAGCTCTTGATTTAGGAATGAATAAAATTTTCAACTACCTCGATCGTATTAATTTTCATGCCGATATGCCAAATGATATGTCGATCTCTCTAGGCTCTTTTGGTGTTACGCTTCTCGAAATGATTCGTGCGTATTCAATTTTTCCAAACGGTGGGAAGAAGGTTCTTCCTAAATCAATCATCTCAATTACAGATCGTAATGGAAAAGAGTATTTCTTTCAGGATGACTTTGCGACACAGTCCAAACTTGAGTTAGAGAAGCTTGCTAAAGAATCTAAAAACTTAAATCAAACTGATAATGTTCGTGAAAAGGAAAGTGATTCTCATAATGAGTTTGAAAAAGAAGCAGTTAATCCATACTTATTAAATTTAGATGAAGAACAAGTTTATGATCCAAGACTGGCCTATATTATGACAAATCTTCTTAAGGGTGTTGTTCATAATGGGACTGGAAGACGTGCTCTTAGTGTAAGTCAATTCTTAGGTGGTAAGACAGGTACAACGAGTAGTTATGTTGATGCTTGGTTCTTAGGCTTTTCACAAAATATTGTTACTGGTGTTTGGACAGGGATGGATGACAACCAGACAATGGGTTGGCCTGAAACAGGAACTAAGGCCTCGATGCCTATTTGGAAATCATATATGCAACGTTCAATTCAGATCTATGGGGAAAGAGATTTCCAGATGCCAGCTGGTATTGTTAACGTTTCAATTAATAAGAAAACTGGCGAGCTAGCAAATGGCTCAGGATCAAAGTTTTTGGAAAGTTTTGTTGAAGGAACTGAACCTGGATCTAATTCTAAGAATAACTTCTTTAAGAAAGAGGAAAATAGTCAAGAAACAGGTGCAATTCTTGAAGATGATGATTTCTTTAACAATTAATCAAAATATGTAGTAAATTTTTCGATATTTTCTCCGAGAAGGCTAAAGAATAGTTAGTTTCTCGGAGACACTTTGGAATTAGTTCACAAAAACCATAAGACTTATATCTACTTAGCAATAGCATTATCGCTAGTAGTACATATTTCTTTGATGCCTTCAAAACTAACATCTTTTTCATTATCTCTGACAAAGTCTCAAGAGGAAGAAAAGCCTGAGCGGATTCGTCTGAGACTCAATAGAGAAAAGCCACGCCAAATTGTTACAGCTGCTAAGACAAATCAAGAAGTAGCAGATGATGCCAAATACTTGAGTGAAACTAATAATAAGGTTGATCGTGAAACGAAGGCCAAAGAAGTTGCCGCTTTCAATATAGGTGGTGTTGGTAATTCTAAAATCGATCAAAAAAAACAAGGCTCAAAAACTAAGAAGAAAGAGCAGCGTAAAGTAACAAAGTCTAAGACTGGACGAATTAGCTTTGAGGACTTTGCTGTAGCACAAAATTCTCCACTCGAAAAAGATCAAAACCTAGTTAAGGGGACAAAAACTGGTAGCAAGAATCATAGAGGTATTGCCAGTTCAAATGATCATCTTGAAGATGTGAAATTAGGTGACTTCACTAAACTTAATACCGTTGAATATAAGTATTATGGTTTCTACTTTAGAATTAAGCAGCAATTAGAGCAGCATTGGGGATCAACTCTACGACAAAAAATGGAGTCCCTATATCGTCAGAATCGTCGTGGACCTGCGGGAGAAAAGTTTCTAACAAATGTACGCGTTGTGCTTGATAATGACGGGAAAATCATTAATGTAATCGTTAATGGTACTTCTGGAGTAAAAGAGTTAGATGACGCTGCAGTTGAAGCCTTTAATAAAGCTGGCCCATTTCCTAACCCACCATCTGGCCTAGTTAAGAATGGTCATGCAAATATCGATTGGGGCTTTGCTGTTACAAAGAACTAAGGCTTAGTGCTTTGTATTTCCTTTAAGCATCTTTTTAATATTGTTAATACCTTCCATCAGAACGTAGTCAGTCCAAACCTGATCTAATTCTTTTATCGTTTCAACGATTTTAATAGCGGCTTGATCGTAAGAGATACGATCAGTTTCTGCTAATTGTTGAATGGCATTTGAAATAGCTGCAATAGCAGACGAGTTACATGCTTGGTTTAATCTATCCTCATAAGTAGTATCGATCTTCTTCTCTTTACCCTTGATGATTGCCGTATTGATTAGCTGAATAGATTCTTGATTATGCATTTAATACCTGTCTCTATTTATTGATGAACATTGGAGAATGCGAGTATGAAGCCTTAGTAGGACTTCGTAAAGGAAAAAGTTGGTCAATTGAAAATATTTTTAGGTGAGAAATTTGTAAGTTACTGAAATAAAAAAATGCCCTCATTTCGAGGGCATATGTAAGAAATTAAAACAGATTTTATTTTGTTTATTCTTGACAAAGGCTTTCGTATTCTTCGTTTGAAAGAAGATCTGAAAGTTCATCTTGATTAGACATTTTCACCTTAATCATCCAAGACTCATACGGCTCAGAGTTAAGATTGTCTGGTGAATCTGGAAGTTCTTCATTGATTTCTGTAATTGTTCCAGAAACTGGAATATAAAGATCACTTGCTGACTTAATCGATTCTACAACTCCAAAAGTGTCATCTTTAGAGAATTCTTGACCTACTTCAGGTAGCTCAACAAATACGATATCTCCTAGAGAGTTTTGTGCGAAATCTGTAATACCTACTGTTAAGATATCACCTTCAATCTTTGCCCACTCATGTTCTTTTGTATATTTAAGATCAGTTGGAATATTAGTCATTATTTGTGCCCTCCGGTAACAAATGGTTTTGTATGATAGTTTGAATCTATTACATTCTTTCGAATTTGTATTCTAAATTTCTTATTTTCAGGAAATAAATCACGCTTTACTAGACCAAGGCAAATCCCTTGAGAGTTAGTCACAGACATCGTTCCACTAGTTACAACTCCAATGACTTGATCTTGGTCATTTAAGATCTCGTAGCCTTCTCTTGGAATACCTTTGTCGATAGAAAGTTTAACAAGTCGATGAGTTGGCGTCGTTTCTTGTAGTGCGTTCTTACCGATGAAATTTTCTTTGTTTAGCTTTACTGTCCACTTAAGGGCCGAATCCAGAGGAGTTAACTCATCATTTAACTCGTGACCGTACAGTGGATAGCAAACTTCCAGTCTTAGAACATCACGTGAAGCAAGTCCACAAGGAGTAACTCCTGCTCCAAGAAGTTCTGACCAAAGTTTTTGAATTGTTTCATGTGAACCAAAAACTTCAAATCCATCTTCACCTGTATAGCCAGTTCTTGCCATGATAACCGGAGCATCATTCCAAGCACTTTCGTATGCTGAGTAATAAGCAGCGCTTGTTACTGAGTCAAAGCCTAGTTTAGACAGAACTTCTTCCGTTTTAGGACCTTGAATAGCAAGTAAAGAATAGTCTTCTGACTGGTTTGTTAGTTCAATATTAAAACCTTCAGTTTTTGATGAAATCCAATCCCAATCTTTATTGATATTTGCAGCATTTACACAAATTAAAACTTTTTGAGCTTCTAATTTGTAAGCAATCAGATCATCAATAACTGTTCCGTTTTCACGACAAAGTGGTGAGTAAACAGCTTTGCCAGTTTCAGCATTTGTAAAATCATTAGTAATAATATAGTCAACGAATGCTACTGCATCTGGCCCCGTTACAAAGAATTCACCCATGTGAGAAACATCGAAAACACCGATGTTACTTCTTACGGCTTCAACTTCAGCTTTTACGCCAGCATATTGAATCGGCATTTCATAACCTGCAAAGTCTGCCATTTTTGCCTTAAGGTCGCGATGCGCCTGTGTAAGTGATGTTTGTTTCATAAATTTCCTTAGGTTTTATTTCTTAGCGGCGCTAATTAAATTCTGAGAGACACTGAAAATAGTCATTGGACCAATTCCTTTAGGAACTGGAGTAATGGCCGCTAATTGATCTTTAATATTTTCAAAATCACAATCACCGCAAAGCTTTCCTTCGCTGCTTCGATTGATACCAACATCAAAGACAACTTGTGATTGATCATTTCTAAAGTACTCTTTAGTAAAGAGTTTAGGTGAGCCAATGGCCGTGATAATAATATCTGCAGACTTAGTTAGCTCTTTTAAATTTTGTGTTTTCGAATGCGCAAGTGTAACTGTTGCATTCAAGTTTGTTAGTAATAATGAAAGTGGTTTACCAACAATAAGACTTCTACCAACGATAACAACATTCTTTCCTGAAAAATCTACTCCGTAGTACTTGGCCATTGTCACAATGCCTTTTGGTGTACAAGGAATCATTGATGTTTCGCCAAGTTGGCCTCGATAAAGTTTAGCAACATTTTCGTAGTGGAAACCATCGACATCTTTGTGAGGAACAACAAGGTCTGTTGTATCAATTTGTGAAAGTGATTTTGGAAGTGGTAGTTGAATAAGAATTCCATGGACAAGAGGATCTTCGTTAAATTGATTAACAATTTTCAGGAACTCTTCCTCACTAATTGTTTTCTCTAAATTAACAATTTCACAACTAGCACCAATTTTTTCTGCAAATTTCTTCTTACTATTTGTATAAATAACACTTGCTGGATTATCACCAACAAGAATTACTTTCAAACAAGGAACCACACCTTGTTCTTTCAGGGTGATACACTCTTGTTTAAGGAGTTCAACTTGCCTTTCTATGACTGGTTGCGCATATAGTAATTTTGTCTCATTTTGCATTAACACATATTATCTTTATAGCTTGGTATTGGCAATTTCAGAATTAAGTCGTATTCAAGTGATATGTTTTTTTGGTTAGGATTAGCACTACAATTAATCGGTTTCGCATCAGTTGGGCTTTGTCTTTTTGTTGGTTTACAAAAAGGTGACTATGAAATGCTTGAGCTCTATCAATTTATTGGTGGATCAGCAGTTTTTTATATTGGCCACATGATAAAAGGCGTAGATCGCTCGTAAATTCGAATTTTTCGTTTATACTAAATCTATGTATATTCTAGGAATTGACCCCGGATCTCGTACTACTGGTTGGGCCGTTATCGAAGTGGAAGGTCGTAAATTTAAGTATGTCGACTCAGGTGTTTTAAAATTTGATAAGATACCAGAGTTTCTCGATCGTTTAGCTACGATTTCTTCTTCAATTAAAGATATTGTCTCAATGTATAGGCCAGATGAAATATCTGTCGAGGCACTCATCTATGTAAAGAGTATTCCAGCACTATCTAAGCTTGCTCAAGCAAGAGGTGCTCTTATCGCAGGTCTATCTGAAAAGTATCAGGGGAAGATCACAGAGTATTCACCAAACTTAATAAAATCTAGTGTTACAGGACATGGACTTGCTTCAAAAGAAAGTGTTGATCGCGCTCTGAGTATGATCTTTGGTAAGCTAGATTTTAAATCACATGACGAGTCGGATGCCCTTGCTATAGCGCTTTGTCACGCGTTGAATCGTGGACAAAGAGCAAAAATAAAGGGAAAATCGTCTCATACTCGTACAAAAGCACGTACATTAAAAGAAGTATTTTCTAAGTAGGTTTTATGATCGGTCTATTACAAGGCGAAGTTGTTTTCAGTGATGGAAACGAGTTAATTCTATTTACTCCTTCAGGAGTAGGACACCAAATTTATTTTCAACATGTTTTACCTGAGGGCTCAGTTGCGGCGATTTTCATTTCACATATTGTGAAAGAGGCAAGTGAAGAGCTTTTTGGTTTTCGCTCACTTCGTGAGAAGAAAACATTTGAACTATTACTAAGTGTTAAGGGTGTTGGTCCTAAAGGGGCATTTGCTCTTGTAACAAGTATTGGTGTCGATAATATTATCGATGCTATTACTTTCGACAATAAGAAAACACTACAGAAGGCACCTGGTGTTGGTGCCAAGGCCGCTTCTCAGATCATTCTTGATTTAAGTGGAAAAGCACAAAAAATAAAAATGTATTCGAAAGCTTCTGCTACAGCAACTCAGTCTAGTGAGACTTCGGTACAAGCACCACTTAATCTTGAGTTATTCGAAGAAACTATAACAGAGGTGGTAAGTCATGACTCTGCTCTTATGAATGATGCAATCATGGCATGTAAGGAGCTTGGCTTTACAGAAGATAAAGTTATGCCACTTGCTAAGAGAATTTTAGATGAAAATCAAATAACAAGAGCTGAACAACTTGTTCACCTCGTTTTAAAAGAGGTGTAAATGTCTGAAGGTCGCTTTTTTGATCCTACTCTTGATGAAGAAGAAACAAGAAAAGAAGTTATTCTAAGGCCAAAGGATTTTTCTGAATATATTGGCCAGAAAAAAATCGTCCAAAATATTGATGTCATGGTGACATCAGCAGTAAAGCGTAAGCAGTCAATGGACCATGCTCTTTTATCTGGGCCTCCAGGGCTTGGAAAGACATCTCTTGCCATGATTATAGCGAATGCACTGGGAAGTCAGCTTCACGTCATTTCTGGACCGGCCATTGAGAAAAAGGGAGACCTTGCTGCTATTTTAACAAACCTAGAGCCTCGTGATGTTCTCTTTATTGATGAAATTCACCGTATGCATATTTCTGTTGAAGAGATTCTCTACTCGGCGATGGAGGATTACCGTTTAGATATTGTCATTGGTGATGGTGCTGCCGCAAGAACAATGCAAATTGAAATTGCGCCCTTTACTCTAATTGGTGCTACAACACGCTCAGGACTTTTATCAAATCCATTACGTGATCGTTTTATGGCCCATTTCCATTTCGACTTTTATAAGGCCGACGAGCTTGCAGTAATTATTTCAAATAATGCAAAGAAACTTGGAATTCAAATCGATGCAGATGCGGAATTGTTAATGGCAAGATGTTCTCGTGGGACACCAAGAATTGCCAATCGTGTCCTTCGCCGTGTTCGCGACTTCGCCATTGTTCGTGATTCTTCTCACGTAAATATAAATGATGTGAAAAAATCACTAGAAATGATGGAAATTGATGAACATGGTCTTGATCGCATGGATAGACGCATTCTTTCTGTTATTCAAGAGTATTATGGTGGGGGACCTGTTGGTATTGAAGCGCTTTGTGCAACTCTTGCTGAAGATCGCTCCACGATTGAAGATGTTTATGAGCCATTTCTTTTAAAAGAAGGTTTTTTAATACGTACGCCAAGAGGTCGCGAGATCTCACAAATTGCAAAAGAGTTGATTGATGAAAAATAAGTTTTTACTTCTGTGTTTATGTCTAATTACGTTTAACATTCAGGCCACTTACGATTTATCAGCAACTGCTGGTTATCGTTCTTATATTCTTGGAGCAGCTGCTCGAGTAGACGCCGGGATAAGCCAAGAAATGTGGCGCTACAATGACCAGATTTATGGATTTATTCGTGAATCGGCTTATTTCAACACGAGTGGAACAATCAATTCAGTCGGTGGACGAATCGATTTTTTCCCAATTTCAATTCTAGGGTTCACTGCAGGAACAGAGCAAGTTTGGCGCTCATCAAAAGAGCTTTCGACTTTTGATTGTGAAACACAAGTTTGTGATGCAGATGGGACACGCTCATATCTAAGGATTGAAAATGTCTTAGCCTATAAGAAATTAGTTACGATCAATGACTTTCAAAGAGAGTTTTTCAAGTACAGTGGCTATTCAGGACTTGTCGTTAATGCTCTTCACTCAATGGAAATTTACACAGACGATATTGTTAATGTCATGAGAAATATTATCGCTTATCAATATAGTGATACTTATACATTTGGTGTTTTACATTTTCGTTCGTGGGCAGAAAAAAGTAAGCAAGATACAGCTTTTGTTGGATTCCTAAATCAATTTAAAAGAGATAAGTGGACATACGATACTATTTTAGGAATCAATCACGATCGTGATGATCATGATCACTTCAGCGTACTTCTACAAGTTAAATACGACTATAAAAAAGGTCTAAGGTTATTTTAATGAAAAATTTATTATTAATTACACTAGCAATGCTATTGTCATCATGCTCTCTTCTATATGGGAAACTTGGTGGTGACTTCGATTACGAACCAAACGAATACGATAAATTACCAAAACACGTGAAAGACTTTGTTGAAAAGTCTTATGATGGAATTGATCTTAAAAAATTGAGAGATACTCACCTTCATATTGTAGGGCTTGGAAATAGCGGAAGTGGTATTTGGGTAAATCCTGAAATGCAAGATTGGTATAATCACTTATCAAAGTATAATCGCTTCAATGTTTATATTACAGCTTCAGGTGTTGATGATGAATCTCAGGCCGATGAGCAATATGTTTCTCGTCTTGTTGATTTAATGACTTACCAGCCACACTTTATTCCTGCTTATGCACTAGCTTTTGATTACCACTATAAATTAGATGGAAGCAAAGATTTAAAGCATTCAGAGTTTCACGTTCCAAATGAATACGTGTGGAAGTTGTCACAAAAACATCCAGTAAACTTTAAGATGGTTGCCTCTGTTCACCCTTATCGTAAAGATGCAATTCAAGAACTAGAGAAGTGGGCTGCACGTGGTGTAAAATTTGTTAAGTGGCTTCCAAATGCGATGGGGATTGATCCTGCAAATGAAAAGGTTATTCCTTTTTACAAAACTCTTAAAAAATATAATATGACACTCATTACTCACGCAGGTGAGGAGAAGGCCGTTGAAGGGGATAAGTTTCAAGAGTTGGGAAACCCACTTCGACTTCGTCATGCACTTGATCTCGGTGTTGATGTTATCATCTCTCACGCGGCATCTCGTGGTAAGTGTGAAGACTTAGATAACGGTGGAGTACAGGCAGAGTGTTCTGATCTTTTTTGGAGACTATTCAAGGAAAAGAAATATGAGAAGAATCTCTTCACAGATCTTTCGGCCCTCATTATTTATGAAAGACTAAGTGAGCCTCTAATTGAGATGATTGAAAATAAACAATTTCACCATCGTGTAATGTATGGATCAGACTATCCACTACCTGCAATCAATTGGATCTATCGCACGACTGATCTAGTGGAGAAGGGATTTATTACAGAAGAAGAAAGAGAGATCTTAAATGAGATCTACTCAATCAACCCACTTCTGTTTCACTTCGTAGCACTTAGAACAGTAAAGCATCCAAAGACTGGTGAGAAGCTCACTAACGAAGCCTTTGAGATGCCAACACGTCTTTTGAAAAAATAAAAACTACTTTTTAATAACTGCCATCGTCAGGCGAGAGATACAAACTAATTTGTCTTTCTCGTCTGTGATGCGGATATCCCAAATATGGGTCGATTTCCCAAGGTGAACGGCCGTTGCCTTTGCTGTTACAATGCCAGATTGCACTGGGCGAACGTGATTAGCATTAATCTCTAAACCTGCTGCATAGTATTTTGAAGAATCCAAAATAATATTAGAAGCTATAGAGCCTACAGATTCTGCTAGGACACAACTTGCTCCACCGTGAAGGACGCCGTATGGCTGCCTCGTTCTCTCATCGACAGGCATCGTGGCCACTAAGTAATCACTTCCAGCTTCAGTAATTGTAATTGCCAAGTGTTCAACACAGCATCCAGCATTGAATCTATTCACTTCTTTTAAATCAAGATTATTAAATAAATTTTCCATCAGTAAACCTTCTTTAACCCATTCATGTAATTAAATTAACGTTGTTTTAACATCTGCATTTATTTTACGGTTATTGTTAAAAGAGTGGAAGGGTTGGTTAATTTTTGTTACAAAAGCCTCTAGGACAGGAAATTCAGTAATATTTTGCTCATCTATGACGATACTTGCTATATATTGCTGCTCAGTTTAAAATTACACAAAGTACTTAAAATTAGGTGATTTTTAATGTTAAACCAAAGAACTATAGCGAAAAAAGTGATGATTACAGGAATTGGGATCCATTCTGGAAAGAAGGTGACAATGACTCTACATCCTTCTGAAGCAGATTCTGGTATTCAGTTCAAAAGAACTGACATTAAAGATTCACAAATTCTTAAGGCAACTGCAGACACTGTTGGGGCGACTGAGAATAATACTGCTATTGGTTCAGGTCCAGGTGCTGTTCACACTGTTGAACACCTTCTTTCTGTTCTTTATGGATTTGGTATCAATAATTGCTACATCGAGATCGATGGGCCAGAAGTTCCAATTATGGACGGTTCAGGTGCATCTTTCCTATACGTTATTAAAGAGACGGGAATTCAACAACTTCATAAAACTAAGAAGTTCCTAGTGGTTACTAAGCCGGTGGAAGTTAAAGTTGGCGAAAAATGGGCGAGAATCGAACCTTGTGAAAAGCTAGTGATTGATTCAACTATCGTTTTTAAACACCCAATTATCAAAACTCAACGTAAGATATTTGAATTTACGTGTGAGAATTACATCGCAGAAATTGGCCGTGCTCGTACATTTGGTCTTTTAAGAGATGTTGATATGCTAAAGAGAAAAGGTCTAATTAAGGGCGGATCTCTTGATAATGCAATTGTTCTAGATGATTTTAAAGTAATGAACCCAGATGGATTACGTTTTGATGATGAATTCGTAAGACATAAAATTCTTGATACTGTAGGTGATATTAGCCTTCTTGGTTATGAGATCGCTGGAAAAATCACTACTTACATGTCTGGTCACCACGTTCACAACGTTCTTTGTCGCAAGCTTCTTGAGACGCCAGATGCATACGAAATTGTATCAGCGACTTCTCTTGAGAAAGAAGCAGTTCAGGCGTTTGATCTGCCCATGGCCCTTGCGCCGTCATTTTAATCAGTCGATATAAAAATATTTAACATTTATTGTGTGAATAACAGCGTGTACAATGGTATGGATTTTCACGCGTTATAAAAGAGAGAAAATACTATGATTCTATCAAAGGGTTTTTGGCAAACTTATAAGGAAGTGCCAGCAGATGCAACAATTGCATCACACCAGCTAATGATGAGAGCGGGCTTAATTCATAAGTCAGCAGCTGGATTATATAATTATCTACCAATGGGCTACCGTTCAATTCGCAAAGTAGAGCAAATTGTTCGCGAAGAAATGGATAAGGCCGGATGTTACGAAATGCTAATGTCTGTTGTTACTCCAGGTGAGCTTTGGCAAGAAACTGGCCGTTGGGATAAAATGGGTGGTGAGATGCTTAAGTTTAAAGACAAAGCAGATCGCGATCTTTGTATCTCGCCAACAAACGAAGAGGCCATTACTGATGTTTTTAGAAAAACAATAAAGTCATATAAGGATTTACCTCTTTCTCTTTATCAAATTAATACAAAATTTCGCGATGAAATTAGACCACGTTTTGGTTTAATGCGTGGGCGTGAATTCATCATGAAAGATGCTTATACTTTCCATGCTTCAAAAGAATGTTTAGATGAAGTTTACGATAGAATGTATGAAGCTTATGAAAATGTTTTTAATCGCCTAGGGCTTGAGTTTTCAGCAGTTGTTGCTGACGGTGGAGCAATGGCCGACGGTGAAGCTAAAACTCATGAATTTCAAGTAATCGCTGATGCTGGTGAAGATGCAATTATCTATTCAAATGAAGCAGGTTATGCGGCCAATATAGAAACAGCTAAGACATTAAGAAAGGTTGAAAGTGCATCTAAAACAGGTGATATGGCCGAAGTTGCAACACCTGGTAAAGCAACAATCAAAGATGTTTGCGACTTCTTAGGAAAGAGTGAATATCACTCAATCAAGTCTCTAGTTTATAAAGCAAAGAATGAAGAAGATGAAATTTTTGTTTTAGCACTTCTTTTAGGTGACGATGAACTAAATGAATTGAAACTTGAAAAAGTATATCCAGGACGTGACTTAATTGCAGCGACTGATAATGAATTAAAAACTCTTGGCCTTGAAAAAGGTTTTATTGGACCAGTTGGAATTAATAATTTAGAAATCGTATTTGATGCACAAGTTGATCTAGACGGGGCTTACGTTGTTGGTGCAAATAAAGTTGATATGCACTTAGAGAACTTTGTCGCAAATGAACAGCTTAAAGATATTAAAACTGCTGATCTTAGACTTGCATGCTCTGGTGACTTTACTCTCGATGGAAAGCATCAAGTAGAGCTTAAAAGAGGTATTGAAGTAGGGCATATCTTCCAACTTGGTGACAAGTATACGAAGGGAATGGGTGTAACTATTCTCGATCAAAATGGAAAGGCAGCAACGCCTTTAATGGGTTGTTACGGTATTGGTGTAACTCGTTTAGTTGCAGCAGCAATTGAGCAAAACCATGATGAAAATGGGATCATTTGGCCAGCAGCAATCGCACCATACAACTTATCTTTTGTTGCCATCACTAAGTCTGATGAATACAAAGAAAAAGCAAATGAACTTCATAAGAAGCTTGTAGAGTCTGGTTTAGAAGTTGTCTATGATGATAGAAAGGCTGGACCAGGGTTTAAATTTAAAGATGCTGATCTTTTAGGATTACCACTTCAAGTTGTTCTTGGAGAAAGAGATCACAAAGAAGATGGCCTACTTGAGATTAGAGTAAGACGTACTGGTGAAAAAATTAAAATTTCAGAAGACGAGCTTCTCGTAAAAGTTAACGAGCTTTTAAAGGACCTTTAATGGAACAAGATATCATTGTTGGAGTACATTCTATTGTACACGCAATTCGCAATCCTAAACGTCAGATTATCGAATTAGTAGCCTGTGAAGAAGGGATCGATAAGCTTTACAAAATGGGCGGAATTAAAAAACAAGAACTTGATGGAGTGAAGGTTAAACTAGTTTCTTCTCATAAAGTTCAAGAACTAGCTAAAGAGCTTTACGCCCAAGAAGACTTTCAATACACAAGAGTTCCATCAGGTGTTTTCTTGTTAACAAGTCAGAAAGAAGTATCGGAAACAAAACCATTATTTGATGCAATCGATAATGGTGAAGAAGTAAAAATCTTATGTCTTGATGGTGTGACAGATGTCCACAATGCTGGTGCAATCATGCGTACAGCAGCATTTTACAATGTTTCTCATATTGTTTTTGCAGTAAAAAATAATTTCAATATTGGGCCTTCGATGGCCCGTATTGCATCTGGCGCTCTAGAATATATTGAGATTGTTAAATGCAATTCTTTACCTAAGTTTCTATCAGCACTTATTAAGCGTAACGTAACTCCAATAGGGCTTACAGAGCATACTGATGATAATGATTTAGGTGAAATCAATGGGATTAAATGCCTCGTACTTGGGGCAGAGGATAGAGGACTGTCACACGCTACAGTTCGTCTACTGGAAAAGAAAATACGTTTAGAGCCAATGGGAAAAATTGAGTCGCTAAATGTATCTGTTGCTGCGGCAATTGCAATGGAAAAAGTTTTTTCTAAAAAATAAGTTAAAAAAAGCTTGCCAGGTTTTTAATTCTACTTTATAACTTATTTCCATCGCAAGTAATGTTTGCTGGCATAGCTCAGTTGGCTAGAGCAGCGGTTTTGTAAACCGCAGGTCGTAGGTTCGAGTCCTATTGCCAGCTCCATTCTTTACAGCGGTTGTGGCGAGGTTGCCGAGTGGCCAAAGGCAACAGACTGTAAATCTGTCGGGGTATCCCTTCGATGGTTCGAATCCATCTCTCGCCACCATTTTGAAAATAATTCTTTACAGAATGTTTTTAAAAGGTTATAAAATTTAAATCTTATGCGGGCGTAACTCAGTTGGTAGAGTGTCAGCCTTCCAAGCTGAATGTCGCAAGTTCGAACCTTGTCGCCCGCTCCATTAAAAAGATCCTCCTAGAGGATCTTTTTTTTTGCCAAAAATCAAAACTCATTATTAAATTATATGAATCTTATTTTGTGCTCGCGTGGCTCAGGGGTAGAGTACTTCCTTGGTAAGGAAGAGGTCACGGGTTCAAATCCCGTCGTGAGCTCCATTTTTTTTCCTCGTAATAAACTTTTTTGTGGCCTTTAAGTATAGATTTTACTGGCAATTCAAGTTTTTTATGTTATCAAAATGGCAATATGAAATTTGTGGGTTAGATTTTAACTTGGATGGCATTTTTTTTATGTTGAATCTAAGTCGAATATAGTCGATACTTACAACTCAAATTTAGCTTTTAGTTATAGTAATTATTAAGACAAACATAATGTTATGTTTAACTTTTTTAAGGAGACTTAAGTCATGGCAAAAGAATCTTTTGACAGAAGTAAGCCCCACGTAAACATTGGTACGATCGGGCACGTTGACCACGGTAAGAC
>NZ_JBEBMR010000005.1:0-16182 GCF_043196685.1 Halobacteriovorax sp. RZ-2
TCGCGATGGAAAAAGGTCTTAAGTTCGCAATCCGTGAGGGTGGTAGAACAATCGGTGCTGGTACAGTATCTGAAATTCTTGACTAATATTTTAAATATTCAAGATATAAGGAAGGGGAGCTTTTGCTCCCCTTTTTTTATGCCTAAATTTTAATTTATCTTTTTAACAATCGATTTCTGGGATACATGTCCCATTTTGTTGCCAGTAACGATATGTATCAGCGATATCTGACCAAGGTGTACCGTTTGTATCTTTTGGTTTACGTGTCCAGAAGTAGTCAGCATCACCTGTTCCACACTTGTGTGTTAATTCGTGAAGAACGATCCCTTGACGGCCATCGATATCATAATCCCAGTAGCTTGGTGTAATATAAACTGTTTTTCCAATGACAGCATATGTGTAAGCAATTGCACCACCATATGGTTCAACACATTTATGTTTAGTCCAATATGTTCTAGCAAGAGAGCACTTCATTACAACGATGGCCTTGTTGATTTTCTTCTCAACACTCTTGTCCATGTATGGGTTTTGTTTTTTGTACTGTCTAAGGTCTTTAATGATACCTTTCATGTCCGCACGAGATTTTTGCGTGTCTTTGATCAGCATATCTTTCTGATCCTCAGAACACGTTTTAGAAACGAAAATTGCTGCGTTGATATTAAGTGTAAGCATCAATAGTACTAAATACTTCATGTTGTTTTCTCTCCAATAAAATTAAATGTCGCTGTTGCGATTCGCCACACTACCCTTTGTTTGGACTCTGTTCAATATAATGGAAATATTTATAGTAATAGAGATTGACGGCGGAGGCCTTTTTCGGTAATTTATGTTTCCAAGTCGAACGGGTGTATAGCTCCAATTGGTAGAGCGGCTGATTCCAAATCAGTAGGTTTAAGGTTCGAATCCTTATGCGCCCGCCACTTTTTACTCCAATATATTTTATTTTGACTGCAAAAATGTCCTATTTTTGCGTTAGCTCTTGCCAAACCATGTTAATTAAGGGATATAATCTGATACTTATACGTTTAATTTAGGTAAAAAAGGATTTGAGATGTCCCTCATTAAGAGTGAAGACAGCAAGAAATGGATTAACGCTTTTGTTGCTGCCGTAAGTGCAATTTGTGGTTTTATTACTATTAGATTCCTCGAACAATTAAGTGAGTGGTTTGATCTTGAAGCAAAGGTTCCAAACTTCCCAATCACAGTACAAGTAGTTGGAATTGTTGTTGGTCTAATTGTTTTCTTAGTAATTGCTAAGAACAAAAATGCATCAACTTTACTAGAGGATGTTTACGCTGAACTCGTAAAAGTTGTATGGCCTAACAAAGATGACGTTTTAAAGACGACAATTGGTTTAGTAATCGCACTAAGCATTGTTAGTGGAATTTTCGTTTTAGTAGATTATTCATTCAGACAACTACTAAGCATTATTCTTTAATTTATACCTTTAATTAATTTAAGTGAGATAAAAATGGTTGATAACAACGAAACAGAAAAAGAACTAACTAATGAAGAAATGGCCGTAGAATCATCAGAAGGTGAAGCTACTGTTAACCCTGACTTTCGTTGGTACATTGCAAAGACTCTTACAGGTCAAGAAAACAAAGTTCAAAAAACTCTTCGTGAAAGAATTGTTAACTATAAGCTAACTGACTCTTTTGGTGAAATTGTTGTTCCAGAAGAAAAAGTAACATCTCATGCAGGTGGAAGAAAAAGAACTATTACTAAGAAGCTTTTTCCAGGTTACGTTTTAATTCATATGCTTATGAATGAGAACACTTGGCACTTAGTAAAAGATACTGACAAAATTACAGGATTTGTTGGCGGAACTGTTGACAAACCGGCCCCTTTATCAGATGAAGAGGCAGCATATATGACAGGTCAATCAACTGGTGGTTTCAAGAAGACACGTACAACTGTGGACTTCTCTGAAGGTGAAGAAGTTAAGGTTATCGAAGGACCTTTCGCTTCATTTATCGGTACGATTGAATCTGTAAATGAAAATGGAAAACTGAAAGTAAACGTTTCTATATTTGGTCGACCAACACCAGTAGAATTAGATGCTTCTCAGGTAGAAAAAAATTAATAACCGTTGGTAGAACTAAAGTTCGCAGGAGAAATTTATGGCTAAGAAAATCACAGGTTTCATTAAGCTACAAATTCCAGGTGGGAAAGCAAACCCATCACCACCAGTAGGGCCGGCATTAGGTCAAAAAGGTGTAAACATCATGGAATTCTGTAAAGCTTTCAATGCAAAGACACAAAAAGACGCAGGTGTAATGCTTCCAACAATCATTACAGTATACTCTGACCGTTCTTTTACATTTGTAACTAAGACACCTCCAGCTTCATACCTACTTAAAGATAAGCTTAAGCTTAAGAGAGGGGCACAGAAGCCAGGAACAGAAGTTGTAACAACAGTATCTAAGAAAATCATTGAAGAAATTGTTGAAGCGAAAAGACCAGACTTAACAGCAGCTACTCAAGAAGCAGCGGAAAGAATCATCGAAGGTTCATGTCGTTCAGCTGGTATCAAACTAGATTACTAAGAGGTGTTACAATGGCTAAGAAATCAAAAAAATATACAGAAGCACTTGCAAAAGTAGATACAACTAAGAATTACACAATTGATGAAGCGATCAATCTTGCAAAAGAAGTAAAGTTCGCATCATTTGATGAAACTGTAGATCTAGCGTTCAGACTTGGTGTAGATCCAAGACACGCTGACCAGATGATCAGAGGTGCACTAGCACTTCCAGCTGGTACAGGTAAATCAGTAAAAGTTTGTGTTATTACATCTGGTGACAACGTAGCTAAAGCTGAAGCAGCTGGTGCAGATTACGTTGGTGGTGACGATATCGTTGCTAAGATCGCAGGTGGATGGCTTGACTTTGATAGAGTTATCGCATCTCCAGACATGATGGGTAAACTTGGTCGTGTTGCAAGAATCCTAGGACCTAGAGGTCTAATGCCTAACCCAAAATTAGGAACAGTTACTCCTAATGTTGAAAACGCAGTTAAAGAGCAAAAAGCTGGTAAGGTTGAGTACAGAACTGAGAAGAATGGTATCATCCACGTTCCAGTTGGTAAGTCATCTTTCTCAAATGAAGATTTAAGAAAGAATATCGACACAATGGTTACAGCAATCATTAAAGCTAAGCCTGTTTCTGCAAAAGGTACATACCTTAAGTCACTTACTTTAAGTACGACTATGGGGCCAGGACTTAAAATTGATACTTTAGAAGCTGCATCTATCGCAGCAAAATAATAAGGGGTTGATGATTGTCGGTGTAGCTGCTGAACAAGTTTGAAGCTACATAAAGCCTGCATGAAATCTCCCTCCAATAGTTTAGGAGGTAAACGATGTTAACTAGAGCAGAGAAAGACGTTATCATCGATGGTCTTAAAAAGAAGATCACTGATGCCAACGCTATCTTTCTAACAAACGTTATTGGACTACCATCTAATGACGCCACAGCTCTAAGAAAATCTGTCCGCGAAGCGGGTGGAGCACTAGTTGTTACTCGTAACACACTTTTTTCTAAGGCAGCGGCCGGAACAGATGCAGAAGAATTACTTTCTGGTCTTAAAGGTACGCAAGCTGTTGCTTTCGCATTTGACGAAGCACCAGCCGTTGCTAAGGCACTAAAAGAATGTGGAAAAACGTTTGAACTAGTAGAACTTAGAGGTGGTTTACTTGATGGTAAAGCACTAACAGCAGCAGAAGTAAAAGCAATTGCAGACCTACCATCTCGTGATGAGATGCTTGGTACTCTTCTTGCGACATTTAATGCACCGATCTCAGCATTTGCTAGAGTTCTTAATGCAATTAAAGAGCAAAAAGAAGCAGGCGTTGAAGCTGCGCCAGTTGCAGCTGAAGAATCTGCAGAATAGTAATTAACAAAGTTAGAGTTAAAGTTATTTTAAATTTTTAGGAGTTATATATGTCTATTACAAATGATCAATTAATTGAAAAAATCTCAAACATGACTGTTCTTGAAGTAGCTGAGCTAGTTAAAGAACTTGAAGAAAAATTTGGTGTATCAGCTGCTCCTGTAGCTGTTGCTGGTGGAGCTACTGCTGGTGGTGCTGCTGAAGAAAAAACTGAATTTGACGTTGTTCTTGCTGAAGCAGGTGCTAAGAAAATCAACGTTATTAAAGAAGTTAGAGGAATCACTGGTCTAGGTCTTAAGGAAGCAAAAGAAATGGTTGAAGGTGCTCCTAAGACTGTTAAAGAAGCAGTTTCTAAAGACGAAGCAGAAGAAATCAAGAAAAAACTTGAAGCTGCTGGTGCAAAGGTTGAGCTTAAGTAATTTAAGCCCCTTGCTCATCGCATAAAA
This sequence comes from Halobacteriovorax sp. RZ-2, assembly GCF_043196685.1. Lineage (NCBI taxonomy): Bacteria > Pseudomonadati > Bdellovibrionota > Bacteriovoracia > Bacteriovoracales > Halobacteriovoraceae > Halobacteriovorax > Halobacteriovorax sp. RZ-2. Next base: position 4,341 of record NZ_JBEBMR010000005.1, read on the forward strand.
AATTAAAAAATACAGGTGTGGAGATTTAGCGATCTTCACACCTTTTTTGCGTTTGTAAAAACCGAAAAAAAAAGTTATTAAGTAACTAAAAAATATACGTGCACGTTAAAACAATTAAAACCCGGGAGAACCATAATGACTGAGGTTTTTAGACCAAACGAGTGGTTTCGTAAGAACTTTGCCTCTACACCATCTGTGTTAGAGACGCCTCCACTCATGCTTCTACAAAAGAAGTCCTATGATGATTTCCTTCAAAAGGACGTACCTCCTTCTCAAAGAGAAGAAATGGGATTACAGGCTGTTTTCAATTCTGTATTTCCAATCCACGACTTTAACAAAACTGTATCGTTAGAGTTTGTAAGCTACTCACTAGAACAACCTAAGTACACTGTAAAAGAGTGTCGTCAAAGAGGCCTATCATATGAAGCGCCACTTAAGGTAGTTGTTCGTCTAGTATTCTATGATGTAGCTGTCGACAAAGATGGTAATGAACAAAGAACTGTTTCTTCAATCAAAGAACAGGAAGTTTACTTAGGAAACATTCCTCTGATGGCAGAGACTGGTTCTTTTGTATATAACGGAACTGAGAGAGTTATTGTTTCTCAGCTTCACAGATCTCCTGGTATCGTATTCGAACACGATGGTGGAAAGAAGCACTCAAGTGGTAAGCTTCTTTATTCTGCAAGAATTATTCCTCATAGAGGTTCTTGGCTAGATTTCGAATTCGATCACAAGAATATTCTATTTGCTAGAATTGATAGAAAGAGAAAACTACACGCAACAGTTGTTCTTAAAGCTCTAGGTTACAGTACAGAAGAAATTCTTGATATGTTCTACCACATGGAAACAATCAAGTTTTCTAAAGACGGTGAGTTCGTAAGATCTCTAGACCTATCTTTAATGACTGGTACTCGTGCAACTAATGACGTACTTGATCCAAAGACTGGTAAGGCTATCGTTAGAAAAGGGAAGAAATTCTCTAAAGCTTCAATTAAGAGATTAACTGAAGCAGGTGTAACTGAAATCCCAGCTATGCTTGAAGAAGTAGTTGGTAAAGTTGCTGCTAAAGATATCTTTAATGAGTCAACTGGTGAAGTAATCTGTCTAGCTAACGAAGCACTTTCTGAAGCAAAGATTCAAGAGCTTGTTGCTGCTGGTGTAACTGAAGTTGAGTGTCTATATATTGATATGATTAACTTTGGTGATCAGATTAGAAATACTCTTCTACTAGATAAAACTGATACTAAAGAAGATGCACTTCTTAAAATCTTCGAAAGACTAAGACCAGGTGAGCCACCGGCAGTTGAAGCTGCTGAAGTTCTTTTCCAAGGACTTTTCTTCGACGAAGAAAGATATGACCTATCTCGTGTTGGTCGTATGAAAATCAATTATAAGTTTAAGACAGATGTTCCAGTTGAGAACACTGTACTTACTAAAGAAGATATCAATACAACTATCCAATACCTTGTTGAACTTAACAACGGTAAAGGTCGTGTTGATGATATTGACCACTTAGGTAACAGACGTGTTAGACCTGTAGGTGAACTACTTGAAAACCAATTTAGAGTTGGTCTAGTACGTATGGAAAGAGCGGTTAAAGAAAGAATGGCAATTCAAGAAATTGATACAATGATGCCATACGATCTTGTAAACCAAAAACCAGTTGCTGCTGCCGTTAAGGAATTCTTTGGTTCATCACAACTTTCACAGTTCATGGATCAAACGAACCCACTTTCAGAAGTTACTCACAAGCGTCGTCTTTCAGCTCTTGGGCCAGGTGGTCTAACGAGAGAAAGAGCATCATTCGAAGTTCGTGACGTTCACGTTACTCACTACGGAAGAATGTGTCCGGTTGAGACTCCTGAAGGACCAAACATTGGTCTAATTACATCTCTTGCAACATTTGCAAAAGTTTCTGAATACGGTTTCATTGAAACTCCTTACCTAACTATTGGTGAAGATCAGAAAATTGGTGATGTTGAGTATTTCACAGCTTTCCAAGAGGAAGGTAAAGTAATCGCTCAGATCGATGCAAATAATATCAAAGATGGACAACTTGTAGGTGAGCAGGTAGCTGCTCGTGCTTCTGGTGAATTCACACTTGTTGATGCTTCAGAAGTTAACCTAATGGACGTTTCTCCAACTCAGATGATTTCAGTTGCAACATCTCTTATTCCTTTCCTTGAGCACGATGATGCCAACCGTGCCCTAATGGGATCGAACATGATGAGACAGGCCGTGCCTGTTGTTAAAACTGAAGCTCCAATTGTTGGTACAGGTACAGAAAGAATCGTTGCTAGAGACTCTGGTGCGGTACTTGTAGCTAACGACAATGGACGCGTTATCTTTGTTGATTCAAACAGAATCGTTATCCAAAGAGATAATTTTAAAGATGGTGAGTCTGGTGTTGATATTTACAAGCTTGTTAAATATCAAAGAACTAACCAGAACACTTGTAATAACCAAAAAGCTCTTGTTACTGAAGGTGACATTGTTAAGAAAGGTGACGTACTTGCTGACGGACCAGGTACTGACAATGGTGACTTAGCACTTGGGCAAAACCCACTTGTAGCATTCATGCCATGGGGTGGTTATAACTACGAAGACTCGATCCTGATCTCTGAAGACCTTCTTGCAAAAGATGTTTTCACTTCAGTTCACATCGAAGCATTCGAAGTTGAAGCTCGTGATACTAAACTTGGTAAAGAAGAAATCACTCGCGATATTCCAAACGTTTCAGAAGAGTCTCTAAAAGACCTTGATGAAGCAGGTATCGTAAGAGTTGGTGCTATCATTAAGCCAGGTGATATCCTTGTTGGTAAGATTACACCTAAAGGTGAAACTCAACTTTCTCCTGAAGAAAAACTTCTTAAAGCTATCTTCGGTGATAAAGCTGGTGATGTAAAAGATACTTCACTAAGAGTTCCTTCATCTGTTTACGGTACAGTAATTGATGCTAGAGTTTACACTCGTGAAGGTGTTGAACTTTGTGCAAGATCTAAGGACATTATCGAGCAAGAAACAACTCTTCTTAGAAGAGATGAAAGAATTGAGATTAAAGCAATCCAAACTTCAGCAATTCTTAAGATTGCAGATATGCTTAAAGGTGCAAAAGTTACTGATGTACTTGTTTCTGAAGATGGTTCAGCAGAACTACTTTCTAAAGGAACTGAGATTACAGGTGAAGTACTAGCATCAATTCCATTTGAGCTAATTGGTTACCTACCTCTACAAGCTGAACTTGAAGAAAAACTATCTGAGTATTTCGCAGATGTTAGAAACAAGATCAACAGAGTTAGAGCTAAGACAACTGATGAGATTGCAAAACTTCATAGAGGTGATGAACTTCCTCCAGGTGTAATCAAAAAGATTACTGTATACGTAGCGATTAAGCGTAAGCTTCAGCCAGGTGATAAGATGGCCGGTCGTCACGGTAACAAAGGGGTTATCTCAAACGTAGTTCCACGTGAAGATATGCCTTACCTTGCTGATGGTACACCTGTTGAAATCGTACTAAACCCTCTTGGGGTACCTTCTCGTATGAACATCGGACAGCTTCTTGAGCTTCACCTTGGATGGGCCGGACGTGGTCTTGGTGAAAAAATCAAGGTTATGCTTGAAGAGCAAATGAAAGTTCACGAGATTAAGGATTTCATTTACAAAATCTATAAGACACCAGAGGTTGAAGCTTGGTTAAAGTCTGCAGCAGACGATGTTGTTATGGCCCTTGCTAAGAAACTTACTAGCGGTGTTCGTTTCTCTACTAAAGTATTTGATGGTGCTTCAGAAGCAGACATCAGAGAAATGCTTGAGCTAGCAGATCTTGAGACAAATGGTAAAACAACTCTATTTGACGGAAAGACTGGTGATGCTTTCGCAGAGGACGTTACTGTTGGTGTTATGTACATGCTTAAACTACACCACCTTGTAGACGAAAAACTTCACGCACGTTCGACAGGTCCTTACTCACTTGTAACTCAGCAACCACTTGGTGGTAAGGCTCAGTTCGGTGGTCAGAGACTTGGGGAAATGGAAGTTTGGGCACTTGAAGCATACGGTGCAGCTTATACTCTTCAAGAGTTCTTAACTGTTAAGTCGGATGACGTTATCGGTAGAACAAGAATGTATGAGTCAATCGTTAAGGGTGAGCAAGTACTAGAACCAGGTCTTCCTGAATCGTTCAACGTTCTAATCAGAGAGCTACAAGCACTTTGTCTAGACGTTAAACTTGAAGAAGACAGAATTGAAGAATCTATTCGTTAATTTATGGCAGGCTTAGTCCTGCCGTATATTAAGAGGGCATAAAAAAATGAAAGACCTTTTAAACTTTTTTGATAAGCCAAAAGATCCAGTAAGCGTTGAAGGTGTATCTATCAAGCTTGCTTCTCCTGATACAATCAGAGAGTGGTCATTTGGTGAAGTAAAAAAACCAGAAACTATTAACTATAGAACTTATAAGCCAGAAAGAGACGGTTTATTCTGTGCAAAGATCTTCGGACCAGTAAAAGATTACGAATGTATCTGTGGTAAGTATAAGAGAATGAAGCACAGAGGTGTTGTATGTGAGAAGTGTGGTGTTGAAGTTACACTTTCTAAAGTACGTCGTGAGAGATGTGGACATATCGAATTAGCAACTCCAGTTGCTCACATTTGGTTCCTACGTTCACTTCCATCAAGAATGGCAGCTCTTCTTAACCTTTCTCTTAAAGAACTAGAAAAAGTTCTTTACTACGAAGCATATATCGTAACTGCTTCAGCAACTGATGGTGTTGAAGGTGGTCTTGATGTAGGTCGCGTAATTTCTGAGCAACAATATTGGGAACTAAAGGATCAAGGAATTGATTTCGAAGCTGGAATGGGTGGAGAAATCGTTCAAGAGCTACTTTCTAAGCTTGATATTGATCTTGAAAATAAAAACCTAAGACGTGGTCTTGCTAACGCAACTACTGAAATGGCAAGAACTAAGTTTGTTAAGAGACTAAGAGTTGTTGAATCTCTTATGAAATCTGAAAACAAGCCTGAGTGGTTTATGATGGATGTTATTCCTATTCTTCCACCAGACTTAAGACCTCTAGTTCCTCTAGAAGCTGGACGTTTTGCAACTTCAGATCTTAACGATCTATATAGACGTGTTATTAACAGAAACAACCGTCTAAGAAGACTTAAAGAACTTAATGCTCCTGAAATCATCATCAGAAACGAAAAGAGAATGCTTCAAGAAGCAGTAGATGCTCTATTCGATAATGGTCGTCGTGGTAAGGTATTTACTGGTGCTAACAAGCGTCCACTTAGATCACTTTCAGATATGCTTAAAGGTAAGCAAGGACGTTTCCGTCAAAACCTTCTTGGTAAGCGTGTTGACTACTCAGGACGTTCTGTAATCGTTGTTGGTCCAAGCTTAAGACTTCACCAGTGTGGTCTTCCAAAGCTAATGGCACTTGAGCTTTTCAAGCCATTTATCTACAACAAACTAATTGAAAAAGGACACTGTACTACTATTAAAGTTGCTAAGCGTATGGTTGAGCAACAAAAAGAAGAAGTATGGAATATCCTTGAAGAAGTTGTACAAGAACACCCAGTACTTCTTAACCGTGCACCAACTCTTCACAGACTTGGTATCCAAGGTTTCGAACCTGTACTTATCGAAGGTAAGGCAATCCGTCTTCACCCTCTAGTTTGTACTGCATTCAACGCCGACTTCGACGGTGACCAGATGGCCGTTCACGTGCCTCTTTCACTAGAAGCTCAAATTGAGTGTCGTGTTCTTGCAATGTCGACAAATAATATTCTTTCTCCAAAAGATGGTTCACCAATTATTACTCCATCTCAGGATATCGTACTTGGTCTTTACTACATGACTCGTGTTAGACCATATGCTCGTGGATACGGGAAAACTTTCTCTTCTAAAGAAGAAGCTCAGTTTGCTTACCACTCAGGTAACCTACACCTACAAGCACCAATCAAAGTACGTATTGGTGGAGAAGTTTACGAAACAACTGTTGGACGTACATTCGTATTTGATATCGTTCCAACTTGTCTAAACTTTGAAGACGTAAACATCATTCTTGGTAAGAAAGAACTAGTTAAGCTTCTTGACCTTGCTTACAGAAGAGGATCTGAAAAAGATACTGTTCTTCTTGCTGATGGTCTTATGCAACTTGGTTATAGCAATGCTACGAAAGCTGGTATTTCTATTAACGTTGTTGATATGGAAATCCCTTCTGAGAAAGAAGGAATCCTTAAAGAAGCTCATGATGAAGTTCATGGGATTACTGAAGAGTATAACGAAGGTTCGATCACTAACGGTGAGAGATATAACAAGGTTGTTGATGTTTGGTCACAAACAACTGAAAAGCTTGTTAAGGTTATGCTTGAGAAGATTTCAACTGATGAATTTACTTCAGATAAAGATGGTGAAGAGCCAATTTACGCTCCTTCATTCAACGCTCTTTATATGATGGCAAACTCAGGTGCAAGGGGTTCTGCTCAGCAGATGAGACAGCTTGCTGCCATGAGGGGTCTAATGGCCAAGCCATCTGGTGAAATTATTGAAACGCCAATTACTTCAAACTTCCGTGAAGGTCTATCGGCACTACAATATTTCACGTCTACACACGGTGCACGTAAAGGTCTAGCCGATACTGCCCTGAAGACAGCTAACTCTGGTTACCTAACAAGACGTCTTGTAGACGTTGCTCAAGACGGTATTATCAGAAATGAAGATTGTGGAACTACTGATGGTATTACACTAACTTCTCGTATTGAGTCTGGTGAAGTTGTTGAGCACGTTGCTTCTAGAGCAATGGGCCGTGTAACAGCAGCTCCAGTTATCTCTGCAGAAGGTAATGAAGTTCTTCCAACAGGTCACTTACTAACTGAAAAGGACCTTGTATTACTAGAAGAGAAAGAAGTTGACCAAATTAAGGTTAGATCTGTTCTTACTTGTAATGAAAGACACGGTTTCTGTGCGGCTTGTTTCGGACGCGACCTTGCTCGTGGAACAATGGTATCTGTTGGTGAGGCAGTTGGTGTTATCGCTGCTCAGTCAATTGGTGAACCTGGTACACAGCTGACAATGCGTACATTCCACGTTGGTGGTACAGCAACTGCTGGTGCACAAGTAAATAAAACAACTGTTCGTACATCTGGTAAAGTTGTATACAACAATGTTGTAACTGTTGAAACTCCAACTGGTCTTCTTGTTATGAATAAGACTGGTGAGCTTATCATTAAAGATGCTCGTGGTGTTGAAAAAGAAAAATATCCAGCAATCTACGGTTCGAAACTACACTTCACTGAAGGTAGCGAAGTAAACGTAGGGGATACTCTGATTGAATGGGACCCGTTTGCGATTCCACTTCTTACAGAAGTTGCTGGTACAGTTAAGTTTGAAGACCTTGTCGTTGGTGCAACTCTTGCAGAGCAAACTGACTCGGTAACAGGTCTTACTCAAAGAACTGTAACTGAAACTAAAGATCCTTCACTTCAACCAAGAATGACGATTCTTGATGCTGATGGAAACCCTATTGTTGTTCCTGGTACAAACCGTCAGGCTTCATACAGACTTCAAGTTGGTGCAACACTAACTGTTACTGAAGGTGATACTGTTGAAGTTGGTAGCGTACTATCTAAAGTTTCTCGTGAAACTACGAAAACAAAAGATATTACAGGGGGTCTTCCAAGAGTTGCTGAGCTTTTCGAAGCAAGAAAGCCAGCTCAAGCATCTCAGATTGCCGATGTAACTGGTACAATCGAATTTGGTGCTGAAGTTAGAGGTTCTAGAAGAATTCTAATTAGACCTGAAGATGGTTCTGATCCAGTTGTTTACACAATTCCTAAGGGACGTTATGTAACTGTAAACGAAGGTGACTATATCCGTTCAGGTGAAGCTATTATGGATGGGCCAGCTAACCCACACGATATCCTAAGAGTACTTGGTATTAAAGAACTTGCAGGTTACATCGTTGATGAGATTCAAGCTGTATACCGTCTACAAGGTGTAGATATCGATGATAAGCACATTGAGGTAATCGTATCTCAAATGCTGAAGAAAGTTGAAGTAACTGATCCAGGTGACTCGACATTTGTTGTTGGTGACTCTGTAACTAAAGCAGAATTACTTACGACTAATGAACAATTAGTTGCTGATGGATATGAGCCAGCTCAAGCAAGACCAGTTCTACTTGGTATTACTAAAGCAGCTCTTTCAACTGATTCATTCTTATCAGCTGCATCTTTCCAAGAGACAACTAAGATCTTAACTCAGGCATCGCTTGAAGGTAAAAAAGATTTATTACGTGGTCTTAAGGAAAACGTACTTATGGGTCGTCTGATTCCAGCTGGTTCAGGTATCTCTAAGTATCGTGATTACGAAGCATTCGTTGAAGAAGATGATTCTCTAGAAGAAACTTCTACACTAATGCTATAAAAACTTGCTTAATTGAGGGGTGGTGTGTTACACCATCCCTCTATAGTTTATTATGGGCTCAAAAGCCTATTTTTATTGTGGAAATATTGTTGTAGTTAAGGAGCGGAAATGCCTACGATTAACCAATTAATTAGAAAAGGTAGAACTGATAAAGTTGAAAAAACTAAGTCACCTGCCTTAAAAGCGTGTCCTCAAAGACGCGGTGTATGTACAAGAGTATATACAACTACTCCTAAGAAACCAAACTCAGCGATGAGAAAGGTTTGTAGGGTAAAACTAACAAGTGGATTTGAAGTTACTTCATACATTGGTGGTGAAGGACACAATCTACAAGAACACTCGATCGTTATGATTCGTGGTGGTAGAGTAAAAGACCTTCCAGGGGTTCGTTATCACACTATTAGAGGTACACTAGATTGCCAAGGTGTTGATAAAAGAGGACAGAGAAGATCTAAGTACGGTTGTAAGAGACCAAAGAAATAACTTTTAGTTAACTAATTGTGACACCAATTGCAACATGGCATGAGGTGAGTAATCGATCAGTTTTAACTGTTTCCGGTGAAGGAGAAAAAATATGAGTAGAAAACATAGAGCACAGACGAGAGAAGTACTTCCAGATCCGATCTTTCAAGACGTTGTTGTTGCTAAGTGCGTAAACGCACTTATGAAAGACGGTAAGAAATCTGTTGCTGAAAAAATCTTTTATGGTGCACTTCAAAGAGTTGAATCTAAGACTGGTGAAGAGCCATTAAAGGTATTTAAGAAGGCCCTTTCTAACATTAAGCCAGCGGTAGAGGTTAAGTCTCGTCGTATTGGTGGTGCAACTTACCAAATTCCAGTTGAAGTTAGAAATAACAGAAGACAATCACTAGCTCTAAGATGGTTGAGAGATTATGCTAGAAATCGTGGTGGTAGAACTATGGTTGAGAAACTATCTGATGAAATCATCGATGCTTCTCAAGGTAGAGGTGGCGCTGTTAAGAAGCGTGAAGACACTTACAAAATGGCAGAAGCTAACAAAGCTTTTGCACACCTTAAGTGGTAGTTCGAAAATAAGCAATAAAGTCCATAATAAACTAATAGAAGGCTCCCTACGGGAGCCTTTCTTTTTATAAAGCCTTTTATTCATTCAGGTTTTATTCCTATCTAAAATTCCATATTTATGTTAATTATATGTCTGCAAAAATTAAATTTTTAAGGACTTTGTATGAGTTTAGAAAATATTCGTAATATCGGAATTATGGCGCATATCGATGCGGGTAAAACGACGACAACTGAACGTATTCTCTACTACACGGGAAAAAGCCATAAAATTGGTGAGGTTCACGATGGTGCTGCAACTATGGACTGGATGGTTCAGGAGCAAGAACGTGGGATTACAATTACTTCAGCTGCGACAACTTGTACTTGGAACAAAACGAATATTAATATCATCGATACTCCAGGTCACGTTGACTTCACAATTGAGGTTGAGAGAGCTCTTAGAGTTTTAGATGGTGCAGTAGGTGTATTTGATGCCGTGGCCGGTGTAGAACCTCAATCTGAGACTGTATGGGGCCAAGCAGATAAGTACAAAGTACCAAGAATTGCATTTGTGAATAAAATGGATAGAGTTGGGGCAAATTTTCAAATGTGTCTTGATGAAATAAGAGAGAAGCTTGGCAAGACTGCGGCAGCAATTCAGCTTCCAATTGGCGCTGAAGATGTGTTTAAAGGCATGGTTGATGTCGTAAGAATGAAGGCCCTGCTTTTTAAAGATGAGGATCTTGGTTCAACTGTAGTTGTTGAAGATATCCCAGAAGATCTTCAAGATGAAGCTCAGATGGCAAGAGAAGAGCTTATCGAGACTTTAGCTGACTATGATGATCAGTTAGCTGAAGACTACCTGTCTGGTGAAGAGATTACTAATGAGAGATTAATAGCTGCTATTAGAGATGCTGTTATCAATCATGAGTTTGTAGCAGTTCTTTGTGGATCGGCATTTAAAAATAAAGGTGTACAGCCATTACTGGACGCGGTTTGTGACTACCTTCCTTCACCTGTTGATCGTGGTGAAGTTAAAGGTGTTAATGGCAAAAATCACGATAAAGAAGAAGTTAGAAAGCCTGATACTGAGGATGCATTTTCAGGTATTGCTTTCAAGATTGCTACTGATCCATTTGTAGGTTCACTAACATTTTTTAGAATTTATTCTGGATCAATTAAATCTGGAGCTCAGGTTTATAATCCTCACAAAGGTAAGCGTGAAAGAGTTAATAAAATTCTACAAATGCACGCAGATAAGAGAACTGAGCTGCAAGAAGCTAAGGCAGGGGATATTATTGCAATTTCTGGTTTAAAGGAAACTGTAACAGGTGAAACTCTTTGTGCTGAAAATCGTACAGTCATTTTTGATTTAATGGATTTTCCTGAATCTGTTATTTCTGTTGCGATTGAGCCAAAAACAACAAATGATGAAAAGAAACTAATGAATTCTTTAAATCAACTTAAGTTAGAAGATCCATCTTTTTCATATCAGCACAATAAAGAAACTGGGCAACTTTTAATCTTTGGTATGGGTGAGCTTCACCTAGAAATTATTTGTGACCGTCTTGAGCGTGAGTTTAAAGTTGGTATTCGTGTAGGTGATCCACAAGTTTCATACCGTGAAAGTATCACTAGCACTGCTAAAGAGTCAGATACATTCCATCGTGAACAAGCTGGCAAGATGGTATTTGGTAACGCTGTTATTGAAGTTGAGCAAGCAGACTCACAAGCTGGTGTTTTATTTGAGACGGATTTAACTAAAAGAGATTTACCACAAGAATTTATTGATGCTATTGAGAAGAGTATTAAAGATACGTCAATGGGTGGTGCCCTGGCCGGTTACCCATTTATAAATATTAAGGCCAAGTTAGTGGCCGCAGAGCTTAATGAAGATGAAGGTTCAGAAGTTGCTTATGCAATTGCTGCCTCTAATGCTTTTAGAGCTGCATGCCGAAAAGCAGGCTTATCATTACTAGAGCCAAAAATGAGTCTGGAAATTGTAACGCCATCTGATTATACAGGTGACATTATTTCAGACATCAATATGAAGCGTGGAAAAATCCATTCAATGGGTGTTAAGCAAGATAAAGAAGTAATTGATGCTGAAGTTCCACTATCGGAAATGTTCGGGTACTCAACAGATATACGCTCAAAATCACAAGGTCGTGCAAGCTTTACGATGAATTTTGACCGTTATGAAGAGATACCAATGAATATGGCCAAAGAAATACTTGAAAAACGAGGAATATACATCTAAAACGTTTTAGATTTTTTTAAACTACTAAACTAAGTAATAAAACAGGAGTAAGAAATGGCAAAAGAATCTTTTGACAGAAGTAAGCCCCACGTAAACATTGGTACGATCGGGCACGTTGACCACGGTAAGAC